>CADCML010000006.1 GCA_902802535.1 uncultured Bacteroidia bacterium
CGAAATAGACCCAAAACTCAGTAGTGTTAATCCTTCAAACAACCTTTCTGGAGGTTTAAGGTAATCGTCCTTGCTGGCGGCACTTGCGCCGCCAGCTCTTTTTATGTGAAAGCGCGAAAAATGATACGGGAAAATATTTGAAAGAGGAATTGTTCGGTTAACTCAATAATTTCATGGTTTTTTGGATTTTTAGACACCGTATTGATATTAATCGTATCTTTGTAAATTAATTAAAAGGGTTTGCTATGCCCATAATTGAACAAACGGAAAGGAGCATTACGATGAGTGAAACAACATTGACAAGCCTGCTGGAATACCTCTACGGTGCCCTCACCCCGAACAACCAACGTTGGTTGGCAGAGCATCTGATAGAACATGCCTATGCGGAAGAAGGCGAAGTTTTGAAGCCATACACCGTTGAGGAACTTTTGGAAAGAGCTGAACAGGGGCGAAAAGAGATTGCACGCGGAAACTATGTGACAAGCGAGGACCTTTTTCGGGATCTATTTGAGGAATTCGGGCTTGCCCCCAGCGACATGGAAGAAATAGACAGACAATTGGAAGAAACCAAATCGCTATACGCAGAAGCAATATGAGAATAGTTTGGTATCCCGAAGCGGCAAAAAGGCTTCGTCAAGTCGTCAGTTATATTCAAACCGAATATGGTTCGAAAAGCTGCACGAAATTCCTCAAAGAAGCCTATCGCACGGAAAGACTTCTTGCGAGAAATCCTTGTTTGGGACCAGTAGAGACTCTTCTTGCAGATGCGCCAATTCAATACAGAAGTATCGTCGTGAACCGATTGAACAAAATTGTCTACTGGATTAACGGGGATGTGATAGAGATTGTGGATTTCTGGGACACCCGCCGCGAACCCCAAAAACAAGCCCAACAAACAATAGAATCCTTAAATCTTAAATCTTAAATATTTAAATTTCAATAATTTGTATTGTTAAGATTTGCATTTAATTAATCAACCACTCTGAAATGGTCTTGGTTTCCTGTGAGAAGGCAATACCGATTTTTACAATGGGCTTTCCTCCCATTTGGTAAGGAATAGCATACGCTTTAGATTCAATCTGCTCCAAGGCGTCTTGTGCTGTGCCGTGCATCTTCAGTTCCATGACGTATGTGACATCGGGCATAAAGACCACCAAGTCGGTGCGACCGCGAGCCGACTTCACCTCGGTGTGTGTGCGGCAGTTGAAGATGGAAAAGACCACGTAGGTCAACACTTGGTAATAGGCCTCGTATTTGGTTATCTCATCAAGTTGCTTCTCGCCGTATTCCAAATACGGTATCGACGCAAAGAAAGATTGCATGAGTTGCATAGCCCTGTCGAGTTCATGGCGCTTCAAGGCGGCATAGAACAAGCCCGCGAAGCCCTCGGAGTTGGAGCCTCTCAAGCCCATCATGGAACTGAGGAAGTTGTTCATGAAGCCAACTTTCACCTCGGCATTGGGGAAGTCGAGGGTGTAGGTGTTGCTATCGAAGTCGTAGCCTTTGATGGTGAGGTAGCCCGACTGGTAGAACAAAGGTAGGGCAGAGGTCATGCCCTCGGAGGGTATGTCAAACTCGGTGACAGCCACCTGGATCCTTTGCAAGCTCAGGATGTCGGTGTTGAACTGCCGCATCGTCTCGAAGAGGAAGGTGGGCGTGCCACTGCTGAACCAATAATAGTTCAAACACCTATCAGTGAATACATTCACAATGCTAAAAGGATTGAAGATGTCTTCCGATTCATTACAGAAATGATAGCCATCGTACTGTTGTCGGAGCATTCCGTACATCACTTCTTTGGTGCAACCATATTGATCGGCCAAAGTTTGGACATCTTGGTCGAAAACCGTTGTCAGTTCTTCCTTGGTGATGCCGCAAAGAGCCGAATATTGGGGCAGCATCGAGATGTTGCGCAGGTTGTTCAAGGTGGAGAAGATGCTAAGTTGGCTGAACTTGGTGATGCCCGTGATGAAGACAAACTGCTCGTCGGCATCGCAAATCTTCAAAGATTGGTAAAACTCCTGCATGATTCTGCGTACTTCCGCTAATTTGTCGGGTTGGTGCAAATACTCCAACAGCGGCGCATCATATTCGTCGATGATGACGACGGCCTTCAGACCCGTTTTCGCATGTGTTTGCTGAATCAGCTTTTTGAGGCGTTCGCCAGGCGAACCGTCCGTATGCTCCCAATGGTACCTCTGTTCGTGATAATCTAATTGGCTGTGCAGTTCGCTGATGATTTGACTCATTTCATACTTGTTCTTGCAGGCACTCATGTCGAAATGCAGCACGGGGTGTTGCTTCCAATCCTTTTCCAACTCGGCGATGGCGAGCCCTTCGAACAGGTCTTTTCGGCCTTGAAAATAGTATTTCAAAGTGCTGCAAACCAAAGATTTGCCGAACCTTCGTGGGCGACTGAGGAAAACGAATTGCGATTCATGGCACATCTTATAAATAAGGTGTGTCTTGTCAACATAGACGCGCCCGTCCTCACGGATGCGCTCGAAGTCGGCAAAGCCGGCGGTGTAGAGTCTCATGGGTAGCATGGCGATTAGGTTTTATGCTGCAAATATACATATTATCAAGGAATTTGGCGCTTTTACTCACTTCTTGAGGTCATACACTATTATAAAGCGATTGCTGTTGTCGATAGTTTTCGCTTCAAAGCTATAGCTCGGGGTTTGGAGCAGGTCAATATCCGAGCCAGTCATATTGTCAATAAGGTGCAGATACTCCATTTCCACGTTTTCCGTGTTGACCACAAGGCTATAAGTCCCGTCTTCGGCGGCTTTGAAGCAGACTGGAATCTCGCCCGTGTGGGCAGAGTGGACCACAGCGCAGTCCTTGCCGTTTTGCGGGATGAATAAGCGTGAGGCATCGTCATGCAGCATGAATTTTTCAAGGTCGGAGCCTTCGCTGAAGCGGATGCGGGCCAAGTCAACGGGATGGCCGGTTGAGGTGTTCAAGTTGATGTTCAAGATGCCTCTTCCGCCGACGTTAGGCATAGTGGCCGTAAAGCTGACGCTTTGTCCCTCGGCAGTGGCTTTCACGAAGACACCTTCGCAAGGAGGAATGGAACCCGAAGCTGGAACAAGCTCAGTGCCATTGATCTTGTAGAAGTTGAGGTCGCTATTGAGGTAGGCTTTGCATGGGAAGGGGTTGCCCACGAGGTTCCAACCCTTCAAAACGGCTTCGTCAGCATAGGTGAGCGGGACGACGACATCCGTGTTGCTCGATTTCAGGTTGCCAACGAACCACGCAGTCTTATTGGCGTTGTTGGCGTAGAGGTAACCAGTGGTGTTGTCAAGGGTTGTGAACGTGCCAGACTTATGGTTGACCCATTCGTCTTGGGTTTGGTTGAACTTGTAGAGGTCGTACTCGTTGGAAATGAGGTTGGTATGGTTCGGGTTGCTGAGTGTGAGGGCCTCCGCCATGGGCGAGGCAAGCAGGTAGTAGTGATCCTGGTCGCTTATGTATTTGTCGATGGCCTTTTGCATAGTGGCTGCAACACCGTTGCCCTTGAATTCTGCACCAGCTTCAATGATGAAATTGGCCGCAGTGCCTTGGTTGGTGAGCGTACCCGAAAGAACGGCAGGGCGGTGCACCGTGTAGGAGTCGTCTTCGGCAATGACGGCCGTCACGTTGGCATCGCTGTAGAACTCATAGATGGGGTCGTCGTTTTTGACGTAAAGGTAAACGTCCTGTTGGTTGTTGTTTTCAAAATAGCATGAGAAGATGAGGTCGGTGGCATTGAAGCGCATGGTGTTGCGGCTTGTGTTGTTGTTTTGCGCCTGGATGTTGGCGGCACCGCCTTCGCCAATCTCGATGGTCCAAGGACTGTCGTAACCGTTGGCATCATTTCTGGTTCTCAGGACGTTGTTGTTGGGATTGGAGGTATTGGTACACAGGAAACCTGTCGAACCGCTGGCTCCTTGCTCGTTTTTGTCGTGGATGGTCCAACAAGTGTCGTCAGACGGACCGCTCAAGGTGAACTGGTGGAGGTAGGGGTCGAGGATGGTAATGCTGTTTCCTTCGGGCGTCACTTCAAAAGACGACCTGTTGTTGCCTGCATTGCCAGAAGCGGTGATGGACTGCCCTCCCATGGCATAGTAGTCGGTGATGTTTCCTGTCGTCTTTTTGCCTACGATGATATAGTGTGCGCCCGGGACGAGGTCCTCAGTTGACTCGACCAAAGTATAGGTGCCTGATTGGGCTTCAGCGACTTGCGTGATGGCGATGAGCTCGGAATACACACCATAGTAGGCATAGGTGGGCGAGGTGTGAACATAGAGTTTGAAATATGCCGTGCGAACTGCCCCATCATTGGCTGTAACCGTATAGGTAAGGTTGTTGTCTTGGTCTATGGAAGCCGTAATCCAATCGTATGTGGTAGTATAGTAGCCGCCGGGCTGATAGAAACGCACTTCAATATCGCCCATGTACTGGAAGTTCAAGTATTGGACGGTGAGGGTGTTGGATTGTTCGGTGGCATCAACGAAAAATTCGGCATCGTCGAGGATGATGGTTGGGTCTGAGCCTTTAGTTATGGACATGGCACCAACGCCAACACTGGCACCGCAGGTAAAGACGAGCCTGACATAGCGGTGGCTTTCATCAAATGGGCCCATAAAAGTAAGGGTGTGGGTGGTGTTTGCGCCTCCTCTGATGGGCAGGGTTTTAATGTCGGTGAAGTTGACTCCGTCAGCCGAGCCTTGCAAAGTGAAATAAGAGGTTCGTGAGCCACCAAACTTTTTCACGTCGATGGTGACAATGCCAGGTTTCTCGCCGGTTTTCACCAGGATGTAGTCGCCGGTAGTGTTGAATTTCATCGAATACGGGCTATACCACAGATAATTGTCCGGGTCGTCGACATAATCTTCCACGCCATGCGTAGATGCACCAGTCTGATTGTTGAAACTATATGTTGAGCCTCCACTCCAAATGAAAGGTAAGCTCGCATAGTCGTATATTCGACGGGTCTGAGTGATGGAAACAAGATTGGAATAGATGTTTTCACCGGCCAAATCCACCCGTTCTCTGAAATAAGCTGTGCGATGGTTTGTCGTCGAATTATTGGCTGCCATGAAATAGGTGATGTTGTTGTTCTCATCAATGTTGGTAACGAGCCAGTCGCAGGTGGTTTGGGTTTCGCCGTCTGATTGGTAAAAGACAATCGTGGGATTGGTTATCGTCTCGATATTCGCATAGTATGGGACGAGGGTGCCTGAATGTTGGTCATAATTCAGTGTGAGTTGGTTGGGATTGATTATAATGGAAGGTTGGTCGCCGTCGTTGAAATCGAAGTCTCTCGGATTGACGATTTGTACTCCTGGGGAATAGTGGTAACCGACATTTCCAGTCAGGGAGAAGGTTCTGCCGACAAGGGCACCCGGGATGTTGTAATTGTAAATGGTGATGCTGTTCTCGCCTTGATTGATGGTAGTAACGGTAATGCCGTCGTTGGTTGTAATGGCTGTGATTTCGGCATCCACGATTCTGACGAGTCGAGCTTGCAGGGAATCCGGCATTTGGTATCCGCCGCTATTGGCTTTGATTTCGGCGATGCTCTTCTCTGCTGGGGTGACAGTATTGCCATGCGAAATGATGGTGACGACGGGTTGGGTGAGTTCCGCAAGACCTTGGAAATAAGCCTTTTTGCCTTGCACGGTGATCTCGTCGCCGATGACGGCATCAAATTCGCCGTATACTACGATGGCACCCGTTGTGTCTTGGATATAGGCGGTCGACACGCCTTCGTTCGTGCTGATACCTGTGACAATGCCAGCGGTGAATACATTTGCCCCTGTGCTGTAAGTGCGCGCAACGGCAATGGTGACGGGTATATTGAAATTATATGTGGCTGAAGCTATGGAGCTGTTAATCATGCCTTCCTTGACGGCAATAGCTTTTACGGTGGTGTTGGTGCTAAGCGTGAATCCTCCAGTGTAAGTTGTACTTGAGGCTGTAGGATTGCTGCCGTTGGTGGTGTAATGGATGGTGGCGCCTTCCGTTTCGCAATCTATGGTCACTTCCTGGGGTTGGATGTAGATGCCTGGCTCAGGACTGAAGGTCGGAGTGGCCACGGCATCAGGGACAGTACCGCCGTAGGTGACGCTGATGTATGTCCATCTCACTTGAGCAGAGGCAGTGAATACTAATTCGTTTGTCGAACCTGTCCAAGTATGAGTAATGGCAGTCGTGTTGGGGGTGAGGGATCCAATGGTGGTTGTGAATCTCATGTAGCTCGTTCCGGTGTAGTGAATCACAACTTGGGTGATGGCTTCGTCCGACGAGACGGTCAAGGTGCCGTCGAGGTATTCTCTAATGTGTGCGGGTTTGGGGTTGTAGGTGGAGCCAGAGGCGGGGGAATAATATGCTTTGGTGGAGGTGATGGTCACACCGTTTTGGGTGGCCGTTGCAGTATCGCCTACACCTGCTTCACCGCCTTGTCCTTGATAGACTTCGGCCGCAAAGGTGATGGTTTGGCTTCTTGTTTGTCCGTTCGCCCACTTTGTCGGGGCCATGAAGGTCAACAGCGCGAGGGCTGTCAGTAGGAATGTTGTAAGTCTTCTTTTCATGTTTTCTGAGTTTTGTGTTGTTATTTAATCTGTTGAAATGATACTTCGATGCAGTCAATTGTTTTGCATTCATGCGGTCAGTTGGAAAAATTGACATCAATAAACGCGGTAAAGATACAGTATTTTTATAGAAAAATGAGAGTTGAAGGCATATTTTCTTGTTTGTAAGTATTTTTTCCGTATCTTTGTGCACCTCCTCAACCCCAAAGGAGGTGCATTGAATATTGAATTTTAAATTTTGAATTATTCGATATGGAGAAATTATTGCTTTTAGGCGATGAGGCCATAGCACAAGGCTTCATCGATGCTGGCGGCTCGGCCATCAACAGCTATCCGGGCACGCCTTCAACCCAAATCACAGAGTATGTCATCAACTCGAAGCAGGCCAAGGAACTCGGCGTGATCGCCAATTGGTGCGCCAACGAGAAGACGGCCCTTGAGGCTTCCATCGGCGTGGCCTACGCCGGCAAACGTGCCATGACCTGCATGAAACACGTGGGTCTCAACGTGTGCGGCGACCCCTTCATGAACGCTGCCATCATCGGCACGAAGGGCGTCCTTGTCGTGGTGGCTGACGACCCGAGCATGTTCTCGTCGCAAGACGAACAGGACAGCCGCTTCTATGGTCATTGGGCCATGATTCCCATGCTGGAGCCTTCGAACCAACAAGAGGCCTACGACATGGTGCACTACGGCTTCGAACTGAGTGAAAAACTTGGTACGCCGGTGCTCTACCGTATCCCGACCCGCTTGGCCCACAGCCGCGCTGGTGTGGTGCGCAAGCCCGTCCGTCCACAGAATGAGCTCACCGAGCCTGCCGACGCCAAGTCGTTCGTGCTGCTGCCGGCCAACGCCAAGCGCCTCTACCGCGATCTCATCGACAAACAACCTAAGTTCACGGAGGCTTCCGAGACTTCGGGCTTCAACAAGTATTTCGACGGTCCGAACAAGAAACTCGGCATCATCACAACGGGTATCGCCTACAACTATCTGATGGAGAACTTCCCCGATGGCAAGTGCCCGTATCCCGTTGTTAAGATTACGCAGTATCCGCTGCCGTATGATATTATTAATAAGGTGTATGACGAGTGCGAAGAAATCCTCGTCCTCGAAGACGGCCAGCCGTTTGTTGAGGAGCTCATCAAGGGCTTCCTCGGCAAGGGCAAGAATGTCATGGGCCGTTTGGACGAGACCATCCGCCGCGACGGTGAACTGAATGCCGAAAAGGTGGCTAAAGCCCTCGGCATGGACGTGCCTACCATGTTCAAGGTGCCGGAGGTGGTCACCAACCGCCCGCCAGCGCTCTGCCAAGGTTGCCCGCACGTCGACAGTTACAATGCCTTGAACGCCGTGATGGCTAACCACAAGGGTGGCAAGGTGTTCGGCGACATTGGTTGCTACACTTTGGGCTTCAACATGGGCGCCATCAACACTACCGTGTGCATGGGCGCTTCCATCACCATGGCCAAGGGTGCCGCTGAGGTGGGCATCTTCCCGAGCGTGGCGGTCATCGGCGACGGTACCTTCGGTCACAGCGGCTTGACGGGTCTCATGGACTGCGTCAACGAGAAGGCCAATGTTGTGGTCATGATCCTTGACAACGACATCACCGCCATGACGGGCGGCCAGCCTTCGTCGGCTCACAATAAGATTCGCCGTATCTGCGAAGGTCTCGGTGTCGAACCCGAGCATATCCGCGACATCATCCCGCTGCCCAAGAACCACGAAGAGAACGTGAAAATCATCGAGGAAGAGGTGAATTATAATGGTGTTTCTGTTATCATACCTCACCGCACCTGCATTGTGGAATTGAAGAAACACATGAAGAAATAAGCTTGTTAGCTATTAGCCATTAGCTGTTAGCTTTTAGCCGGTGTCACGGCTGCTAATAGCTAACAGCTAAGAGCTAACAGCCAATCTTGAAATTAGAAATCTTGAATTTTAAATTTAGAAATATGAAAAAAGACATAGTTTTATGCGGCGTGGGTGGCGACGGCATCGTTTCGGTGGCCAAGATCATCTCTGACGCTGCCTTGAATATGGGCATGAACCTGAAACAGAGTGAAATCCACGGCATGTCGCAGCGTGGCGGCTCGGTGTTCTCGCACCTTCGCATCTCCGACAACGAGATTTTCGCCGACGTCATTCCAGAGGGTCAGGCCGACATCATCCTTTCGTCAGAGCCTATGGAAGCCCTGCGCTATCTGCCTTGGCTGAGCAAGGAAGGCTGGGTCATCACCAACAACGACCCCTTCATCAACATCGGCAACTATCCTGATATGGCGTTGATTAACGCTGAGTTGGGCAAGCTGGAGCATGTGGTTTCCTTCAATGCCAACGAAATCGCCAAGCAGCTGAAAGCCCGTTCCAACATGGTGCTGTTGGGTGCCACGGTGCCTTATCTCGGCATCTCCATGGAGAAGGTCGAGGAGGCTATCGCCCACATCTTCGGCAAGAAAGGCCAGGAGGTCGTCGACCTTAACATTCAGGCCGTGCGTGCCGGTTATGAACAAGCCACGAAATGAGACGTGATAGGTAGCGTTTCTACAAGAAAAATCCCGATTGGTAGGTTCCAGTCGGGATTTTTTTCTTCATTTCTCGCCCCACTTGAGCGGGTAATTGGGACAGGTGCAATAGGCTGTTTCTCGGAGATAAAACCGAATGGCGTCTACCTGCCCTTCGCTGCCCACGGTGGAATAGCAGTCAATCCAGCCGTAACAAGGACCTTCGTCGGTGGTATGTCGCAAGCAGATGGCCGAGAGATGTTCCCAAAACACTTGATAGCCTTTGTTCCACCAAGTCACGATATTGATGTAACCATTGGTTGCGACACTGAGTTCCCAATCTGGAGCGGCGATGATGTACGGCGTTTCGAACAAAAAACAGATTTTCAGATCGGTAGTGTGGTCGCCGTCAACATCAATCATGAGGGTGTCCCAAGTTTGCTCAACATCGTCCACGATGTAGTTGATGTTCAGCGCAGGGTCGTATTTCTTGTGCATGATTTTGCCTGTTTGACCTCCGTATTGCACTTTGTGACAGGCAGTTAAGCAGCAAAACAAGGCGGCAATGGCAAATGCTGTCGTTATCTTCTTCATCGAAGCAGGCTTTTTTCGTTTCTCTTCAAAAACATCACAAACAGCACCAGACCCATCAAGGTGATGGCCGCACCAATGCCGAAACCGACTGGGCGGGGCAGGATGGAGCCTAAACCGCCGTCGGCCGCCTTGGCCACGAAGAGGAAACAGCCCGTCACCATGGTCATGAATAGGGCAGGGACGAGGGTGATAAGGTACCAGAGTTTGCCTTTGTTTTTGGCCAAATACACCGAGATAGCCCAAAGTGTGACCGTGGCCAAAACTTGGTTGGCCCATGCGAAGTAACGCCAAATGACTTGGAAACCCTTGGCATCGGATATGCTGTAAACCAAGATGATGGCGGTGACGACAAACATTGGGATGGCCACAATCAAGCGGTTTTTGATGGGTTTTTGGTCGTAGTGCATGAAGTCGGCGATGATGAGTCGGGCCGAGCGCAAGGCCGTGTCGCCCGAGGTGACTGCCGCACTAATCACACCCAAAATGGTGATGGTGGCGATAACTGGCGTGAACCAAGTGTTGGCGATGATGCCCACGATGGCGGCACCACTTTTTCCCGATACATCAACGACGCTATCGGGACCAAAGAAATAGGCAGCAGCGGCGGCCCAAATCAAGGCGACGATGCCTTCGGTAATCATGGCACCATAGAAAATCGGGCGGCCTTGCTTCTCATTGACCATGCAACGCGCCATGAGCGGCGACTGCGTGGCATGGAAACCGGAAATGGCACCGCAAGCAATCGAAATGAACATCATCGGGAAGATGGGGTTGTTGGCCGCGTCGGGGTGACGGTTTTGAAGTCCGCTCCACAATTCGGGGATTTCGGGTTTGTAGAGGATGAAGGCGATGAAGATGGCCACGGCCATGCCCAAAAGCAAGATGCCGAAGATGGGGTAAATCTTTCCGATGACCTTGTCGATAGGTAACAATGTGGCAATCAGGTAGTAAACCAAAATGATGGCAATCCAGATATAAGGATTCCAGCCTTGTGTAAAGTGTGCGTTCAACAGGGTTGCAGGTGTGTTGACAAACACCACACCGACCAAAATCATCAGAATGATGGTGAAGGCACGCATCACCTGTTTGGCGCCATTGCCCAAATAAGTGCCGTGGATTTCGGGCAGGCTCGCGCCTTTATCGCGCAAGGAAATCATGCCAGCGAGATAATCGTGGACGGCACCGGCAAAGATGCTGCCCAGCACAATCCAAAGGAAAGAAGCCGTGCCGAACTGTGCTCCCATAATGGCCCCAATGATAGGGCCAACACCCGCAATATTAAGGAATTGGATGAGGAAAATGCGCCAGGGTTTCATCGGCACATAGTCCACGCCGTCGGCCATGGTGGTGGCTGGGGTGGCGCGTTGTGGGTCGGCACCAAACATTTTTTCAACAAGCTTTCCGTAAACGAGATAGCCTACAATCAGGACAGCCAAAGCGATAAAGAAAGTAATCATAGGTTTGAGTGATTAGTTGCCGCAAAATTACAGTTTTTGAAAACAAAATGAACGATTTATGGCAAAAAAAACAAAAAGCGGCTCGAAAAGTTCAAGCCGCTTGGAAAGTTGTTGAAATTCAACTTATTTCTTGTAATCGATTTCGGTGACGTTGAATTTTCTGTCAAACTCGATTTCAATGCCATTGCTCAGTTCGATTTCCCAGCCGCGACGGTCTTTTGATATTTTCACGATGGTATAATCTGAGTGGTACTTTGCGACATGTGTCGAGATTTCTGACGGAATCAGAGTGGAAGGCACAGTTTTGTAAACCGTTGAATGTTTGCAGTCTATTTCGTCCCATTCGAGTTTGCCGCCCAACAAGTTGCCGTCGAATTCAATTTTGGTGTAGTCGCTGAGGGTCACATCGTAGTCTAAGCCGTCTTTGATGGAGGAAAGTATCTCGACATCAGGAAAGTATGTCTTTACAAAACTTTCGATAGTGGGCTGTGTCTGTGCCGTTACTTGTTTACTGCACGAGATGTTGAGTGCTGAGAACCCTACAAAAAGCGCTATGGCAATGAGTTTTTTCATGGCTGCTTATTTTTTGTCGTCGAAACCAGTTACGTTAAAGTTGGAGTCGAAGGTAATTTCAAGGCCGTTGTTCAGTTCGATTTCCCAGCCGTTGTATTTCTTTTCGATGCTGTCAATGTGCTTGCCGGGGAAGTTAGCATTCACATAGTTAGTAATTTGCACAGGAACAAGTTCGGTCGGGACACTGCCGTAAACATTGGACTCGTCACAGTCGATTTTCTTCCATTCAAAACTCAAATTGAAATCGATTTCGGTGTTGTCGGTGAGTTCGACTTCATACTTGTTGCCGTCGCGTTTCACTTTGCGGATGCTGACCTGTGGGAAATAAGTGTCAACGAAGGTGTTGATTTCCGGATAGTTGGAGTTGTTTCCGCCGCCGTTTCCGCCTCCGCCATTGCCTCCGCCACCATTACCGCCGCCGCTGATGACATTGAAATTGTGGTCAAACTTGATTTCGTGGTCGTTGTTGAGTTCAATCTCCCAGCCAAAATTCGTCTTTTCGATTTGGTCGATGTGGTTGTTCGGGAAGTTGGCGACCACATAATCAGTGATTTGTGTGGGGACGAGTTCGGTCGGGATCATGCCATACACTTGGCTTTCATCGCAGTCGATATTCTTCCATTCGAAGGTGAGATAGAAATCGATTTCGGTTTTGTCAGTCAGTTTCACCTCAATCTCGTTGCCATCTTGATGGGTAGAGAGGATGCCGACTTGAGGGAAGTAGGTCTCAACGAAAGTGTTGATTTCTGGATAGTTTGAGTTGTTTCCACCACCGTTGCCGCCTCCGCCATTGCCACCGCCGCTGATGACATTGAAGTCGGCGTCAAACTTGATTTCATAATCGTGGTTCAACTCGATTTCCCAGCCGAAACTCTTCTTCTCGATTTCCTCGATGAAATTGTTCGGGAAGTTGGTGGTCACGTAAGCCGTTATTTGCTCTGGTACGATGCCCGCTGGTACGCTGGTGTAAATGTTCGAGTGCTCGCAGTCCACCTTGATCCATTCGGGTGTGAGGGTGAAATGCAGTTTGGTTTGATCGTTCAGTGTCACTTTGTAGCGGTTCTGCGTTTGGTGGCAGTAGAGGATGCCGGTTTGCGGGAAATACGTTTCCACAAACTGCATGATGGAGGGGTCTACTTCGCTCAAATCCACAACGTTGCCGATTTCTACGTAGTCCCATTGCTGTTGGGGTTGAGCGCTTTTTGCCATGCCGTCCATGGCTTCAACTTTGGTGCAGGCCATTCCGAAAAGGGCCAGTGCCGCGAGGGCTGCGATGATGCTTAACTTTTTCATCTCTTTAAGTGTTTAAAGGGTTAGTAATCATTTTGTTAATGTTATTCAATCGTCGTAGCGAAGGAATTCGCCGTTTTTGTTGAAAACGAGTTCCAATCCTGTGTTCAATTCAATTTCAACCTTGTATCGGCCTTTCGCGATTTCGTGGACGCAACAGTTGGGATAATTTTGGGTCAAATAGTTGAGAATGTTTTCGTTGAGAAACCCTGTCGGGAGACATTCGGCATGGCTTTCCACCTCTTCCCAATCGCCGGTGCTGTTGAACTCTATCTCCATTCCGTTCTCGAAACGCACGGTATATTCGGTCTTTGTCACATCAACTTCTATCCTGACGAAAAGAATGCTTTGACTTGAGAAATTAGTGGTTACGAACTCTTGGGCCTTGATGGGAAGTTCCTCGAAGGTGATGATGCGATGAAGGTCCGCTGCCCAGACGGAAATACCAATTAATAAGGTGCAAAGTATGATAAGTGCTTTTTTCATTTTATTTCAGATTGGTTTGACTGAGTTGAACCTTACGGTTTCGACTGCAAAAGTCTGAACCGAATCTGAAATAAATCTGAAATGGGAATCTTTTTTTTCGATTATTTGAACTTTACTGAGAAAGTATGTTGATTTTCAATGAATTGGTAACGAATTTTAAACCCGTATTCTGTGCAAACGGCTTTCGCAATGGCCAAACCTAAACCAGTGGAATGGGTGTTTTCGCCTTTTTTGTAGAAAGTTTGGAAAACGACATTTTCGTCCAAAGGCTCGTTGATTCCAGTATTACCAATGCTTAAAGTATTGTTTCTCAGTTTGATGCTGATAGTTCCGTTCGGATGGTTATGGACAAAGGCGTTTTTCAGCAGATTGGTCACTAAGGAAGATGCCAAGGTTGGGTCCATTTTTATGGTAATAGGTTCGTTTTCAATGGTTTCTACCTTGATGTTCAGGTTTTCGTAGATTTCCGTGAGGTTGTCTAGCGTCTGGTTGACAATCTGCTGGATGTTGATTTCGGTTTCTTCCTTGAACTGGTGGTTGTCGATTTTCGAGATGAGCAACAACGACTTGTTGAGCCTCGAAATGTAGTTTAGCGTGTCCAAAGTCTTCTGAATTTCAGATAGTTGGGTCTCTTCTAATTGGGTGTTGTCCACCAAAAGTTCAAGTCGGTTGCGGCAAATGGCAATCGGGGTTTGGATTTCGTGCGAAGCATGGCCGATGAAACGTTTCTGCTCCTCATAAACTTGCCTCGATTTCTCGGAAGCTTCCAAAACTGCCGATTCTATCTCTTTGAATTCCTGTGCTTTGATGCGACTATCTGGTTGAGGGATGGCTTCGTTTGCCTTGCGGTTGCGTAACCAGTCGGTGAGCCGATAGATGGGCTTCATGTTGGAGATGATGATGAGGCTGACAATCAGGATGATGGCGATGAGTAGCACCACGGCCAAACTGATGATACTGACAAGGGCGAAATCGAGGGTGTCGTTCCAAGCAAAGACTTGAGTGGTTAGGGTGAGTTCATAGTTGATGCCTTGCTTTTGGAAAACGCGCGTCATCTCCCTGACGATTTCATCTTCCTGAATGTCATCGATGAATTCCTCATCGGTTTGAAACACAGGTGTTTGATGGTTTGCTGCATATTCGGGCGACACTTTCTCAATGAAGAACTCCATTGTTCCCGACATGCCCGAAAGTGAGTTGGGAAGGCTGTCGTTTTCTATGAATCGGGTGATGATTTTGTCGGACTGTTGGGTCAAGAGGAGGTCGATGTGGCTGTAAATCTGTCGTTTGGCGTTCTGTGTGAAAACGATGGCCCAAAGGGCAAACAACACCACCAAGGCAATGGAAATGGACACTATGATGCGGCGAGAGAGTTTCATCGCTGCTCTAATTTGTAGCCGTAGCCGTGCACGGTCTTGATTTCGATGTCGGCTTGCGCTTCGGCTAAGCGTTTGCGCAGGTTCTTCATTTGGGCATAGATGAAGTCGTAGTTGTCGGCTTGGTCGATGTAATCGCCCCAGACGGCCTCAGCCAAAGTGCCTTTGCTAACTGCCCGTTCAGGTCGCGTCATGAAGAAATGGAGGATGTCGAATTCCTTTTTCAACAGTTCGATGGATTGCCCGTTGATGAGCACTTGGCGCGTTTCGGGAAGTATCTTCACGTTGCCGCATTCAATGAAATGTTCGCCGTTTTGCTGTTTGCGACGGAAAACGCTCTTTACTCGGGCGCACAATTCAGCGATGTGGAAAGGCTTGGTGAGGTAGTCGTCGGCACCGAGGTCGAGGCCTAAAATCTTGTCGTCCAAGGAATCTTTGGCCGAAACGATGATGACCCCCGCTTGTTTTCGAGAGGCTTTCAGCTGGCGTAACACATCAAGGCCGCTACCGTCGGGAAGCATGATGTCCAAAAGAATGCAATCGTAGTCGTAGATTTCGACCTTCATCAAAGCAGTTTTGGCGCTGGCAGCGGTTTCCACTATGTGGTGTTCGTCTGCCAACGCCTTGTGCATCAACTCTCTCAAGTTGTCGTCGTCCTCAATGATAAGGATTTTCATAACCTTTGTGCCGGACTATTTCCCTCAAAAACCCATCAAATAGTGATGAGGTTTAGTCGTCGATTTTGGTCACAGCGAAATTCTTGTCGAACTTGATTTCAAGCTCATTGTTCAGCTCAATCTCCCAACCTCTGCGTTGCTTCTCGATTTTGATGATGCCTTGGTTGGCGAAGCTGGTGCTCACGTAGTTGGTGATTTGCTCAGGAACGAGCTTCGCGGGCACGGTTGGATAGGTGGTGGAGTGCTCGCAGTCGATTTTCTTCCATTCGGAGCTGCGGTTGAACTCGATTTGCGTGCCGTCGCTCAATCTCACTTCGTATTCGTCCCATTCAGCGTTCACCATAAGGATGTTGGCCTGAGGAAAATATTGTTCAACGAACTGGGTAATTTCCGGAGTGCTGTTGTTGTTTTGCGCCTTTGCTGTGGTCATGCCGAAACAAAGGATGGCGACGAAAGCTGTAATGATGCTTAGTTTTTTCATTCTTTTAGTTGATTTAGGGTTATCGATTATTCTGTCTATCAGTTGCAAAAATCATGCCTAAAACCTGAGGTTTATTCTTTCTTCCCGCCAAATTCCATCAAATAGGCCTTCAAAAATGCATCAATATTGCCGTCCATAACGCCTTGAACGTCAGAGGTCTGGTAGTTGGTGCGGTGGTCTTTCACGCGGCGGTCGTCGAAGACGTAGGAGCGGATTTGGCTGCCCCATTCGATTTTCATCTTGCCCGCTTCGATTTTGTTCTGTTCCTCCATGCGGTGGCGCATCTCACGGTCGTAGAGTTGCGACTTCAAGAGGCGCAGGGCGTTCTCCTTGTTCTTGGGTTGGTCGCGGGTTTCGGTGTTTTCGATGAGGATTTCCTCTTCCTCGCCAGTGTAGGGGTCTTTGTATTGGTAACGCAGGCGCACGCCCGACTCTACCTTGTTCACGTTTTGGCCGCCTGCGCCGCCACTGCGGAAAGTATCCCACGACAAGCGCGACTGCTCGACTACAATCTCAATCGTGTCGTCGATGAGCGGCGTGACGAACACTGAAGCGAACGAAGTCATGCGTTTGCCTTGGGCGTTGTAGGGACTGACGCGCACCAAGCGGTGGACGCCGTTCTCGCCTTTCAAGTAGCCGTACCCGTAGTCGCCCTCGAGTTTCATCGTCACCGACTTGATGCCGGCATCGTCGCCTTCCAGCAAGTTCGAAATAGTGACTTTATATTTATGGTTCTCACCGTAACGCATGTACATGCGCATGAGCATCTGCGCCCAGTCTTGGGCCTCAGTGCCGCCCGCGCCCGCGTTGATTTTCAGCACGCAGCTCATCGGGTCGGCCTCGTCGCGCAGCATGTTCTTGAATTCTAGTGCTTCCACGATTTGGATGGTGGCGTTGTATTGCTCATCCACTTCTTCCTCGGTGGCTTCGCCTTCCTTGGCAAAGTCGAAGAGCACGGCGAGGTCGTTGTAGGCATCCTCGGCTTCCTTGTAGCCGTTGAGCCAGCCTTTCACCTCACGCACCTTTTTCATGGTGGCTTCGGCGGCTTTGGGGTCGTTCCAAAACTGCGGGTCTTGTGTCTTTTCGTCTAATTCTTGTGCTTCGATGGTACGTCTGTCGACGTCAAAGATACCTCCTCAAGGCATCAATCCTCTTACATAAGTCTTTAAGTTGGTCCTGGGTGATCATATTAATTAGGTGTTTGTTTTCTGGGGTGCAAAAATAGTGAAAATTTGTCGTCCTCGATGTAATAAACCATTAATTTCGCTGTCTAACATGATGAACGTTGCAACGAAAAACGCATTATGAACAACGACAAGGAACATCAGTTTGAACTTTTGGTGCGGCAGCACAAGCGGACCATCTACGAAATCGACGACCTGTTTCAGGAAATCTTGATTAGGCTTTGGAATGGCTACGATACCTACGAGGGTCGCAGCGACGCAAGAACTTGGATTTACCGCGTGGCACTCAACACGGCCATCAACCAAGACAAGAAGGAACGCCGGCGCATCGAGACCGTGCCGCTGACGGTGGACATCGACCCCTACGAGGCCGACGACCCCAAGACGCAGCAAATCCGCGAACTTTACGACCGCATCTCGCGCTTAGACCTCATCGACCGAAGCCTCATCCTGCTTTGGCTCGAAGGCATCACTTACGATGAAATCGGGGCCATCATCGGCATCACGCCCAACAACGTTGGGGTGAGGCTGGCGCGCATCAAGGAAAAATTGGTGAAAATGTCGAAAAAAGAATGAAAGGGAATCATTATGGAAAACAACGAAAACAACAATCTGAACGAACTCGACCAACTGAAAGCGCAATACGAAACGCTGAAACAGCAGTTCGACCAACAGGAAATCATCAACGACAGGCTGATGAAGTCGTCCATCAAACGCAGCACAGATTTTTACAAACGGTATCGTACCATTCAATTCATGGTTTATCCTTTGATGGTCATTGTCGGCCTGTTGACTATCAAATGGCTAGCAGTTTTGGGTCGCATTTATGTTCACTTGCCTGGTCATTGAACTTGTTTTGACTCGCAAATTCCAGCGCAAAACATTGGAAAACGACGATTTGCTCGTTCTTTCCCACACCGCTCGAAGTTTCAAGAAACTCTTTTCCGTCTTTACCGTCCTGAATTATTCCACTGGACTCATCCTTGTTTGTGGCTTGTTAATGTCATTGGTGGGCGAAAACTATAGTGGAAAGCCAATGATGTTGACATTTTTGGCAGTTGTTGTTGGAATGATAGTTTTGGGGATTAGTGAAATTCGCTATAAGACAAGGCCTTGCGACGAGATTATTCGACAAATTGAGGCTTCTGACAGCACAAGAATTAATAGAAAAACTGGTTTTGACAAAAAACAAAAGTGGTTCTGCATCGTTATGATTGTCGTATTCCTTGGGTTCGACATTTGGGCTTACACGATTGTCGGAACCTATCTGAAACTGCCGCCGATGTGGCGCACCGTGGAATATGTACGGGCTGCAGATGACCATTTGACGGAAGGGAAACTGGCAATCTGGGAAGTCTTTGCCGATACGGTCGTCTCCGAAAAGGATGTCCCAGAATTGCGGCAAATCTTAAATAATGATTCATATATTCTGATGGAAGGACGGCCGGAGGCAAAAATGGAAATTGGCGATGAGGCGATGCATAGCTGGAGACAAGACGAAAGTAATCCTAAGAGAGTGCAACTATATTTGCTGAAAAAGAACTCCCAGGAAGGTCCGGCGATTAGTTCGATGGCTTTGGAAGGCAAGCCAATGGTGCAAAGGGTGGATGTAACCAAACCTCCCAAATACCCAAGCAACGGCTCCGTTCCGATGATCGTGTGGCTGACTCCCGAAGCAGGCCAACTATTGCGTGAATTTGCCAAGCATCTCACTGGCAAAAGAGGTGCCGTTTCCATTGATGGCGTGGTAGTTCAGGAATGGAAAATTATGAGCAACCTTGAGAATGGCTGTTTCTTCATCATGCGGGAATGGTCATCGAAAGAGGAATTGGAGGCGTTCTGCGAGCGTTTGATTCGCCAGTGATACGGCGTCGCTTCGCGTCATTGCGAGGAGGAACGACGAAGCAATCCAGAAAACAAACAGACTTAGAGTCTGGATTGCTTCGCTTCGCTCGCAATGACGTACCCGCAGAAAAAAAACGAAAAAAAACAACTTTTTTCTTGACAGTATTCAAAAAAGCTGTACTTTTGCAGTGTTCTAATAAACTAATACACTAATGCTAAAAAGTACAACATGCGGATTGTCAAGCAAATGCGGAAACAAGCAATTATTTTCGTCGGGATGTAACAAATGCAGGCTTTCTGCGTATTACCTTTGGCAAAAGTGTTATTCAGGCACACCTATTAATAAATAAGGCGATGATTCGATTGGAAAAAATAAACAAGACTTACTTTGGCGCACAGCCCCTGCATGTGCTGAAAGGCATTGATTTGGAGGTGGCAGAGGGGGAGATGGTCAGCATCATGGGGGCCTCAGGCTCGGGGAAATCGACCATGCTCAATATTTTGGGCATCCTCGACAACTACGACTCGGGCAACTATTACCTCAACGGCAGGTTGGTGAAAGACCTCAGCGAAAACGAGGCCGCCGACGTGCGCAACCGGACCATCGGCTTCATCTTCCAGTCGTTCAACCTTATCCCGTTCAAGACGGCGATGGAGAACGTGGCCTTGCCCTTGTATTACCAAAACGTGAACCGCAAGAAGCGAAACCAAATCGCTATGGAGTACTTGGAACGCTTTGGCCTGAAGGAATGGGCCGACCACTACCCTAACGAACTCTCCGGCGGACAAAAGCAGCGCGTTTCGATGGCCCGCGCCTTGGTGACCCAGCCGAAGGTCATCCTCGCCGACGAGCCTACAGGTGCTTTGGACAGCAAAACCTCCGCTGAGGTGATGCAAATCCTCCGCGAAGTAAACCAAACGGGCATCACCATGGTCATCGTCACGCACGAAAGAGGCATTGCCTTGAGAACCAATAAAATCATCCACCTGAAGGATGGCGTGATTGAAAACATCGAAACCAATAACCCCGACCAAATCGATTTCAGCAAGGAGATTAAATAATGGACTTCTGGCGCGAAATATTCATGGCCTTGAGCCGCAACAAACTGAGGACTTTCCTCACGGGATTCGCCATTTCGTGGGGTATCTTCATCCTCATTGTGCTGCTCGCCGCCGGCAACGGCCTCATGAACGGCGTCAGTGAAGAGTTCAGCGACCAGTCCACCAACGTCTATATGATTTATGGCGGCGAGACCTCAATACCTTTCAAAGGACATGGTACCAATCGTTCCATCATGTTCACGGACAAGGATATACGCTTCTTGGAAACCGAGGTGAAAGAGGTGGATCAAGTGTCGCCGCGCATTTATCAAAGTGGTTTTGCCAACTTCGGCGACAAGTCGGGCAGCATTTTCGTGCAAGGTGTAAGGCCTGTTTTCAAGGATATCGACAATGTCAAAATGCTCGAAGGCCGCTTCATCAGCGAATTGGACGAGAAAAGCAGCGAGAAGTTCATCGTCATCGACGACAACCTGAGCAAAAAACTTTTTGATGACGAGGTTTCCCCGCTTGGTCAGTTTGTCATCGTCAATGGCATTGCCTATAAAGTGGTAGGCGTTTGCGAAAGCGAGGGTCGTTCTGATGGCGGCAACGGCTATGTGCCTTTCTCTACCATGAAGAAAATCACGCGGCAGAGCCGGTATTGGATGCTGCATTTCACCGTCAAAGGTTTGGAAACCAAGGAGGACAACGAGATGTTTACCGAGTATCTGCGCACCCAACTGGCACGTTTTCATGAATTTGACCCCGACGACACCTCTGCTGTTTACATTCGCAGCAGGCAAGAGGAATACCTGCAAACCATGAAGATTTTCAACACAATACAACTCTTCATCTGGATTATCGGCTTCGCCATGCTCATTTCGGGCATCGTGGGCGTGAGCAACATCATGCGCATCACCGTGAAGGAGCGTACCAACGAAATCGGTATCCGTAAGGCTCTTGGCGCCAAGTCGCGCTCAATTTTGGCCTCCATCGTTACTGAATCCTTGATTATCACCACGATTTTCGGCTACATCGGGATGTGGCTCGGCATGGTGGTGGCCGAAGTCAGCGGAAATATTTTGACCAAGGTCCAGGAAGGCAAGGAAATCTCCTTGAACATCGTCCCAAGCATCGACATCCGTATCGTGCTGATGGCCACGGCATTACTCATCGTGTGCGGTGTGCTGGCAGGTTTTTTCCCTGCTCGCAACGCCGTGAAAATCAAACCTATTGAAGCAATGAATTACAGATAAAAACCACGCATCATGTTCGACTTTGACGGCATACACGAGATTTGGCAGACCATCACACGCAACAAGACCCGCAGTCTGTTGACGGCCTTCGGCGTGTTTTGGGGCATTTTCCTCCTTGTCGTCCTCACTTCGACAGGCAACGGTTTCGAGAAAGGATTGATGATGCAGGTGGAAGGCGTGACGCCCAACACGGTTTTCTTTTATACCAGCGTCACCAGCGAACCTTACAAAGGCTACCAAAAAGGTCGCTCGTGGTCGATGCAAATGGCTGATATTGAAGCTATCAGGGAGGCGTTTCCTTGTGTCAAGGCTATCTCGCCCGAAGCCAGCGTGTGGTCGAGCGAGGACAAGAACGTGGTCTATAATAGTCGCGGCGGCAGTTTCACGGTGAAAGGGGTGATGCCCGAGTACAACGAAATCGAGAAGTCGAAGATTATGAAGGGACGTTTCATCAACGACACCGACATCGCCACCAACCGCAAAGTGTGCCTTTTGGGCAAAAAAGTGTATGAAACCATGTTTGAGAAAGGCGAAAACCCGCTTGGTAAGATGGTGAAAGTCAACGGTATCTATTTCCAAGTGGTGGGTGTGATGCGTTCCTACACCGAACACGTCAACATCAATGGCACCATCGACGAGTCGGTCATTTTGCCCTTCACCACCATGCAACAGGTCTTTGCCTTGGGCGACAAAATCGGTTTCTTCGCCTTTGTTGCCGACGACAACACGCCCATTTCGGACATCGAGGAGGAGGTCAAGCAACTCATCAAGCAGCGCCACGACATCGCGCCCACCGACAACGAGGCCATCGAATCTTTCAACCTTTCGGAAATCTTCAAGGCTTTTAAGGGCTTGTTCTTCGGCATCCACATCTTGATTTGGATTGTGGGTTTGGGTACTTTGATGTCGGGCGTCATCGGTGTGAGCAATATCATGCTCGTGACCGTGAAAGAGCGCACCCGCGAAATCGGGGTCAGGCGCGCCATCGGGGCCAAGCCCAAGGATATTATTGGTCAAGTGCTGTCGGAGAGCCTGTTGCTCACTACTTTGGCGGGTTTGGTGGGACTTTGCATCGGCGTGGGCATCATGGCGATAGTGGGCACAATTGTAGCCAACAACCCAAGTGAAGACATGATGTTCCAAGACCCGAACCTCGGTTTCGGAGCCGCCGTGGCTGCCACTATTATTGTCATCATTTCTGGACTCCTTGCCGGCGTGTTGCCTGCTTGGAGAGCCATTCAAATCAAAGCAATCGACGCAATCAGGGAGGAATAATATTATGAGAAACTACAGATTATACAGATTAAACGGATGTCGTTCTTCGAATTTTGCAGCTAAAGCTGCGGATTATACAAATCCGTACCAATCCGCAACGAAGTTGCAAAATTTATCCACAATAATTCGTAAAATCTGTGAAATCTGTAGTTAACAAAAGGAATCTTGAAATCTGAAATCTTGAAATATTAAAATCACAAATACCATGAAAAAAATTTTCAAAATCCTGTTTTTCATCTTGTTAGGCGTAGGAGTCATCTGGACTTTCGTCTATCTTTACAAGAAATCGAGGCCGCAAGAGGTCGTTTACGAAATCGAAGTGGCCAAAATCGACACGATTCAAAAGACCACAGTCGTGACGGGACAAATCGACCCCCGCGATGAGGTGGCCATGAAGCCCCAAGTGTCGGGCATCATCTCCGAAATTCTCAAGGAACCCGGGCAGTCGGTCCAGCAAGGCGAGGTCATCGCCGTGGTGAAAGTCATCCCCGACGTGAGCAACCTCGCCGCCGCCGAATCGCAGGTGCGCGTGGCCAAAATGAACCTTGACAATGTGGAAAAAATCTACCACCGTCAAGAGAACATGAAGGTTAAAGGCTTGATTTCCACAGAGGAATTCGAGAAGTCACAACTCGAATACCAGCAGGCGAAGGAGAGTTACAGCAACGCCCAAGACCAACTCAACATCATCAAGGAAGGCATCTCGAAGAGCACTTCGGGCTACAGCAACACGAAAATCAAGGCCACCATTTCGGGCATGATTCTCGACATTCCCGTGAAGGTTGGCAACTCGGTCATCAACTCCAACACCTTCAACGACGGCACCACCATCGCGACTATCGCCAACATGAAGGACATGATTTTCAAGGGCAAACTCGACGAGACAGAGGTGGGCAAAATCCATGAGGGAATGCCCATGGTTTTGACCATTGGCGCCATGAACGACCGTAAGTTTGACGCCGTGTTGGAGTACATTGCGCCCAAAGGCACGCAGGAGAGCGGTGCCGTCTTCTTCGAGATGAAAGCTCGCGCCATCCTGCCCGACGATGTTTTCGTCCGTGCCGGCTACTCCGCCAATGCCGAAATCGTTTTGGACGAGGCCAAAGGCGCCGTGACCGTGCCCGAAAGCTGCATCACCTACGAGGACGGAGAAGCCTATGTGTATCGCTGCACCAAGGAAGATGCTCCGCAACAATTTGAGAAACAATCCGTTAAAGTCGGCCTTTCCGACGGTGTCAACATTGTGATCACTGAAGGGCTGCAAGTCGGCGACAAAGTCCGTGGAATCGAAAAAACCGAAGAAAAATGAAACGCGCACTTCTGATAACGCTGTTGGTGACAACCGTTTTCACCACCCAAGCACAAAAAGTCTGGACGCTTGACGAATGCATCGACTATGCCATCGAGCATAACCTTGATTTGCAAAAGACTCAATTGGCTCGTCAACAAGCTGAATACCAATACAAAGCCAGCAAAAACGCTTGGTTGCCCACGTTGAGTGCCAATGCAGGCGAATACCTTGGATTCGGTCAATCACCTTCATACACAGGCGTTTATGTGTCAGACAATTCCTCTTCCACTTCGTTCGGGGCCAGTCTTTCCCTGCCGTTGTTTCAAGGTTTGAACTTCTACAACACCGCCAAGGCCGATGCCCTGAACCTGCAAGCCACCGAAATGGATCAGAAGGCCACCCAACTCAACCTGAAACTCAACGTGATGGCCTTTTACATGCAGGTGCTTTACGGTAAGGAGCAGGTTGAAATCGCCCGCCGACAAGTGGAACTTTCTGCTGAACAGTTGCAAAAGACCCAACAACTCTTTGAAAATGGGCGCGTTGCCGAGGCAGATGTCTATGAAAGCAGGGCCCAACTTGCCACCGACCAAGCTACCCTCACCCAAAAGGAAACCGATTTGGCTTTGAGCCTGCTCACTTTGACACAGGTTCTTGAAATAGAAGAATTTGAAGGTTTTGAGGTGAGTTCCCCTGAAGCCTTTTTCGCAGGTCAAAAACTGGAACTTGACACGCCGCAAACCACCATTACATTAGCCTTGCAGAATCAACCTTCCATGGAAGCCGCCCGTCTGCGCGTACAAAAGAGCCATTATGACCTGAAAGCCTCAAAATCAGCGTGGTATCCCTCGTTGGACTTTTACGGCGGCTATTCCAACGGACTGTACCATTATTTTGGCGACAACTACCCCAACACGCCCGTCGACGAGCAACTGAAACGCAACAGCAGGGCGCAACTCGGCGTTTCGCTCAACATTCCGATTTTCAACGGAATGAGGACGAAATATCGCGTGAAAATGACCGAGATTTCCATCGCCGACCAGCAACTCAGCCTTGAAAACACGGAGAAAACCCTGCGCAAGGAAATCCAGCAAGCCTACGGCAATGCACGTGCAGCGCAACAGAAGATGGCCGCCATGGAAAATAGTTTGGAAGCCTCACGCGTGGCCTACGACTACGCCAAAGCCGGCTACGACATGGGCAAAAAGACCCTGCTCGAACTGAACGAGAGCAAAATCCGCTTCCACAAGGCCGAATCTGACCTGTTGCAAGCGCGTTATGAGTACCTTTACCGCTGCAAAATCATTGAATATTACAGAAATGCGGAATAATTGCAATTCGCAATAATTCAGTTTTAACTTCGTTATTTAGTCAAACAATGAAATACCGTTTTGTAAAAATAACAACCATGAAAAAGCGTGTTTTTATCCTCTTTGCGTTTATCGGGTGCTTCGTTATGCCCGCTTTGGCGCAAAACAAAGTGACAGGAACCATCGTCGAAGAAGCCAATGGCAAGGCGATTCCTTTTGTCAATGTGGGGCTGTTCCGTCAGTCCGACAGCGTTTTCGTCAGTGGCTCGGCTTCCGACGACAAAGGCCGTTTTGAGCTGCAAGCCGTGCCCAATGGCGACTATCGCCTGATGGTCTCAGCCATTGGTTTCCAGACCTTTGAGCAAATGTTGACCGTGAAAGGCAACCAAGATTTGGGACAACTGAAACTCTCGGAAGGCTCCACCAAACTTGATGAGGTGGTCATCACGGAGAAGCGTCCCTTGTTTGCCGTGGAAGGGGAGAAGACCATGTACAATGTGGCCGAAGACCCCAGCATCCAGACGGGAACGGCCTCTGATGCCTTGCAGAATGCTCCTGGCGTGGAAGTGGACGTGGAGGGCAACATCAGCTTGCGCGGTACATCAAGCGTGGAGGTGTGGATCAACGACAAACCCTCGCACATGACCGCCGAGAACCTCAAGACCTACATCCAGACCATGCCAGCCAATAGCATTGATAGAGTGGAAGTTATCACCAATCCATCGGCGCGCTACGGCTCCAAGGCCGATGGCATCATCAACATCGTGACCAATGCCAAAATCCAGAAAAACGAGTTCTTCAGCTTTGGCGTGAACGCTTCGACGAGCCCTTACATTGGCCCCTGGCTTTCTTACGTCTGGTCGAACGAAAAACTGACGATCAACGCTTACGTTAATGGCGGCTTTTCCATTTGGAAGGGCTACAATAGCGTGGAGCAATCCCTTTTCACCGACGATGGACTCGCTAACCATGAGATTGACTCGTCGAGCTACAACGAAAAGAATTTCAGTGCAGGTGGTCACTTCAGCCTTGATTATGAGATAGATACCGCCAATAGTATAAACGTCTGGTTCAGTACGTGGCCCAATTGGGGGAAAGATGCCCAATGGGCTTACAAGTTCAGGGAAGAGTTTTTGCCCGATTCAGTCATTACTGCCCTTACGGAAAGCAGCAGCGTCCCGAACCGCAACTTTTTCGCCAATGGCGGCTTGTATTACCAGCACAAATTTGACAGCAAGGGCCACAACCTTTCCGTCAGCCTCAATGGTATCGGTTGGAAGAGCGGAAACGGCGGCCGAGTCGAGAGGGTGTTCACCTTGCCCACATCCTACACACGAACGATGTATCAGTACGGCGAATATGGTTCCATGGGCGCGGAGGCCGAAATCGTCTATAACCGTCCCTATTCCGAGAATGGCGAGGTTTCGGTGGGCTACACGATAGGCTACGACCCTGAAAACCGCTATCTTGTCACCGACACGATGGTCGATGGCGAGTGGGTGAACGACGTTTACCGTTCCTATAATGCCAAGTTTACCAATCTGAACAACGAGGCTTTCATCACTGTGCAGCACAAGTTTGGCGGCTTCACGGTGAAACCGGGCGTTCGTTTCGTCAGTGAATTGGTCAGTGGTAAATACCTTACCACTTTCCCGGGCGACACCACCAATTACAATTTCAGAAAGCATTTCTTCAGTGTCAGGCCGTCGTTGCACCTGTCTTACAGGACTGAGTCGATGCACAACTTCAAGTTGAGCTACACAATGCGCATTGCCGCACCCCAAGCCGAGCAATTGAGCAAATTCCCGTTGTATGATGAGGACTCTTACAGCACGGGCAACCCCGAATTGGAGCGCATTTACACTCATTCCGTCGAGGCGGGCTGGACCAAATATTGGAACAGCTTCGGTTCCATCGGTTTGTCGGCTTACTATCGGGGCAAAACCAACGAAGTCAATACGATACGGCTTTCGGAATACCATTGGCTCTATGGCCGAGTGGTGCCTTACGGTTATCCCGTCAATGTGGGCCGTAGCCATACTGCAGGTTTGGAATACAACATGATGTACCGCCCGAGCGGGTTTTTCAATCTGCGCTTCTACGCCAACCTTTACAACTCCTACATCAATACGGAATACGATGGCAAGCCTTACGAATTTGACAAATGGTCTTACAGTTTCCGCCTGAACATGTGGGCCAAGCTGTGGAACAAACTGGAAGTGACGGCTTCAGGCTATTACAGCTCACCGACGCAATCGCTGTTCAGCGAGCGCCATGCCCGTTACGGCATCAACGCCGGCCTTCGCGCCGACTTCTTCGACCGCAAGCTCTCAGTGTATGTCAACGCTAACGATATCTTCAACTGGAACAGTTGGGGTAGTACGAACAATAGCCCATCCGTGCAGTCCATCTCCAATTCGAAGTATAACAGCCGCAGCGTTTCGGTCGGCCTGACCTTCCGTTTCGGCAAGATGGAATTGGAGCAGATGGCTCGCCAAGGCGAGGGCGAATCGGGTAGCGCCCCACAAGGCATGGGTGGAATGTAATTTATTCGATTACAATTCTTTGCGTTCTGACTGCGTTACCATTGTTAAGGCGCAACAAATAAATGCCCGGTGCCAGTCCCTCCGTAGAGATGCAATTTGTCGCGTTCCCCTTGCGCGAAACCACCACGCGACCTGTCATGTCAATTATTTGTAGAGACGCAACATTTTGCGCCTCTACAATATTTATCATCCCATCCGCATAATACGCAAACGCTTCATTCCCAAATTCTTCCACGCCATAATGCGGGTCAAAAACCATTTTGAAGCGCAAGGCGTAATCGTTCACTTGAGCGGAGAAGGTATAATCTGGCGTATTCAACAGGTTATGGTTGACTCCTGCAATATTGTCAATGAGGTGCAGATAGTTGAGGTTCAATTCTTTGAGGTCAAAATGAAGTGTATAGCTGCCATTTTCCTCGACCTTGAATTTGAGGGGAAGGGCATCCACACTATCGATGCTGAGGACGGCCAAGTCTTGATTGTCTTTGGTGAAATATACCCATGGCGTATCTTCGAAGAACTGATATTTGGCCAAATCGTCGCCCGCGTTGAAACTAAGGAGAGCCTGGTCAAGAATCTCGGTTGGGGTGTCGGATTTGGTCGCAGTGATTTCAATATAGCCACGGTTCTCTGCTGGTTGCTCAAAAACTCCATTATCCAACCTAACTATCGCATCTTCAATGCCTTTCGACTGTACAATGATGCCCATGCAAGGCACGATGGGGCGACCCATTGAGAAAGGCACAGCAATCATGCTATTGCCTATTTCGCTGAAGAAATAATAGCTTCTGTCGACGAAAGCGTTGCAAGGTAGCGGGTTGCCTATTATGTTGCAGCCTGCCAATGCGCCGTTTGAGGCATGGTAGGACAAACCACATTCGGCAAGGGTACCGATGGTTTTCCCCTCAAATAGCAATGTCGTGTCCAAAGCGTTGGCATACAAGTAACCGCGCCCTTTTTCGATGACGAATGGCGACTCTTTGAAGTCGTTCCATTGCGCGGTGGCTTGGTCGAAGGAATAGAGTGCGTAGCCTGTTTCAGGCTCGGTGAGGA
This sequence comes from uncultured Bacteroidia bacterium, assembly GCA_902802535.1. Lineage (GTDB taxonomy): Bacteria > Bacteroidota > Bacteroidia > Bacteroidales > F082 > Limimorpha. The sequence goes on from CADCML010000006.1 coordinate 28,818, forward strand.
ATCCATTTTCGATGGAAGGCGTGATGTCGTCCTCAACGGGCGAGGCGATGAAATTCCATAAGTGGTCGTCGGCAAAGATTTTCTTTTTCACCGTCACCTTGACGGGCGAGGGGCAGACCAGTTGGGCCTTGTCTTCAAGGATAAAATCGTTTTCGTCGCCCCAAATGATGGAAGCGTTGGCGGTCAGCGTATACCTCTCTTTGACGGTGAGGCTGAAGTTGCCTGAATTGTAGAGCGTTCCGATGTTCACGTTTTGGTCGACGATGACATCGGCGGAGATGGTCACGTAAGAAGATTCGCTGTTGGGCATCAGGCCGTCAAGCCAGTTGCCGGAATCCGACCAAAGTTGGTTGCCCATCGTCCCGATAAAGGTTTGCGCCTGGGCAAAAAAACATCCTGTGAGTAGAAATCCAACCGTAAGTAATACGCGGTTGAAGGCGAGAATCATGTTTTTTTTCATATCGATTTTGGTGTTATTTTTCGGAAATAAGCTTGTTTTGAGGCCTCAAAATTAGGGAAAACTGGCCTAATAAAGGGTTTTGGATTGGTTTTTGCTATAAATTTCGCTGAATTACATCACAAAAATCCCGATTTCGGCACGTTTTTCACGCGGATTTTGGAAGCGTTGCAGTTCAAAAGCATTGTTTTTACAGTAAAAAAACAGGCGAATAATCGATAAATTTACTGAACGTGAAAGGTATAATTGTTATAATGGTGGTGCCTATGGGTTGGTGTCATCGATTCGGTCATAGACTCTTATTGACAGCAGATTTCAGAGAAGAAACAATCTTTTCTTTCTCTCCACTTTCGTTGGTTTTCAATCTGATTAGAGGCAGACCATAAACTTCAAGTATATGATTTTTCAACAGGTCGCGATGATGCTGCTCTGTCTCATCATTATGAAAAGTATAGCCATCTGTTTCGATTGCCAATACTGGTTTCTTTGTAACATGATTGATGATAAGAAAATCGAGATGAGTGCTATAATGTGAAATATACATTCGTTCCTCTTCGTTCAATAAAGTCCAGTCGCGAATGACATTGCGTAGCGGAGTATGACAGAAAACACCTAAATGATTAAACTCTGGGTATTCAGACAGAGTCTTCTCCAACAACGAGAATGTAAGGTTCTCCGAGTCATATTCTGATATTTTCTTGTGTCCCATGAGGAATTGCATCCTCTCTCGCGTATATTGACTAAACAAATAATCAAAGATTGAACTTGTTTTGCTGTCAGTGACGGTGAGATTGTTGTACGCTATATAGTCAATCAAATCATTAATGATTCCCTTATGATTCTGTTCATTTCCAGACACCACAAGACAAAAATGCTTTTTTGCCCTAGAGACAGCTACATTGATTAGGTTAGGGTCGTCACTAAATTCTGTTATCTGATCATCTGTGACACTCATGATAATCGTGTCCTTTTCCCTACCTTGATATTTATGGATGGTCGCTGCCTCTATCGAATGAACTTGTTGATTAAACTCGTTAACTTGATTATTGTAAGGCGCAATGATTCCAACATCGTCCAAGTTTTCCAATTGCGGCAAAATTTCATTCTTAACCACATCAATTTCTCGTTGGTTATAATGATTATATTCATGGTGACCCGGCACAGTTCTTATCGCCATCATAACATCATCCTCATGATGGTCTTCTGTCATAATAAGCAAATTGCCGCCATAGAACCGTTGATTGCAGAAATTAATGATTGTCGGATGACAACGATAATGCTCACGGAGTAGCGTTTGCTCCACATTAGGAATAACTGCACACACTGACTGCAAAAAACTATAGTCAGCACAATTAAACCCTTGTGCAACATTAAATTCATTAAAAATCCCGTTTAACTTTATTCGATCCTCTTCTTTGACAACATTTGGTAGTTGCATAGTATCACCTACTATCACAGCATTCTTCGCACATGTCAATGCTAATGCACCAGTTTCTATTGCCACTTGCGAGGCTTCATCCATTATGAGATAATCATAGATTTGGTTTGGAATTGCCGTTCGAGCTGAAAAAGTAGTGCTCAAAATCACGGGGTATTGTTTACAAAATTCTTCCGAATGTAATCGGATATCCTTGACATTATCTACAACGAGACGTTGCTCACTATGATAATTCTCAAATAACCTATCCTTAAGTAGTGACAATGACAGAGAGGACAGCTCTTCTGTTAATTTGTTCGTATTGATTGTTTGCAGTTCTGTTTCTATTTCATTAATACGTTTCGATAATTCCTTTAATCGAACTATGAAGTAAAGGGATTGCAACTCCATAATCGAAGGTTGAAGATTAGATGCTGTTATGTTTGATTTGATACCTAACACAAATTTCCTTATAAAATTCATCCATTGCCATTTTAACCAACGGACTATTTTGTTTTGATGAATACGAGGGACTTCGTCTTCGATGAATGTTTGGTATTCTAACCATAGTTTCATCAATTGTTTAGATTCAACGTTTGGCTTTGGCTTGAAATCTCCGTTTCCAATGTTGTTATCTATTTTAAAATGTCGCCATTCCAACTCTACATCTTTTATTTCTCGTTTGCATTCAGCTAATTCCTCTTGGAAAGAGAAAACTTTCTGAAGTTTCGAAAATGCTAACGAAACATTTCGCTTCGCGTTATCCCTATGTTCTGGTGTAAGTTCCCAGGAATGGAGTTCTTGCGGTATTGTTGGTTGGTTTTTAATGAAACGTTCTTTGTTCTCTCGCCTCCCTAATGGAGCAACGATGAAGCCCATATCATATTTTTGCAATTTCTCCAGCACATTAGTAGTCGCAGAATTGTTGTTTGACACAACCATTACCGTTTGGTTGCGCATCAAGATATTAGCAATAATATTAAGAATCGTTTGTGTTTTACCAGTGCCAGGAGGACCTTGGATTACGCTAATTTGCTTTTCAAATGCATTTTTTACGGCATTGGATTGGCTAGCATTACAACCAAAAGGGAAAAGCAAAGTTGATGAACGCATTGTATGCGGCTTATACTTGTTAGCATCCAAGTAAGGAGCTGCGGTTAGTGATTCGTCAATAAAATCAATATTTTGATATAGAGAAGGGAGAATACCACCATTTTCTTCATCTTTTCCCAGTTCATTGATTTGAGCAATTCGCTTGAGATATTCAAATGCATTCTTTGCTACTTTATCTCCCAAGCAGGACTTTACCACCTTGATAGTACCGTCCAAATAGTCTTGAACATAGCCGTTTTCATATGTAACACGCCAATGTGTTAGGTTTCCTTGACTAAAGGAACGCACGTCCGAAATATTATGCAGTTCCCGATTGTCAACATAAACTTTAAGATGAAGATGGTCGTGCCATACAGCATTTTGCAGCCATACTACATCACTATTTCGATAATGATAGGTTTTAGGACTGTTTTTGAATTTTATTGCATACACACCATGCTCGCCCAACTCAATTTTTTCAATCAAAAGAGCTTTGGGCTGTCCTTTTATAATTATGAAAGAGCGAGGTGCGGACATGTTACTCTAATTCAAGGATTGTCAGTAGTCTTTATTATTTTTTCCAACAATGTGTCTTCCTCTTTATATTTCATTTAATCCCTCAAACCGCCATCCTCTCCGGCATCTGCTGGATGACTTCACCGAGGAGCAGTTTGCCGTTGGCGTGCTTGTTGCGTTTGATGCCATCGCTGCCCCACGTGCCCCACTGCTTGAAGAAGAAAGCGGCACCGTGTTGTTCTACCTGCTGCTTGATGTTGACAACCCACTCCAACAACATGGGACGAGCCTTGGGTCCACTCTCGCCACCCACGATAATCCAATCGATGCCCCGAAGATCCATCTCTCCCAAATCTTCAATCAGCGGCTCACACGACAGGAACTTGATGCCAGCATCCATTTTCCGCAAACAATCTATGCGCATTTTGGCTGCACGACATTCCACCGTGACACCTAACCATACATTTGACGGGACGAGCCGAGTACTGAAATACTTGGCCATACGCTCAGCCCGTTTGGTCAATATCTGGTAGCGGTGTTGGGGACTTCGGTGAATGGTGTCCATGATGCGGTCGACAAACTCAAAGGGCACCTCCTCATGGAAGATGTCGCTCATGGAGCAGACGAAGATATTGTGCGGCTTTTTCCATTGCAGCGGCTCTTCGAGGTCTTCCTCGTGCAGAGTCAATCCGAAGCCATTGCGGTATTTCTCCAACCCCATGGCCTTAAGGCGCCGCGCCATCACCTCGGCATAGCAATGCGCACAACCCGCAGACCGCTTGGTACATCCCGTGATGGGATTCCAAGTTTTGTCAGTCCATTCTATTTTGGTGGTTTTTGATGGCATAGTGCACTATTTGATAATGTCTTTTGCAATCTTTACTGCTGTTGGATTATTTGAAGCAAATGCAAAATGGAAAATAGGGGTGTTTCGCGTATTGTAGAGGACCAATGGCCGCTCGGTCACATGTTTGAAGATTTTCTTCAATTGTTCGATGTATAGGTCAGCAATCAACCTAATAGGCTCTTTAACTTTCTCAACAATCTCCGTTTCTCCAAAAAGAGTGGATTCTTGTCGGGTTTTGTAGAAATAATCTTTCAAATAAGCTTCATCCTTTCCGAAGAAAGAAACGAGTTTGTCAATATGAGTCAGTTTGCATCTTCTATCTAACAGACGATTGACAATGACACCGGTAGGTATGAGAATCCACAGGTCCGTACCAGTTCCTTTCAATTGCTCTATCGTGGCCCAATTTACTTGCATTCCGAATGGATCCAATAAAACCAAAGATTTCATTTTGTTATCAGCATGCATTGCTTTAGCCAGCTCTGCAACTTGATTATTTGCATCTGAAGCTCGAAATATCAATTTCTTATTCGCCTTAAACGGGGCGAGTTTTTCTTCCAGCATCTGACTCGAAACAACATCTTTGTCGATGAAATAGTAGTAGTCAAATCCATCTTGGGCAATACTCAAAACACGTTCTGCTGCCCCTTTATAGGGAGTCAGTTCCTCTGCTGTGAGCTGATGCTCGTCAATCAAATCAATCATCAGTTGGTTGTCATCGGATACTATCGCTTCATTACGAGATCCGCTACCAGCAAAACCGTCAAAATATATCAATTTCCAACCGTACTGGTCACGGTATTTGTTCATAATGGTTAGGTATGCATTGACATACTTTTCAAATGCGTTCAGTTTTTCCTCCGTCCATGCACCGCCCCAAGATGAGACTGGTTCGTTAGCCATCATGCACTGAGAGGCTTCTTCCGACATTTCATATTCCCTTACCATTGGCACATTTTTATATATAATCCGCATCGCAAAAATACACAAAAAACCCAGAATTTTGCAACAAGCTTCGTTGGAAACTCCGATTTTCGCCCCAAAAATCCTCGAATTTCGCCCCAAATACAAGATTTTCGCCACATTTCGCCCGTTTTGGACACATTTTCCGCGCGGCATGACACGATGCTGTACTTTTGCGGCGTTTTAATCGAAACCGAAAACGAGTTTTATTTTAATCGAAAACGAAATGAAAATTATTGGAACAGGAAGCGCACTGCCCGCCTTGACGGTCACCAACGAGGACTTGACAGGATTTTTGGATACCAGCGACGAGTGGATTTCCACCCGCACGGGCATACAGGCGCGTCATTTATTATCGACCGAAGATTTGTACGACATCGCCGTGGAGGCCGCCAACAAGGCCATCAAGGCCTCAGGGCTCCGTCCCGACCAGATAGATTTCCTCTTGGTCTCCAACGTGGCCAACCGCCATGTCACCCCGGGACTGAGTTGCATCATCCAAAAGCGGATTGACGTGACTTGCGCCGGTTTGGACATCAACGTGGCCTGCGCCGGATTCGTCAATGCGCTGATGCTCGCCGACGGCATGATGAAGGCTGGCCACGCGAGGAACATATTAATAGTATGTGCCGAGGAACCCACCAAATACTGCAACTGGAAGGAACGCGATTGCAGCGTCCTCTTCGGCGACGGTGCCGGTGCGGTCGTCTTGACCGAGGGCAACGCCTTCAAGGACGTGAAACTCACCATGATTTCCGACCGCGACGTGCTCTATTACGAAAGAGGTATGGAGCCTACGCCGTTTGAGGAGAAATACATCATCGGGCAACCGTTGGTGATGAAAGGCAAGGAATTGTTCCGCACCGCTGTTTCGGAGTCGGCCAAGGACATCAATACCCTGCTGAAACGCAATGACTTGCAGTCCGATGACATCGATTGGTTCATGTTGCATCAAGCCAACAAGCGCATCATTGAAGGCATTCGCAATATCGTGGGTGGCCCCTGCGTTAAGTACCCGACCATCATCGAGAAATACGGCAACACCTCCTCGGCCAGCATCCCGATTATGCTCGACGAAATGATTGCCGATGACAAAATCAAGGCTGGCCAAAAGATTGTCATGAGTGCCTTTGGCGCAGGATTCGTCTCCGCTGCCTGCTTGTGGGAATGGGAATTTTAAATCTTGAATCTTGAATTATGAATAGGAGAGTAGTTATAACCGGCATGGGCGCCGTTTCGCCCATTGGCAACGATTTGCCCACCATTTGGGATAACTTGATGAAAGGCTATTGTGGCATCGACTTCATCAAGTCGTTCGATACCACCGATCTTCCCGTGAAAATCGCCGCCGAGCTGAAAGACTTTGACCCTGAGACTCTTGGAGTTGACAAGGCTTTCGTCAAACGCAACGACCGTTTCGCCGTTTACACCTTGGCCGCAGCGTATCAGGCCATGAAAGACAATGCGGATATGCAGATGAGCCCTGACCGTTTGGGCGTGTATGTCGGATCCGGCATCGGCGGTTTCGACACCATTATGCGTGGTGTCAAGACTTATTATGATGAAGGTGCGCGCTGGATATCGCCCCTGATGATCCCCACCATGATAGGCAACATGGCTTCGGGCAGCGTGGCCATCCGCTACAATGCACAAGGTCCATGTGTACCTATTGTAACGGCTTGTGCTACAGGCACTCACTCCATCGGCGAGGCCTATCGCGCCATCAAACATGGTTATGCCGATGCCATCATCGCGGGTGGCTCTGAGGCGGGCATCAACCCCGTTTCCATCGGCGGTTTCGCCAACTGCAAGGCTTTGACCAAGGCCGAAGACCCGAAACATGCCTCTTTGCCGTTCAACAAGAATCGTGCGGGTTTTGTCATTGCTGAAGGCTCAGGCATCGTGCTTTTGGAAGAATACGAACACGCCAAGCAACGCGGCGCGACCATTTACGCCGAGCTTTTCGGCTACGGCAACAGCTGCGATGCCTACCACAGCACGGCTCCGCGTCCTGACGGCACCACACAGAGTTTGGCCATCAAGCAAGCCTTGGACGAGGCCCAATTCAAGGCGGGCGAGAGCATCTACATCAACGCGCACGGCACTGGTACGCCCATGAACGACAGCGGCGAGACCAAGGCCATCAAGATTGCGATGGGCGAGGAGGAAGCCTACAAGGCTCACATCAGCTCAACGAAATCGGAGATGGGACATGCTCTTGGTGCTGCTGGTGCCATTGAATTGATTATCAGTGTAATGACATTGAACAACGGCATCATCCCACCCACCATCGGCTTGGATGAACCCGACCCTGAATGTGACCTCAACTATACACCCAACACGCCCGTCAAGGCCAACTTGGACATTGCTATTTCCAATTCTTTGGGCTTCGGTGGACATAACGCTTGCCTGGCAATTAGAAAAATATAATCAACAACTTAACAATATGAACAGAGACGAAATCAAACAGTATCTTCCGCATCGCGAGCCTATGCTCTTGGTCGACGAAATGACCCTCGACGAGAACCATGTGGCCCATTCCAAGTACCACGTGACGGGCGAGGAGTTCTTCCTGAAAGGCCACTTCCCGGGCGAACCCGTCGTGCCAGGGGTCATCCTTTGCGAAATCATGGCCCAATCGTGCGCCCTGCTGATGAAAGACGACCTCATCGGCAAACTGACCTTCTATACTGGCATCGACAAGGTGCGCTTCAAGAACAGCGTCAAACCCGGCGACACCGTCGAAGTGGAAGCCACGTTGACCTACCACATGCGCAACATCTACATCTGCTCCGCTGTGCTCAGCGTGGGTGGCAAAATGTGCGTCAAGGGCGAGCTTTCCTTTGCCCTGCTTCCCGACACTCGAAATAAACAATGAATCTTGAATCTTGAATTTTAAATCTTAAATTTGAAATGGCAAGTATACAAGACAAAGCGCAGGCGTTGATTGCTTCGAAGCTGAAAGTCAGTGAGAAAGAGATTGCGCCAGAGAAGCATCTTTTCAACGACTTGGGTGCCGACTCGTTGGATGTTGTGGAGCTTATCATGATCTTGGAGCGCGAATTCAACGTGAAGTTCTCCGAGGAAGAGACGGCCAACATCAAGACCGTTGGAGATGTTTATGCATTGATTGATAAATACACAAAGAAATCTTAAATTTTGAATCTTAAATCTGAAACACTATGAAGCTTTTAGAAAATAAAGTGGCTCTGATTACGGGTGCTGGTCGCGGCATCGGCAAGGCCATCGCTCTGCGTTTTGCCCAGGAAGGCTGCAACATCGCCTTCACCGACATTGCTTTGAACGATGTCGTCATGGAAACGGAAAAGGAACTGCAAGCCCTTGGCGTCAAGGTGAAGGCATACGCCTCCAATGCCGCCAACTTTGAGGAAACGCATCAGGTCGTCGACGAAATCGTCAAGGACTTTGGTCGCATCGACATCCTCGTCAACAACGCGGGCATCACCAAGGATACTGCCCTCAAGCGCATGACTGAGGAACAGTGGGATGCTGTCATCAACGTGAACCTCAAGTCGGTGTTCAACTTCACCAAGGCCGTGCAACCCGTCATGTGGAAGCAGGCTGGCGGTAGTGTCATCAACATGAGCTCGGTGGTGGGCGTTTCGGGCAATGCCAACCAATGCAACTACAGCGCCTCGAAGGCTGGAATCATCGGCTTCACCAAGAGCGCGGCCAAGGAGATGGGTGTGCGCAACATCCGCCACAACGCCATCGCTCCGGGCTTCATCATCACCGCTATGACCAATGCCCTTCCTGAGGATGTCCGCAAAGCTTGGGAAAGCCTCATTCCGTTGCGTCGCGGCGGCACGCCTGAGGATGTGGCCAACGTAGCCCTCTTCCTCGCCTCCGACCTTTCCTCGTATGTCACGGGTCAGGTCATCCACTGCTGTGGTGGAATGAATTGCTAAAATACACTGGGCTTTGCAGCAGCCATGTCATCCCAACGCAGGTTCGTGCGTGGCAGGGGATCTATGGCTGCGTCTAAGAGGTAATTTGAATTTTATTGAAAACGATAGCAGAAGAAAAGCCTCGCTGATTGGCGGGGCTTTTCTATTTGTATTCTTTCCGTTTGCCAACAGAATACGCCTCAAAACAAGTGATCTAACGTGACCACTTGCTGGAAAACGCCGCTATGGTAGCCGTATTTCAGCCCGAAAGTGGTGACGAGAGTCATTTGTAGACTTTGTTTGCGGTTGATATGGTCTAACATCCATTGCAGGCGATGGCGCAGTTAGCGTTCATTCATTTCACGAATTTCTTCTTCTCTACCTACCATTTTTCTTAAAAAGTGTTTTATTTTTTCTGCAAAGATATAAAAAATATCAATTGCAGAAAAATAAAACGATGTTTTTGATTGAAATTTTTCTGGAATAAGATTTTTACTTCTTATTAAACGCCTCCAATACCTTGGCAGAGTAGGTCTTTGAAACCGGTACGGAATCCAGCCCTTCGCGCTCGAAGTCGATGACGAAACCATCGGATTCGTTGTGAAGCACGCTCACCTTGCTGATGTTGACGATATAAGAACGGTGACAGCGCATCAAACTGCTGGAATCCACGCAATTATCGGCGATGGTCTGCATCTTGCAGCGAAGCATGTAGCTGGCGATGTTGCCGCTGCGTTGGTAGAACACGTTGATGTAGTTGTCCTCCGCCTTGATATAGTACAGGTTGTCGAGTTTGACGGACAATTTCAGGTTGCCGTTGTTGTCCATCAGGTTGATGATTTCGGTGTGTTGGGGCATCACTTCGTCGTCCGATTCCACCGTGTCGCTCTTGGTGAGCATGAGGCGTTGTCTCGTGTCTTTCAGTAAGATAGAAAGAATGGTGACGGTATAGGGTACGGCCAAGGCGACAAAGGTAATCAACACGCTTTTCGCATAGAGATAGCCGAAACTGTGGTCGGTGGACTGAATCTCAAAATAGGAAATCAGGGTGTGGCACACTGCGATAATCATGATTTCGAGGAACAGCCAAAGAATGTACACCCCAAATGGGAAATGCCTGCTTTTGCGGATGACCCAGTTCATTAGCACGCGGCTGAGTGCCAGAAACAAGGTGCCTGTGCCCACAAACGCCGCCGTAATGAAGAAATAATTTCCGCGTCCCACCTGAAACCAAGCAGTTTCCGAAAACGGGACGTATGCGGTCAGGAACACCAAAGCGAACAGCGTCGAGATAATCACATTAAGCACCTGCCCGACGGGTTCTGTCAGGCACTCAGGCGTTTGCGTTATCAGGCGTTTTGGGAATTTCATAGCGTTTGTTCTAAACAACGCGGCAAAGATATGAATTTTTTCGGGATTGCCTTGCGGCAAGAAATCTTTCAAGAATCGAAATCAAAATCTATCAAAATCAATCATATTAAGTCTGAGGTCGTCTGAAAAGCGATTTTGAATGATTTTAAAAGCAGATTTTGAACAATTTCTATGCGAAGCATATCCCATTAATAACCTCCCAAACCAAAGAACCTTCAAAACCCTTCTGCATAGCGTATGCGGCCAATTTGCGTTTTCTCTCGAAATCGTTTTCAGCCTTCACGGTCTTGGATTTTGTTTTCAAAATGTCAATAAGCCGCTGGCGATAAAGGTCTTCGTCGGTCTGTGTCAAAGCTTCGTCAATAATGTCCTTGGCAATACCTTTCTGTATGAGGTGAAAACGAATCTTGTTTATTCCCCAGCCGCTTTGGTTGATTTTGCCACGGACATAACTTCTGGCAAACCTTTCATCGTTGACAAAACGGTTGTCCACCAGATAATCAATGATTTTGTCTTTTTCTTTTTGCGGAAGGTCAAAGGTTTTCAATTTGTCCCGCACATCCTTCACGCAACGTTCCTGATAGGCGCAATATTTGGCCATTTTGTCCAAAACTTGGTCAGGAGTGAGCGGTTGGGCGGCTTGTTTGGGCATCAGCAATCGATTTTGAGGTCGCCTTCTTTGATCCAACCGATTTTTCTGAAAATCAGGCCGAAAAGCCATGATAGTACGGCGGGCAGAATGAAGCAAACCAAAGCCATACCCATCCACATGTTTGCGCCGCCTTCGGGCATGGCCGTGTAGATGCCGATAGGTCCGACAAGGCCACAGGTGCCCATGCCGGAGCCTATGGGAATGTTCTCCAAATGGAAAACACAAGTCGAAATAGGGCCAGTGATGGCAGCAGTGAGCAGCACGGGAATCCAAATGCGCGGGTTCTTCACGATGTTGCCCATTTGCAGCATCGAAGTACCTAAACCCTGCGCGACGAGCCCGCCCCAACGATTTTCCCTGAAACTCAGGATGGCGAAACCAATCATCTGGGCGCAGCAGCCGGCTGTGGCCGCGCCACCCGCCAATCCGCCCAAACCAATGGCGAGGCAGATGGCCGCTGAACTGATGGGCAAAGTGAGCACCATGCCGATGACTACGGAGACGACGATACCCATGAGGAAGGGCTGCATTTGTGTGGCGTTCTCGATGAAGGTGCCGAGGGCGGTCATCACCCTTTGGATGGGCGCACCCACAGCGTAGGCCACCAAAACGCCGCTGATAATGACCACAGCAGGTGTGACCAAAATATCCACTTGAGTCTCCTTGTAGACCATTTTGCCCAACTCAATCGCCACAATGACAGCGGCATACGCTCCCATTGGGCCACCGAGTTCATTGCCCGCAATGCCCACAGCAATGGCGCTGAACAGCACCAAGCCTTCGCAGCCTAATTTGTAGGCGATGGCCACCGCGATGGCGGCTCCTGTGGCGGCCTTGGCGTATTTCGCGATAGTGGCGAAAGCCTCAATGCCCGTCTTGTCGCCCAAGGTTTGGAAGATGGTGCCGATGAGCAGCGAGGCGAACAAACCCAAGGCCATAGCGCCAAGAGCGTCGACAAAATAGGCGCGCCAGGTGAGGTCGATGTTTTTGCGTTTCAGGAAGTCCTTGAAGTTTCCCATGAGTTATTATGCATCGCTTTGCGTCACTGCGAGGCACGAAGCAGTCCAGAGTTAAAGTTCAATAGTTAGTATTACTCTGGATTGCTTCGTCGTTCCTCCTCGCAATGACGCGAAGCGTGTCAATTAGAATTCAATACCTTGGATGCCATTCTCCTTCATCAGGTCGGCGAGCTTGGTGTCGTTGTCGTCGACGGCGGCGAGGCAGTTCGTGACGATGCGGATTTTCTTGGCAGGATAGAAGGCCATCAGGTCTTTGGTGGTCTCATAGACGCAATAATCGGTGGCGATACCGCAAATGTCGATGCCTTCAAATTTTTCATTTTCAATGACATGGCGCAGTTTTTCACCGCTATGCTCGTTTTGGAAGATACTGAATTCTTCCTTGTCAGCTAAATCGCCCTTCTCCATGAAGTGGACTTGAATATTGCTTCCGTTGCCCATCAGGCCGTCAAGAACTTTGAGCAGGCGGGGATAGATATTCATGCCTTCGGTGCCTTGCACGCAATGGGGTGGGAACACACCACCTTGCTCCACGAACGAGCAATGGTTTTTGGGATGTGCGTCTTGGGTGGCAATAATCCAACCATAGTTTTTCCAAGCGCCTTCGTTCAGGGCTTTGGCGAGGTAGTCCATGGCAGCGGGACCTTTGGCCGTAGCCAAACTGCCTGTGGTGAAGTCGACTTGCGGGTCTACGATGATGAGCAGCCGATTAGGCAGTTGGGGCTTTTCCGCTTTGGCTTCGGTCTTGTCTTCTTTTTGTCTCTTCTCTTTTTTGTCGTTGTTGCAACCCGTCATGGCGAGGGCGGCGATGAGCACAATGGCTCCGATGATGCTTTTCTTCATGATTGAATGATGTTTGTTAGAAATTTGCTGCAAAAATACGGAAATTTTGAATTGCCATAAAGGGAATTGACGATTTTCGAACTTGCTATGAATGTTTTACTTATATCAATGGTTCTCAAGCCACCGGGAAAGAAAGACATTGTAAACACTATAAGAGAGGCCTTCAAGGGTTGAGTTGGCAAGTATCAGTTCCTTGTCTATAAGAGCTTCCAACAGTCGCTGGGAATTAGCCGATGTGCCAATATTGTATTTTTGGATGAATTGGGTTGAATAAGGTTTCTCAACGGATTGCTCTTTGGCCACGGCCTTCAAATAATTCCATTGGTTGGAAGTCAGCAGGTTGCGCCACTGGATGAAAGTTTGTTCGTTCTCTTTCAGGATTTGGTTGGCCGATTTCAGCACTTCTTCTTTGTCAATCTTCTTGTTGCTTTTCAGAAACACATGATTACAAAGCGATTGCGTGTAGAATGTGTGCAGTTTTGTCCAGTCAAGAATAAAGTCGAGAGCTTCCTCCGTGACAGTCTTTTTCCCTTTCTCAAGCATTCTGATAATGAACTCAGCGTAGACAGCCCTGTCAATTTTCTCGAGGTAAAGACAACGGGTACTTTCGTAGAATGGGCTTCGGGCATCGGTGAACATCTCTGTCATTATGTGTTTCTTGCTTCCACAAAAGATAAACTGCACATTTCGCAGGGGTTGGATATAAGAACGCAACAAAGCCTCCATGTTGATACCATAATATCTGATTTGCTGGAATTCATCTATGGCGACAATGGTCTTTTTGTCTTGTTTCTCAATAAATTCGAAGATGGAAGCAAGCGTTTGCTTTTTCTCATGGTCGGTGCGGAAAGTAAGCGTCAGTTCGGGATTTCCCGACACGGGATCGTAACTGAGCATGGGACGAAGGCCACCGAGGAATTGGAAAAACGACTTGATGGCTTTTTTCTTTTCCATAGAGGCGATGACGGCTTCGGAAAACACTTTGATGAAATCTTCTAAGGTTTCTGTCGCATAAATATCGACATAGCATGTGCTGACATTGGCTTTTTGTTGCTTTATTTCATCAAAAACGCGATAAATCAGTCCTGTTTTTCCGTATCTACGAGGTGAAATTAGAGTAATATTTGAGCCATTTCGAAGGTATTCTACGATGGTTTTTGTCTCTTCTTCTCGGTCGCAGAAATACTCCTTAGATATATATGGTACAAGGGCAAACGGATTTTCCATAATACTTTTTTTGCTATCTATTTTCAATGCAAAAATACTACTTTTTTTGTATAATACAAAATAGATAGTAAAAAAATGGTTTTTTTGAGTTTTTCAGCCATTCTAATTCTTGGCAGAATACAACTTTTTGATCCAATCTGAATGCCCGATTTTGCGCAAGGCATTCTTTACCCACTCGCGGTTTTCGGGCTTGTACCAGAAGAAAAAGCGTTGTTGGGCAAGTTTTTCCTCTTTCGTTTTGGCACAAAAGACGGGTTCCAAGGTGTAGGGGTCGTAGCCGGAGTAATAGATTTCGGTGGCCAAGGTCATGGGGGTGGGGGTGAAGTCTTGCACTTGTTCCAGATGATAGCCTAATTCCTTGGTTCTCACCGCCAAATCGGCCATATCTTCAAGGTAGCAGTCGGGATGTGAGGAGATGAAATAGGGGATGAGTTGCTGGTTCAGATGTTCCTTTTCGTTGATTTGGTCGAACTTCTTTTTCAGTTTGACGAACATGTCGAACTTGGGCTTGCGCATGAGTTTTAGGACGGCATCGGAAGTGTGCTCTGGCGCGACTTTCAGCCTTCCGCTGACGTGTCGCGTCACCAATTGGCGGAAGTATTCATCGTAGCCCATCGCCTTGTTTTCTTCAGGTGTGCTGTCGTGCAGAAACAGGTCGTAGCGAATGCCTGAGCCGATGGTGGCTTTCTTGACCTTCGGGTGCGCGTCCACCTCTTTATATATGTCAATCAGCGGGTGGTGGTCGGTGTTGAGGTTTTTGCAAACGGTGGGTTGCAGGCAGGTCGGACGGGCGCATTTTTCGCAAAAACGTTCGTCCTTGCCCTTCATGCGGTACATGTTGGCCGAGGGCCCGCCCAAGTCGCTGATGTAACCCTTAAAGTCTTCCATTTCTGTGACTTTCTCCACCTCGCGCATAATGGATTCCTTACTTCGTGAAGCCACAAACTTGCCTTGGTGTGCCGAAATGGTGCAGAAAGCACAACCGCCAAAGCAGCCTCGATGTAAATTGACAGAGTGCCGAATCATTTCGTAGGCGGGGATGACGCCGCGCTTGGCGTATTTCGGATGCGGCAGCCTTGTGTAAGGCAAATCGAAGGAAGCGTCAATCTGTTCGGTGGTGAAAGTCGGCAAGGGCGGGTTGATAATAAGTCTTTGGTTGCCAATGTCTTGAATCAGTCTTGCCGCATGTTTCTTGTTCGATTCTTCTTCGATGTGGCGGAAATTGGAGGCATATTTCTTTTTGTCTTTGAGGCAGACTTCGTGCGAAACGAGTTCGATGGTCTCGCCCTCGAAAGCAGGAAGCGGTTGTTTCTTGTCTTGCAAAAAGAAGGTCTGCTTGATGTCGGTCAATTCGCTGACTTTCTTTCCGTTTTGGATGGCCTTAGCGATTTCCACCATGGTGAGTTCGCCCATACCGTAAACCCCGATGTCAGCCTTGGAATCGACCAAAATGCTGGGTTTCAGGCTGTCCGACCAGTAGTCATAGTGCGTCACGCGCCTCAACGAGGCCTCAATGCCGCCGATGACGACGGGCACATCGGGATAGAGTTGCTTGAGGATGTTGCTATAGACCACCGAGGCGTAGTCGGGACGGAAGCCTGCCTCGCCGCCCGGGGTGTAAGCATCGTTGCTGCGCAGGCGTTTGTTGGCGGTGTAGTGGTTCACCATAGAGTCCATGCAACCCGCCGACACGCCGAAAAACAACCTCGGCTTGCCAAACTTCTTGAAATCACGCAAATCGTCCCTCCAATTGGGTTGCGGAATCAATGCGACACGAAAACCGTTGTGCTCCAGCACCCTCCCAATGACTGCTGCCCCGAAAGCTGGATGGTCGACATACGCATCGCCCGTGACGAACACGATGTCCACCTCGTCCCAACCGCGCAGGTCAGTTTCTTTTTTCGTTATGGGGAGCCAATCGAGTAGAGTCATTTGCTGGGATTATAAAACAGGTCGTCCATTGTCACTTGGTATTGCACGGAGGCGGAATACTCGTTCTTGAACAATCCATGAGGTGTTATCCAAGTAGGGATGATGCCGCATTTGGTTTTCGTTGCATTGCTGAAAGCAGAGATACGGGCTTTCAGTTTCTTGTCCTCGCTTGCCGTGATGGTGTATTCCGAATAGGTGTATTTGATTTCGCAAAGGTTAATCAAATGATCGGCGCGCTCGATGATGAGGTCGATTTGGGCTTTTGGCGTAGTGTTGTTTCGCCAGGAATAAAACTCCACAGCAATACGGTCAAGCCCCAAAGCATGGCGGATTTGGTATTGGTGGGCGACACAGATTCTCTCGAAGGCAAGTCCCAACCATGTGTTGGCTACGGGGGTGTTGAGGTGTTGCTCCCAGTAGTCCTCCGTAGTGATTTTCTTGGAGAAAGTGAGGTAAAAGAACGAGAAGAAGTCCACCAATTGGTAATAGGCATCCTTCATCTTTGGCTTTCCGTTCACTTTGGAGATGTACCGTCTGATGAGGTCGCAGTGTACAAGGTTGTCAAGTTGCTTGGTCAAGGAGCCGCTTGACGGAGTTTTCAGTGCTTCCTCTAATTCGGATCGGGTCATGCCCTGCTTGTTTTTCCCCAAGACTTCCACGATGCGGAGATAAGGCTCAGGCGATTTGAAAAGCGAGGCGTAAAGGCGGTTGTATTCTTGGCTGAGTTCGGCATTTTTTCGGAAATAGAGCCTGTCGATATTCTGGGCAAGACTTTCCTGTTTGTCCAAAAGACTGAGATAATAAGGAACGCCGCCCAACATCATGTAGGTTTCCACCACGTTTTGCCGAGGCCAATGGATGCCCAAGGTGTGCAGATAGGCCTCGGTTTCGGCGAGGTTGAACTGCCTTAGATAGATGCTGTGCGTGATGCGGTTGTGCAGCCCTCCGTGGTTGTTGATGATGTTGCTCACCATCCATGAGGTAGCTGACCCGCATACGATGAGGGTGACATTCTTCCGCAATGAAGCCCAAGTGTTCCAAAAATGCCCCAACGCCTTGACGAAACCCGATTTCGGCGTGTCGAAGCAAGGCAACTCGTCTATATAGATGATGCAACGGCTTTTGCGGTTATGTTGCTCCAAAGTCGTTTTGAGCATCTCAAAGGCTTCGAGCCAGTTTTTTGGTTTTTTCCCCTGATAGCCTGCCACGGCCAAGGCACTTGTGAAGGCGAACATTTGGTCTTCTTTTTTCCCGCCGATGATGCCGGAGGCTGCAAAGGAAAACTTGTTCTCGAAAAACTGTTGGATGAGATAGGTCTTGCCCACGCGCCTTCTTCCGTAAACCGCAACAAACTCAGGCTTTCCGGATTTTTGCAGTTTTTGGAGGAGTCGTATTTCCTCTTGTCGTCCGATGAAGTTCTTATCCATGTTTTTTGTCTGAAATTCAGCCGCAAAGATACAAAAAAATATATTCGATAGCTCCCCAAAACTCATTTTTTTTGATAGATTTGGGGAATTATCGATGCTATAAATCCCCAAAACTCAAAAAAATTGATAGAAATGGGGGATTATCGAATCGATTAGGATGACATTTGTGGCAGATTTCCGCAAGATTTGTTTCTTTTTTCCTTGCCCAATCCGAAAATTCTGTATTTTTGCCCCTGTCAATCCGAGAGAAAACGGGTTGATGAAGAAAGCGCATTTTTCGCTTTATTCTGCTAATGGTGAACTTGGACAATTCGCTTCGTAAGCAGGGATAAGTGGAAAGAAGGGCTTCCATTGGTTTGCAATCATTATTACGATGATACTCCCAGTGGAGCAATTCTTGACCTTATTTTGCTTACACGGGAGTCCAAGCCCAACCATTAGGAAATAGGGCAAAGATGAATGGCTCCACTCTCTTCATGCATCAAGTAGATTCCCGTTTGGGCCGTTAGGGACAAACAAAACAAGTTTCAAATGAAGTTGAGAAACTTATCATTGAGAATGCGGAAAACCATAGCAATGATGCTTGCTTTGTCGTTGCCGTTCAGCGTATTGGCGCAAGGCGGATTGTTTCAACGAGGTGATGGCAATACAGACCAAAACTCGGGACTTTTGCGCGATGGAGAGGCAACAATTACGATGACCAACCAAGCCTTTGGCAATCCCAATGGAAGCGACCTGACCAATCAGACCTTTGGCGCACCGATAGGCAGCGGACTATTCGTCATGCTGATGGCTGGCGCAGGTTATGCCGCATTGAAAACAAACAAGAAAACCAACAAAAAGTAAAAGGAGAATCGAAAATGAAAAGGATTAGCACAATCATAATGGCATTGGTCATGGTGATGACAATGGCACAATGCAAGAAGGACAACCCAACCACACCTGACAATCAGAATAATGTTGTGACCATCACCCTTGATGTGAAGAACAATAATGGCTCAAAAGTGGATGTGAATACTACTACAGGTACCGTTGATTTTGAAACTGGCGACAAGGTTTATGTCGGAAGCGGCGGCAAGTATGTAGGATTCTTGACCCACAACGGCACCAATTTCGTGGGCAACATCACCAACCCGACTGAAAACCAACCTTTACAATTCTATTTTCTTGGCAATGTAACGCCAACCGAAACGCTTTCCGCAGGAACAACGGAAGAATGTTCGGTAATCATCAGCGACCAAACAGAGCATTTGCCTGTGATTTCGTGTGCAGCCTCATTTGAAAACTATGTTTCGAGTTTGACATCCTACACAGGGCATTTGCTGAACAAGTGCGCTTTGGTGAAGTTCAATGTGACCACGCCTTCTAACTCGCCTATCTGCATTACTGGAATGAATAACAAAGTGACGGTAGATTTCTCCCAAAACACGATAACGCCCAGCCAAGATGGAGAAGGAATAATCAAGTTGCCTGCTGGAAGTGGAGAGAATGTTGAGAAATGGGCTATTTTGTTGCCGCAAGAGGCGTTGGAAGAAGGAGAAGAAGGGTCTGTTTATTCGGAGGATGGTAATTATATTGGAATACATCCATCAATTCCTACTATTATTGAAAATGGGTATTTTGCGGAAGGGATTGTAGTATTAATTGTAATGCATTCCTATGTTGATCTAGGCCTTCCAAGCGGCCTTTTGTGGGCTACTTGCAATGTAGGTTCAGACTCACAGGAGGACTATGGTGACTATTTTGCTTGGGGTGAGACTCAACCTAAAAATACTTACAACTGGGACACGTACCAGTATTGCAATGGTGGCGACCATACATTCACCAAGTACTGTTATGATTCTAGTTATGGTTATAATGGTTATACTGATGAATTGACTTTCCTGTTGCCCGAAGACGATGCTGCCTCGGTTATATGGGGTAGTAATTGGCGTATCCCCACTGAGGCCGAATGGGAGGAACTTTATAATAACACAACTGTTATATGGACATCTCTAAACGGTGTGAATGGTCGGCTTTTTACTGCTTCGAATGGGAATACTCTTTTCTTGCCTGCCGCTGGAGCCATTGGTGGAAGTTGGCACCAACATGAAGGAATAGGCATGTATTGGTCGAGTTCGCTCAGTGTTATGGACTATTATGGTCCCGACTATGCGAAAGAATTCATTTTCAGTATGGATTATTATCGTTTAGGTGCAAATGCTCGTATCCTTGGTGAAACTATTCGAGCAGTTCGTTCTGTTGAGTGATTTTAATTCGTGATGCCAACCATCAAGCCGCTACAAGACCTAAGTAGAGAGGACTTTGGAGAGACTTAATGGTTGAAGATCCAAGATAGGGTGCAAAAGGCTTGGAAGAAGGAAAGGAACGCGATTATTTTCTTTTTATCTTTTCTAAATTATGCATATAAATAGTTTGATAATCAGATTATTTAAATTCTAAAGAAATTGATAAATAGCGTTTACTGATAAAATATTATTACTTTTGCAAATTAAATTTTTGTCAAATGGAAATCAATGCTTCTATTGTTAGTATAGGTGGATGGAATTCGCGTATTTTCACCCCTCAATGGGTGGCAACCAATGTGTTTGGTATTAATGATGGGACAATTATGGAATTGAAACTTGACGAAAGACAAATGACCTTGTTGTATAAAAGCGGTGATATTGAGTTTTCGGCAACAGAAATTGGTGTTGAATTTAAAACACATAACACAACTGTTGATAATTGTCGCAAACTTGAAAGATGTTATCAACATTTGGTAGAGTTGTTGCCATATACTCCAATTCGAGCGTTTGGATACAATTATAATTTGATATTCCTTCTCAATGATTTTCAAAATACTAGACTTGCACAATTTGTAGAGAGAAAAGACATTGGTGCTGATTACAAAAGTACATCTTTTTCTTTCACGGTTTCTAAAGGAAAAGCACTTCGTTCGGTAAATGTCAATTTTCAGGACGATAAAGTAGAGGTTGTTTGTAACTTTCAATATAATAAAATTACTGATATTCCTGAAGTCAGTGTGTTTGACTGTATTAAGGACGAATTAAAGCATATTTTAGGCAATGACACAGACTTTTAATATAATAACAAAATCATTACAACCCAATTTAGAATTGGAAGAAGAAGTAGAGGTAGTTGGAGCTACTTGTTCTTTTGTTCAAAACAAAAAAACAGGTGTTTTTATTGCTGATTATAAGGCTTATCCTAGTCAGGGAGAATTTGCAAAGACTCTCGTAGGGAGTATAATGGGTGCAAAAAAGGAGAAACTCTATGTTGAGGCTCTTCGCAATCTTTATAAAAGAATTGATTTCCTTGAACTCAACCAAGCATTGGAAAGCAAAGAAATTGATGAAGACCAATTTGAAAAAGAGTTGACAGTTAACGAAGATAAGTATCTTATCCCTTATCCAGAAAAAAGGCCAGATGCTATACAGGTTTTATTGGTATCCGACATAGTTCAGAAAATCGAAAGAGTCAAAGAAATGACCGTTGACGAGGCTTCAGAACTATTCCAACTTGACTTAAGTACCGCTGAGAATGTTTTAGAGGAGATGAAAACCTTAGCTTAATAGTTTATTGTTATGGTTGAGTATTATCAACAAGGAGAATGCGTTGATGGGCACCGAGTGCAGATTACAACTAGAAAGTTGGAATCGAAAAGTTTTAGTTTAGCACCAACAGGATTCAAGGGTTTGAAATACAATTGCTCTCTCAATAGTAAATCTATTATTGACACTCCACTGTCAATAGAAGATGAAAAAACTGCAAAAAAGAAGAAGAAAACAGTTCATTGTGCTCAAGGAGATGGGTTAAATTGTAGTAAAATGTATTTTATTGCAGAAACCACTAGAAAGTTGAATTGTTTCAAAGTGGCAATGATGAGCGGACAGCATGAATGTAGTCAAGGAAAGCCCAATACTAGAGTATATGCTGAAATTCAAACACCATTTGAGCATATTGTTCATGCAACGGAAAAAAAGTTGCAAGAATTAAAACAAAAAGAAATAGAACAAAAATAACTTTTTTTGCAAAAACTGTTTTTTTTACTTTCGGTACAATTATCCACGTTGACACGTTCTTCCGAATTGAAAATTCCGAAGTCCTGATTATCACCATTTTCAATGCGCGAATGAATATTGCGGTTGCCGTGGTACGACAGCCCTACAGCCCGGGCGGTATGGTGTAGGGCTGTCACAAAGTTGCTGAGCCTGTCGAAGCATCGTGGCAGCCGCTTGTTTATGTCATATTTTCTCCAACGAGTCTCTCATTACACGCTTATTGTTTAAGCGTTACATAATACTTTACAACAAAACAGCGGAGCTTCAAAAACTCTATCGTTTTTGGTGAATACTTATGGATTGAAATACTCCTCCGCCATCCGATTAATTTCCTCAATGTCCAAGTTATCAAGTTGGATTGTCGGTAGCACTTTGAAAGCGAAAAATTCCGCTTTTTTTGCAAATACTCATCACATTTCAAAAAATCGCTGTATCTTTGCCATCAAAACAACATCATTATGTCACAATCAGCATACACTATCCGTTTGGATTCAGACTTGAAAAAACGCTTCGATACGCTTTGCGAAGGCTTCGGCATGAGTGCTTCCACGGCGTTTAATGTTTTTGTTCGGGCTGTTGTCCGTCAGCGCAAGATTCCTTTTGAAATCGAGATGTCGGAAAAAGACGAAAGTTTTGAAAAAGGCAGACAGGCATTCCTTGAAATCAGAAGGCAAGCCGAAGAAGGTCGCTTTCCTGACCTAACATTGGAAGAAATCAATGAAGAAATCAGATTGGCAAGAGAAGGCAAATGAAGAATCATTTTGTTGTTATTGACACTAATGTCCTCGTTTCAGGTTTAATTAGCCGAAATCCTGATTCACCAACTTTGGGAATCGTGAATTACTTGCTTGCCAACAAAGGCATTATTACCCCAATGTATAATGAAGAGATTTACAAGGAATATGAAAATGTCCTACATAGAACGAAATTTAATTTTGAACCATCTACAGTAAATGATGTTCTGGAAAGAATTCGGGACATAGGTATTTCAAGTGAAAGGAAATCTTCCAAGGAATTTATTCCCGACCCGAAAGATGTTGTGTTTTACGAAGTTGCCTTGTCGAAAGAGGATTCGTTCTTGGTTACGGGCAATATCAAACATTTCCCGAAAGTAGATATGGTGGTCACACCAGCAGAAATGATGGAAATCATAAAGCGTAATTTGGAAGAATAGTTTTCAATACCGACCGAAAATCAATCTGAGTTTTTTCCAAAATCGAGAAAAAATCACAATTTTGGAAAAAACTCATTGTGGTTTCAGAATAATTTATTTCCTTTGCATCCTGTTAGAATATAGAATGTTATGGAAAAATTGATAGGTCGCGAACATGAGATAAAATTGCTGAAGGAATATACCAGTTCCGAGCATCCTGAATTTGTTGCCATTTATGGCCGCAGAAGGGTCGGCAAGACTTATCTCGTCAACCAACTGTTCAATGGAAAAATGGCTTTTGCCATGACGGGCGTACTCAACGGCACCAAGGAGGAGCAGATGGAGGCTTTCATTGACGCCATGCAGGAATATAGCGGCAAACTGCCCGAAAAACCCAAGACATGGATGGAGGCTTTCAGGATTCTGAAACTTTATCTGAAAAAGAAAGTCACGCTGAAACGCCGTTGCATCGTGTTCCTCGATGAATTGCCTTCGATGGACACGCAACGGTCGGGATTCGTGCGGGCATTGGGCTATTTTTGGAACAGTTGGGCTTCGCTGCAAGACAACCTGACGCTGATTGTGTGCGGCAGCGCCACCTCGTGGATGATACGCAACATCGTCAACGACAAAGGCGGCCTCCACGACCGCATCACACACGAATTGCATTTGCACCCGTTTACGCTGAAAGAGACGGAGTTATACCTCAAGAGCCGGCAATTCAAGTGGGACCGCCTGACCGTCATGCAGGCATACATGGCCTTGGGCGGCGTGCCCTATTATTTGAGCCTGCTTCATCGTGGCGAGAGTTTCGCCGCCAACATCGACCGACTGTTTTTCGGCGACGAAGAAGAACTTCGCAGGGAATACAAACGGCTGTATTCCACTTTGTTCAAGTCGCCGGAATCGTATATGACCATCGTCAATGCTCTGGCAAAAGCCAAGGCAGGAATGTCGCGCGACGAATTGAGAAAGGCTTTGGGGCAGGATTCAAGCGGATCGCTCAGCGGGAAACTTGAAGACCTCGTCAATTGCGACATTCTTCGCAAGTATCCCATCCACAACAAAACGACGAAAAAGAATTCCGCCATCTACCAACTTGTTGATTTCTACTCGCTTTTCTACCTTACCTTTGTGTCGCGTGCCGAGGCTGAGACGGGCTATTGGAGCAACCATATCGACACTTCCGAGGTCAACACATGGTTGGGATTGAGTTTTGAGCGGGTGTGCCTGACCCATGTACAACAAATCAAGCAAGCACTTCACATCGATAGGATTTCGACCCAATTCTATTCGTGGCGAAGCCAGAAAAGTACACCAAAAGCGCAAATCGACATGGTTCTTGACCGCGCCGATGGCATCATCAATCTGTTTGAAATCAAATACAGCGAGGCGGATTTTCGCCTTGATAACGATGAGGCCAAAAAACTGCAAAACAGGATGGCGACCTTCCGCAATGAAACAAAAACAAAGAAAGCCTTATGGCTCACATTGCTAACTACTTACGGTCTTAATGAAGGCCGTTATTCCTCAACTTTTGTTTCGGTTTTAACGATGGATGACTTGTTCCAATAATCGGTTTTTGTAATCTGAGTTTTTTCCAAAATCGATAAAAAATCACAATTTTGGAAAAAACTCAACCGAAAATCCTACACCCCTTTTCAACGAGTTTTACCGTTCAAAAACCCTCAAAATCCCCAATTTCGTCTTCTCCATCTTGCCGCCGTAAGGATGCTCCCTTAACGGTAAATTGAACCGCGTTTTGCCTTTGAGCACGGTTTGCGGATGCGTAAACTCACGGAAGCCCCACTCACCGTGGTAGGCACCCATGCCGGAATGGCCTGTGCCGTTGAAGGGAACGCCTTTCACCATCATGTGGATGCAGACCTCGTTGATGCAGCCTCCACCGTATTGTTGGGTTTGCATGGTGCGGTTGGCCCACTTCATGTCCTTGGTAAACAGATACATGGCCAAAGGATGCTCGCGCTCGGCGATGGTGTCCATTAGTTTGTCAACTTCGGCATCTTTGAAGGGTACGATGGGCAACAAGGGACAGAAAAGTTCGTGTTGCACAATGTGTTCGTTGATGTCGACGGGATAGATGAGGGTGGGCGCAAAGCGACGGGTTTCCTTGTCGCCAATGCCGCCAAATACGATGCGGTCGCGGTATTCGTTGGCGAGGTGGGCGCATTTGTCGTAGGCACCATCGGTGATGAGTTTGGGATATTCAGGGTTGCTCTCGGGATGTTCGCCGATTTGCTTGATGAAGGCTTGTTTGAGTTCCTCAATGAAAGGCTTGGCCACTTCTTCTGCAATGGCTATCTGGTTGATATTGATGCAGATTTGTCCCGCGTTGCAGAGTTTGAAGAAGGCAATTTTGCGGGCGGTGTCCTTCAGGTCGGCGTCTTTGCGGACGACGCACCAGTTGCCGGTTTCGCCACCGAGTTCCAAGGCCACGGGTGTGAGGTTTTTGGCGGCCTCGGCCAACACATGCTTGCCCACCGATGGCGAACCCGTGTAGAAAATCTTGTCGAAACGCTGGGCCAGACACATGTCCGCCACATCGTGACCGCCATCAATCAAGGTGACGTATTCGGGCGGGAAGACCTCGGCGAAAAACTTTTTGAGAAATGCAGTGCTGGCCGCCGACTTTGAACTGGCCTTGATGACCGCCGTATTACCGCCACACATCGCCGCAGCCACCACGCCGATGGTGAGCAGCATTGGGAAATTGAACGGACTGATGACCAACGACACGCCGTAAGGCATCTTATACACCTTAGTAATTAGGCTCGGGAAGCACATAAGCCCGCTGAAATGCCTTTCGGGGCGCGACCAACGGCGCATACCGCGAATCATCTCGTTGATTTCCACGATGATGGGACCAATGTCGCAGAGATAGGCCTCCACGCGGCTCCGGCCAAGGTCTTTGGCGAGGGCATCTTCCATCTCGGTTTCGTGGGCAATCACAGCGGCCTTCAGTTTCTTGAGTTGCTGGATTCTCCATTTTATGGGTAGCGTGGTGCCAGTGCGGAAAAACTTCCGTTGTGCAGCCACGATTTCGCTGATTTCGCTTTCGGTATAAGTCATGATGATGGGTTATGGGTTGGGCGTGACGGTTTTTAGGATTTGTTCTATATCATTATTATTCAGTGTAATAGGCGAAGAATAATTGATGGAGTCTTGGGCAACCATGCTTATCAACTCAGCATAGTCTTCCGCCTTGACGGGTGAGACCAATTTGTCCATGCCGCATTGCGCCATCAGTTGGGCAACGGCTTGCAGGAACAGCTCGGCGGCCTGCTCGTCGTCGGTGTCGAGATGGGCAAAATGGCAATGTCGTGCCAACATGGCGTACTTTTCCGTGCAGACTTTTTTCTGAAACTCCAATACAGGCATGAGCATCATGGAGATGGCTTGTCCGTGCGGCAGATGATATTTGGCTCCGATGCTGTGTGCAAATGCGTGAACATAGCCTGCCAACTGCGTGTTGATGGCATGACCGCCGAAATAGGCCGCCCGACACATGTTCAAACGCGCCTCGATATTCTCTGGCTCGCGCATCACGATGGGCAGATTCTCGAAAATGAGCCGCACGCCCTCCTTGGAAAGATACATGTTCGCCTCATCCACTTTGACATCGCTGACAGCACCTTCAATGACATGGCTGAGGGCATCCATGCCGCAGGCGGCAGTCACGCTTTGCGGAGCGTGGATGGTTAGTTCGCTGTCAAGAACCACATGGGTCACATCAAGGCCAATCAACACGGTGGAAGTCTTCACCCCTTGGCTGTTATGCACCACGGCACCCACAGTGACTTCGGCTCCCGTGCCGGCAGTGGAAGGCACCGAAATCATGGGCAACGTCTTTCCAGGGACGGGCAAAAACTTTATCAGCAAGGACTTGACGCTTCTGCGAGGCATCTTTGCTCCAGCAGCAATCATCTTGGTGGTATCCATCACCGAACCACCTCCGAGGGCAATCACACATTCCGCCTGACATTCGATGGCTTTTTTGCGGCCTGCCTCAATGAGGTCGATGTTGGGTTCGGAATTGATGTCGTTGAAGACGGCGTAATGGATTTCGGCCTCCTCCAAGGCTTGCGTAATGGCTTGCTCATATCCGAGGCTGCTCAAAGTTTGGTCTGTGACCACCAGCACATTTTTGTAGCCACATTTTTGACAAATCTTGCCCATCTTTTTGCGTGCGCCGTGGCCTTCCACCAACTGTGGCTGCGGTAACGGGACGGTGTGAATCACCTTGCCGGGCAAACGGTGAATCTGTTTTCTGATATGATAGGTTTCCATGATTTGATCTTTAGTGGAGCAAAAATACAATTATTATTCGAATTGTTTTCATATTTCAAAAAGAATTACGACCTTTGCAGCCGCAAATTTCGAATGAAAGAATTGTATTAAAAAATTGTAAACCAAAATATTATGAGTAAGTTTAACGACATAATGAGCGAAATCGGTCAGGCTTTGGTGAGCAAAAAGTTCTGGGTTGAGCTGCTGATCATGACTTTCGGCATGTTCATGACGGGCGTTTGCGTGTATTATTTCCTCGTCCCGAGCAAACTGATTGTCGGCTCCATTTCGGGTTTGTCCATCGTGCTGACCAACATTTTCAACGGCATGGGTATCAATATCAGCCTGTCTATGATGATTTCCATCATCAACGCTATCTTGTTGATTTTAGCCTATTTGCTCATCGGCAAGGAGTTTGGTCTCAAGACGGTCTATTGCGCCATGATTCTCGGTCCCATGACCAAGGTGTGCGAATGGATTTACCCTTGGGAAAACTTCGCCACCCCGAACAGCTACCTTATTAATATGGGTGTCGACCCCAGTTCGGCCTATTCAGTGATGGGCAACCCGTGGTTCGATCTGCTTTGCTGTGTGATCATCCTCAGCGCGGCCCAAACGCTGATGTTCTCCATCAACGCTTCCACGGGCGGCCTCGACATTTTGGCCAAGATCGTCAACAAATACTTGCACTTCGACATGGGCAAGTCGGTGAGCGTGGCGGGTGCCATCATCTGCCTCACGGCTTTCGCCATCAACCCCTTCCAGATGGTTGTCATCGGCCTCATCGCCACTTGGATTAACGGTCTGGTAGTGAATATGTTCACTGCAAACCTCAACCAACGAAAGCGCGTTTGCATCGTCTCGAAGGATTATGATCGAATTCGTCATTACATCATTGACGAGCTTCACCGTGGCTGCACGCTTTATGAAGTCATCGGAGGCTACACCAACGAAAAGTCGATTGAATTGGAATCGTTGCTTACCAACGACGAATTCTCAAAACTGATGGAATACCTCGGCAAGAACGAAATCAATGCCTTCACCACGGCGGGCAACGTGAGTGAGGTGTACGGCTTGTGGGCCAAAGACCGCCACAGAGCGAGAAAACACGCCGAAAAGCGTTGAATAAGAAATAAAAGTAATGTTGTTTTTTTCATGGTGCCGCGGTTTGGAGCAATCCAGCCGCGGTTTTTTTGTATGAATTTTTTTTCTATTTTTGTGCCAAATTTAAACCGAACGAAAATGGAAAAAATAATCGACAAATTCCTGAGATACGTCTCAGTGGAAACGACTTCTGACGAAAACTCCGAATCGCAGCCCAGCACTGCCAAACAGTTGAACCTCTTGCAAATGCTCCGCGATGAATTGCAAGCTATGGGCATTGAAGCCACGCTTGACGAATACGGCTACGTGATGGCCACGATTCCGTCCAATGTGGATAGGGAAATACCCGTCATCGGTTTCATCGCGCATGTGGATACCTCGCCCGACGCTTCGGGTGCCGACATCAAGCCGCAAATCATTGAGAATTATGATGGTGGCGACATCGTTTTGAACAAGGAAAAGAACATCGTCCTGCGCGTGTCGGAATTTCCTGAAATGCAGCAATATAAGGGACAAACGATGATTACCACCGACGGCACGACCCTGCTCGGTGCCGATGACAAGGCGGGCGTAGCCGAAATCATGTATGCCGCCCAGTATATGATGGAACATCCTGACTTCAAGCACGGCGAAATCAAAATCGGTTTCACGCCGGACGAGGAAATCGGGCGCGGTGTGGTGAAATTTGATGTGAAGAAATTCGGCGCCAAGTATGCTTACACCATGGACGGCGGCGAAATTGGCGAGCTGGAGTATGAAAACTTCAATGCCGCTGGCGCGAAAATCCACATCCAAGGCAGCAACATCCACCCCGGCTACGGCAAGGACAAGATGGTGAACTCGATGCTGATTGCCATGGAACTCAATGGAATGTTGCCCGTGGAACAGCGTCCGCGCTTCACGCAGGGCTACGAAGGCTTCTTCCACCTGACTGAAATCAACGGCACGGTGGAAGAGACCACGATGTCGTACATCATCCGCGACCACGACCGCGCCAAGTTCGAGGAAAAGAAAGCCCTAATTACCTCAGTGGCAGAGTTTTTGAACAAGAAATACGGCGATGTGGTGAAATTGGAGCTGAAGCACCAATACTACAACATGCGCCAGGAGGTGGAGCCACATTTCTTCATCGTGGAAAGAGCGATTAAGGCGATGGAAATGGCCAACATCAAGCCGAAAGTGCAACCCATCCGTGGCGGCACCGACGGCGCGAACCTCTCGTTCATGGGTCTGCCTTGTCCTAACATCTTCGCAGGCGGACACAACTTCCACGGCAAGTTGGAATACGTGCCACTCGAAAGCATGATGAAGGCTTCGGAGGTCATTTTGAACATCATTACGCTATTCCAAGCGGAGGGCTGATGAAGTCGCTGACTTTGAGCAAACGGCACAAAAACATCACACTGGCGGCGGTTTTCACCACTGCCGGTGTGTTGTATTGCCTCATTTCCTTGGTCAACCATTACCTCTTCAAGACCTACGCGCTCGACTTGGGGCTGTACACCCATGCGATGTACGACTATGCGCATTTCCGCATCGACGACTGCAGCATGTTCTTGCCTCAGCCTCAAAGCATCCTAAGTGCCCATTTCGACCTGTATCTTCTGCTGCTTTCGCCTTTGATGTATCTGTTTGGGAGCTATACCCTGCTCATCGTCCAAATCGCGGCGGTGCTGTTTGGCGGATGGGGCATCTACAAGCTGATCGGCCTCTATTCCGACGACGACTGGATGCCGGTTTTTGCCGCGGCGGTTTTCTTCTTTTCGTTCGGCATCATCCACGCCTTGTCCTATGATTACCATTCCAATGTGGTTTCCGCCATGATGATCCCTTGGATGCTGTATTCCTTGAAAAAAGGTCGTTTCGGGCTGTCGGCGCTGTTTGCCGTGCTGATTGTCATCGGCAAGGAAAACATGTCCTTGTTGTTGTTTTTCATTGCGTTAGGCCTGATGTGGGACTATCGAAAAGACCGTAAGTCGCTATGGTTCTTGGCAGGTTGTGCGCTTTTTGCCGTAGTTTATTTTGTCATCGTCAACATGCTGATATTACCTCGCTTGGGTGCACAGGGCATCATCCGATACGATTACCTCGGCAGCAATTATCTCGAAATTGCCAAAACCCTGATAACCAATCCTAAAGAAACCTTACGCATCTTGTTTGCCAACACGAACATGCCTTCACGTTATGACGGAGTCAAGACCGAGTTCTATCTCTGTGCCTTGCTGACGGGAATGGTGCTTACCTTGCTGAAACCCAACTTCTTGCTCATGCTTGTTCCGCTGATTGCACAGAAGATGCTGTCCATCGACCCCACTTTTTGGGGCATATCCTTCCAGTATTCCGTTGAGTTTATGCCAATTATTGTCATCGCTTCGTTTTTGGTCATCGTCAAGTTGAAGAAAAAAGTTTGGCGTATGACGCTGGCTTCGTGTCTGTTGCTTTCCACCGTATTGACTACTTTTTACACCATCGGCATTCCCAAGTCGCAGGTTTGGCTCGACCAGTTGTGCGTCTATCAAGGGCGACATTACGAGCAGAAGGATTTCGACGTACATTTTGCCTATGAGGTCATCAAGCAGATTCCCGACGAGGCTTCGGTGTGTGCCATCACACAGTTTGTGCCTCACCTTGCTTTGCGCGACGAAATCAGGAATTTTTCCGACACAAGGGACGTCAAGACCGACTATGTGCTGATAACTGCGCCCTATTTCGAATATGAGCGTAGAGGGGTGCTGGTGCTCAAGAATCGTGATGAGTATGAGACCGTTGCGACGGACGGCACTATCTATCTCCTGCAGCGGATTGTGCCATGAAATCCTGTAGGGTAGGGGGCGCAACGAGGAGGTCTTTGCAGGTATAGACGAAGAAATTCTTGGCGGGTTTACCGCATCGCTCAATCTCAATCATGCCCACCTGCTTGATTTCCTTAAAGTACCACTGGTAGGTTTCCTTTGGGTCTTTCATGTAACGGCTATCGGAGAGGAACCAATAATTCTCGCCGAGATGGAATCCGCCTCGTTCATCGTTGATCCACAGGTATTTGTGCAAAAACTCAGGCCAACCCAATCCCATGACTCTCATACCTAAAGGTCGCGCCACGTAATAGTCGAGGTTGGCAAGTGGGAACCATTGGTTGGCAACGATGCCGTCTTCAGATTTCATCACGCCTTCAGCGATTTTCTGTTCTCGGAAATCGGCAAATTTTTCGCCCAATTGCCGCCAGCCGTACATGTCTAAGGTGAAGTCGTCCCGACCAAGTTGTTCAGGCTCAGTGTGTTTGTCAAGCGGGATGAAACCTGTCTTAATTTCGGCCACACCAATGACCAAGACAACCACAAGTAACGCTAATGCCGCCATGACGGATTTGGGCAATTGGCCTGAGTTGACCTGCCTATCGCGCAGATATACAGCGGATAATAGGATAATCGATACATAGCCAGGTGCATTCCAGTGCGGCAAAGTCGGGCGAGTGAGGGAAAAAACCAGGAAGACCAAAATGAGCGGTAAAGCGATGCACATGATAAGTCGTTGCGCGGATTTCTCGATGTTGAGTTTCTTTTTGAAAGCTGCGATGACGGTGATAATAGCCAGCACAAAGTTGAAGGGGTTATTATAGAGAAATTCGCCCGCCAATTCGGTGCAGAAAGTGCTGAAATTGAGTTTGTTCCCGCCAACACGAGCCCCATGAAAACTGAAACTGATGAAGTCGTATTGTAGGTTCCATTTCAAAATGGGCAGAACCAAATTGATGGAAACAAACAAGGCGCAATAAAATGCCCAGGTTTTGAGCGGTTTCCTGTCAAAAATGAGGATGTAGAGCATCATTCCGACCCAAAGAAACACACCCGAATATTTGGAAAGCATAGCCAATCCTGAGAATGTTCCGAACAAAATGATGTAACTGTCAGAATGTTGCTGGGTATGCAGTCGTTTGAAATAAATGACCGCCATCCAAATCGCCAAGAGCCAAAACCACATCAACGGTGTGTCGGGCATGATGAAGATGCCAGTGATGACAAAGGCATAGATGGAAGCGGTGTAGAGCAGCGCGGCATAAAGTCCAGTCCTTGCGTCCTTGATGTCTTTGCCGATGCGATATATAATATAGGTGTTGGCAGTCATGAAGACCACCGAGGCCAAACGGATGAAGAACTCGCTGTCGAACAATAGGTTAAGGCTGAAAAGTTGGATAACTCTGCCTACCATGGGCGGATGGTCGAAGTGGCTCCAGTCGGGATAGAGGGCATAAGTCCAATAATAGACCTCATCGTTGCCGAACTCCATCCACGCGGACAAAACGCCCCTCACGACCGCGCTGATGGCTAAGAGCCAAACCATTATCTTGTTGATATTTTGCTCTTTAATGCTCACTTGCTTTCCTCTTTTTGGGCTTTGGCCTTGTTGAACAGGTACCACACGAAAGCGGCTAAAGCCACGAGATACACGAACCAGTACAAATAGGTCTGCGCCTTGTTGACGACATCAAGCCGTTGGTCGATGGGCTCGGGTGTTGGGTGACGTGTCACAGGGTTGAGATAAAAATGCTGCAACCCATTGACATTGATGACTGTCCGCACATAATGGTCCTCGGGTTGGATGACGTAATAGGCCGTCGCGACCGCCTCTTCTGTTTTCAGCACCTTGCCGTCTTGCCCGATGAATTTCACTTCCTGCATCTTGTTGGCCGAAGTCGCGACGAACAAAGTGTCGCCCACTAACTCGGCGCGGGTCAAGTGGGGCAAGGCCTTGACCTGCTTGACTTTTTCCTCCAAGGTCATGGGGAAATGATACCAGTTGTCGAACTCCACGGCATAGCACAAACCTTTGTCCAAAGCCTCGTAAGCGCTTTCAGCATCAAGGTTTTGCGTATTGATCATGGTCAGGTTGTGGCACACTTCGCTGTGGTCGGTGATGTTGTGCGTGTCGTCATCGCCGAGGGCATATACGCGATGGCCGTTGGAGAGTGCCATGTCCCAATGTTCGAAGGCGTTGCCGTAGGGATTCAGCACCTCAAGCAGGCGGTAGTTGCTTAGCAGTACCATGTCGTTCACCTTGTAGCCAGTGGTAAACGAGGCATGAGCCGGCATGACGAAGCGGCTCCGCTCAGCCAATTTATTGAGAGTATGCTGCTTCATGTTGAGGTTTTGCATGAAAGGGAAGTCAGGCCAATACACCGACTCCGCCCCGATGCAGATTTGGTGCGTCTTGCGGAAAAGGCCGTAGCCGTGTTCGTATGTAGGGATATAGTCTTGTTTATCAGTATGATGTGGGTTAATGCTCATATAATCTGAAATACCATAATGGTCGTAACCGAGAGCCTGATACACGCTGTCGATGGCCGTTTCGGTGCTTTTGCGCCCGTTGGTCAAACCGAAATACTTACGCGAATGGCAATGGAAATGGTACTTTTTCCACTGGTCAGGGTTCATGCCCTGGTATGGGTTGTAGAGATACTCGCCGCTGAAGGGTTTGGGCTCCTTGAAGCTGTAGGTTGGCACGGAGAGGTAGACATACAGAATCAGCAACAGCAAGGCGATGCCGAGGCCAGCCATCACTTTGCCAAAGTAAAACCAAAAGCCATGTTTCTTTTTTTCTTTACTCATACGGACTGCAAAACTAAAGGAAAAAAATGTAAAGCCCAAAAGATGACCGTTTTTTGTAGAAAAATGCATCCAAACCATAAGAAAATCGTATCTTTGCGGCCTAATTTGAAATCATTCTTAATAAGAAAAATGGACTCGAATCCGAAAGACAATATCATCAGCGAAGTCACGAGCAAGGACTATGAATACGGCTTTGTGACCGACATTGAGACCGATTTCGTGCCGAAAGGTTTGAATGAAGACATCATCCGCCTGATTTCCAAGAAGAAAGAAGAACCTGAATGGTTGTTGGAATTCCGCTTGAAGGCCTTCCGACATTGGCAAACCTTGAAACAACCCAATTGGGCGCATCTCGACATTCCTGAGATTAACTATCAGGACATTATCTACTACGCTGCACCTCGTAAAAGGCAGCAAAAACAAAGCCTTGACGAAGTCGACCCCGAACTGTTGGCCACCTTCGATAAACTTGGCATCTCCCTTGACGAACAGAAGAAACTCTCGGGCGTGGCCGTCGATGCGGTCATGGACTCGACCTCGGTGAAGACGACTTTCCAAGAGACGCTTTCGAAGCATGGCGTCATCTTCATGTCGTTCAGCGAAGCCGTCAAGCAGCACCCCGACTTGGTGAAAAAGTATCTCGGCAAGGTGGTGCCTTACACCGACAACTTCTTCGCCGCTTTGAACTCGGCGGTCTTTAGCGACGGCTCATTCTGCTACATTCCGAAGGGCGTGCGCTGCCCCTTGGAGTTGTCCACCTATTTCCGCATCAACGCGGCCAACACGGGTCAGTTTGAGCGCACCCTCATCGTGGCCGACGAAGGCGCGTATGTGAGTTACATGGAAGGCTGCACGGCACCGCAACGCGATGAAAACCAACTTCATGCGGCCATTGTGGAAATCATTGCCGAAACTGATGCTGAGGTGAAATACTCTACCGTGCAGAACTGGTATCCTGGCGATAAAAACGGCAAAGGCGGGGTGTATAACCTCGTCACGAAGCGCGGCCTCTGCCGCGGCGACCGCTCCAAAATATCGTGGACGCAGGTTGAGACGGGATCAGCCATCACTTGGAAATACCCGGGCTGCGTGCTGATGGGCGACAACTCCGTGGGCGAGTTCTATTCCGTCGCCGTGACCAACAACTACCAACAAGCCGACACGGGCACGAAGATGA
Organism: uncultured Bacteroidia bacterium; assembly: GCA_902802535.1. Taxonomy (GTDB): domain Bacteria; phylum Bacteroidota; class Bacteroidia; order Bacteroidales; family F082; genus Limimorpha. Next base: position 63,898 of record CADCML010000006.1, read on the forward strand.
TTCATTTGGGCAAGAACACCCGCAGTACCATCATATCGAAAGGCATCTCCGCTGGCCACAGCCAAAACGGTTATCGTGGTTTGGTGAGGGTGGCTGCCAAAGCTGAAAATGCGCGTAACTACTCGCAGTGCGACTCACTCTTACTCGGCGACCAATGTGGCGCACATACCTGGCCTTACGTCGAATGTGGCAACGAATCGAGCATCCTCGAACACGAAGCCACCACCTCGAAAATCTCCGAGGATCAATTGTTCTACTGCCAACAGCGCGGCATCCCGACGGAAAAGGCCATTGGCTTGATTGTTAACGGCTACGCCAAGGATGTGCTGAACAAATTGCCGATGGAGTTTGCGGTTGAGGCGCAGAAATTGTTGTCGATAACCCTCGAGGGAAGTGTAGGATGACTTCAACCCGTTCAAATAACACACCTTTTTGGTTGCTCCTCATCGGAATCACCTTGATGCTGATGAGCAACAGCCTGTTGACCGAAGGCATGTTCCTTGACGGTGTGCTCTATGCCTGCATTTCGCGCAACATGGCGGTAGGTATGGGGTCGTTTTGGAATCCTTTTTATACGCAGACCATCGGCCCCGTGTTCCATTCGCATCCGCCATTGGCTTTCGGCTTGGAAGCCTTGTTCTTCAAGCTTTTGGGCGACCATTGGTGGGTGGAAAAAGCCTATTCTGCGTTGACTTTTTTATTAACCGCCTTGTTGATAGCCCTGATTTGGAAACGGAGTACGAACAACTTCCGATGGGCTTGGCTGCCGTTGCTGTTTTGGTTGGCCATACCTATAGTGTCATGGAGCGCGACGAACAACTTGCTCGAAAACACCATGTCTGTTTTTGTGATGCTTTCGGTTTATCTGATGATTGTTAGTTATCAGAGAAATAGCAAGTTATGGCTGTTTTTGGCTGGGATTGCATTGTTTGCAGCCTTCCTCTCCAAAGGCTTCACGGGATTGTTTCCGTTGGTATTCCCTATCATCTATTGTATCTTCGATGACAAGCGCCGTTGGATTCAGGGTCCGATTGACACCTTATTATTAATGGTTACAGTGGCCGTGCTGTCAGGCGTGATGTTTTTGTTTTTCCCACCATCGTTCGCCTATCTGAAGGACTACATCAACCTTCAGGTGATTGGCGGCGGACTGCACGAGGCCACGGTTTCGACACGGTTTTACATTGTTTTCAGCCTTTTGTTGCAACTGATTGCGCCATTGGTGATTTTTTCCATCATCTTGATAATGAGCAAAATCATCAATAAAGACAAGCACAAGGTATTTGAGTTTGCACCCGACAAAAAGCATTTCTTCAACTTTCTGATACTTGGATTGACGGGTGTGTTGCCCATTATGGTGAGCGTGAAGCAGCGTGACTTTTACATGCTTGCGGCTTTACCGTTTTTCGCCTTGGCTCTCGGGCATATTTCCCTTTCGATGGTGAATGCAATGTTGTTGGAAATCAAGCCGAAAACCCGAAATTGGATGATGATGGCGTCAGCCGTCGTTTTATTGGTCGGTGTTGTGTTGAGTGTGTGCCATATTGGGAAATATGGCCGCGATGAGGCATTGATCGAAGAGGTGAAAAATCGGGTGGCGGAAGCGGATGGCGAAAACATAATCGAAATCACACCAGAAGAATATACACAATGGGCTAAACACGCTTATTATATGCGTTATGGTAAAATCAGCCTGAATCCAAATGAACAACATATTGGGCAGACACATGGGTCTGCCCCTACAAATGAATAATTAAAAATTGATATATTATGTTGCTGAATATCAAAAATCTACACGTCTCCATCGGAGGCAAGGAAATCCTGAAAGGATTGAATCTGGGCGTCAATGAGGGCGAAATCCACGCCATCATGGGACCCAACGGAACAGGAAAAAGCACCTTGGCAGCGGCCATCACAGGTCGCGAGGGCTACGAAATCACCGAGGGCGAAATCTGGTACAAGGGCAAGAACATCGTCGGGATGTCACCTGAAGACCGCGCCAACGAAGGCATCTTCCTCAGTTTCCAGTACCCCGTCGAGATTCCGGGCGTGAGCATCCAGAACTTCATGCGTACCGCCGTCAACTCGAAGCGTGAATATCAAGGACTTCCACCCATGAGCACGGTTGAGTTTATGAAGATGATGAAAGAGAAGCAGGCCATGGTGGAAATTACCGAGAAGCTGCAAAACCGCTTCGTCAATGTGGGTTACAGCGGTGGCGAGAAGAAGAAGAACGAAATCTTCCAGATGGCCATGTTAGAACCGAGCCTCGCCATCCTCGACGAGACCGACTCCGGCCTTGACATTGACGCGCTCCGCATCGTGGCGCACGGCGTGAACCAACTGCACAACAGCGAGAACGCCTTCGTGGTCATCACGCACTACCAGAGGCTGTTGGACTACATCGTCCCCGATTTCGTCCACGTGATGTACGACGGGCGCATCGTTAAGACGGGCGGCAAGAACCTTGCCCTCGAACTCGAAGAAAAAGGCTACGAATGGATTAAGGAACTTTGATTATGGACAACCAACTTATCATAGCCGCCAACCAAAGCCGCGAAATCATTGAGTATGACGATGATGCGCATTTGACGCCCGAGCCGAAAGTCTCCGAAATCGTCCTCAATGAAAACTCCAGCCTTGAGTTGTACGTGCTGCAAAACGTGAACAATGAGGCTTCCATCCAACGTGAGTTCAAGATTAGGCAGTTGGCCGACAGCCGCCTGAAAATTGTGGTCATTACCTTCAACGGCGGCGACATCCACAACACGTATACCGTCAATCTTGATGGCGAAGGTGCTGATACCCAAATCTATGGCCTCTATCTCATCGATAAGAAGCAGCATGTGGAGAACTATTTGAAGGTGAACCACAACGTGCCGCACTGCACCAGCAACGAGAAGTTCAAGGGTGTTTTGGACGACGAGGCCACGGGCATTTTCAACGGCCATGTCTATGTGGCAAAGGGCGCGCAAAAGACGGATGCTCACCAAAATAACAGCAACATCATCCTCACCCCGACGGCCAAAATCAACAGCCAACCATTTTTGGAGATTTACGCTGACGATGTGAAATGCTCGCATGGCACCTCCACGGGCCAACTCGACCAAGAGGCGATGTTCTACATGCGCCAGCGCGGTATCAGCAAGGCCAACGCGAGGATTTTGTTGATGTATGCCTTCGCTGCCGAGGTGAGCAACCATATCGGGAATGAAATGCTGCACGAGCACATCGACGACATGATCAAACGTCGTCTGCGCGGTGAGTTGTCGAGCTGCGAGACCTGTGTGTTGCGGTGCAGTCATCCGAAGGATTACAATTTTGATATTGATTATTCGAAGATTTAGTAAAGTTGGAACAAAACATTCAAAACAGACAAAACAATTGTGGCAAAGAAAGTCGCCAACCGGCTCCTTTCCAGCGTATCCTAAAGGATGCCAAGAGCCAATGATGAAGTTTTCAGCCGCCATAGGCGGAGAAGCAACGGCGAGCGGTTGTAAGCCGTTGCATTGTCCAATCACAAAAGCTGGTTTTGAAAGTTTTGCAAGTTTTGTGACAAAAACAGACATACAATGTTGAATATCAACGAAATAAGAGCCCAATTCCCCGTCCTTGACCAGCAGGTTTACGGCAAACCCTTGGTCTATCTCGACAACGCTGCTACCACGCAAAAGCCCTTGTGTGTCATTGAGCGTGAGCGCGACTATTACTTGCATGAGAACTGCAATATTCACCGTGGGGTGCATTACCTCAGCCAAAAAGCGACCGAGGCTTACGAACATGCCCGCCAAACCGTGGCTGATTTCATCAACGCCAAGGAATCAAGGGAAATCATTTTTACAAGAGGCACCACAGAATCCTTAAACCTTTTGGCCACGGCTTTTGAGCACCTTTTTGTAAATGAGGGTGACAAGGTGTTAGTAACAGCCATGGAGCACCACTCCAATCTCGTGCCGTGGCAGCAGATGGTGCAGCGGCATCATGGGCAGTTGCTCGTCGTGCCGATGAATGACAAAGGTGTGTTGGATTTGGACCAATACGAAAAACTGCTGCAAGAAGGCCCGAAAGTTGTTTCTATTGCGCATATTTCCAATGTGTTGGGTACCATCAATCTCGTCAAACAGATGATTGCGATGGCGCATAACTACGGCATCCCCGTGGTCATCGACGGTGCACAGTCTATGGCGCATCATCCCATTGATGTTCAGGATTTGGATTGCGACTTTTTCGTCTTCTCAGGCCATAAGATGTATGCCCCGATGGGCATTGGTGGCTTGTATGGCAAGGCGGAGTGGCTGGAAAAGTTACCGCCCTATCAATTCGGTGGTGAGATGGTCGACACGGTGAGTTTCGAGAAGACCACCTTCAATGTGTTGCCCTTTAAGTTTGAGGCTGGCACGCCCAATGTGGGCGCAGCCTTAGGTCTGGAAACTGCCATCCAATTTCTTCAAAGCCTTGACAGGAAAGAAGTTGAAGCACACGAAAACCAACTTTTGCGATCCGCCATCCAGCAACTTTCAGAGATTGACGGCATCCGTTTCATCGGCGAGTCTGAGCAACGTTCAGGCTTGGTTTCCTTCATCATTGAAGGCATCCATCCCTACGACTTGGGCACGATTATCGACAAGATGGGCGTGGCCGTGCGTACAGGTCACCATTGCGCAGAGCCAGTGATGACACGTTTCGGCATCCCAGGTACGGTGCGAGCTTCGTTTGCGTTGTATAATACGTTGGAAGAAGTTGATGTTTTCGTTAAGGCTGTTCGACGGGCTGCGATGATGCTTCGTTGACTTCCTCGACTGCCGTTTCCTTGGTAGCCGTTTCCTCAACCGTTTCCAAGGTGAGTTTTCCGTCCTTCATCTTGATTTTCTTTTTCACCCGTATGGGCGCGATGAAGAGCACCATCAGCGTTTCGAGGGCGTATTTCATCCAGGGGACAAAACCCGTCGTCACGAATTGGAAAATGATGAGTAGGATGGAGGCCACCACAAAGATGGCTTTGCCGTAACTCTTCTTTCTGAAAATTTGTATTAAACTGAATACCAGTGTTATAAGAAGAACTAACTGAAGAATCGGGGTCAAAAGCTCAGATTTGTCTTGCTCGATATTGGCTTCGTTGTAGTAGTAGGAATCGATGTAGTATTGGCTAAAAACGACCGTGATGATGGCGAAAATGAGCAACAACCCATAAAAGGTGATGGCAAAACTTGCCGCCAACTTCATGAGCAGTGTCAATTCGGGCTTCAGGTTGAAAATCTTTCCTTCGAGCTCTTCGTTTTTCATACTAAATCTGAGTTTTGGGATTGGTTGTTGACCATTTCCATCCGCTTGAAATACAGGTAGTAAAGCAAAATAAAGATGGCAGTGAGCAACAAATCCGAGGTGAACGGCGAAGGTTTTTGCAGCGGATACAAGAACACCGATGCGTTGATGAGCATGAGTATCTGTGCGATGGCGTATATGTGGAGACCGCGTTTGTCGCCCTTGAACATCTTGACGACACCAACCATGGAAGCGATGAATAGCACTAGCAGGATAAGGTAGTAGTTGGGGTTGATTTTGGCGAGCATGGCCGCACCATCAGTCATCATTTGGGTCATTTCTTCGTTCATGCCGGAAAAGGGTGCCATCATTTCCTCGAATTGTCCGTTTTCGAGCATGGTTGCCATTTTTGGAATGAAGAAATACGAAACTATGGAACTGAGGATGTTCCAGCAGGCGTTGAGGAACGACAAAACCAAAAGGATGGTCATCCCTGTGGGGCGTTTTTGTGGTTGGACGGTGGTTTCCATTTCTTTGTAGGGGCGGACCCATGTGTCCGCCCTTTATTTGTCAATTTTTGTTTCAGGGCGGACACGTGAGTCCGCCCCTACGACGGGTTTATTCGTTTTTCAAATCATCAAATGCCAACGGGTAATTCTTCACAAAATCAACCGATTTGGCAATTTCGGTGTACATCACCTTGTCGACGCGCACGAATTCCACCAGTTTGCGGTATTCGGCGACGAACTTTTCGATGATGGGCGACGACTTCAGTGGACGGCGGAATTCCAAGGCTTGGGTAGCGTTGAAGAGCTCAATAGCGAGCACGCGCTCCAAGTTTTCGGCCACGCGTAGAGCCTTCGTGGCAGCGTTGGCACCCATGCTGACGTGGTCTTCCTGACCTTGTGACGACTCGATGCTGTCGACCGAAGCGGGCGAGCAGAGTTGTTTGCTCTGGCTGACGATGCTCGCGGCGGCGTATTGCGGAATCATGAAACCGCTGTTGAGACCGGGTTCGGCGACGAGGAAGGACGGCAGACCGCGTTTGCCACCAATCAGTTGATAGATACGGCGTTCGCTGATGTTGCCCAACTCCGCCATGGCGATGGCTAGGAAGTCCAAGGTGATGGCCAAAGGCTGGCCGTGGAAGTTGCCCGCGCTGATGACCAAGTCCTCATCGGGGAAGATGGTCGGGTTGTCAGTGACGGCGTTGATTTCCTCGCTGAACACGGAAGCCACATAATCGATGGCATCTTTCGAGGCACCATGCACCTGCGGCATACAGCGGAAGGAATATGGGTCTTGTACGTGTTTCTTCTCCCTGACAATCAGCTCGCTGCCCTTGGTGAACTCGCGCACACGTTTGGCCGTGACGATTTGTCCGTTGTGGTGACGGATTTGGTGCACTTGGTCGAAGAAGGGTTCAATGCGGCCGTCGAAGGCTTCCAAGGAAACTGTTCCGATGAGGTCGGCCAAATAGCTGAGACGGAAGGCTTTGAGCAATACATAGGTGCCGTAGCTGCTCATGAACTGTGTGCCGTTGAGCAGGGCCAAACCTTCTTTCGACTGCAAGGTGATGGGTTCCCATTTGAACTTTTTGAGGATTTTCTCGGCAGGGTAAATCTTGCCCTCAAAATGCACCTCGCCCAAACCGAGCAAAGGCAGCATGAGGTTGGCCAAAGGCGCCAAATCGCCGGAAGCACCAAGTGAACCTTGGTTGTAGACTACGGGCAGCACGTCATTGTTGAAAAAGTCGATGAGGCGCTGAACGGTGATGACCTGCACGCCGCTGTTGCCGTAGCTGAGGCTCTGCACCTTTAATAATAGCATGAGGCGGACGATTTCTTCGGGAACCATTTCGCCCGTGCCGCAAGCGTGCGACATGACGAGGTTCTTCTGCAAGGTGCTCAAATCCTCTTTCGAGATGCTGTGGTCGCAGAGGGAGCCGAAGCCGGTGGTCACGCCATAGATGGGCTTCTCAGGGTTCTCCATCTTCTTGTCGAGATAGTCGCGGCATTTCTGGATGCGCTTGATGGCATCCGCGCTGAGTTCGAGCTTGTAGCCCTTGGTAAGTATTTCATTTACCTGTTTGAAGGTCAGTTCCTTCGATGAGATTTTATGGGTTTTCATATTGTTATGTATTTATTGTGTTTCTGTTGATGCAGGGACTGACGTCGCCTGCTTACTGGTTGTGTTTCTGTTGATGCAGGGACTGACGTCGCCTGCTTACTGGTATGTCGCCCCTACGGGGCTTTGCGCTTCCCCCCTTGAAAGGGGGTGCCCGAAGCGGGGGATTCAAACCTCGCTTTGCGCTATTCCTTTAATATCGTTTCCACTAATTTGTTGGCTTCCACCACCGTTTGCGTTCCTTCTTTCATGAATTTCATGGTGAATTTCCCCTCGGCCACCTCCTGTTCACCAGCGATGACGACAATCGGGATGGCGCGTTGGTTGGCGTATTTCATCTGTTTCTGAATCTTGGCCGCATCAGGATAAATCTCCGCGTTGATGCCGTGCTTGCGCACCTGGTTGAGGTATTTCAGGCAATATTTCTCCTCGTTCTTGCCGAAGTTGAGGAAGATGACCTTTGTGCTTTCCGACATGGTCTCAGGGAAGAGATTGAGGCCTTCCAAAACATCGTAGATGCGGTCGGCGCCGAAGCTGATGCCCACGCCGGACACGTTCGGCAGACCGAAGATGCCTGTAAGGTTGTCGTAACGGCCACCACCCGAGATGCTACCGATGGCGAAATCCTTGGCCTTTACTTCGAAGATGGCGCCGGTATAGTAGTTCAGGCCACGGGCGAGGGTAAGGTCAAGTTCGGTGTCGATGTTCAAGTCCATGTTGTCAATGTAGTCGAACAAGGTTTCAAGTTCCTCAATGCCTTTTTGGCCTACTTCGTTATTGAGCAAAGGTTTCAGTTGGGCAATTTTTTCGCGTGTGTTGCCCTTCATGAAGAGAATGGGCTGGAGTTTGTCGATGGCGGCTTGCTCCAATCCCTTTTCGGCCAGTTCCGCGTTCACGGCCTCGATGCCGATTTTGTCCAACTTGTCAATGGCAATGGTGATGTCCACCAAAGCGTCAGACTTGCCGATGTATTCCGCGATGCCTGCCAACACCTTTCGGTTGTTGATTTTCAGCATGACGTTGATTTTCAATGCGCTGAAAACCTCGTCCACGATTTGAACCAACTCGGCCTCGTTCAACAAGGAATCGCTGCCGATGATATCCACGTCGCATTGGTAGAACTCACGGTAACGGCCTTTCTGCGGGCGGTCGGCGCGCCAAACGGGTTGGATTTGGTAACGCTTGAAGGGGAAGGCGATTTGCTCGCGATACATGGTGACGAAACGGGCAAAGGGCACGGTCAGGTCGTAACGCAGGCCTTTTTCGCTGATTTTGCTGGCGAGTTTCATGGATTCAAGCGGCTCGCCGTTTTGCTCCACGCCGCTCATGAAGTCGCCCGAGTTGAGCACACGGAACAGAAGCTTGTCGCCCTCGTCGCCGTATTTGCCCAAAAGAGTGCTGAGGTTTTCCATTGAAGGGGTCTCAATCGGTTGGAAACCAAAGCGTTTGAACACCGTCTTGATGGTGTCGAAGATATAATTGCGGCGCACCATGACCTCCGGAAGGAAGTCGCGGGTGCCTTTGGGGATGCTGGGTTTTTGTGCCATTTTTGAAATTTTTTGCAAAAATACTAAAAATGTCAAGAGGAAAAGAATTCCATATTGAAAAATACGAAATCATTCCCTCTTGACAGATGGGTGGTATTAAAGTATTTCCGCTTTACTTGAGTATATTGAACTTGCCGATGATAGGCAGGGGTTTCATCCTTCCTTTCACAGCGTTGATGATGCCGATGACGGCCAAGACGATGATGCCGCATGAGGCCAAGCCATATAATCCGTTGAACAGGCCAAGGATGATGTTGAGCCATGAGGCACCGACAGAGGCCATGATGACGCTGTTGAAGGTCATCAGAAGAGACAAGCCAATGGATGTGGCACACAAGATGAGCCCTTGATTGGCGTGGAACCTGACGAAAGGGGAATTCTTGGCTCCGAAGATTGGTGCCAGCACGAGGATGCCCAGATAAGCCTCAAGGGCGAGGGTTTTTTCCATGGAATCGGGTTCTGTCCCATTCTCAACAGGTGGAGGTGTCGGTTGGTAAGTTGGTCGAGGCTCGGGTTCAGGGATGGGTTCCGGCTCAGGGAAGGGATTGGGTTGCGGTTCTGCACTGATAGGTGCAATGGGCGTTCCGCAGTCGGGGCAAAATTTGATGTCGCCAGATATTTCTAGCCCACAATTTGGACAATACATGATAACTTCTTTTTATGTTACTGTTACGGTTTATTTTAGTTCAAATTCTTCTCCAGGCTCGGGGATAAAGATGTTGTCCCAGCCTTCCTTGCGCAGCTGACGTTTGTAGAATTGCTGCGCCTCGGGATCGCCGTGGACGATGAAGGTTTTCTTGATTTTGCTCGGATCTTGGCAACTCAGGTAGTTAATCATTTCCTTGTAGTCGCCGTGACCACTGAAGGCGTCGATTTCGTAGATGTCGGCATTCACGGCGTGTTCCATACCGAAGATGGAGACCGTCTGGGGCTTGGGTTTAGCCAAGAGCTTGGCTCCCAATGTAGTAGGAGCGCAGTAGCCGATAGCAAGGATGCTGTTGTTGGGGTTCTCGATGCTGTTCGCGATGTGGTGTTTCACGCGACCAGCCTCCATCATGCCCGATGCCGAGATGATGATGCAAGGCTGTTTGGTGGCATTTAATGCTTTCGACTGGTTGATGTCGCGTACAAAGGTCAAACTGTTGAAACCGAAGGGGTCGGGGTCGTATTCGATGACATCCTTCACATCGTCGTTGAAAAGGTCGACGTACATGCGGAAAATCTCGGTGGCATTGACGGCCAAAGGACTATCGACGAAAACGGGGATCTTCTCGGGCAATTTGCCTTCGTTGTAGAAGTTATTCAACAGATACACAATCTCTTGCGTGCGGCTGACGGCGAACGAAGGGATGATGAGTTTGCCGCGTTTCACCACGCAGGTATCGTAGATGATTCTCAGAAGCTCTTCTTCAGCATTGGCTCGGTCGCTGTGGAGACGGTTACCGTAGGTGGACTCGGTGATGAGGTAGTCGCAATGCGGGAAAGGTTCGGGCGAGCGCAGCAGGTAGTTGTTTTTGCGGCCGATGTCGCCCGTGTAGGCGATGCGGGTCATCTTGCCGCCTTCGTCGATTTCGAGGATGGCGCAACCGCTGCCGAGCAGGTGGCCCGTGTTGTTGAACTTCACCTTAATGTTACTGTCCAAATAGAGATAGCGGTTGTAGCTGACGGTGACGAAAAGGTCCATACAAGCACGCGCATCTTTCTCAGTGTAAATGGGTTGCAACGCGGGCATACCCTGTTTGCGGCGTTTCTTGTTGAACCACTCCATATCGTTCTCCTGAATGAAGCCCGTGTCGGGGAGCATGATGCTGCACAGGTCTTTGGTGGCCGGCGTGCAGATGACTTCACCCCTGAAGCCCAGCTTATGGAAATAAGGTATCAGGCCGCTATGGTCGATGTGGGCGTGGGTGAGGATGATATAGTCGATTTCCTCGGGGTTGACCATAATGTTACGGTTGGCGGCATCGGTTTCGAGGCCCTTGCCTTGGAACATGCCGCAGTCCAACAGGATTTTCTTACCGTGGTCGGTGGTGATGAGGTGCTTGCTGCCCGTCACTTCCTGGGCCGCACCGATGAATTTGATTTTCATTGCGCTGAAATTTGGCTTCAAAAATAGTGAAAAAAAGTGAGGTGGCAATATTTTGTCACCTCACTTCAAGATTATTTCTCGCTCTGGCAGGAAACTGGGCTTATTCCACTACAATCTTCTTGCTCGTTATTTCGCCTTTGTCTCCAGTAATGCGCAATGAATAAACTCCTTGTGGCAAATCTCTCAGGTTGATTTCGTTGGAGTTTTGGGCAAACTTCACCAACTGCCCAAGGGCATTGTAAACCTGCATTTCCGCTACTTCAACACCTCCGATACGGACAAGGCCGTCGGTAGGATTAGGCGAAACGGTAATACCATCGTTTTCAGGTTTTTCGGCAACCCCCGTAATGTTGGCCGTAGCGCAAACCGGCTCCGATTCCTCATCACCGTAAACCGCTGTGACACAGTATTCCACATCGATGCCTTTTGTAAACTGCGTGTCGGTGAAACAGGTCACGAAGCTGTAAGGGATTTCCTTGATGAGCTCGCCGTCGCGGTAGATGCGGTAGCCAGTGAGTTGGTTGGCAATAACTCTGTCTGCCGTATCTCTGTCAAAACGAGTTAAAGTGGCTGAAACACAAAGATTGTTTGGCACACAGTCATTGTTGGAGTTATTGTGGTATAACCTGTAATAAAAGCCTTTCCATTCAGGAGCTACCGGAATATTATCCATTACCCACGGATATATCTCATACTTGTCAACGTGATATCCTATCATTAATTCTTGATTGTCTTCTATAATAATAACAGAGTCTACAGAAACAGATAATGGAACGGAATATTCTGGGTGAGTTATTTCTTTTTCATATATCGGTTCCGATGCATTGTCGGTTCCTTCCCAAATCCTGATAAAATAGTTTTCTTGTGCGCCAGACATCGTATCACAATATGACAATATAACCGAAACCTCTTTAATTCTCCAACCTATGAAGTCGGCCAAATCATCTTTATCAAAACGAGCAGCTTGGTCTGTGGCACACTGACCTGCTGCCACTCCCCATTCATCATTTTCAATCATATTACTCCATGAGATAACGGCTTCTGTTGCATCAGATGGAATGCCCCAATTTAGGAAAACCGTATCATTACTACCAACAGACAATTCAAGGTTTTGTACTGGAGAACTATCAGAATAATCCTTCTCCCCAGCTTCCTTTTGGGGTATCATAGACAAGGCAATGTTGGTCTGTTTATTATGCATATACACAGATTTAGGCTTATATTGAACCATCTTTCCACATATTCCCTTTTCTCCACCTTCATCCAGCCTTAAATATAAATCGCCGAGGTCAATTGCAGCGAAGATGCTGTCGTTGAAACTGGTATTGGGATTGGTCAAAATCTCCTCGTACCAGGCAATGGCTTCATCGTAGTTTTCCAACCTCTCATCGCATTTGTTGGCTAATGATGAGTCGTACCGACTCAATTTGTAGTAGGAATCCGATTGCGGCAAAGGTTCCATGTAGACATTCACATTGTCTACATTGTTGCCGACAACCGAATTGAGAACGGAATTGATGGCTTGTTGTCTGCTCACTTGCGCAAAACCAAGGAATATCTTTTTCATAGGACTTTTGTTTTTGAGGTTAGTAATTAGTAATTGTGCATTAAACGTGGCGAAAATAGGGAAACGAATGGAAAAATCAAATTTTTTTGAAAAAAAATCCCGCCGATAAAGGCTTATTCCACCACAATCTTCCTACTCGTTATTTCGCCTTTGACTCCAGTAATGCGTAGCGAATAAACCCCTTGTGGCAAACCTTTCAGGTTGATTTCGTTGGAGTTTTGGGCAAACTTTACCAACTGCCCAAGGGCATTGTAAACCTGCATTTTCGCTACTTCAACGCCTTCGATACGGACAAGGCCGTTGGTAGGATTGGGCGAAACGGTGATGCCGTCGTTTTCAGGTTTTTCAGTAATGCCCGTGATGGTGGCGGTAGCACAAACCGGCTCCGATTCCTCCTCACCGTAAACTGCCGTGACACAATATTCCACATCGGTTTCTTTGGTAAATTCCGTGTCGGTGAAATAGGTGACGAAGCTGTAGGGGATTTCCTTGATGAGCTGGCCGTCGCGGTAGATGCGGTAGCCAGTGAGTTGGTTGGCAATAACTCTGTCTGCCGTATCTCTGTCAAAACGAGTTAAAGTGGCTGAAACACAAAGATTGGCCAAGAATTATCCCAAGGATAGTCTAATACACAGTCATTATTAGAATCTTTGTGGTATAACCTGTAATTAACCCCTTTTCCTTCTGAAGCTACTGGAACATTGTCTATTACCCAAGGAAACATCATATACTTATCAATGTAATATCCTATCCGTAACGCCTTCTCTTCTTCTATACAGACAACAGAATCAACTGAAACAGTTAATGGAACTGCGAATTCAGGATCGATGATTTCTTTTTCATACACTTGTTCCGACGCATTTTCCTCACCTTTCCAAATCCTAACGTAATAATGTTGGTCTTGTACGCCATTCTCATCGTATGATAATATTAACGATACGTTTGTGACTTTCCAACCGATGAAATCGGTCAAATCATTCTTATCAAAACGAACAGCTTGGTCTGTGGCACATTGACCAGCAGCTACTCCAACTTCATCATACTCAATCATGTTGCTCCAAGAAATGACGGCATCTGTTGCATCAGTGGGAATATCCCAATTTAGGATAACAGTATCGTTACTGCCAACAGAAATTTCCAAATTGCTTATGGGCGACAGTTCGATAAGGTTGATATGTTCAGAAATGACTTCCAAATGCAGCTTATAATGATATGGAGGTATGTGACTATTCACAACAGACATGGTACCGTCGCCTGAATTAATAAAAACATATCTACAATCATGCCCCCAACCGTATTCTGGCATGTCATCAATAAAGAACAACCAATAATTGTTGTAAGGAGAACTTATTGAGTCGTACCGACTCAATTTGTAGTAGGAATCCGATTGCGACAAAGGCTCCATGTAGACATTCACATTGTCTACATTGTTGCCGACAACCGAATTGAGAACGGAATTGATGGCTTGTTGTCTGCTCACTTGCGCAAAACCAAGGAATTAAAAACATCTTTTTCATACGACTCTTGTTTTTGAGGTTAGTAATTGTGCATTAATACAATGCAAAAATAGAAAAAACGAATGGGGAATTTTTTTTTTGCAAAAAAAAGTTCCCGATGCCTTTGAACGACGTCGGGAACTTTTCAAAAAGCTTTGAATCCTGTAGCTTATTCCACCACAATCTTCCTGACGGCATGGCCGCCATTGGCCTCGATGTGCATCATGTAGATGCCTTTGGCCATGTCAGAAAGGTCGATGCGGACCTGTTCGCCTTCTACCTTGGCGTTGTAGACCGTCTGGCCGTAGGCGTTCACGATGCGGATGTGGCTCATGCCTTCGCTTTCAACGACGACTTCGCCCTGCGTCGGGTTGGGGTAGACCTTGGCAGAGACGCTGTTCTCGCCGATGCCCTCGGTGTAGAGGAAGTTGGCCTCCAAAACGCGGTCATTGGTGATGATGAAGGTATAGGTCAGCTCTTCCCAGACCACTTCGCCGTCTTCAGTCCAGTTCTGGAAAGCCCAGTCTTCGTTGCGAACCACGGTCAGGGTGACTTCGTCGCCGTAGTTGTAAGTGCCTTCTCCCGTGACGCTGCCTGCTTCTTCGGGGTTGATGATTACCTTGACTTGGAAGCTCTGCAACACAAAGTTGGCGGTCAAGGTACGGTCGCTTGTCACGGCGAAAGTGTAAGTGGCCTCAGTTGAAACCACATTGTCGTCTTCGGTCCAGTTGACGAAGTCGTAGCCTTCGTTGGCTGTTGCAGTTACAGTGCACTCGTCTAATGTCTCGTAAGTGCCGCTACCTGTAACAACACCGCCTTCCGTTGGGTTGGCAAGCGTTGTAATCGTGAAAGATTCCACAACGAAGTGTGCAACATAGGTGGCAGATTCTGTAACCGTGAAGGTGTATGTGGCATTGGTGCTGACCTGAACGCCGTCTTTCGTCCAATTAACAAAGATGTAGGGAACGGTAGGAGTGGCTGTCAAAGTGCAGCTTTGGCCATAAGTGTAGGTGCCTCCACCTTCAACACCGCCAGCCCATTGCGAAGGATCAACAAGTGCCGTGATGGTGAATTGCTGCTGCGCGAAGTTGGCCACCAAAGTGCGGTTGCCCGTCACGGTGAAAGTGTAGTTGGCGTTGGTGGAAACCACATTGCCGTTCTCCGTCCAGTTGGTGAAAGTGTAGCCTGCGTTGGCCGTGGCCGTGACAGTGCACGACTGGCCTTGGGTGTAGGTGCCTCCGCCCGTGACGTTGCCACCCAAAGCAGGATTGGCCGACACGCTGATGGTGTAGGTCTGCTGCTGGAACTGGGCCACCAAAGTACGGTTGCCGTTCACCGTGAAGGTGTAGTTGGCTTGGTTGGAAACCACATTGCCGTTTTCCGTCCAGTTGACGAAAACATAGCCCGTGTTGGCCGAAGCCGTAACGGTGCACGACTGACCTTCCTGATAGGTGCCGCCGCCTGTGACGTTGCCGCCCAAAGCAGGATTGGCCGACACGTTAATGGTGTAGTTCTGCGGCATGGCCTGGAAGTTGGCCACCAAGTTGCGGTTGCCGTTCACCGTGAAGGTGTAGTTGGCTTGTGAGGAAACCACATTGCCATTTTCAGTCCAATTGACGAATGTGTAACCAATGCTTGGAGAGGCTGTTACCGTGCAGGATTGGCCTTGGTTGTAGGTGCCGCCTCCAGTGACGTTGCCGCCTTCATGCGGGTTGGCCGACACGTTGACGGTATATTGCGTGGTGCCTCCTTGCGTGATGGTGACGGAGCCGATGTAGGTAATCTTGTTGTAGCCAAACACGGTCAAGGTGGCGGTACCCGTCGTTCCCGGAGCCGTGAAAGTGATGTTGGCCGTACCATTATTAATAGTGGCCGAGCCCATGATTTCGTTGTTAAGGGTCAGGGTGGCCAAGGCACCGTTGCCGTTGGTGGCGTTCACGGTGAACGATGTCGCGGTGGAGTTCATGGTCGAAGCGTGGGTCACGTTCATATTGGCGGGAACGGCGTTGCGCAAAGTCAGAGTCGGGTCGCCGTAAAGGATCCACGACATGTAGGTGCCGTGACCTTGTCCTGCACCTTGACCATATTGGTCCAAAATCTTCATGTTGCCGTCAAACGAACAGCCGCCGAGAGTGCGCTTGATGTTGGTAGCATAGTTTTCCACCAATACATCGACCATTTCGTCTTGGCCGTACATTGGGGGAACCCAAGGTTGTGAGATGTAAGAGAACATGCCGCCGATGGCACCAGTGGGCGTGCCGTTGCTGTTGTTGGTGGCACGCATCCAGGTCTCGCCGAAACAAGGTTGGTAATGGTCGTACTTTCCGTTGAGGCAAGCCACCGACCACACGATGGGCAGCTTTTGGTCGTTTATCAAGGCGTTCACGTTCGAGTTGCTGTAGTTGAACACGCCCCAGCTGGTTTCAGAGCCGTGGTTGCAATAGTTGATGATGCTCACGCCGTTGTTGATGTGCTGGGTCAGTGTGGCTGAGTTGGAGTTGGCGCCGCCGCCGGAAGGATAGTCCCTGAAGACCTCGGTGTAATTGTAACCTAACAAGTCGTTGCGGATGTTGTCGATGTGTTGCCAGTCGTCTTCACCGAAGTGGCCGCCGCTGCCAGCCACCGTGGCCACGCCCGTTCCGGTCGAAAGCCAAGTGTCGGAGGCGTTGATGTCTCTCTCGTAATGAATCACTTTGTTGACTTGGGTAGTCACATGGTCGGTGTTTTCAGCGGAGAAACGCCCGACGATGATGTCGTTATAGTAGTCGTTTCCAGCCACTTGGCCATACCAGTTGTCTGACTTGCCGCCATAGCTTCCCGAGGAATAGTTGTGTCCGGGGATTTGGGCCACGTCGCCAACCAGCAGCACATGGGTGAGGTTGCTGTTGGCATCGTATTGGTTTTGGATGTATGTTTTGATGGATGTATCGTTGGTGCCAGTAGTGCTGGTTCCGACCATCGTGGTAGGACGGCCAATTTGCTTTTTCCAGTTAACGAAAGGCTGCATGGCACTCATAAACGCATCGTGGCAGATGATGAGCAACTCTCCAGTTTCGACTACAGGCGTGTATTTAGTCAGGCTTTCGCTGTAGTTGATGAAGTGGTTGGCATACATTGCCTCAATTTCGGGGTCAAGGCGCATCGCGTTGGAGCGGCGGTCAATGATGTTTTCATTGTCGATGCCGTCGCTGAACAGTTCAACGGTCATGTTGTAATACACACGCAACGTGTGTGTTACGGCATTGTAGGCAAAAGGATAGACCACCATGTTCTGTCCACGGAAGTCGCGCATGATGTAAGGCTCGTAAAGCCCCACATTCTGTGCGGGGAAGAAGGCATTGGTCGTGTAGGCTTCGCCATAAGTGTAAGGCACATCCTCAGGGTTGATGGTGCGCGGGAAGTCGCCTTTTGATGGGGCTACTTCCATCTGGAAATCAGCGTATTGCGCATTGACAACGCGGATGTTGTAGTGCTGACGGTCGCCAATCAAAACGGGAACGGCAATCATCGGCAGGTCAGGTTCGCCTGCGGCAGCGGTGCTGACCGTTCTGGGAACCGAAATGATGTTGGCTTCTCCTTGGGGCGTGGTCACCTCAAAGGCATAGAAGCCCGGTACTTGCAGGTTGACGGTGATGCTGCTCTCCGAGGAGGCAACGAGTTCCGTCTGGATGGTGCTCGGGGCATCGCTCTTGATGGCGACCCATTGCTGGCCGAAAGTCACGACAGACAGCATGACGAGCATGAGGGTAAGGAGATGTTTTCTCATAATGAAATAAATTGATTTTCAAAGGGGCAAAAATAGGTATTTTTATGAAATCTTGTCACAAAACTTTCAAAACTGGCAAAATTTTTTGTAAGGTGCGGCGCGGCAACCGCCTTACCGCCGGAAAGGAGCCGGTTGGCGACTTTCCATCCAATAATGGTTTTGAGGGTTTTGCAGGTTTTGTGAGAAAAATCACGAATGCTTCTTGGTGAACGCCACCGAATCGCCCCAAGCGTTGTACAAAACCTTGTGCCCGATGGCGGCGAGGCGGATGTCGAGACAACTGTGGCACTCGTCGGGCTTGTCGTTGACGCAGGCCTTGTCGGGGTAGATGAGGTAGTTTTCGCGGAACTCGTTGGGCGTGAGGTTGGGCATGATGACGTTGGCTCCGGCGAGGATGGCCTTCTCGCGACCTTGCGGGTCGACGGTTTGATTGGCGGTAGCCGCCACCATGTTGATTTCAGGCATCATCAGGCGCAAAACGGCTATCATCTTAAGCGTCAGTTCCATACGCTCTTGTGCCGACGGAATTTGGTCTGCGTATTGGTACAAAGGCGTGTCAGGATGCGGGATGAAAGGCCCCATGCCGACCATCGCCACGTCTTTCTCCTTGAAGAAAAGCAGGTCGTCGGCGAGGTCGTCGAGCGTTTGGAAAGGCAACCCGACCATCACGCCCGTGCCGGTCTGGTAGCCGATTTTCAACAAACTGTCGATGCAGGCGAGGCGTTGGTGAAAGTCATGTTTCGCGTCGCGTGGGTGAATCTTATAATAAAGGTCCTCGTTCGACGACTCAATACGGAGTAAATAGCGGTGTGCGCCCGCCTCGAACCAACGGCGATAGGTTTCTTCCGTCTGCTCGCCCAACGAGAGCGTGATGCCAAGGCTTCCATTACCTATCTTCTTGATTTCCTGTACTAAATAGGTGATTTTGTCGATGAAAGTTTTGTCGCTCCTTTCGCCGCTTTGCAGGGCCACTGAGCCATAGCCTAACTTGTAGGCCAGCTGAGCGCATTCCATAACTTCCTCGTCGGTGAGTTGGTAGCGCGTCACCTTGATGTTTTTGCAGCGCACGCCGCAATAGAGGCAGTATTTTGTGCAGATGTTGCTGTATTCGATGAGCCCGCGCAGGTGGACATGGTTGTCCAAATAAGCCAACTTGGTTTGTAAAGCCTTATCCAACAGGAGCTTTTTGTCCTCGCCCTTGGCGGCAAGCAGGGTTTTGATGTCCTCTTTTTCCAAAAGCGGTTTTGATAGAATTTCAGTGATGGGCATGGCCGTTTTGAATTTTTCGGCAAAAATAGAAAAATATTGCGTGACAAAATAAGAACTTTTGTACCTTTGCGCCCAAAGTTTAACCTTTATTTCAACAAGCTCAATAACCTTTAAATTTTAATAATATGTACGCTAACTTTCAAGAGTATCTGAAGAAGGAATTGGCTCAGATTGAAGCCGATGGCCTTTATAAACGTGAACGCATTATCGAAAGCGCCCAGGGCGCTGAAATCATGGTTGGCGGCAAGGTGTGCCTCAACTTCTGCGCAAATAACTACCTCGGCTTGGCTGACAATCCCGAGCTGATTCAGGCCGCCAAGGACGGCATGGACGCCCGCGGCTATGGTATGGCCTCCGTTCGTTTCATTTGCGGTTGCCAAGACCTCCACAAGAAGTTGGAAGCCAAGATTGCTGAGTTCTTCGGCACAGAGGATACCATCCTTTACGCTGCCTGCTTCGATGCCAATGGTGGCGTGTTTGAGCCGCTGCTTGGCCCCGATGATGCCATCATCTCCGATGCTTTGAACCACGCATCCATCATTGATGGTGTGCGCCTCTGCAAGGCCCAGCGTTTCCGCTATGCCAATGCCGATATGGCTGACCTTGAGAAGCAACTGCAAGACGCTCAAGGCTGCCGCTTCCGCCTCATCGTTACCGACGGTGTGTTCTCCATGGACGGCAACGTCTGCCCGCTGGATAAGATCTACGAACTGGCCCAGAAATACAACGCCATGGTGATGGTCGACGAGAGCCACTCCGCTGGTGTGGTTGGCAGAACGGGTCGCGGTGTGACGGAACACTACAACCTCCGTGGTAAGATTGAAATCCTGACCGGTACCCTCGGCAAGGCCTTTGGTGGTGCTATGGGTGGCTTCACCACGGGTCGTAAGGAAATCATTGATATGTTGCGTCAGCGCAGCCGTCCGTATCTGTTCTCCAACTCGATGGCTCCGGGCCTCGTGGCCGCTGGCATCCGCATGTTCGAGATGATGAGCGAGACCAACGCCCTGCAAGACAAGCTCCACGCCAACACCGAATACTTCATCAAGAAGATGACCGAGGCTGGCTTCGACTGCAAGCCTTCGCAATCCGCCATCTGCGCCGTGATGCTCTACGACGCCCCGTTGTCGCAAAAGTTCGCCGCCAAGTTGCAGGAAGAAGGCATCTTCGTCACGGGATTCTACTATCCTGTGGTGCCGAAGGGACAGGCCCGTATCCGCGT
>CADCML010000007.1 GCA_902802535.1 uncultured Bacteroidia bacterium
CCACGGGTCAACCACGCGGCAAACGTTGGTTTCTTCTTGGATGTAAATCTGCGTGTTACGGGCGATACGGGCACTGAAGTCGGTGGGCAGGGCGATGGCCTCGTCCAAGGCGTTGGTGTGCAGCGACTGGGTGTGACCCAGAGCGGCACCCATAGCCTCGATGCAGGTACGGGCTACGTTGTTGAACGGGTCTTGCTCGGTGAGCGACCAACCGGAGGTCTGCGTGTGGGTACGCAAGGCCAACGACTTGGTACTCTTCGGGTTGAAGGTGCTCACAATCTTGGCCCACAGCATACGGGCGGCGCGCATCTTGGCAATCTCCATGAAGTGGTTCATGCCCGAGCACCAGAAGAACGACAAGCGCGGCGCAAAGGCATCGACATCCAAACCGGCCTTGACACCCGTGCGGAGGTAATCCCAGCCGTCGGCCAAGGTGTAAGCCATCTCAATGTCGGAGGTGGCGCCGGCTTCCTGCATGTGGTAACCCGAGATGGAGATGCTGTTGAACTTCGGCATGTTCTGCGAGGTGAACTCGAAGATGTCGGCGATGATACGCATCGAGAACTCAGGCGGATAGATATAGGTGTTACGCACCATGAACTCCTTCAGGATGTCGTTTTGGATGGTGCCTTGCAGCTCTTCGTACTTGGCACCCTGCTCCAAGGCAGCGACGATATAGAAGGCCAGAATCGGCAACACAGCGCCGTTCATGGTCATGGAAACAGACATTTTGTTCAGCGGAATCTGGTCGAACAGGACCTTCATGTCCTCGACGGAGCAGATGCTCACGCCAGCCTTACCCACGTCGCCCATGACGCGCTCGTGGTCGGCGTCGTAGCCACGGTGGGTGGCCAAGTCGAAGGCTACGGACAGACCCTTCTGACCAGCAGCGATGTTACGGCGATAGAAGGCGTTGGATTCCTCAGCGGTGGAGAAACCGGCGTACTGACGGATGGTCCAAGGACGCATCACATACATCGTCGAGTAAGGTCCACGGAGGAAGGGGGCGATGCCAGCGGCGTAGTTGAGGTGTTCCATGCCTTCGAGGTCTTTCTCGGTGTAGGCAGGTTTCACCAAAATGTGTTCGTGGGTCTCCCAAGGCTCGCCATTCGGCAGAATCAAGCCATTGTGCTTAGGTATAGCGTTGATATTGATGTCTTTATAATTTGGTTTCATCGTTTAATCCTTTCATTCTTTTTGACTTCGGGACTTCGGGACGACGGGTGTTGGTCCGTCTCGCAGTCCCGCAGTCTCGTAGTCTCGCAGTCTATTTTGTTATACCTAATTGCATTTGGAACTCTTTTAAGGTTTCAAGCACATTGCTCTTGACGTGGATGAAATACTTCAGTCCGGCCTCTTTGAGGATGTCGGCGGTGCCTTCGGGGTTGCCGGCCAGCACCACGATGGTTTCGTTCTTCAACTCCTCGTAAACCTTGAGGGCGTTGCCTTCGCCATATTCCTCGTCGGACGAGCAGATGACCACGATTTCGGGTTTCTCCTTGCGGGCAGCAGCGATGCCTTCGTCCAAGGTCTTGAAGCCCGGATTGTCGACGACTTGGAAGCCGGCGCAGGCGAAGAAGTTGGAGGCGAAGTTGGCGCGGGCCTTACGCATGGCAAGGTTGCCGTAGGTGAACATCCATGCCACAGGACGCTTGTGGTCTTGGGCATAGACATCGGTGGCATAGCGCAGTTGCTCAAACTGTTGCGCGGCGCGGAAGGTGACGATGGTCTCGACCTCGGCCTTCTCGTCGCGGCGGTTGTCGGCCTCGAAGACCCAAGCCTCAGGTGTGAACTTCATTGTCTCAGTAAAGTTCGGGAATTGGTTCGTGCCGAGGATAGTCTCACGACGTGTGGCCACGTTGCTGAACTTCTTGGCAGCGCTCTCCTTGATGAGGCCTTGAATCATGCCCTTGCGGACGGCTTCGAGATAACCGCCTTCGTCTTGGATCTTGTTGAACAAATCCCAAGCGGCAGCGGCAAGGCTCTCGGTAAGATTCTCGATGTAGTAGGAACCTGCGGCAGGGTCGGCGACCTTGTCGAAATGCGACTCTTCCTTGAGGATGAGTTGCTGGTTGCGGGCGATACGGTCGGCGAAATCGGTGGGGATTTCAAACGGCGTGTCGAACGGCATCACAGTGAACGAGTCGACGCCACCGAGGACGGCTGACATTGTGCCCGTGGTGGTGCGCAACATATTGACGTATGCATCATACAGGCTCATGCCCAGTTCAGCGTTAGTAGCGTGAATGTGCATCTTGGCGCTCTCTTCCTTGCCGCCGTAAGCCTTTACGATGTTGGCCCAAAGCAGGCGATAGGCACGCATCTTGGCCATTTCCATGAAGTAGTTCTGTCCGATGGCCACATTAAAGCGCATCTTTGGAGCAATCTCGTCGATGGTGAGACCTTTCTCGGTGAGTTTGTCTAAGTATTCGGCACCCACCGCAAGGCTGAAAGCCATCTCCTGAACGATGGTGGCTCCAGCATTGGTGAAAACGTGGCTGTTGACACCGATGGTCTGGAAACCAGGCATATCGGCTTTCACCACAATGTAAGCCAGTTCCATATCGGCACCCTCGTTGATGTACCATACGCCTCGACGGATGTAGCGCGTGAGCGGGTCGTAGTTGAGCGAGCCTTTCACGCCTGGGATCTTCGACAGCATCTCAAGCAACGGCAAATGGTACTTGTTGTTGTAGAAGTTGATTTCCACTGCCTTCTGGTCGATGCCGTTGAGCAAAGTTGAGATGGCAATGGTGTCGTAAACCTTGTCGTACTCCAACTTGAAGCCAATGCTGTTGGCACCACGGCTGATGGCGTTGAGTGCGGTTTTGTTGGCCTCGTGTACGTCCTTCACAGTGATGTCCTGACGAATGAGCCATTCGTTGCCTTCGGGCTTGTTGCCACGGACGTATGGGAACTCGTTGGGTTGCTGACCTGTCCACGGGATGTCGGCGAGGTTTTCGGCACGGTAGTAAGGTCTCACATTGAAGCCTTCGGCAGTGCGCCAAACCAGTTTTTTGTTGTAGTCTGCCCCTTTGAGGTCCTTCTCAATGACGGCTTCCCATTCCTGGGTGCTCACTGGAGGAAATTCCTCAAAGAGTCTCTTTTTTTCTTCCATGTTGTTGTATTTAATTGATATTCTTATTCTTTTTATTGTTGTAGAAGCTTCTTCAAAGCACGAGGAGCGCGTGTCGACCAATAGTCAGCGTTTCGGAGGGAATGTAAGTCGGAACCCACCAAGTTATAGTACTCTTTTTTGAGAATCCAAAGTGCCTTGTCCTTGGCCTCAGAGCCGTATGCTCCCGCCAAGGAAGAAAGGTTCAATTGGAAGCGTATACCGTTGTCTTTCAACTCAGTATATCGTTTTTGGTTCATATACACATAGCGTTCAGGATGCGCCAACATGGGATAAAGTCCCTTTTGCTTGATGCGGCGTAAAATGCCATCCATGTCCATTGGCGGCGTAAAGTAAGAGGTTTCCACCAAAACTTGGTTGCCCGCATTGCCCAATTTCATCAAATCGCCTTGTTCGAGTCGCTCCTCAAAGAGGGCATCCATCATATATTCTGCCGCAAGATGCAGTTTGATGGGACCTTGATAGGCTTCGCAAAGCTCGGCAAAACGCACTTGCAGTTTTTCCGTTGTATTGGGAATGTCTTCCATAATATGTGGCGTGCACCACACCTCGGCAATGCCAAGTTGTTCGTATCGCTCCAACACTTTCAACGACACTTCCATCTTCTTCACACCGTCATCAACACCGGGCAGGATGTGGGAATGATGGTCGGTGAAACCCGTGAGCAGCGATGAAATCTTCGGGAAAAGCATAGGACGTCAGTGTTGGTTATTCGTCGTCTTCGTGATAGTAGCCATTGCCCTTGTTGCCGTAATAACCACTGTGATAACCGTACTTGCCGTTGTAACCATACTTGTAACCGTACCTATAGCCATACCTATAACCGTATCTATAGCCACCGCCATAGCGTCCGTCGTTGCCCACGCTGCCATTGAGCACCAAGCACATATTCTTGAACTTGTTCTGTGTGTAGATGTTCTCCAGCTCGGGAACCATACTGCGCTCCATCAAACCCACACGAACCACAAAGATAGTGCGGTCGACATACTTATTAATAATCTGAGGGTCGGCCACAATGTCGACAGGCGGGCAGTCGATGAGCACATAATCGTATTCCTTGCCGAAACGGGCAATCAACTCACCGAAGCGCTCATCTTCAAGCAACTCTGTCGGGTTGGGCGGGATGGTACCTACAGGAAGGTAACTCAAAGTAGGATATTCCTGACTCGGCATGATAAGTTGATTAATATCCTCCTCTTGACGGGCAAGATAGTTGGCAATACCTTTCTTAGGTGAGAAAATATAAGCCGACAACGAGGCGTGACGCAAGTCACCATCAATTACCAACACTTTCTTATCCTTAATGGCCAAAGCAATGGCCGTGTTGATGGCGATGAACGACTTCCCCGAACCAGGATTGAACGAAGTGAACATGAAGATATTGGAGTCTTTGTCCTTGCTCATGAACTCCAGGTTGGTGCGGAACACACGGAAAGCCTCATTGATGACATTACGGCTGCCTTTTTTCACCACTACGCCACCTGCAAAGCCTTCCTTGACTTCATTGTCTTTCTGTTCCTCACGTTTCTTTTTGGCTTCTTTCTTCTTTTTCTTTTGGTCGGCTGCACTATAAGCCAAGGGTATCTCGCCAACGAAAGGCAACGAAAGATTCTCCAAATCCTTACGACCACGAATGGACGTATTGAATTGCTCCTTCAGGAAAAGAATGAGCGCGGGGATAGCCAAACCGATAATGAGAGCAATCAGCCTAATCAACGAAACTCTCGGACTGGTGGGGAAGTTAGAACCATGAGGCTGTTCGATGACCCTAGTGTTATACGCCGTGAAAGCCTGAGAGAGTTGGTTCTCCTCACGTTTCTGGAGCAGGAAAAGATAAAGTGACTCTTTCACTTTCTGCTGACGTTCCACCGAAAGCAGGTATTTGGCCTGACCAGGATTGTCGGCAAGACGTCGGTTGATTTTACGCTCTGTGCCTTGGAGGGTGGTCAGCTGGTTGTCGAGTGTCACCAATTGATTGTCAATACTCGAAATGATGGCTTCTCGCAAGGCTGCCAGATTTTTATCCAAGTCGACCACCAAAGGGTTCTCCTCACTGCTGTTGGCTACCAAGCTGTTGCGGCGCAACATCATGGAGTTGTAGTTGTTGATTTGGCTCTCAATATTGCTGCTGTTGATTCCTGAATTCACAGGCAACAACTGATCCTTCACCATCTCCCCAGCCAACATATTCCTGATATAGCGCGTGATGGAGATTTGGTTGTTGATTTCCAAAATACGGGTGGTGGTGGCACTATTTTCCGACAAGTAAATTCTTGAGACCGCATTGACATCGGGCAGCAGGTTCTCGCTCTTGTAAGTGGAGATGTCGCTATCCACGTTGCCCAATTCTTGTTCTATCAGATTCAGACGATCGTCGATGAACATGGAAGTGCTCACCATAATCTGGTTCTTGTCTTTAAGCCAGTTGTTGTTGTACACCGCAATCAGCATGTTGATGAAGTCATCGGCTCTTTTTCTGGAGATATTATTGACAGAAATGGTCATAACATCTGCGTTTTTATCCGTCAAGGCTATTTTCAGCTGAGATGCATACCGCCTGGCCGTATTTTCAATACCTGAATGTCTCACATGGATAACATCAACGTCTTCTCCCCATGTATTAAGATAGTCAGTAGGACGCACACACATCAAGCCAATAGGAGTATTCACCGTATCGCCAAATTTTGCCATAGACTCACCCTTCACATCATCACCATTCAAAACAAAATTCGAAAGCTTCACCCCTTTGCCTTTTTCAAGACGCATGTCGAACGAGGCCCCAACGTTGTCAAAGTTTCCCAACAAATCCACATTCACCGGCAGGGTATTGTCATAAAGCAATATGGGGTGAAAACGGCCGTCAATCGTATAATCCATGTCCAAATGCAGACGACGTGCCGTCTCGCGGATGTTGTCAATGGAATTGAAAGTAATCACTTCGTTGGCGATATTTATTCTATTACCAACCAATCCCATGGACGAAAAATCGTTGGCATCCAGGACTGACTTGCCTTTTTCTTCCGATTTTACCAACACTTTGGCTGTACGGGTATAGACCGGAGTAGTTCTATAAAGATATAAAGTCGCCACAGCGAAAGCCACCACCGCTGAAATGAGGAACCAATACCAATTAGCTAAGAAAATATAAAATATTGCCTTGATGTCAATCGATTGTTCCTCTTGTGATTCAGCATTATTAGTTATTGTATTTATATTATTATTCTCTTGCATGATTATGAATGAATTATTGACAATTATATTTATTTTATTTTGATTTTAGTTATAGCATCAGTTACCCCACCTTAACATAAGCAAGGAAATTGTCGTAGCCATGGAAGCAAGGAAAGATGCAACAGAAATCCAGAAACTAACAGATTGGACCGTGTTGGCATTGACGGTCGACTGGTTGGCTCGTTTGGTATTGGGTTCCACATAAATGTAGTCGTTTTGATGGATGTAATAAGCTGGGGATTTTTGAACAGCATCAAACGAGCGCATGTCGACATTGTAGGCAGTCATGTTGCCCGAGGCATCGGGACGCAACACCAAAACATTGTCGCGCTTACCATCAATGTTCAAGTCGCCCGCCATCGACAACGCATCCAACAGTGTGATATGATCACGGGTAATCCTATAGGTACCCGGGCTTCTCACCTCACCCATCACAGCGAACTGAAGATTGATAAATTCCACTGTCACCACAGGGTCGTTGACCAAGTTGCGGTTGATAAGTTCCGATTTGATATATCCCCCCAACTCGTCGCGTGTCTTGCCAGCAGCTTGCACCATACCCAATACAGGAAAATCAATGGTACCATCAGCCTTGATGATATAGCCGGATGTACCTTGATTAGAACTGACTTGTTCAGTTTGTGCTCCCAAAACACGACTTGTGTAAGGCAGATTAAAAAGTGCTGTCAGCTCAGGTACCTTGGTATTGACAATAATGGAAATCTTGTCTTCGGGCCTCAAACGGATTTCAGGAGTAGGCTGTCCCGTTTTGCCTGAAGCGGTCTGATGGTCTTGAATATCCTGGAAATAAGTAATCCTCTTCGACACATCGCATGATGACATCAGAAACACGAAAGCGAAAAGAAAAAAGACGCTTCTTCTTATCGTCTTAACTTGTTGGTTTTCTTTGTAAATATTCATAATACAAGCCGTTTAATTTCACAATAATACTGCGAATATTCGACAATATTCGCGGTTCAAAGGTACAACTTTATTTTTGAACTACAACGTTTTTTTTCATTTCGATGATAAATTGATTTATAACTAACTAATATAAAACATCTTACGTTGACAAAAAAAGAAAAACGGACTCGGCAGAAAAGTCGAATCCGTTGTTGTTTATTCCCATGCCAGCACAAGCTAACGTTGAAATGACATAAGAGGCTAACTTTTACCTCTCTGCACGCATCGGGTTGTTCAAAAAGTCATCGTATGCCAAACGGATACCTTCCTCCAATTCCGTCTTGTAAGTCCAACCTAAGGCTGTCGCCTTACTGACATCCAGCAACTTGCGTGGGGTGCCATTCGGGCGCGAAGTATCCCATTTAATCTCTCCCTCAAAACCTACTACCTTAGCCACCAATTCCGTCAGTTCCTTGATGGTCAGTTCTTTGCCCGTACCAGCATTGACCGTTTCATTACCCGAATAGTTATTCATCAGGAAAACACAAAGGTTGGCCAAATCGTCCACATAGAGGAACTCACGCAGCGGCGAACCATCGCCCCAGCAGGTCACCTCCTTCAGTCCGTTGATCTTCGCCTCATGGAAACGACGTATCAAGGCGGGCAACACATGGCTATGTTCAGGATGGTAGTTGTCGTTGGGGCCATAAAGGTTGGTGGGCATCACACTGATGTAGTCGGTGCCATACTGTCGGTTGAGGAACTCACAGTATTTCAGTCCACTAATCTTCGCCAAAGCGTAGGCCTCGTTGGTCTTTTCAAGCTCACCTGTCAACAGGCAACTCTCTTTCATCGGTTGAGGTGCCATGCGGGGATAGATGCAACTTGAGCCGAGGAATTCCAGTTTCTTGCAACCATTCTTCCAAGCAGCATGAATAACATTCATCTCAAGAATCATGTTATCATACATGAAGTCGGCCAAAGCCGACTGGTTAGCGACAATACCACCTACTTTCGCTGCTGCAAGGAAAACATATTCGGGCTTTTCAGCCTCAAAGAAAGCTTCCACTTGGTCCTGCCGAGTCAGGTCAAGCTCTTTATGCGTTCTTGTGACGATATTATTGTAGCCTTGACGCTGCAGCTCTCGCACAATAGCACTTCCTACCATCCCTCGATGACCAGCTACGTATATTTTGCTGTCTTTGTTCATTTCTCACTGATTATTTTCTTTTTCGCCTTCGGCGTTTTTTGTTTCACACAGATTTCACGGATCTCACAGATTTTTGCCTGCGGCAACTGCTCGCCGCGGCGAGCAATATCTGTGTAATCTGTGCTATCTGTGTGACAATTAATTCATATTATTTATCTTATGTGACATCTAATTGACTATACGTTTTATGCTTTCGCGTAAATTGCTTGTATTAAAGTTAACTAACAGACCAACGTGTAATCAAGCAGCCTAAGATATGTAAGCAACTGTTTTGCAAATATTGGTTTCATCTCTTCGACAGACTTCAATTCAACAATTACCTGATTATTAACAAGCAAATCCAATCGAAGAGGGGTTTTGAGCTCATTGCCCTTGTAGATGACGGGGACCTCAACCTGTCTTGCCACCTCTAATCCTCGCTCATTAAGTTCAAAAGCCAACGCTTCTTCATACACTGATTCCAACAAACCTGGCCCAAGTTCGTTGTAAACATCAAATATGGCTCCTCTAATCTCGTATGTCAATTCGTTGTCTGTCATTTTTCCTTTTTTGCACACAGATTGGCATGCTTTTGTTTCACACAGATTTCACGGATCTCACAGATTTTTGCCTGCGGCAACTGCTCGCCGCAGCGAGCAAAATCCGTGTAATCTGTGCTATCTGTGTGACATAAATTATTTTCCGTGTGACCTAATCCTCCATGTGAGCTTTCAGATACAGTTTCTTCACAAAACGCATATCATGATCAACCATGATTTTGACCAAATCCTCAAACGAAGTCTTGCGAGGATTCCAACCGAGAAGTGTTTTGGCTTTGGTCGGGTCGCCGAGCAGCTGGTCCACCTCAGCGGGGCGGAAGAAGCGCGGGTCGACTTCAACCAAACTCTTTCCTGTGGCCACATCGATACCTCTTTCATTGACACCTTCACCTTCCCAACGCAATTCAATCCCCACGTGCTTGAAAGCCAACGTACAGAAGTCGCGCACCGTGTGATACTCACCCGTGGCGATGACAAAATCCTCAGGTTTTTCCTGTTGCAAGATGAGCCACATACACTCCACATAGTCCTTGGCATAACCCCAGTCGCGCAATGAGTTAAGATTGCCGAGATAAAGCTTATCCTGATAGCCCTGTTTGATGCGAGCCGCAGCCAAAGTGATTTTTCTTGTCACGAAAGTCTCCCCTCGCCTTTCGCTCTCATGGTTGAAAAGAATACCGTTGACAGCGAACATGCCATAGCTCTCGCGATAGTTCTTCACAATCCAAAAACCGTATTGTTTGGCCACACCGTAAGGCGAACGCGGATAGAAGGGCGTCGTCTCTTTTTGAGGCACCTCTTGCACAAGACCAAACAACTCCGATGTAGAGGCCTGATAAATCTTGCATTTCTTCTCCAAACCGAGGATGCGCACGGCCTCAAGAAGGCGCAATGTGCCCACAGCATCCGCTTCGGCGGTGTATTCGGGACAGTCGAATGACACCTTCACGTGACTTTGGGCGGCCAAATTATATATTTCGTCAGGCTGTATCTTTTGAATGATACGCACCAACGACGACGAGTCTGTCATGTCGCCATAATGCAAGGTGAGCAAACGTTTGTTCTTCATGTCGCGCACCCATTCGTCGAGATAAAGGTGCTCGATACGACCCGTGTTGAACGACGATGAGCGGCGGATGATGCCGTGCACATCGTAGCCTTTTTCCAAAAGGAATTCGGCCAAGAACGAGCCATCTTGGCCCGTGATGCCAGTGATTAATGCTGTTTTTGACATCTTATTCTATCGCTTGTTTGATACAATCCACAATATACCTCACATCCTCGTCCGAGACGTATGGTCCCGCAGGCAAACACATGCCAACTTTGAAAATGGCTTCAGAAACACCGTTTACGTATGCTGGAGCATCCTTATACACTGGCTGTTTGTGCATCGGCTTCCACACGGGGCGTGCTTCAATGCCGGCGGCATCCATAAAGACACGCAGTGCCTCCACATTGTCGTTGGGTTGGCAGTCGGTGACGGCTGATGAGGCTGCATGTATCACACCCGCAGCACCACCCACGGCACCCGTCACGATGGTCTTGTATGCATTCTCCTGACCTTTGATGCGGAGCGAGGGGTCCAAGGTTATGGTACATAACCAATAGTTACTGTCGAAGACAGGAACCCTATCTGTGTTATCTGTGCCATCTGTGTGACATACCGGCTGCGAATGCACGTTGATGCCGGGCACACCAGCCAGCAGCTCTTCATAGATGGCTTGCACATGTTTATGATGATCTATGTGCTGATTGACCACGGTCATTTGCCCACGACCAATGCCAGCGCAGATGTTGCTCATACGATAGTTGAAACCTATCTTCTCATGCTGGTAATATGGGTAGCTTTCACGGTATTGCGTGGCGTACATCATAATCTCGCGCCACTCGTCCTCGTTATTAGTTACCAAAGCACCTCCACCCGAGGTGGTAATCATCTTGTTGCCGTTGAAGCTCAGCACGCCGTATTTGCCAAATGTGCCCAACACTTGACCTTTCCAACGTGATCCGAAGCCCTCGGCGGCATCCTCAATCACAGGAATGTCGTAGCGGTTGGCAATCTCCATGATGCGGTCAACATTGTAAGGCATTCCATACAGTGCCACTGGCACGATGGCCTTCGGTTTTTTACCCGTCTTGGCGATGCGGTCTTTGATAGCCTCCTCCAGCAAGTCAGGATCCATGTTCCAAGTTTCCTTTTCACTATCGATGAAGATTGGCGTGGCTCCCAGATAAGTGATCGGGTGCGAAGAGGCACAGAAAGTGAAGCTCTGCACACAGACTTCGTCACCAGCTTTCACACCACAATTGATTAAAGCCAAATGGACGGCAGCAGTGCCGGATGACAAAGCCACAACACGCTTATTTTGACCACAGAACTCTTCCAAATCTTTCTCAAACCCATTGACATTCGGTCCCAGCGGCACCACCCAATTAGTATCAAACGCTTCTTTGATATACTTTTGTTCAAGGCCTGCTTCGCTCATGTGGGCCAAGCATAAATAAATTCGCTTTTTATCAGCCATAATATTTAGATTTTATTGATTATCGTTTACAACTATTATTATACAACAGGCAAGTCTCTTAACAGAACTCCAGTATTCTTATCCCTTATTACAGTTTCAATTGCCGGGAATGCTGATTCTGGGGTTATACCCATAAAACGACATGTATCACGCCACAGCTTTCTGACCTCCAATGAATTGGTTCCCGGGCTGAAACCAGTATTGCTCAATACCTTCACTTCTATGTTCTCGAAATAGATATTACCCTCATACTCCAACTTGTACCATTCCTCCAAAGGAACAAATACAATAACAACATGTTTTGTACCATTGTATATTTCCAAAATAAACTCACGTTGCGAAACATCGTTCTCCTTAGAAAGACGCAACTTGTTGATCTTTTCAAACTGCGAAATTTCATCAATGGCCAGTATCAACTCCGAGCGGAAAACTTTAGCCTTGTTGTCGTTATGTGAGGCCGGATTGAGGATTCTGCTTCTGTATTGGTCAATGTTAGGCGTAAAAATTCTTTCTGTACCAAAACGGTCATAAAACTGATTCAATTTTTGATCAAGCCCATTCAGATTCAATAAGCTTACTGTTCCGTCTGCTTTGGGACATATTGTCCAATTGCGTGGGTATAGCCTGAGCAACTGTTTTTCACATTCTTTACGAAGACTATTGGCCGAAGCGTGATACTCGTAATCAGTGAAGAACGACCTGGCCTGCTGCATATAGTTCTGCTTCACTTTAATCCATGGCTCGGGTACTTGTCCGTCACTCACTTGCTCATCAATGGCATACATTTCATAATAGCACCAATCATTCGACATGTTGCGCTGGGCAATGGAGTCATGAATCAAATCATAGAATGTTCGGTCATGAGTAAAGATAAACATCTGATAGCGACCAGCATAATTCAAGAGTTCCTTAACCACCATCAACCGGTTCGACATATCAAGACTTATCAGTAAGTCATCAACGAATATCACCTTCGCACAGTCATCGCCTTGATATTTGCGATCGAAAATGGCCAATCGCAACGCTAATGCCATACGAGTCAATTTGGCCTCATTGAAGAATGACCGAGGATGCTTGATTTCAATTGGAGAAACAGGATTACCATGTGAATCAAGCAATTGTGCCGTCAAAATAATATGCGGCTTATAAAACTCACCATCGTACGACCGTGTAGTGCCAGACATTTTCTTGTCAAATTGAGCCTTGTCAAGAGTCAGCTTAACACTTACGGGCATTTTCTGCTCCCGCAATTTGGTGTTAGCTTCATTGGCAATATCAGTAAGCAGGTTTTGCAGCTTACGATTAAAGTCGGTAATAAGATTCTGATAAGCTTGCCATTTATCATCATGGACGAACACTCCACCTGAAGAACGTCTATTCAATACACCTGGGGTATAATAACATTCCTCGATATAACGCCACCATTGTTCTACGCTCGTCTCCCCCGTCATTGTACCATCCAAATTATATCTTTGAGCTCCCATCGGAATGAAAGGAAATATCTCGTCTTCAAAAATCTTGAACAAGTCCACTGGACGGCTGTTCTTAAAATCAAAGATAGCCGAAAGGAACTTATAGTTCATGAAATCACTCGCGTATGTACTTAGGCTAATGAAATCATCTGACTTAGTGTTGATTACCCAACTACCATCCGTATAACTTTTGGTCTGCAAGGTATCAGGCTTCACAAACTCTATCGCTATTCCTGAACGACTGTTATGAGTATCATACAAATTAACCAAGTTGTCGGAATGATCCTTATCAAAATATTTTGCAGCATCAGCAGGCTGTTTCAGGCAACTCTGAAAATGGGTATAGGCGGCCCAATAGATGGAACTCTTTCCGCTACCGTTCTCACCATACATCAACACATGCTTGCCCTTTGGTTCTATAACAAACGGCTTCAAGAAGAACTTGAAGTTCTCAATGGTCATTCTATTTATCTTCCAAGCCATAATCTACTGTTTTATATAATCACTAACATCTTGGATCAGAATATGTGCCTTCATTATCTCATTGCGCAAACGGCTGTCGCTGTCGGTCAAAGCCGACAATACTATTGCTATTTTGTCTCTGGTAGTATCTTTTTCCAAAACAGCCTTCCAATTCTCAAGAATAAAAATACTTTTCTCCTCAAAGAGCGGATGGGCATATAGTTCCAACGCCATTACGTCACACAAATCTGCAATCAAACCATAAAGCCTCTGATAGTTTAAATCGTCAGGTTGTTCACGATGAAAATGATAAACCGCCTCACGAAGTGTGTCGGCCATAGCGTAGGCTTCTTCCGATTCTTTAGCCACGTCAAACACGCTCAATGTGGAAACCGTTTTTTTGTTTATCGTGGTTTGTGCCAACACATTGAACTTTTGACCGAACAATAGCAGTTGACCTGGTTGTGAACAAAGCAGAAAAGAAAGATAGTGAGCGGAACATGTATTAGGTACTACCGCCACACTACCAGGCTGCAGCTGCCCCTTTTGTACGCCTCCGCACAATACTCCCCTTATCTGGTTCACATCCAGACGTACATATTCCTTGTCTTGTAAAGATGGGTCTGATGCATATAAGTCTGCAAATTGCTTCTCTGTACACACCAATGCCATATCAGTTATATTACGTCTTATGCCTTGTAAGTCAGCCATCTTTTTTGAATTTTTGAAATAAAACCGACCAATCTCCAATTGTGGGATCCTTATTCTGAAAATAAAAATAAAAACGCCTCGTTTTAAACCTTTTTGTTTTTAATATTTCATTTTAGCAAAACGAAATCCCAATTTCCCAACTTTATTTCCAATTAACGAATATTTAGTGAATTATTGGACTTTTGGATTCAGGTAGCAAATCTCAGCAATTGCAAACCCAG
This sequence comes from uncultured Bacteroidia bacterium, assembly GCA_902802535.1. GTDB lineage: Bacteria > Bacteroidota > Bacteroidia > Bacteroidales > F082 > Limimorpha. Next base: position 14,411 of record CADCML010000007.1, read on the forward strand.
CGTCCCAATGATATCCCTGTCAGCCTTGCTCAGCTTACCCTCGTTCGGATACTTGTACAGTTTGATAATACGGCAGGAGAAGTCATAAGACAGTTCAAATACTTGAGCGTCTTTCTTCTCCACTTCACTCATCAAAGGCTTCAGTTCACCTCCAAAAGACCGTGTTTCCGTAGATTCTTGGTTCCGTAAATCCGCGCTTCGCGCTTTCTCGGCCTATACAAATAACCGAAAAACCGCCACTGCTGTCTTTGTCTAAAAAATGACTTACATTCTTAGAGCAAACACTTATTTCATTATATCCTGCCTATAAAACGCCCAACGATAGCGCGGGTCGTTCGGCAAATTCAAAAGATGCTTATGGAGAAGTGCTCCTTCGGGACTGTAAATATAAACATCTGAGCAGAATTCTGCCCAGAAATCCAATGCACCTGCATAGTACATTTCAAACTCTTCTTCAGTAAAATATTGTCTGTTCTTCTTGGAAACATGAAAGCCTTTGCTTTGCAATGCTTTTACTATGCTGTTGTGGGATACGCCTGGATTATTCTCGTAATTGAGACGTAAAGCTTCAGGGGAGATTTCCTTTCGGGCCTTCTCATCGCTCATCCGTTTGTACCAATGGGTACGGAGCATCTCCAGGGGCATATACTTATCGCCATTTTCCGATTCCGCAAAAATGCGGTCTGTTATGCCTGCATCGTGGCGGAAGAACACATAGCGAACCTCGGGAAGTGCATTAAAATTCTTCCCTGAATCCAGTCGTATCAGGAAACCCGACTGATTACCACTGCGCATGAAGGGTTGCTTTCCTATGGTCTCAACAAAATAATCGCGACCTTCACGAGGAATAAAGGCATCTGGGGCAAGATCATAATAATAAAGCACCCCCAGTTCATCACCATCATATTTCTCGTAACAATCTTTATCCATGTTGAACCACGTCACAGCAAAAAACTTGGCAACCTCCATATCGCTGGTGAGGTCAAGCATCGGGGTACGGTTATAATAATGCTGACTCAAGCCCTCATAATCCACTCTGAAACGGAAGAACTCGTGAAGAAGATAAAAACCTTGCTCAAAAAGTTTGACAAGCGGATGCTGACGAAGCAGTACTTCCAGTTCATTGATTTGTATGACATCATCCACAAACTGGTGATTCTTCACTTTTATTTCATCCCTGAACAGATTGGGCACACATTTTTTATAGAACTGCGACTGGCCGCGATAGAGGAATTTGTTTTTGGCAAGGGATGGCTTGATAGAGAATCGAGGCATCTCAGCAGCATGGCCATCCCGATGGCTCAGTTGGTTGACCACAAAACAAGGATAATCGACACCCTCTAACGGGTAATACCCCACATTGGCCGATGCCCACGAGATTCTGAAGCAACCATGTCTATCGTCAAAAAAGTACTGTTCGTCCTTTATGGCTTGGCGATAGACATCCGTTCCCAATCGTTCTTTTTCTATGGTCAATATGTGGTCAGCCGCTTCGTCCACATTTGCAAATGGATTGCTCTTGCTGCCCCGATCTCCTTCGTTAATCTTTGGAAGGCTACAGTTATTGCTGTCCTCAAACAGTTTAAGAAGTTCGGTTCCACGACGCTGACGCTCGCCATCGGTTAGCGTCACAAACATTCGCGTTTCTTTATTAGAGATGTCAAAGCCTTGCTTTACACAACAATCCATTCCAAATTCGTCACGGAGCATCCTAATGGCTGCTTCACGATCAAAAGGGTTGTGTCCGACAGCCTCCACTATACTCTCGTTGATAGGCAAGTCAATTTGTGGCAGACCTTTTACAATACCCAAAGCCATTGCAAAATCATCGCTGTCTTTGTCTTGCTCAAAGATGCGACGTTCACCCGTTTTCAAATACTGTTGCCATCGTCGGGCCAACTTGTATCCATAAGAACGATAGACTGACGGTGTATCACCAGCGGCTTTAGGGTTAGACTGTATTATCATTTTCAGCACAGGCAGATTCACAAGAATTTTGTGCTTTTCGTAGTTGATGCTTATGATGCTCACCTTCCCTTCTGTTCCATCAAAAGCCATCCCCTCTCTTATTTCTGCCCATTGGTCTTGCGGCACTCCAAGAAAACGCAGAGCTTCTGAGTAGAATGCTCCGAGCATTTCCATGATTTCGGAATCCGTTAGTATGGCTTGTGTGTTTGGTGTCATATAGCTATTAATCGCTTTTCAAAGATTCTTCATTGCTTCGATGATTATGACTCCATCATCCCTTTATTTCATTTCTTCCAGCGCCTTCTCCAAATCACGGTCAATTTCAAACGTTGATACTTTTAACATTTCTATCTTATTCAGTAGAAGATCCAAATGTTGTAAGATGTTGTCTTTCTTTTTTGACATATTCGATATTCCTCTAACTAAAAGTATCTCACACACCAACAATGCTACCATCGCAAATACAGACACCCAAACACCCAAATTTTCAGCATGGATACACGATTCTTTCAATCCTATTATCATGAACAAAATTGATTGGAACACAACGCATATTCCAAACAAAACACAATTCCATCCTATTTTTCTCTTGTATAGCTTCTCTAGTTTTGTTTTCTTATTTCCAACAACCTCTTTCCGTTTCAACACCTCACCTTGATCACTCACAAACTGAATACGAATGACTTCAGCCATGATATCCAACCACCCTTCTTTATCTTCAATTAGACTGTCAATAGCACCACAAGCCTTTTCGCACGATTGTTTTTCGTTCTTGTATTTGGATTTTAGGCCCTCTATTGTTTGGTTCAATCTTTCAACAATTTTCTCTCTCTTCTCCAACAGTTTACGATTGTCAGATAATAGAGTATCAAACTGTTGAGTTTCCTTAACTTCGATAACACCCATCAATTTTTTCTTCCAATCATCGAACTCCTTCTGGTTTTCTTTTGCATCATTCTTCTCGATTTCCACCTTATTGTCACCTAAAACCAAATCGTTGTTTGAAAACAATCTCTTAATTGTATTAAGATTCTCTTCTATCGTGTTATTAAAATCAGACCAATTCTTATTTTCCATGTCTTTATTATTTAATATTCCGTATTAATATATAGTGAGTCATCAAATCGTTCCCTCAACATCTTAAGCAATGTTTCAGCATCAGTTTCATCCTGTGCTTTCTCGAAAGAGCTTATTTTGTTTACGTTTGATTTTTCATACATCTTCTCCAACTCCCTACGTTTTGAATAAATCAAACCACTATTGAGCATATACCGCTCATCGGCAAGGTTAAACTGGCAAGTATCGTTGTGCAGGTCATCGTTCAGGACGTACATGTTACCTATGAGATTCTTATATGCCAAACCCTCACTGTTGATATCACGGGTCATTCTATAATACTTGATGGCCATTTCTGCCGAATAGTTGGTGTAGATATGGTGAATAGTGGCATCATCCATATCGTGCCGCAAATTAAGCAGTAACTTGGAATAGAGGTAACCAAACGCATCCTTATACGGGATTCCTTCGGCATTCATCAAATCCACACATCCCTTCATCAATGCCTCCAACTCATTATTATCCAATCCCGTGTTTCTTGATGACATCTTAACTACCGCCTTTCTTCCATCTTCATTCTCTTCTTTCACATACCTATAATAGATATACAAGTCGTACAACAATTCGTAGTACTTCGACCATTCCCACAGCATGTCATATATTTCAGCCACAAAACTGTTTGAGAATGTGGTGATATGGTTGTGGGGAGTGAGCGTTTTCAATACATTTGTCAAACAAACCATGGAATCATAAACCAAGAAATTCAAGGTTTCAAGTTTTGAACGTACCGAACCGTCAGTCCCAAATATCTTTTGATACAAAGATTCCTCATCGTTTGAGCTCAAAAAAACTTTTAGCTTATTATAAAACACTATGTGGTGTTCAGGTTTTGAATCCATACTATCATCCAACCAAGCTTCGCGCTCAGGTCTCAAAACTTCTCCATCCAACACCTCATGCAAAACCAAGTGGTTAAGCCAAACTTTCATATAGTATGATTCCACCTCGCCCCTGAACGTCTTTTCATGACGGAGTGACGGAGCCACCCTATTATAAATCTTGGCCAAATAGTTTTTATAAGCTTCTTCCACATCAGCGTTTCGCTCTTTTTGATATAGATATTGCATGCACAGCAGTTTACATCTGACAACCGTATTGAAAACCGACTGAAGATTTGGGAATATCGACAATTTGACCAAATCAACATCGTCGGCCCTCTCCATGTGAAACAGCCACTTGTTTTCATGGATTTCTGCCATGTCGAAATTGTCATATTGGCGACCCACAGCCACCGCAGCGTTTTTGAAAAGATTTTCTATCAGTTCAAACTTTCCCGCAACACCATACAAACGGTTTACTATTTTTAATCTCTCGTTCAGTTTTTCTTTCTTTTTATCAAAATTGATTGCCAATAGATAGTCTTCCAACACCTTTGCCACACGCTCTATGCATTGCTCTGCTTCTTTATACATCGAGGCAATCACATAATAGCGATAGGCGGCCCAGTAGTACAACAACACCTTGTCCAATTTGCTCAAATGCGTAGAGTCTGCTGTGCTTTCCTTAGCCTCTATCTGTTTTTTGAAGTTGTCCAGCACCCATCTGCGTTCATCTTCATCCACATCTTCCCTTGACAAACGTTCCAACAAATCAACCACCTCTACAGATATTTCAGAATCAAGTTCTTTCACTCTATCCTTCAACCGCACATCAGTACTTGCACATGATAAGATGACGTTACCCAGTTGTTCCACTTTTGAAGCAAGTAGCGAAACCTGCGATTGGCGAAGGTGTCTCAAATGTTTATGAGAAGTATATTCCAAAAGGACAACAGCTTTCCCTCCTTTCTCGAAATCAGCACCTATAACATCGTCCTCCCTGAACATGTTTTTCATCAGTATAATCAGACTCCTATTGATGTACTTGCACGCATTGCATGGGAGTTTATACCCTGCATCCGACAATTTGGTAATACGCTTCGAGCAATCTTGTATCTTCGACCACTTTGCATGGAAATGAAATATATCCTTCTGCACCAGATATTCTATGTAGCCTTTCACGTTATTGCAGAAAGAATCATATTCCCCATTATCCACAGAACCAGCCGCACATAACCTGCCTTTCAACCTGTTTCCTTTCAAAAGATTGCCTCTAAATATGGATTGCCCATCTTTCTTTTCAAAAAACAAATCTTCAAACTCAACAAGATTGTTATCCTCATAATTACCGTAAAGATCATCAAGTTTAATAGTATCAAAGAAAAGCCGCACATGATCCTTAACAGCAATAGAATCTTTCCCTTTCACCGAGGAACAGGTCGCAAAGCAATAATCATCCAACAGGCCCAAAACGTTGATATCGAATCTATATAAAGCAGCCGCAAGGTTTTCTGAACGGTAGGAGATTACATAGTTGTTTTTATAGTAAAGTATCTCACCCATTTTGCCGAAGAAATCAGCCGCCACCATAAACTTTTCGTTAATGTTCGTATCACTATAGAGGGTCATAAATTCAGCTTCTGCCTCTTCAATACTCGACTGTGTAATACCGCTCACCTGCATCTTTTCGATGACAAACAGTTTGGCGATAATGGCCTGGTAAACATACTTCACATCCTCAAAAACCGTCAACCGCTCAAACAGATTACTCTTCTCTGGCGTATATAAAGCAGAAAGTCCTGAAATGGTTTTATCGGCATCCAAACTATAATATGGAGACCTTACATCACCCCTTCCGTTCAAGTCCTCCCACAAGCCTGAATTGAACTCACGACGAAACTGAGGATCACTATTGAAACCACATTTATACTTCAAGCAATCTTGATCTATGAGAACCGTTTGCTTCAAACGCCAATCTCGGGTCAACCGCATCGTGTAATCCAATCCCAATTCTTTCTCTTCAATCCAATGCAGTTGTATCAATTTGTTGATGATGGAGCAATACATCATATAGGCGTTTTCATATGTCCTTCTGTACTCGTATGACATTCCTATTTTCAAACTGCATTTCAAATATGAAAGGACATCTCTTGCTGTTTCCTTTCCTTTTATTTGAGGAATATACTGCAAAGCGCTACGGTACTCATGAATGGCTCGGTAATAGTCTTCTTCTGAGAAGAAAATATCGCCTTGGTTTTCATGCAGGCGTTCTAGCACGTCCTTATAAACATAGGCCGAAGGCTTGCTGGCAGCCAAAGTCAAATAATGGCTCAACAGTCTGGTGTTGTACCGTTTTACCGCTTCAGATTCATTCAATGTGAAATTGAAAATAGCAGAAGCCTCTTCTGATATTTTTGAAAGCGTAGATATTTCCTCGGATATCTGTTTATGGAATTTGAATTGGAATATACCCGAAGATATATTAGTAATATGAACCTGTAGCAAAAACTCAACAATCGAAGCCATCGAGTCGCGAAGCTCGGGGTTTTTGGTCGAGGTCAGCAGTTCGGGCATCTGCTCCAAATTGCGCCACGAGAATCCTTTGCCATGATACTTGTATATCTGGTCCAAGATGAACGAAGATGACACCAAAAGTTTGTCGCCATAGTTACTCACTTCATTGGTGATGGCATTCATCACAGGCGAGGCCAAGTAATAGATGAAATTGATTAGCTTTTGCGATGTGGGGTCAAAATAGAGTACACACTGTTTCCTAACCTCCTTCTCTGATGGTACGCCCACCACTATTTCATCATGCCACTCAAATTGCTTGATGGCATCATAGTTGGTTTTGATATACTTTTCAAAATAGGTGGCTATTTTTTTGGGAGAGCCATTGCTAATATGTGACAGAAATACTGTAAAGTAGCGCAAAAACTCAACCGCATACATTATTTCAGCTTTTCTTGCATTCAACTCGTTCTCTTCAGAACCCTTGGCATTGCGAACGTGTTTGTCCATCAAATACTCGTAATACCACCTCAAAGAGGGTTGTTCTTCCTTGAGATAATAGTTTGAGCTGGCATTCTTGCATATTTTCTCAACCAGATAATCCTCAGGTATCAACATCGTGGCAACATACAGTTCCGTCATTGAGCTAATGTCTTTCTCACCGCCTTCAGGTGAAAGGAAGCTACTGACGTTAAGTACCCCGTTAAAAATGCTGTTGATAGCAAACTCTCGGTCTGAGAGGTCAGCCATAGAAGCATCAAACAATTCATGGCCAGATATGAAGATGCATTTTGCGTTGACCGTAGATATGAACAACTTCATATTGGCCAACAAGCGGAGTACGTTTTGCTTTCGCTCCTCGTAGGCCATGGCATCTGTAAAACCGTCAACAGAAGTGTCAAAATCAGGAGTTCTATCCTTTCCATTATCCTCCTTATTCCCCGTCTCCTTATTTGCCGCCTTGGTTATTTTGTCAAGTTCGTCAAATACAATCACGAATTGGGCCCGATAAGGTTTGGGGCAATCATCTCCATTGATACTATTAATAATACTTAGAAGTTCCTGCTCAATTTCACGTACATTGGCCATGGGAGTGATCTTGTTTTTCCCTTCTCCCAATACAGAGATGGTGAAAAAACTGCTGTTATATCTCGGATGCGCTCCTGTCTCCTCATGAATGGTCGAATCAATTCTGTCGCACAGAAGTTTTAAATTGTCAAGTGCTTTAAAAGGTGTTGAATAATACGGGATGAGTTTTCGGATGGCTTTTAGTATTCTTATTGTCAACCACAAAGAGCCCAAATATAACAACAAATTAAAAAACACTTGCGTAAATAATCTTATATTTTCCCCGTTTTTTAATACTCGCACCCATTCCAACAATCCTACTGACAAATCTCCTAAAAAAGAATCACCACAGGTATTAATGCTATCCAATAATTTACGACCAAGTGTTTCACAAAAAGGGATATAGACAAACTTTGCCATAACACATGAAAAGACTATTCCTCCTCCTATAACCAACAAACTTAGGAATGGCCTATTTTGACGATTATAAACAAACCTATGATATTTATCATAGATGTTTTGAGCCATAATGCTCAACACATCACGCTCATGCAACACCTCCTGACCAAGGTTGATAGAGATTGACATAATCTCATAGCGGCGTTCACGACGGTCTTTTCTTTTGACAAAAAATTTCGATACGAATTCCTTGTCAAACAGATGGTGATTCGGCAGTTTCCTCCGTTCCTTCTCAAACCAGTACTGGTTAACAATCTTACTGACATGAATCCCCAGCACCAAAATAACAGCCAAGATAGGCAACACCATCTTTAGAGGATTTACCCATCTTTCCCAATCAGACAGGATATCCTTGTTTGCTACCGCAAAACCCGTAAGAAAGATACAAACAGCAGCAACCAAGAAGATTATCTCCTTGTAAGCCCGGGACTCACGGGTGATAACTTCAATCACGCGCTTTACCAACAGCGATTTGCCCATGCCACGATAACCGGTTATCAGGTAGGATCCCGACTTTGAGTCGCTCGTCAGCCAAGTATAAAGTCTCCTGAACTGCACCTCCCTGCCGACAAACTTATCCTTTCCATGGGCATCGTCATTGTCGTGCTTGAACGCAAAATCAGGCACAAAAATCTTCAAATACTTCTTCGTGGAGGAGTATTTGAATAGATCCTTATTTCTGATATTTTGTTGCTGCTGTTTCATAAATTGCATATTATTAAAATACAATCATATACATACGGTATGATCAACTCATAAACCATCTAGACAACGATTGTATCATTAGAACGGCTATTACACTACCAAGCACCTTACTTATTTCATTTTCCTCCTTACATCACTATATCTACCTCAGCTAAAACAAATACCTGCAAAACTCCCACACCGCCTTCAAATACTTCATACTTTCCACTCTAAACTTCCCAACTGACTCTCGACTCTAAACACTAAACTCTACACTTTAAGCAATTCATCTTCCCTCCACGGCTCATACCTGCCCATCCTTACTTTACATCAAAACGGGCCCTCGGCCAAGCACTCCAGCGAGTGCCAGCGGGCTTTCTCAACGTTGATGCAACGCATATCACCATTAGCATCCAGCGCGATGCTTTCAGTTTCATTTCCATCATCGTCATAAAAGTGTCAGCATATCTTGCCACGGAGCATAACGACAATTTCGCTTGAGTTCAAATGCCTGTGAATAGGTATAATAGTGCCAGGCTCCAAAGCATTCAGCATCCGCTGGGAGTTATTCTCAGAGGTGTTCCTTAGGTCAAATGCCTGCCGCAAACGAGGCGAAGCCTTGGCTTGGGCTGATAAATCGTCTAATAATTTCTTATTATAACAATGAGTCATTTATCTTGAACCATGAACCTTGAACAAACACTCACAAAACTCCCTATCACCTCTCAGAACACCTTTAACCATTACTGGCAAACCTTACTTTATCTCCATCAAATAGTCGTTCTTCGAGAACATCCTGCCGTATTTTGGTTGCAGTATCTTCGGGTCAACTTTTTCACCTTTCAACCATTGAAATATAGCTTTCGGAAGGTTCACGCCAGCTTCGTATGAGAAAGGATAACCACCACCAAAACGAGGGTTCAGCTCAAGGACACAATAATCGCCATTGGCGCGTTGCATGATGTCAACGTCCAAGTTGCCGATGTGTTTCAGGTTCTCGCCTATTTTCTTTCCCATTTCACGAACCTCGGGCAAATCCACGGTGATAGCTTTATCTGTTTCACCAGCCCTCATGGCAAGCTTCTTTTTTACCGATACGGCAACATGATTACCCTGCAAATCGTTCATCACATCCAAGCCAAACTCCTGGCCAGTAAGCTTCTCTTGGATCATGATGTACTCATCGCCCACCGATGCGGTTGCCAGAATTGACTTCTTGATTTTCTTCATCAAGATGTTGTAGTAGACATTCAGTTCTTCCATGTCATCGATGGTTTCCAAACCGATGGAACCCGAACCCCAACGAGGTTTCATAAACAGCGGGAAAGCAATCTCTCCAGTAGCGAGAGCTTTCTTGGCATCAGCAAGGCGCACGTAAGTTTTTGGAGCATTCAATCCTATTGATTCCGTCCATTGGGCTGTCTTGTATTTGTCGAAACAAATGTCGATGACCTCCGGAGCGGAAACAATTACAATCACGCCTTCGGCCTCAAACTTAGCCTTGTTTTCGGCCAAGATGGGCAGTTCCAGATCGTTAAGGCTTATAAGTGCATCCACATGATGCTTTCTGCAAATGTCCGAGGTAATGTCAATGTAATCCTTGGCATAGACCGCAGGAACCTGTATCTTAACATCAGCGGCTTGCAGTGCCGGTGCCGACAATTGCATGTCGGTGGCGATAATAGTATCACCCTCGTTAAGATTTTCACGAAAATAATTAAGCAGATAGGTTCGCCTACCTGCACAAGTGAAAAGAATATTCATATGTGTGATTTTAGTTTATTTCATCAAGTTCATCAGTCCTCCGGTATGCCAGAAGATGATGTTTTTATCTTGCAGTCTTTCTTTTTTGATGATATCCATCATGCCATAAAAACCCTTACCAGAATAGGTCGTATCGAACATCAAACCCGTATATTTAATCACCTCTTTCAAATAGGATTCCATTTCAGGTGTATACTGTTCGTAACCACCATAAAGATAATCCGTATTGAAAATAATCTTTTCCGTAAAGTCTTTATTTTTACCATAATGTTGGCTCAACATATTGGCAAAATCAGCAATGACCTGCTTGCCTCTTTCATATTGACGGGCCACAGAGATTCCAACTACTTTAACATCGTTCCAACCGACCAAATCACATCCTACCACAATGCCTGCCTGGGTGCTTCCCGTACCCGAAGCAAGAAAAATGTAATCAGGTTTATAGTTGCTAGCGTCACATTGTTCCTTTAGTGCTTTGACTGCATCGACAAAACAAGTTCCACCAGGTAAGTCGTGACCGCCGCCATGTATATAATATGGCTTGTACCCTTTCTGCGCAAGCTTTTCCATGGCTCTATCCATGGCAACTGCTGTATCCGAAGGATCAATTAACTCACACTCTGCACCACTTAAGCGACAGAGCAAGGCATTTCCCTTTTCAGCCTCAAAACGCTCCTTTGTTCCTTGAATGCACAAATGGCATTTCCATCTGTTACGAGCGGCCATTAATGCGATGGCACGATTGTGATTGGATTGGATTCCACCACAGGTGACTACTGCATTGTAGCCTTCTTCCAGCAAAACCCTTTCATATTCAATCGCTTTACGGGCTTTTGATCCACCGCCTATGAAAGGGAAAAGATCGTCACGAACGAAGGTTATATCCGATTGCCCGATGCAGGCGTTATTTAAATATATAGGTATCATCTGCCTGTTAAATGTGTCTACTATTTGGAAAGCGTAGCAGGTCTTCTTCTGTCAAATTGTTAACTCTCAACCAATCCTCACGCAATATTGACACATAGTAAACATCTTTCACCGTACCATGTGAGTATGTCTCTTGACGAAGCAGGCCTTCTCTTTGCCATCCCAATTTCTCAACTACGCGATGCGCACCATGGTTATGCAAAAGCTGATAACCATAAATCTTATTAAGTCCAAGTTCAACAAAACCATATTCGTCAAGAAGTTTATATGCTTCTGTGCCATATCCACCACTCCAATACTCTTTTTCACCTATCACACAGTGAAGTTCTGCTTTCATTACGGGTACTTTTATGTTGAATAAGCCACAAAAGCCTATATGCTTGTCTCCGTCAACAGTAAAAACGGAAAATTCTCGACGAGTAGGGTCAACAACCGCATTGGCAAACCAACGTTTTGTTTTGTCAATAGATGTTGGAATATCATAATTCAACGTAAATTGAATATCTGGATCGTTAATCCATCGTACTCTGTTGGGTATGTCTTGTTCTTCGAACAACTTTAGATATACCTTTTGTCCTTTTAATAAATCCATAATTATTTGTTTTGATATTTTACAACCGCACTACCTTCTATCTTTATCTCACCTTCTTGGTTAATACATTGAGTATGTAGATAGTAAATGTGCTTTTCTTCTTTGATGTTTTCAATTGTTACAACTGCTGTGATTTCTTCGTTTAAAAATACAGGTTTTTTGAAATCCATATCTTGATGCAAGTATATGGCACCTTTACCTGGCAAGATAGTTCCAATCACTGCACTAATAAGCGATCCGCTTAAAAAGCCATGGACAATTCTTTGTTTGAACATACTATTCTTTGCATACTCTTCATTTACATGAAGCTCATTTTTATCAAGCGAAAGTTCGGCAAACAAAGAAACCTCTTGTTCAGTAAAAGCTTTGGTTAAACTTGCAGATTGTCCTATTTTTAAATCCATATTGTTAAAAACTAATTGTTATTTTGCAATTTACGTTTACGTTCGTCATTCAATTTACCACCAATTGAACCAGGAATCACCACTACATCCTTTCGGCTAAGCACATTCACAATCGTTTTAGCAATCACTTTGCAATCCATGATAAAAGACATGTTTTTCACATAATAAACATCCAAAGCCAATTTATCATCCCAAGCAAGGTTGTTGCGCCCATGCACCTGTGCCCATCCGCTAATGCCAGGACGTACCGTATGACGCAACCTCTCCTCCTCGGTATACCAAGGAAGATATTCCACCAGCAATGGTCTTGGCCCAATAAACGACATGTCGCCTTTAAAAACATTGATCAACTGCGGCAACTCATCAATAGATAGTTTCCTGACCACAGCACCGACCTTAGTGAGTCTGTCTTTATCAGGCAAAAGTTTGCCATCTGCATCCCGTTCGTCGGTCATGGTCTTGAACTTGATGATTTTAAAAATCTTCTCATCCTTGCCCGGACGCTCTTGAAAGAAAAACGCTCCTGCGCCTTTGTTGGCGAAATGAAGGAAGATGGCAACCAATAAGATAAACCAACCAATACACAATAGTGCTATGCTGGAGATAAGGATGTCTAAGAGACGTTTGAAGAAGTGTTTGTACATAACCTACTATTTAACTATCTTGTCAAAAATATCCATGTATTTATCCACAGCCACTTCTAAGGAAAACTGCTCTTTGCCTAGTTTGAAAGCATTCTCGCCCTGGACTTTAAGCAATTCATCGTTCGTCATATAATCTACAAACGCTTTTGCAGCCTCATCGCTCACTTTGGGAGGTAACACATAGCCACAATTGTGCTTGCGGATGGCATCGGCCTGCCAACCTTCATGATTAATCACCATCGGACGATGAGCCGCCAAAGTATCGAAGAATTTGTTGGCTGAGTTGTCCCACAGGGCGGGAATGTCAATCACAAACGAGCTGCCAACCGTGGAGATAGAATAGAGATAAGGCAAATCGTTTTTCCTAACAGGGTCAAAAATGAAAACATTCTTGTTCAACACGCCCAACCTCTCTGCCTGCTTAATATTATCTTCCTTTTCTTTGCCTTTGCCCACCAGATAATACCACACATCGGGATTGTACTTTATTGTATGCGCTGCCATGTCAATGATGTAGCCCACACCATTCACATTGCCAAAAGTACCGGCGTAAAGCAGCACCTTTTTCCCTTCTGGCACGGTGATGTCTATTTCCTTCTTAATCTCGGCAAAGCGGTTCACCTCACTGATATTGGGAATCACGACAGATTTATCATTCGGATAACGCCGTTTGATGTTTTCATCCATGCCAGTTGACAATGGTACCAAAGCAGCAGCTTTCTTGTAGATGCGCATCTCGAAGCCATAGAGAATCTTCTGCAAGAGCTTGTTTTTGAAATAGCCCATGGCGATAGGCACTCCCGGCCACACATCACGAATCTCAAACACGTACGGTTTCTTTCTTCTGCGGTGCATCACCAACGCGGGATAACCGATGGATAACGGTGTGGAGGTAGCCAATACCACATCGCAATCCAACGACAGCGCCTTTTTCTTGGAGTTCTGCATAAAGCTGATGAAGGCTTTCATGCGCTCCTTAAAACCCATATAATTGCTATAAGGGCAGTTCAATTCATGGAACTTGATGCCCTCGCGTTCATATTCTTTCCACTTCGGGTCACAGGGCTTGCCCGAGTAACTGGTGATGACAGTTACATCAACCCCTCTTTTCACAAATGAAGTGGCCAAATCATATTTTCTGGTACCACCTGCATTTTCAGGAAAACCAAAGCCCTGAGTGATGTATAACAATTTCATATTGAATGATTTTTAAATGGTCAAATTGAATCAAGATCCCAAAATGAAAGGTTCCATTGTTTATTCATAAACCAATCATCTTTTTCTTTGATGATAAATGGATTAGGATGGGATGATTTCACAAACATGGTATGCTTTAAGGCATTATACAATTCTGAATCCTCTAAAGCCCATATTCTCACAAAGGCAACATCAGTGTAGTGCTTTGAGAAATACTGTAAAACTAACGAGATAATCCGTGATAGTTGCGTAACTGACTCTTCCTTGCTAACTATTTTCTGAATCTTTATTATTGGCAATCCATTGAAATGTCCAAAACCATAGATAACTGTAGCAATGACGACATTATCATGCATTATGGCCAACGATTTCAACCCTTTGCTGTTTTTCTGCCATTGAATTGTTGATTCATCATGTGACAAGTTAAGGACATCATTCTTGTCATCCCACAACAACTCATTTATTCCACATTCCTTGATTTCGTATTTTTTTTGAAAACATGATTTCAACCGCGGAACAATTTTCTGCAAGGCGATACCACTTTTTAGAATGCGGGAAAGTCCTTTTTCTCTGGACACAAAACTCCCGACATTATTGACCATAACCATATTGCTCAAAGACAAAATGGTTCTCCATCCCATTTTTTGGAAACCGGGATAAGAATTGCGGTAATTCGGGAAACCGATGATGGCCTTATAATCGGTGTTGGCAAATACATAATCAACAGCATAATTGACCACCTTTGACCAAATGCCGTAACCTCTTGCCTCGGGCACTACTCCACTCTCGCACGATTGAAGCACTTTAATGCTTGCCCCCTGATACTTGTATTCCATTGGCATATAACCATTCATGCCCACAAGGACACCGTCCATGTAGGCTCCGAAAAACAAGGAATGGCCAAGAGGGTTGTCATGATGCTTTGCAATCCATTGCTGTTTCTTTTCCTCATAACCCAGTCTGGTACTGAAAGCAGCCCGATATACTCTCAATTGTTCATCAATTGTATCGTCAGACAACAGCACAACAGATATTGGCTTGTCATTTTTTTTCATATTTCGATTTATTGTCTTGCTATTTCGCTACTGTATCTTTATCCTTTTTTGTCTGGCATTTAGATTGGTCGTTAGCCTTCCCTCTGTTCTATGCTATATGCAACTTATTTAAAACTTTGACAAAACACTTATTATGGAACCAAATGAGAGGGATTACGCAAAGAATGACTGTGATATCTGCCAACAATGCATACCAAATACTTGTTTCAACAGGGAACGCTGGTAAAACCTTATTACCAAGAAATTTTACTATTCTTAAAATGGGTTGGTGGAATGCAAATATAACAAGTGTATTTTGTCCAAGCCAGCCAAGAATTTTTATCTCTCCTTTAATAAACGACCAAAACAATAATGACAAACCGATAATCCCAAGATAGGATAGCAACTCAAAAATACAAACATTCCCAAAAACGTTCACCCCCATGTTCACATTATTGTTCAAATAAACCGACAAGACGATATAAACAACAATCAATGCCAGACTTATAAAACCAACTGCATTTTTAGTTGTTGGTGAATTGTTTACCTTCACCTCATCACTTGCACACCGTTCACATAAGCCATGTACGAAAAACATCCTGAAAATATTGCCAAGCCAGAAGAATTGCAGTGCTACACATGCTATGTTCAAACCCCATGGCAAATTCATCTTAAAACAAAAACCGCAACAAGCCAACACGGAAACTAAAATAAGTTGCTTCCATTTACTTGAAATACGACTGATTAAAAAGAAAAGCAATTCCGTGACAAACAAGCATGGCAAAAACCATAGAATAACGTTATGAACCATCAATCCGTGCCACCTTGCACCATAAAGCATACCTAATAGCGGCTGCCACCATTCAATATTGAATGATCTGAAATTCCTTTCAAAAAACAACCAATATAACCATGTTATTATGTAGAAAACTAAATAGGGAATTACTAAAGAGTTGAATCTACTCTTAAAGAATTGTTTCCAATCATATTTCTTCTCATCACACACCAATCCTGATAGGAAGAAAAACAACGGCATGTGAAATCCATAGATTATATTATGGGCATTATTTGTTAGCAAAGTATGCCCAAAAAGAACAAGCAAAATCCCACATCCCCGAATATTATCTATCCAGTTAATTCTATTGTTTCCCATCTGTTTTCAAATTTTAATTATTGACTTTCTTTTACAAAGTCTATTGTTTTCACCACTTTAACTTCTGGACAATTTGCCAAGAATGACAGTATCTCGGAGAATCTTTCATGATCATAATAGAATTTATCCTTACCCCATCCCGCATCGGTCTTACGCAACACACTGTGAAAGTTCAGTATCACCGAATCTCCATCCTGTATCTTTTTTATCAGTTTTATGATTTGTTGCAGTGTGTGATAACAGTTTACAGCAACTGAAGGCAAGATGACTGGCAGATTATTGTGAATAATACATTTTTTATTTAACCAGCAAAACAAACTTCCGTTGTGAATCTTACTATCAAGCAACGTGAAAGCTGAATACATAAGTCCCTCACGCCTGGTACGAATGCCTGATCTAACGTATGACAGTGTACCCTGTTCCAACAAGGTATCTATCCCTGTTTCGTGAATGTTATCCTTCGTCAAAATGGATGTGGGACTGGCAAAGCCAATACCTTCAACATTCACGCCCCAAGCCTTCATATCTTCAATATTACGGAGCACACCCTCTTTGGTGTTGTCATGAGTGGCACCATGACAGGCTATTTCCACCAATCCAGATTGTTGACAGTCAATAACTTGAAAGCTTTTCATGGCCTTGCTGTCGGCTGATGGCATATTCATCTTAGCAGTACCATTCACAAAGCCAGAAATCACATTAAGTGTGGCGGGTGTATTATAAATTTTTAGAAGAGGAAACACACGGGTGTAAAAGTCCTCTCTTGAGTCATCAAACGACAAAATGATTTTTTTCATAAAAAGATTTTCTTGCCTAAGTTCAACTTATTAATTCAGTATATTTGACTCGAATTTAAGCATTTAGAATTTCAACAATAAGTTACTCCAACAATCCGATTTTCTTCAGATTAGGAAGACCAAGCACTATCTCCCTGTCATATTTTTTTGATTCTGATTTACAATTCAGCCTTAATGGCTCTATGGCCTCCCTGTGGTTTATAATCCATTTTATTGTTTCATATAAACGATCATCGTCTTTGGGAGGAATAATAAAACCCGTTTTCCCGTCTTGAATCACTTCACTATTATAATGCCAATCTGTGGTGACAACTGGCAAGCCTGCAATAAAAGCATCAATAAAAACGCCAGGGAAACCTTCTCCGTTGTAATAGGTCGGAAAAAGCATAATATCATAGGAAGATAACGTCTTGTAACCGTCAATTGTGGTTAAGTTCAATAAACCATTATATCTTGCATTTACTGTCTTATTAACATGTTCTTGAAATGTTGTGTAGTTCGTGTTGACAATGCCATAAAAATCCATTGATATTTTATCGGAAAGACCTTCCGCATTTAATCGTTTTAAGCAATTAAAAATATTTTCTACACCTTTTTCTGGTAAAATACGTGCAACAAACACAAACCTGGTCTGGCTGTAGTCATGCTTGACAATTGGAATATCATAAACAGGCTTGGAGTTTGGTACATATATTGCGTTATTTAACCCAAATTCGTGCAGTGTTTCAACCATTTGGGGGCTTTGTACATATATGGCTTTTAAGTAAGAGTAGTGATTTGCAGGGATAATTCCATTTTTTATACGGCCAACAAAACCATTTCCCACAACCCAATAATACACATCATTTTGAATTCTAAAGCGATATAAAAAATCCAAGATTTTAACTGCACTTGTCTCGCAAGATACAATGACTTTAGCTTTTCTGACGAAAAACAAATAAAATAAAAGTTTTACGGCTGATAGCGGTCGTTGTTTCCACTTATATGTATCCACAGCATAGACTTTCCTAAATACTTTGCTAAATCTATCCACGAAAAGCCTGTTTTTTGTGGTGTCACCTCCATGAGGGATTTCGCCCAATTGAAGCGGGCCGATAAAAATTAGATTTTTCATTTTCAAATATTTTAATCTCTCAAGTTTTTTTCCCCTACTTGTGATAAGGTTTTTAAATCACCCCGAACTATTTTCACCTTTTGCGTTTAGGATGAATAAATCTTCCATAAGGACAATTGGCAGATTGATGAGATAGCCGTATTTTTGCCTAAATTATTCGTTGTGTTCTGTATATTTTTTCCCGTCTTTCATGATGATTTTGGCCGGAATACCAGAAACCACACAATTGTCAGGAACATCCTTAATGACAACAGAATTAGCAGCAATAGTAACATTATTTCCAATAGTGATAGGCCCAAGGATGGTGACTCCAGTTGCAATATATACATTATCACCAATGCGGATGTTGGCATCCTTATCAGGACGACGTTTTCCTATCAACACATTGGGCAAAACCGTAGCATTGGCGCCAATTTGCACATCACCGTTCACTCTGAAAAAACCCGGATGGACATAATAAAAACCAGGTCCCAGACAATGTGAAGCTACGTTGATGCCATATTTCAACGCCATCTTCCGCTGTTTCAACGAACAATAAAGCAAAGCGGGTAAGTTATACCAATGCTTGTTGTTTTGATAATACTCAAGATAGCGGATGTTTCTAAAATAAGAATATATCATCCAAGTCTCACTATAAGTGAACTTTGTCCACCACTTTGGTTTGTGCTTACCATATCGAGCCAGATCAGCGGCAAGATATTCTTTTAGGTCTTGTTTGGTTTTAATCATTGATTAGTTGTAAATATTGATTTAAGAAACTTTTTTTCAAAAAGCGTGCGCTCGACAACGCTTCGCTATGTTTACCCATCTTCCATTTTGTCTGCGCATCCAAATCCATGTATTTGATGATTTTTTCGGCCATATCATCCACATCCTTGGGATTGAATATGTAGCCGTTTTTCCCATCTTCCATGATGTAAGGAATGTCGCTCACTCGGCTTCCCAAAGCAGGGAGTCCACAACACATGGCCTCGCACAACACATTAGGGAAGCCTTCCCAAAGCGAGGGAATTATCATCAGGTTATGCTTGCGATATTCCTCCTCAATGGTGCTCGACTGGTTGCAGAAACTCACGAAATCCTTAATGCCAAGTTCATCCACCAAAGCATCACAATGCTCAGCGATGTTGCGGCCAAAGAAATCCACATGGAACTTACGCCCCGTTTGTGCCACTTTGGCAATAGCCCTCAAAAAGTTGGGAATATTCTTGGCTTCGTTGTAACGACCCACAAAAATCGCATTGGTGTTCTCATACTCCCCCACTGTTTTTTCTATTGGATAGAACTTCTCCTCATCCACGAAATTGTTGATAGCAATCACCTTGTCTTTCAAAAACGGGAAATGCTCTTTGATGAACTTGGATTCCGTTGTAGAATTGGGTACAATCACATCGGCAAAGCGATACAACCGATGCTTCGCTGTTGAGCTTCGGGTAATTTGTCTTGTAATTGTACGTTCTGAAACAATCAGCTTATACTTCTTCCGATGAAGCAGGTGATCCACGCACAACAGTTTGGAAATGCCCTTGTAGTAACTAATAACCACATCGGGGCTATACCCTTTGAGGACTTTACGCAGCTCAAACAAGCGGGTACTGGTTTTCCGCATTGAAGGTGTATAGGCAAAATCCACATGGTTGTTTGCCAATTCATCTTCCAAAAAGTGGTCGTTTTCATAATGGATCCAAAAGACCACCTTCACAAGATAACCAGCCTGATGCAACAATTTGGCCAACTCAGTCATCTGGCGCTGGGCACCACCAGAGCCGAGGGAGTCTATAATACATAGTATTCGTTTCATGCCAGATTCCTTTCCGTTTTATACCACCCCAAAGCTGTTCCCATGCTGATCATGGCCACCGCCAAAGTTTCGCTCGTAAATCCCATGGAATATAAGGTTTTAAAGAACCAGATGAGAAGACCAGAAAGAAATGCCATTTTCATCTCAAACGATTCTATTCTTCGCACTTGCAGGAATAAAGCAATAAACACGGCCAAATATAATACTACCCCAAGCAAACCATAATCGACCAACACTTCAAGCCAGTCATTATGAGCGCGGTGATGGTTGGTTGATTCCAGTCCCACCGTTCCGTCAAAGCCTCTTCCTAACAAAAGATTAGCAAAGTTATCGGAATCGAGCCAAGCGTGCCAAGCAGCAGCGTAAATCCTGTCGCGACCAGAAGCGTCTCCTTCCTGGGTTTTTTCAATTCTATGCATAAGATAGTCGTTGTTGACAATCCAACGATATGTCATAATAGAGCCAGCAACAATTACAACTAATACCAAAACCATCTTCATCATGGAACGACGACTATCTTTAAACATACTGAATACGAACAGAACAGAAGGAATTACGGCCGCAAGAATATTGCCACGTTTGGCACTTGACAAAATGAAAAACAAGCACACAAAAAAAGTAATCCATTTCTGGATTCGATTCTTCATAAGAAACAGCATAGGCATCAACATCAGCATTGCAACTGAAGCGTTATTGGTAATATCCGTGTCTTCATCCACTGCCAAATTAATTATTGCCATTCTTGTGTAATGATAATATTGCAAAATGGCGGTGATAAGCAAAACAATTCCCATCACAGTGATGAAACGATCATTCATCACCCCTTTTTGTGACAAACAAACAAACAAACTTAAAGGTAGCAAGGCACAAAGTATGTTGCCAATTTGGGTCGTCGAAGGATTCTTCCATAGATAACTGAAAAAAAAATGAAGCAAATTGATTACTACGAATAGTAAAACCGCTTTTTCGCATGGCAGGTGTTTTCCTTTCTCAAACACAATTACATATAAAGACAATAGCACTAACCCCAACCGCCATATCAAGTTTGAAAACGGAAACAGCCATCCCACCATATTGCCGGCTATACACAACAAAGCAAGGTTACGGATAAGATTGTATTTGTTAATATGCATATAATTCAATGTATTAAGTTTTCTACCATCCAGCCATAGAAATCAGGTTCCGGCTCATCATGCCATTGCAGGTCAGAAGTGTAATAACCCGGACAATGCGAAATGCCTTTGGTACCGAAACCATAACTCATCTCAACGATTAATGGTTTTTCTTTATCGTAAATAAAATCAAAAGCAACAGATTGAAGTTTGAGCTTTTGAGCGACTTGGAAAGCTATTTCCAAAACCTTCTTGTCGGCTTCAACATATTCGAAATGACCGCTGCCTGAAGCCCTGAAATCCCCTTTTCTGCAATACCTTCTTTCACACAATGCACGCTCGCCTCCAATGACAACAACTCGGGTGTCGAATTCATTGTTCGGAATAAACTCCTGAAAATAAGCATATCCTTTCTCGCGGCCATGCATCTTGGCAAAATCGGTGATAACAAACAAACGGCCAATGCCTTTTAGCACTCCCACAAAAGAGTCTTTGCCTTCTCTCCATTTGCGATAACGTTCCTTCAGATAACCAGCACGGTCAAATTGAGAGAACCCTCTTCCAAAGGCCTTTCCTACCAGCTTTCGCGCTTCGCGGGCTGTGTGCGCCAACATCACATTGGCTGCGCCAGCACCACCTCGCAATTTGAAAACTTTTGGGAACGATGTTTTCGAAATCCAATCCAATGCCTCTTTTTCTGTGTAAAAAACGTAGGAAGGAACCAATGGGGCTCCTATTGCCTCAAGCAGGTATTTTTGTCCCACTTTGTCATCAAAATGCCAACAGGTATGCCAATCCGGAAAAACACATTTACCCGATTCTTCCAACGAATAAATCAATTGTTTGGCAAACAGGATATCTCTGGGATCGGCATGGTGATGATGCCACATAAAAGCATCACAGTCTTTCACTTGTTCAACAACATCAGAACTGTAAGCATTTATAATTTTATAGTCAATGCCTTTTTGTTTGCAATACTCAATCCAGTGATCACTGAAACTACCTGGATTGTTATGGATGGCGATTTTCATTTATCTAATTGCTGTTTTAGTCCTAATAATAGTATATCTTTATGCGATTCACATTGTATATTTGCCAACAATTTATTCAATCGCTTTTTGGTTACAAATGAGGGTAACAATCCTTTTGAATACAGGCTTTTAAAGAGATTGGATGAATATGGGGCCAATATATCTTGGGCAGTCATAAATCCTCTTGTCGCGTGTTTTTCAAAACTTTGTTTCAAAAGAGCGTCTTCTTCAATAATCAGATTAAGTTGCTTGATGCTCGCCTCAAAACTTGACATATCTTGCATTAACGCAACTCTTGCAGCACTTTCCGAACATTGAACATAGGGTATAATACGATAATCTATCCGCTTGCCAAAACTAATTTCAACCATAAAGCCTTCTTCTCGCAACTTGTCCTCTTTGGCTTGGACTTTATCAAAACAAAAATTACCCAAACCATAAAAAATAGGCTTGTCTTTATATACTTCATATCCACTATAGCAATGCTGGTGATGATTTACTACTGCATCCGCACCATTATCAATGAAAAATCGATAGGTTTCTTTCATTCTCGGACTAGGCAAATTATAAAGCTCAGTTCCTCCATGAACAATCATCAGAACAAAATCGGCTTTAGTCTTGGCTTCTTGGATAGCATAATAGTTTTTTACCAGATTAAGCGATGCAGAACCTCCATGTTTTTCGGATGCTATGGACCATTCGTTTTCACAAATATTGATGATGGCCAAGGTTTGTCCATTGATCTCCCTATACAGAATATGTTCTGCTTCTTCTATATCCTTACCACCTCCTACATGATCAACATGATACTTTTTGCAAGCATGTAATGTGTCCTCAACCCCCACTTGTCCGTAATCTCGAAAATGGTTGTTAGCCAAAGTGACACAATTGAATCCAGCTTGGGCAACACATTCCATCGATTGTTCCGTACAACGAAGATTAGGTCCAGTTTTTTCAATGGGTTTGGCTACTCGCATTACCACAGGTGATTCAAAATTGACAATGGCATAATCAACAGCCTTGATAATTGGCTTAACTTCATCCAAGCAACTATAATCGCCTTTTTCAATTTGAGCGGCAGTACGGCGACGAGGAACAAAATCGCCAGCTATGAGCACATTCATTTCTCTACTAAATTTAAAAATTGTTGGCCCACATTACAAATGTCGTATTGTGAAATGTCGGCCTTAATATGTTGATGGTTGTAGTTCCCATTCAAGAACTCTTCCACAATATCAGACTCGTTAAAATCAGTCGTGATGTCTATGATGGGTCTGGTTGTTAAATAATAATCTATCAGCTTGCTTGGTGACTGAACACCACTGTTATTGTTAATGTTCACTAAAAAGTCCATTTGTGACAAATCCCACAAAAGCTGCTCCCTTGGAACATAGTTTTTCACAGTCAATTTATCCCCTAATGCTGATTTGTATTTTTCAAAAAAGGAACGGCTTTTTGTGTAGACCACAAACTCAAAAGGCTGGTTAACCTTTTCGCATAAATATTGCAAAAATCTTGATGGGTCTCTATAGCCCGGATAGATAGCGCCCGCGTATGCAAATCGCGGGATGGCATTGCCATTAAAGTGTTTGTCAATTCGAACGTTTGAAAAATCAAATCCTTGTGGAATTACTCTTAGCTTGTCTTGGACTTTCTCGGAATAAGCTTTTTTTGCTGCTTCCAAAGGAATGGCGATATAGTCTGTTTGCTTGCCCCAAAAATCTTCAATTCTTTGAAAATAACTTGGATGAGCATTCTTAACAGAATTACCCATATAAGGATCGCCGCAATCTGAAACCCAGGTTTTTGGGAAAACTGAAAGATTCTTCTTTTTTGCTATGGCTGCACCCCAATGAATAGGATATGGGATGGCAACCGTAACCAGCATATCGACATTGCGTAGTTGGCCAACAACTTTCTTTGTCTTCCACATCAGTTCTATATCTGGAAACTCAAGATACTTACCAAGCAAACGTTTTAAAAACCTGTCTAATGAATTTTTTCTTGCGTAACCGTCGCTATTTAAAGTTGCAAAATGCATTTTTCCCAACGAGCAAACATGAACTCCTGTAGTTTCTTCAAATTCGCGATAATTATATTTTCCCAACACTGCGTATAAATAAACCTCATGTCCTTGCTTGGCAAAATATTTTGCTAATTCAGTAGCTCGAAACGGACGTGGAGCTATTGCAGGATAGATACACCTACTAATTACAACTATTTTCATAAAATAAATATTGATTAGAATACAATTGATTATTGCAACATCATTTCGATGTATTTATTCCGTTTCAAGTGCTTTTTAGCAAACTCCTTAAATTCTTCTTTCGGCACAAATCCATAATACTCTTCCTCATACTTTGTTGGCACAAATTTCTCTTTGTCCAATTCCTTGATGAGTTTGGCCGGATTGCCGCCAATTACGCAATAACCATCTGGGAAGCTCTTTGTTACCACACTGCCAGCGCCCACCACCGTGCGCGGACCAAGATGTACTCCTGGCATAATCATCACATTCATGCCTATCCAACAATAATCGTCAATACGGACTTCTTTCTTAAAATGTTTAGAATGATCGTATACATCATGATTCGCGCTAATAATGCCAACATTTCTAGCAATGGTAACATAATCTCCAATGTATATTCCCCCATTACCTTGGATATAATTATTTGTTTGAATTCCTAGCTTTGAATTAATTCCAACATAGATATTTTTGGGGTGCGTTACCAAAGAAGTGTCATTAACTGGCCAATAAAGTCTTTTATCTTTTTTCAGCCAAAAACGACACCATTGCTTAAATGTCACTCTGCTTGTCTGTGATTTTAGAAACCGATGATATTTTTTCAATGGAGGAAATACAAAGTAGACAAATGCTTTAATAATATTTTTCATTTTTTCTTAATTAAAGGTTTTACAAGTCCAATATAATCCATTTTCACAAGGATACTATAAACAAAATAAACCAAAACATAAACAATCACGCTAACAAACAAAACCACCCATGAATTGAAGTGACACAGGTCTATTAGAACCCATCTTTCCAGCAATAAGAATAATGCTGAAGGAATGATTATCAACCCTATAAGTTTTAGTGGGAACAATTGATAGAATTTCACCCCAAAAAACTTACTCACCATGAATAACATGGCAAATATTTTACCCACATGGCAAAGCATGGAAATCCAACTTATGGCGTATGGTGAGTTTATGGTCTTTACGCTTATGAATTCAAGAAGCACAACTATCAAGGCAGTGAACATGTGTACTCTGGAATAGTATTTCACCTTTCCAATGTTGATAATCAACGGACCGTATGAAATGAGTGTAAAGAAATTCGTAATAAGTTTAATTCTGAAATAGTTTTGCGAATCGACATATTTCCCGCTATAGAGTGTCACCATCACCACATCAGCGAAAACCATACAATAAATCACCAAGGGATAAATAAGCTTGGCTGTTTTTTCAAACACACTCATCCATAAGGGATAAACTTCTTTTTTGGGATCCACTTTCTCATGACTTAGCCGTGAGAATATAGGGGACAAAACAGTAGCACAAGCTCCTACAATCATTCCAACAAAAGGCAATTCCATCGACCCATTTGAGAATTCTGCAAAAACCTCGTTGCCAAAATAACGGCTGACAAAGAATTGGTCGGCAGAATGAATCAAGATTCCCCATAAACTGGCTGTCAGCAACGGAATCGAAAAACGAAAAATATCTTTATAAGTGATTTTGCATTTTTCAGTTCCCTCATTTCTGACAGGCAGATACTTAAGATACAAAGCAAGCAAAAAGGTAATAAAAGACGAAACCACAAATCCCCACAGTGCTTGTTCATATCCCAAGTTCCATACCATCACTGGAAGTGCAACGCACAACAATTTGAATATGTTTGTTGAAATATGATAAAGCGCAATATACCTAGACTGTCTGAAAGTGGCTAAAATGCCATCCAGTCCCATCGTCGGAAGCAGGAAAAACGGCACAATGGCAAAAATCCTTAATGCTTTCGTTAGTTCCGGGTTTTTTAAAATCAGAGCAATTTGAGGCGAGAAAACGAACAACAATAAAGAAAACACCCCACCTAACAAAAAGAAAAGATTTGTAATTTTACGGATCAGACTTTTTGATTGAGCCAATTCAACCCTTGGTAAAAAATAAGAAAAAGCCTTTGGCAAACCTAGCGTAAAAACGGTGAGCAATGTACTATATACATACATCACCTGTTTGTATGTTCCATAATCAGCCTTGTTGAAATAGCGGCTGAGTATCATAGAACTCACTATAGCAAAGCCATGAGCACATAAGCTCCCTGCCGCTACCCATGCGGCTTGTTTGGTGTTGTTGGTGCTAGCCATTTTAATTGATAATTTTTAACGACAATTTCTTTCCTAAATCTATGAATTTCTTTTCAACAAGGTGGTAACTTAGCAGCGACAGCACAATGGTTACAGCCAAAGTACTGCACAATAGTAAGGTGAAATTATTAATATGACATTGGTTCAACAAGAATCGAATGACTACCGAGTGAATGAGGTATATTGAAAATGAAGCATCGCCCAAGGCAAGCATAATATGATGAATTAGCCATTTTCCAGCTAACACTTCATTGGCTTTATACACGATGCAGAACATCAAAGGACTTATAAGCAATGAAAAATAGAATCTATAGCGAGTACAAAGTACTGCCACATAAGCAAATAAAGCCAATACAGAAACAATTTTCAAAACAGTTCGGTCAATCTTAATGTTTTGAATCTTGTCATTCAATAAAGCAATGACGATGCCCTCGCAAAAAAAGAAAATGTGATGTGCACCTATCAGACTATACAAATATCCCACGAAGCCTTTCATTGGAAAGATCTTGTTCAACCCAAAACCAATGACAAACAAAACCAAAATGACAGGCAAAAGCCGCTTTTTGGAAATGCCTAAAAGAAGCAATATGGTTAACAAAGCGTAGAAATACAGCTCATAACAAGTTGACCATGCTTGACCAACAATCAGACTTTTAAAACCAATAGGACCCGAAAAAGGTATCATTAGAATATTTTGTATAATGGTAACCGCATTATACACCGTCCCGTCATAAACCACTCTATAAGCTGTATATATGATTAAGCATAACAGATATGCAGGATAGATCCTGAATATCCTTTTTATGGCAAAGGCTTTCCAAGATGAATAGTCTTTGGTGGTCAAATATATAATAAAGCCTGAAAGGAGGAAGAAAATGTCGACACCCCATTGTCCAGCAAAAAATACCCCGTTAGGTTGAATATCCAGCCTTTGAAGCACATGGGTGAGAAGCACCCATAGTGCTGCAAACGCACGCAAATATTGGAGTGAATAAATCCTGTTGTTCATAAAATGCAGTTATAGTAGTTTTGCTTTGCCAATGTCATATCTAACAATGTAAATACTATATATGATACACCCCTTCCAGCGGGCAAATATTATGGCAATCCAAAATCACCTTGCCTTTTAGTTTATCCCAATTCTGCTTGATATGGTCGTGCTTTACCATGATGACCACCATATCGACCTCACTCAAGAACTGGTCGAAGTCGAGGATTTGGTTCGGGACAATCTCCTTTTCGGTAAAGAAGGGGTCGAAGCTCTTCAGTGGACGGGCGAGATGGCGCTCCTGAATGTCAATCATCTGGAGGGTCGGGCTTTCGCGCACATCATCCACATTCTCCTTATAGGTGATGCCATAGAGGCCCACGCGACGATTGTCGGTGATATGATGGGCTTCCATTATCTCGTGTATGCGCTCCAGCACGAAGACAGGTTGATAATCGTTGGTCTTCATAGACTCATCTATAACTTTGGCCAGTTGTGGATAATCGCCCACAAGGAACCAAGGATCAACACTGATGCAGTGGCCACCCACACCAGGGCCAGGTTGCAGGATGTTGACACGTGGGTGCATATTACAGATACGGATAATCTCGTAAACATCCATGTTGTCGTGACGGCAGATGCGGCTCAACTCATTGGCAAAGGCAATATTTACTGCACGATAGGTATTCTCAACCACCTTGGTCATCTCCGCAGTACGAATGTCGGTCACCACAATCTCGCCTTGGCAGAAGCTGGCGTAGTATTTCTTCACTTTCTCACCAATCTCACGGCTGTCAGCACCAATGGTGCGGTTGTTGTGGAGCAATTCATACACCATATTGCCAGGGATGATACGCTCAGGAGCGTGAACAAGGTTTATGTCCTCTCCGATCATAAAGCCATTGGCCTCTATGACGGGACGCACAAACTTGTCGATAGTGCCGGGGCTCACGGTGCTCTCAATTACCACAGTTGCGCCTTTTGGGCAAACCTTCATCACGTCTTTGACGGCGGCCACCACGTAACAGGCATCCACTTTCTTGCTAAACTTGTCGTAAGGCGTAGGTACGCTGACGATATACATGTCAGTCTTTTGGTATTCGGTCGTGAACTTGATACCAGCTTTCAATGCGTCTTGGAAGAGTTCATCCAGACCGTCTTCCTTGAAAGTGGTCTTGCCAGCGTTGAGGGTGGCAACCAGTTCCTTGTTATAGTCAGTGCCGATGACTTCCACACCGTGGGAGGCCATCATTAATGCTGTGGGCAGTCCGATATAGCCCAGTCCAATTACGTTAATCATTGTTATTCAAATTTGATTATTACATTCGAGTTTTATTTTAACTCCACGTATCTCGCGAATCTCCACGTATCTTTTAATACTTGCGATACGAGTGATACGTGGAAAAATCAGATTTCGTAGCGGTCAACTTCTTCTCCCTTTAACACCTTTACTATACGCTCGCAGGCTTTGCCGTCACCGTATGGGTTCACGGCCTTGCTCATGTGCTCGTAAGCGGAGGCATCATCAAGGAGGGTGCTCACTTCGTTTACAATCAGGTCATGGTTGGTGCCCACAAGGTGTACAGTACCGCTCTTGAGGGCTTCGGGGCGCTCGGTGGTGTCGCGCATCACTAAGACGGGCTTGCCCAAACCAGGAGCCTCTTCCTGAATGCCGCCGCTGTCAGTAAGCACTACAGTCGACTTCTCCATCAGATAGACGAATTCCAAGTATTGGAGAGGTTCTATGAAGAAGAAATTGGGACGGGTAAGGTCTTCACCAAACACCTCGTGGATTGGCTTGCGCACGTTTGGGTTGAGGTGCATGGGATAAACGAAATCCACATCAGGGTACTTCTCGCTGAGGTCTTTCATGGCAGTGACCATGCTTATGAAGCCTTCACCGAAATTCTCACGACGATGACCTGTGATCAGCACTAACTTCTTTCCGTGGTTAAGACGTGTGACATCATAACCGGCGGTTTTCAATACATTGATTTGTTCATTAGCTAATGTTTTGTCGTTTTTCAACTTATCCACCACAAGGTGCAACGCATCGATAACGGTGTTACCTGTCACGAAGATTTGTCCCCAGGCCTTTTCCTCTTTCAGATTCTTCTCCGATAATGGTGTGGGCGAGAAGTTGTAGGTAGCGATTCGCCCCGTAATCTGTCGGTTCATCTCCTCCGGCCAAGGGCTGTAAATATTATGGGTGCGCAGACCTGCCTCCACATGACCAACGGGAATCTGCTGGTAAAATGCGGCGAGTGCTGCTGCAGTGCTTGTTGTTGTATCGCCATGCACCAAAACCACATCAGGTTTGCATTTTTGGAACACATCGCGCATACCTGTGAGCACTCGGGCTGTGACATCATAGAGGTCCTGCCCCTGCTTCATAATGTTCAGGTCGTAGTCAGGCTTAACATCGAATATGGTAAGTACCTGGTCCAACATTTCACGGTGTTGTCCCGTGACGCACACGATGGTTTCAAAGTCATCAGGGTATTTCTGGAATTCCTTCACCAGTGGGCACATCTTGATGGCCTCGGGGCGGGTTCCGAAGACGAGCATTACTTTTTTCATAATTGTCGCTACGATTTTATTTTATGATAATCAGAAACTCGGGCCACACAGAGACAAACACTGTTTTCCCCCCTGATTTCACAAATGGATAAAAAAACTTATTCTTTCCTTAATTCTTAATCTCTCTTATCACTGGCAATAAAGCTATTTATGATTCTTCTTTGGCTGTACTTTGCGGGAATGAGCCAGTACAGGGCAAAGATAAATGCGTATGTGGTTATGATGGTATCCAACTTCCTTAAAAGCATAGAAAAAATGCATGAACACAATCAGCAGCGCCAAGATAGTACGCATTAGGGTTACTTCGTCGAGGCAGATTTTTGGTTTTATTGCCTTTGTTTCAGAAATGTTATCAGTTTCTTTCATTGTTATTAGATAGTTGGAATAGAAAATTCTGTTTCCACATTAAAGTAAGATGATGGTTGGTCGGATGATGGAGACTTAGGGGAGGAGTTTTTTGTTGGTAGGTTGGTGGGTTGGTGACATATAATTATAAGTTGATTTTTTCAGGATAGAATCTTTGTGGAATTAGCGGGTTGGGGGCGTTGAAAAAGTGTGGATAACCTATTGTTTTGTTCTAAACGAGAACGAGCGAGAAACAGTAATGTCTTTGTTAAGAGTTAAGAATCAAAGTTAGAGTTCGTTTCCCTTTCCCTCTCAATAATAGCATTTAGATTACGTATTATATTATGAAGATTACTGTCACAAGCAGGACTGCTTAATTTTGCCATATAGGCATTGATTAGTCCAAGTTCTTCAACTGTAATACTATCAATATGACAAACAAATTTGTCAGCAATTCTTTTCAACAGCGTCCTAATAGACATTTCTGACCAATTTTCAAATCTTGAGTCGAGATATTCATCAATGGCATTGGCCACCTCTGGGCGACCCGTCAAACGATAATAGTTTTGAAACGTATAATTCTTATCCCCCATTTCAAGAAACATAGAACGGAACAAAACTATCGTTGCGTCAAAAACCATCAGATACTCTTTATTGTTGATGGCATCCGTGGGATTGATTTGCGAAAGCCTATCTAGCCGATAGTTCAACTGCTCGATATTAAAGATGAACTGCGAAGAGAAAGGTGTGTTAAAAACCTTCTTTATTAATTCGGGGTCGAGGGATTGGATGTTCATATTATGCAATTCTATTTATCAATTCCTGCGTTACCACTTTGGCTGAGCCATATACTTTCGTTGACCAGTCATCAGTTCCACTATTCAAGTCAAGTCGACTTTGGACAATTCCAATTTGGTTTTTGATGTCAACTATTGACTCTGTTGTTTCCTCCATCACGTTCCGGTAGAAAGGTGAAGTGAACTTGCCAGTAAGATATGATGGATCGGTGGTGATATATAACTTTGAGAGGTATTGATGATACTTACTTAAAGTGTCTTTCTCAGGCCTAACCTTTTTACCCTTTATCCAAGTGGTTAGTTGTCCCGTAGCTGTCGGTTTAATATGACTCCGCAAAAACAATTCGTAATAGCCAGTTTTAGAACCATGATGTGCTATCTTGAAAATACCAGCACTAACTCCTTTCATACTCAAACAATCATTCACACTTTGCCAACCACATTCACTGTCGGATGAAACCTCCAAGTCAGCCCCCAACACGACATGATGCCCTTTTGCGGTAAACAACAATGCAACGCTTCTATCATTGATATTCGGTTTGGTGGCTTTATTGTTCCCTTTTAATTTATCCAAATCAGCAAAATCGTCTTCTGTCAACTCTTCTTCGTTTATTCCCAATTCGGTTTCAAGAGTAGCGAATACTTCTTCCGATATCTCATCGGCATTTTTAATCTCATCGGTTGATAAGGCAGATAGCTTTTCTTTCTGCTCCAACAATTGCCCTTGCTCTGCTGTAGCATGAGCTAGTTCGTCGTAAAACAGTTCCAATTCCTTTTGTGACGGGCTCAACGCTTTACACACACATTCGTCGGTTTCGAACACTGGTAAATCCTGAAGAAGACGAATAACTTTTATGCCTTTCTCTTTTACCTTATCCATTGCCAAGATAAGCTCTTTTCTCACCCCTCTGTCAGGTTCATAAAGATTACTGCGCTCTATTTCATATAGAAATTTAAGCTTCTCGCTCGCAATAGCCACGCAAAAAACACATCGCTCGAACATTCGTCGAGTACTTTGTGAAGTCCCTGTATGTGATCGTCATGCCAATGCGTACAGATTACATACTTTACCTGCTCTTTAATATTTACTCCTATCTCTTTCAAATAGGCAATAGGTAGGCAAGTCTGGTTTATTACATCAATACAACTATCAACAATTGCCCATTCATTGTTGCAATAACGAACTACGACACTTTCACCATAACCCGATGAACCACCAATAAGAGTCACTTCAAGTTCATCATTGCCTAAAGGCAGTATCTTTGATGCTATTCCAACCATCCTATACCGTCAAATAGTTTTTGTGCTTCAATCATGGCTAGTTCATCTACGGCTTGCTTGTTTGGGATGATGGGAAAACGGAATCTCACCTCCGATTTCTTCACATACATTCCCTTCTTGTTGCGAAACAAACCAACTGTCCAATAAAACGTTGCACCTTCTTCCATCTGATCTTGATTCAAAATAGCAACTTTGTTGACATTGAACTTCGCTATTTTTGAAGTGGTTTTTTGACGGATAGGGTCAATACGTGCTGTGAACGTGTTGCCACTTATCTCCAACACCCTGCCTATCCATTGCACAAATTTATCATCAATTTCTTTATTTGGGTTTCTTTCTATCGTGGTTTCCTGGGCAGCCGAATTCGAAAATACAATTCTTCGCATGTGTGTAGTATCTGGAATTGCGGAACTCCTAACTTCTTGCTTTAACACAAAGTCAAGTTTGCCAAGTTCCCGCTCATCGGATTGCTCATTAGATGCAATTGTAGTTTCTTCATTAAATACAAGGTCGGATTGTGTCATGCTATCTTATCCATTATATTCTTAACCACAAAATCGTAATCATTTAAACAAAGTTCAAAATTCTCCGCTATTTTCTGTGCAGCCAAAAGAGATTTATGAGTGTCTTCGGGCATCTGATAATGATAGTTCATATTGATATCGACACAAAATTCTACGTTTTCGTAAGTGGCAGGTTGAATCATAAGAGATTTCGTTGTCAACAATTTTGATTTATCGTCAATAATTGACAGAAAATTCAACTTGGGTTCTTTAAAAGTTTCATTCCATATATCCAATGGATTCAAAAATTTACCGAACTCATAATAATCCCTAGCGTTTCCCAAAGTAGAAATCACTCCATGATTAATACCAAAAGAGAAGATTGGTATGTCGGGCAAGGCATTCAACACGGCTATCACTAAATCTTTTAGAAGAACCAGTTTGGCTGCATCCTTAATGCGAAATTCAGCTCTTTCTGGTTTTATGACAACATTCAACCAGTCGCCTACTGGAAAAGAAGACAACTTTTGATGAACCACAAAACCTTTGGCATCATCGTCAATTCGGATATCTTGCTGTGAAATAATCCCTTTATCTTTCAACCAAAAAGGATGAAACAATAAAGGATTGAATATTCCCAGTAAAACAATACTATAACTTTCAGTTAATTTATTCAGTTTCATTTTTACAAAAAGATTTACGCGAGATTTTATATTAGTCTTATGTTTGAGTTTTTCTTGTTGACTTTTTATTGGAATATTTTTCGACACAAACTTAAAGCCGCGCTCCAAACTTCCAATAACAACACAGTGCATAAGCCATAATCTGCTATGTCCTTTATCACAACGTTATAGAACTCAAATATTCCAAAAAATCTTTCACTTCCTTGAACGACACTTCCTGCGTTTGTGAGGAAATCACTTGTGGATAGGTTCGCTATGTTATTTCAATCTCTTCAATGGTGCAGTAGCATAAACTTTGTCAGGATAATCGGTCATCTTCACTACTCTTGACTTAATGGCCTCAAAGTCAAAGTGATAACCCAACATTTTGATGCTTGGTATCAAATCCTCGTCAATATCTCCAAAATAAATCACGGCCTTGTCCGCCATGATGGGATCGTATACTGGGTAACGCTTCAACAACATGCGCTTCAAATCGTTGTATGAATAATGCATTGACAAGAATGCTATATCCACAAAGTCTTTTGGACGCTTCCCCGAATTGATAATGGCATGCATCTTCATGGCTGCGATGTCAGCTATAGAGGCAATACGCATACCGTCTTCTATCACGGCATTATCTAACCATGGGAACGGGTGATAGATGATGTCTATCTTAACACCTCTAACAAAACCTATCAATGTCCCATCTTCAATGACCGATGGCGTAAAACCGTAATTGTTAATCAACAACGACTGTACTCGCAAACCATCAAAGGGTTCAGTGGTGAACAAATCCAAGTCTTCACTCTCTCTATGACCTATTTGGAGACTGAGCGCAGTACCTCCTACCAATCGGGTAGAAGCTAACAACGATTCCGACTGGAGTGCCTTTAACAGCCCAAGTGTGCTTTCCTTAACTGTGCTTGTTTGTAACATCTGGTTTCTGTTTTTTCAATATTCAGAGCACGGCACATGAAGTCGAGTTCACGCGGGGTAAGGTCGACCACTTCGTCACGTGCAATACGACGAAAACCACGTATGCCCCCATAAAGGTCAAAGGCGGCATACCAATCGAAGAGACGACCCATCTTTATGACACGCTCAACGACAACGCGATGAAACTTCTGCCAGTCAAAGTCGTCAAGACGATATTCCCAAAGCAGCCCATGGTTGATTTGGTGTTTTCCTTTTTCGATTTTATATGTCTGAAAGATTTTCATAGTCTTGATAATTGATGAATCTTGTTGACAAGGCCCTCAAAGCTGTTGTTTGGGCGGAAAAGGTATTAATTATGGATGGTCCTTTTATTCAATTGAGAGTTGAGAGGGCACTACCCATGACCAACAACAAGAAAACTACTTAGTTCCGAAAAAGCTGTTCATTTCATCAACGGTCAAGTTGCCGCTAGCAATGATACGCGGCTGCACTACTACACCCCCACCAAACTGAAAGCCTCGCTATAGGGTATGGTCTCTGGCTGGTGGAGATGGTTCTTCCAAGCCGGCTCACGATGACTCAAGTCCGAGATGTCGTGCGCCGAAAGGCCTTTCATCTTTTCACAAACCTCGTCAATCACATCCTTTTCTTGAGGCGTGAAGCAACTCATGTCGGCCTCCGTCGTAGCAGTCAGTGTCACACATTCCTGGTCGTGTACCAATTTGGTTTGTTGTTCTACCTCGTCGAAAGCACTATAGACACGGTCCCAGCGTTGCGGGACGGGACCAAAGTCAATAGCATTATAGGCCAATCCCGAGATAGCCATGCCACGTTCGCGATATGATAGGAAGTCGATGTAGAACAACACCTTGTTCATCTTGGTCTGGAAGGTGTCGCCCATCTCCCCAAGGATGTACAGCAACAGGTTCTTCAGCCTTGCCGTCGAAAGCGGTGCAAAGCCGTTAGCCACACCGCGTCCGCTACGAAACAAACGGTCTAAGGTCCATCGCTCGCTGTGCCATTCGTCGCTTTGGGCAATGACTTCTTCCATCCGGGCGACAATCTTATCGTATTCCCTGTCGGTCAGCTGATGACGTGAACTATTGACGAGGTCAAGAAACACCTTGGGATTCATCACCGAACGTATCATCTTGCCGTTGCTCTCGCTTGGCACCTCACCCATCTCATATAGCCGGTATTGGTTGGCTCCAAAGCCAAGGATGACCGACATCTTCGAGGCACTCAACCCATAACGCTCGCGTAAGGCAATGATTTCGTCAGTATAAGGGATACCATGCTTGGCGCGATACTGGTTGGTCACCTGGTTGAGCCAGACGCCATCGCTCTCCGTCGTGGTATAACTCTCTCCTTCGGCATCATCGTGAAACGATATATATATGAAATCATACTTCTCGCCCCGATATGTCTCCGAGTCGGGTTCGTAAACCACCCGCATGGGCTTCCCTGTTATTGGACTTATCGGCACTTTCATCTTGATGCTATTTAAATGGATACACTAACGGATGCTCAGCAATATGAAACGATATGCAGATAGTTTGGCCATTCTCGTATCCCAATGTAATCTTGATGTACACCTCACGCTCTTTCACATCCTTGCCGAAAACCCACATCTCGCCCTCCTTGTTCAGCACGTCGATGACGGGACCTTCCACATAGTCTTGCGGCAAAAGGCTTTTCACGATCAACTCACGCTGCATTTGCGTAATGTCCAACTCCAACAAAGCCTTTCTGTTCTTTTGCCGATCATCCCTAAATATTATCCCGAACACCTGTGCCTTGATGTTAAATTGCTCCAAAAACGCCTTAACCTCTTCTATCGATATCATCGACACATCCATTTTTCGGCAAAAATACAAATAATTATTCGATTAGTATCAATTTTTCAACGATAAAGTTGAAAAACACAAAACTTTTACTCGTGATACGCGAGATATATGGAGCTTATAATTACAGTCTCCCGTCCACCAGCTTCCTATCCAACGTGCACTTCACATCAAATACCACATGCTTCTCCTTCAGCAAGCCGAGAATGTCCAGTCCTTCGAACTTCTTGTGAGCCACAGCAGCTATGGCAGCATCGAACTTCTCGGTAGGCAGTTCGTTCACCACCTTGATGCCATACTCATGTTCCACAATAGTAGGATTGGCCCACGGATCATAGACGGTGATGTGGAGGTTATACTCTTTCAAAGCCTTGTAGATGTCGATGACCTTGGTGTTACGTACATCGGGGCAGTTCTCTTTGAAGGTGAAGCCAAGAATAAGGATGTTGGAGTTCAATACCTGAATACCCTTCTTCAGCATCAGCTTGATGGTTTCGGTGGCGACGTACTCACCCATGCCGTCGTTCATACGACGACCGGCAAGAATGATTTCAGGGTTGTAGCCATGACGCTGGGCACACTGGGCCAAATAATAGGGATCAACACCAATGCAGTGACCACCCACCAGACCGGGACGGAAAGGCAAGAAGTTCCATTTGGTGCCGGCAGCTTCCAGCACGTCAAGGGTATCGATGCCCATCTTGTTGAAGATCTTCGAGAGCTCATTCACGAAGGCGATGTTGATATCGCGCTGTGAGTTCTCAATCACCTTGGCAGCCTCAGCCACCTTCATGGTCGGAGCAAGATGCGTGCCGGCCGTAATGACACTGGCATACACCTCGTTGACGTATTTGCCAATCTCAGGGGTAGAACCCGAGGTTACTTTCTTGATATGCTCCACGGTGTGCTGCTTGTCACCCGGGTTGATACGCTCAGGGCTGTAGCCAGCATAGAAATCCACGTTCATCTTCATACCAGAGACTTTCTCCACCACGGGGATGCACTCGTCCTCGGTAACGCCAGGATAGACGGTTGATTCATAAACCACCACATCACCTTTGCCGATGACCTTACCAACGGTAGTGCTAGCACCCACCAAAGGCGTCAGATCAGGGTTGTTATCGCTATCCACGGGCGTAGGCACGGCAACAATATAGAAGTTACAGTCACGAATCTTTTCAATGTCGCTGGTGCAGATGAAACCGTGGTTTTTGATGGCATCTTGAAGAAGGTCATCTGCCACCTCAAGTGTTGCATCGTGTCCAGCCATGAGTGCGTCACAACGTTGCTGGTTCATATCGAAACCAACAGTTGGGTATTTTGTTGAGAAAAGGCGTGCCAATGGCAGGCCAACGTAACCGAGACCGATTACACAAATTTTAGTGTCTTTCATTTTATTATCTTTATTAATTATCAATTATAGATTAGCTTTGTACCATTCAATAGCTTCATTCAAACCTCTTGAAAAGTCATATTCAGGATCATATCCTAATAATCTTTTTGCTTTTGAAATATCTGCATTCGAGTGTTTTATATCGCCAGGTCTATCAGGACCAAATTTCGGTTCAATATTCTTACCCAACGCCTTCGTGAGGTCATAATAAATATCAATCAGATATTCACGTCCACCATATGCCACGTTAAATGCCTCACCACTAGCTTCATCTGGAGCCAAGCAAGCCTTGAGATTAGCTTCTATCACATTTTCTATATAGGTAAAGTCACGACTCTGTTTTCCATCGCCATTGATAGTCGGCTGCTCATTGTTAATCAACAACTTGATAAATTTAGGAATAACAGCTGCGTATGCTCCATTAGGATCTTGACGACGTCCAAATACATTAAAGTATCGGAGTCCGATTGTTTTTAAGCTATAGTGCCTAGAATACTGTTTCGCCCATTCCTCGTCAGTTCTTTTGGTCAACGCGTAAGGAGAAAGCAAGTTACCTTCAACCCCTTCTTGTTTTGGCAAATGAACTTCATCACCATACACCGACGAACTAGAAGCATATACAAATGTCTTAACACCATTCTGTCGTGCTGCTTCCATCATATTTAGTGTACCTAGAATATTATTTGCGCAATAGAACAACGGCATTTCGATGCTTCGTGGTACGCTACCCCATGCAGCTTGGTTCAGTACATAGTCAACACCTTTGCATGCTTTCATACAAGTATCAAGGTCTTTTATATCGCCTTTGACAAACTCATATTCCGGATTATCTTTAAACAAGTCAACATTAGCTTGCTTTCCAGTACTCAAATCATCCAAACAGCGAACTTTATATCCTAATTTTAGTATAGCTTCGCAAAGGTTGGATCCAATGAATCCAGCACCACCAGTAACGAGAAATAATGTATCCTTGGGGAATTTTAAATCTGTATACATAATATTGTGATTATTTCTTTTTATAAAATTCATAATACCACTCCGCAAACTTTCTCAACCCCTCTCTCAACGTTATCTTCGGCACAAAACCAAAATCTCTTTCCAATGCGCTCGCATCAGCGTATGTAGTCGGCACATCGCCCGGTTGCATCGGGACAAGCTTCTTATGAGCCTCAAAGTCATAATCTTTCGGCAAAACACCTGCTCTGACAAGCTCTTCCTGCAAAATCTGCACGAAATCCAACAGGTTCTCCGGCTGTCCTCCACCTATGTTATATATAGCATACGGCGGAATCGGCAGTCCGTCCTCACCTGTCTTACGCTCAGGTGCCTTATTCATAACCCTCACTACGCCTTCAACAATGTCGTCAACAAAAGTGAAGTCACGACGGCAATTTCCATAATTGAAAATCTGAATGGTCTCGCCCTTCACAAGCTTGTTAGTAAAGCCGAAATACGCCATATCTGGCCTACCAGCCGGGCCATAAACCGTGAAAAACCTCAGTCCTGTCGTCGGGATGTTGTACAATTTACTGTAGCAATGCGCAAAAAGCTCATTACTCTTTTTGGTAGCCGCATAGAGGCTAACAGGATTGTCCACTCGGTCATCCACGCTGAACGGCACCTTCTTATTACCGCCGTATACAGAACTCGAACTGGCATAAACTAAATGCTCAACAGGATAGTGTCGGCAAGCTTCAAGAATGTTGTAGAAACCAATGATGTTGCTCTGAATATAAGCGTCAGGGTTCTCGATGCTGTAACGCACACCTGCCTGAGCTGCGAGGTTGACAACGATGTCAAACTTATGCTCGGCAAAGAGGCGGTCGATTAAAGCTTTGTCAGCCAAATCGCCCTTGACGAATTGATAAGTACAAGCCCTTCCTGAATCCTTCCCTGAAGGGACGGACTTTTCTATTTCATGCAAGCGGTATTCCTTGAGGGAAACATCATAGTAGTTATTGAGGTTATCGAGACCGACGATGGTGCCCTCGGTCATATCTTTCAGAAGACGCATCACGAGGTTGGCACCTATGAAGCCTGCCGAACCGGTAACTAATATATTCATAGTTTTAAATTATTTTCATTTGGAGCGGTGGGACACCTAAAATCAAGCACCGATTGCCTCGTATAAAGTTTAGTTTATCGGCAGTCATAAAATACTTGTGATACGCGCGACACGTGGAGATTAAAGCCGTACTTGCCATTGAGACCGAGAACATGGACATTGTTCTCAAGGACTGTTTTTGGGGCGTACTATACAAACAATTGTTGAGACTTGAATGTGGCGAACACGTCCACTGAATGAAATGTGACGGCATCCTCTTTTATGACCGAAACCATGTTGCGATAATTGCGAGAGCCAAGATAGCTTCGGATGTTGAAAGAAGGGGCGTCTTCCAACAAATAGGCAGCCCCTTTCTGGTAAAGCACCACTTTATCATAATACTCCACAACACAACCTTGTGGCACCACAACACTCTTCAGCGGTTTTTGTTTGCTCCATCCTGCACTCGGCTGAAAGTGGAATGCCTTGGTTGAGTATCGAACACCTCGACTCTCGTCGCCAGACATGATATTTATATTGACAATACTTCCGTCCTTTAGGATAAAGAAACTGTTGTGCTGACTGTTGAAACAGTAACGGATATCATCTGTACCGATATTTGTGCTACTTCCAAGCATATCGCCAGACTTTACAATAGCCTCTCCAATCTTTGTAATCACTTTCTGTTCACGTACATCGAAACGGAAACGGGTATTGCTTGAAGACAGGTCGGCATTCTTCGTGGCATTCTGCAAATAGCTGAAAGAATTTGCAGAATCATAGTTTATTAAATCCAAATTGCTCCAACCGGTTCTTACAGAGCGACCTGAAACATTGTCTTTATCCTTAATCCTCAACTTGTCCATACCAAGTGCATCGCCATAGAACAATCCGTTCTGATCGGCTGAAAGCACGACCATACCTCCACGAGCCGAGACAGAGATGATTTTTGAACCGAAACATTTGTCAAAACGCGAAGGATTGATAGGTATGCGTGTCTGGGTAAAGTCGGGGTTGAGCCGTGAAGCCATCATCCCCGAACGATCAGCCACAAACATCTTCATACCATACATACATACATCCAACGGCAACTCCGTCCATTTACCCATAGTCTGGCAATCCGCCTCTATGTCGGAAAAATCCAATTCGAACGACTCTTCTTTTGTGGCTCGCTGCCAGAGGTATTCGAGCGACTTCTTTACCTCTTCTATGCCAAAGAGCAAATGCGCCGCCTTGCTGTTGTAGTATTCATTATGCAGGAATGAGAGCTTCAACAATTTCTCAAACCTGGGATGGCGGTTGCACAATGCATAAACAACTGTGCGATATGGAATATAAAGAATCCTTCCGTCGGCCATGAACAGAAACAAATAACCTCCATAAAGGTAACTTTCAACGGTCTTTGCTTTTATGCTAAAATTAAGTGTTTTCATAACTCATGGGCCAATAGTCGTCGGTAGGTTATCTCGCTTATCAATTGCTTGTTCTTCCAATACTCCACAAGATCATCGCCAATACTCGCGCTATCTATAGGATAGCCGTGCCATGAATCTAACTCGTTGGAGGGCTTTGGGAAAAAGGCAAGGCGTTCTTCGTTGTCCTTCCCAAGGACATAGTCGCATCCGTCGAGCATAGAATATAATCCCTTTCCATCATCGTTCATCCAGCATTTTCTACCCCCTTTGGAGGTGTCAGGAGTGTCTGCAATTTCAAATACCTCATATTGTTCACTCTGCGTCAGTATCCATCTGTTCTTGTCATCCTTTTTCCTTGCAGTCGGGTTGTGATATGAAACTGGCTGATAGTAATGACCATTCGGTGTCGGACCGAATTTCCCTGCTATCATACTATGCGATGCAAAGACATGAGCCATACGTGATGTTCGATATTATTGCTAAAGTACAAAGTTTTCTTCAAAGCGATGAGAAAACCACCCGCTTTAGCTTTCTTTATTTATAGTATGGTCGCTTTCTATCAGCATCCTGAAACTATCGGCATCACCACACTTGAAACTTGATGTCCGAAACTTGAAACTAAATATGCTCCTCCACTCCCCTGAAATGCACATTCAATTCATGCAAATGCTCCAGAAGTGTTCCAAGTGATGTTCCCTCGGTCATCTTGGCGAAGGCATTGACATCCTTAGGGAAGCACTTGCCGCCATAGCCGAACTTGCCATCGGGACCTGGAACGTAGGTGTGCGTGTCGTTGATATAGCCCGAGAGTAGAATGCCGGTATGCACCTTGCGCCAGTCGGCTCCCATCTGCTCGCAGTACTCACGGCAGGCGTTGAAGTAGGTGACCTTATAGGCTCCGAATACATTATGCATATACTTGGTGAGCTCGGCTTCCAAGGGGGTAATC
The DNA here is from genome assembly GCA_902802535.1 of uncultured Bacteroidia bacterium. Classification (GTDB taxonomy): domain Bacteria; phylum Bacteroidota; class Bacteroidia; order Bacteroidales; family F082; genus Limimorpha. The sequence continues at coordinate 56,709 of CADCML010000007.1, forward strand.
ACGGTGAACTTCTTGCCCACGAAGATCTTGGTAAGCAAGTCATGCGCCCCAGTAAACACCATGGTCTGCTTCTTGAAGTCCTCGATATGCGTACGTTCGGTGAGGAACTCGGGCATATAGTGCACCTTATGTCCCGTCTCGCGCGAGAGCATCTCGCTGGTGCCAGGCAGGATGGTGGTGCGGACAAACACGGGCACATCTGGGAGTTTGGTAATCAACTCCTTCATGAGTCTCAGATCCTGTGTGCCGTCCTCTTCTGTAGGGACATGGATTTGCAAGAATGCAATGTCGATATTGCTCAAATCATCATTGTAGCCCTTGGGAGGGTCGCTGATGAAGAGTTTGCATTCGGGGTTGTTGTGTTCCAACCAATCTTTGAGGGCTCCACCCACGAAGCCACATCCGATGATTCCCACGTTGATCATCTTGTTGTTTTGTTTTTATAATAAATAAAAATTAAAAAATTAAGTTAATACAAATAAAATCGAGTCAAAGTTTAAAGGTTAGGTTGGTCTCGAAACAAATCCGAGTTAATATCTTCCTTCATCTCGTCAATAACCTTAAGGAGGTACTGTCCATACTGATTCTTGAGCATAGGTCTTGCTATCTCTCGCATGCGCTCCTCATTAATCCAACCATTGCGGTAAGCAATACCCTCAAGACAAGCCACTTTTAATCCCTGACGTTTCTCTATAACCTCCACGAAAGTCGAAGCCTCGCTTAACGAATCATGGGTTCCTGTATCCAACCAAGCGAAGCCCCTTCCGAGGGTTTGTACTTTTAGTTCGCCCGCCTTCAGAAATTCCTGGTTCACAGTAGTAATTTCTAATTCCCCACGAGCCGACGGCTTAATGTGCTTAGCTATGTTGACCACTTTGTTGGGGTAGAAATAGAGACCTACCACAGCATAGTTGCTTTTTGGTGCTTTAGGTTTTTCCTCTATGCTCAAGCAGTTGCCCTGTTTATCGAACTCTGCCACACCGTAGCGTTCTGGATCACTCACCCAATAGCCAAATACTGTCGCTTTTTTGTTCTGTTCCGCATCCTTCACAGCATTCTTTAACAGCGAAGTGAAACCACTGCCATAGAAAATATTGTCGCCTAAAACAAGACATGCACAATCGTCACCAATAAACTTCTCGCCTATGATGAAAGCTTGCGCCAACCCGTCAGGACTTGGTTGTTCTGCGTATTCAAAATGAACACCATAATCTGAGCCGTTTCCTAACAGGCGTTTGAAACCTGGCAAATCGTATGGTGTACTGATGATGAGAATATCTCTGATACCTGCCAACATCAAGGCAGAAATCGGATAATACACCATTGGCTTGTCGTAGATGGGAAGCAATTGCTTGCTCACCCCTTTCGTAATCGGGTACAACCTTGTTCCGGAACCGCCGGCAAGTACGATGCCTTTCATTGTTTTTGATTTTAAGTGATATTTTTTCAACCTTGGGAAGGATTGTATAATCCATCTGTATGAAACTCATTTATGTTGACATAGCTGTCATGTTGTTTCGACAGCTTCGCCCCGTCAGTCACATTTTGTGTTGACAAACTAATGGTTTTGTGCAAGTTGCAAGACAAAGAAACGCATGAAGCATTATCTTCGTCTGCCTAATTATACAATTATACAATTTGCAATATTATTAAATAATTCAATACCTTCGCTCAAAAAATCGAAAATTTTTAATTTTTAATTTCCATCATCTTCCTCCACTTGAAATAGCCGAATACCGCGATGATGACATACAAGGCATACAGGCTGGCTTTGAAGGGGATATCCTTGTAAAAATACAACGCACAGGTAACGATGTCGACCACAATCCATACGAACCACTGTTCCAGATACTTACGCGCCAAAGCCCAAATGCCGACAATGCTCAAGGCGGTGGTAAAAGCATCGGCCAAAGGGACATTGGAGTTGGTGAAACGGCTCAAAATAAAGTAGATGGCTGCCCATATTACTGCGGCAAGACCCATCCAGATAAAAGCCATGCGCTTGGGCATGTGTCGTATGGGAAGGTCGGTAGTTTTCTGTTTGTGACGCATCCATGCAATGAAGCCATAGACGGTCATGGCCAGATAGTAGAACTCCATGCCGCAGTCGGCGTAAAGTCCTTTCTGATAGTACAATACGATACCCAACGACTGCATGACGAAGCCGACGACCCACATCCACACGCTGGCTTTGTATTCCAAAAGGATGTAGGCCAGTCCGAGTGTGGTAGTGGTGATGTCGAGCCAGTGGGCAGCAAGGAACTCCATAATCACACCCTCTCTTTCATCTCATCGGCATAAGCGATGAATTCCCCAACATTCATGACTTTGAGAAACACCAGTCCGTGCGTGGCGCGGACGAGCGGATGTGCATTCTCATAGAAAAAGTTTTTCCCCAACACCAACTGTATGTCCTTCAACTGCTTTACCCAGATTTGCTCTGCCAATTCGCTGAATGGGCCATCGAAGTCGGGGTTGGGAAACTCTGCCTTGACTTGGGTCAGGTAGCTGTCCTTGAAAGCTTTTTCGAAGACAGCGAAGGCGTTGAGCGAAACGGGTACGTAAACATTGGCTTCAGCAGGGTGGAAAGTCGACCACACATTGCGGTAACCGAAAATCCTCAAATCGCGCAAATCAGTTTCTTCATTCCACAGCCTTATGGCATCAGCAATGGTCTGCATGACCTTGTAATGCGTGTTGGGACCTTGACCCTCCGAGTCGATAGCCACTGTGATGACCGTAGGTTTCAGCGTGCGTAGCTGGTTGAGGATGAGAGCAATGTCGCGCTGTTGGCTCAAACTCTTGGCCTCGGAGGCCTCGTTCCCACTTTCATACAGCTCCAACCTAAGATGGTGAATATGGTTCAGTGAAGTGCCAGCACCAGCCCAAACCAATTCTTCCTCAAACTCGCGTACCTGACCTTTGAGTTGTTGTATCTCGCGGCTGTTGGCCTTCCCCGCCTTGATGTTCTCTATCTCCGTCTGAAAACGTGTTTCAATGTCTTCAATGCTCTTCAGATTCCATAACCCTACAGCATCACGAACGATACGGTGGCAGAAACCACGCCGCATTTCATCAGGGTTCTTGCGAGCGATGTTGTCGAGATAATGATAGAGATCCTTCTCTTGTTTGAAGCGATATCCTTGTTCGAAGAAGTCGGGATAATGCACCATCTGAATGCGATCCTGATGAAGGTAGCCAAGGGTGTCTTGCAGTGCCTCCAACAAGAACGCATCGGTAACGCTGTGATAGCCCGACGTCATGATGGCAAAATGCACCTGGTTCGACGGCGTCCCTAACTGCCGGTTGATGAAAGGCATGATACCCAGCATGATGTCATCATGATGAGGACCTGTGTGGTAGATGACCTCGTTCTCAATGGGTTTCACACCACGCCAAAACTTGGTTTCCACATCAGCAATCACACGTTGCACCACATCAAGACTCAAGTTGGGAATCTTGGCACAGCGGGAGTCGTTTTGCAAGTCGTCAAGCGTCAGTTTATGGGCATAGTGGTCAAGGATTTTGCAAAGGCCAATGACTGCATGTTCGGTCTTTTCGAAGGTCCATGGGCCTTCGTCAAAATAGGAAGGGTTGGTTTTGTTGAACATATAACTCAATCCCGCTTGAAAATATCGCGGGTATAGACTTTATCTTTTACATCATCCAAACAGGAATCGTAGCGGTTGGCGATGATGGCTTGGCTTTGGCTTTGAGCCTTGAACTTGGCAATGTCATTTACCACAAGGCTACCGAAAAACGTCGTCCCATCAGATAAAGTAGGTTCATAAATAATGACCTCTGCACCTTTGGCCTTGATGCGTTTCATCACGCCTTGGATGCTCGACTGGCGGAAATTGTCGCTGTTCGACTTCATCGTCAGGCGATACACACCGATGACGCAACGATGCTCATTGGCGGCATTGTATTGGCCTTGGTCATAATAGTCATAATATCCAGCTTTCTTCAGCACCTGGTCAGCGATGAAATCCTTACGGGTGCGGTTACTTTCCACAATAGCACGTATCAAATCTTCTGGTACATCCTCGTAGTTGGCTAAAAGTTGCTTGGTGTCTTTGGGAAGACAATAGCCGCCATAACCGAAACTGGGGTTGTTGTAATGGCTGCCGATGCGCGGGTCAAGACAAATGCCGTCGATGATGGCTTGTGGGTCAAGACCTTTTACTTCGGCATAGGTATCCAATTCATTGAAATAACTTACACGCAAAGCCAAATAGGTGTTAGCAAAAAGCTTGACGGCCTCAGCCTCCTTCATGCCCATAAAGAGAGTCGGCACATCCTGCTTGATGGCACCTTGTTGAAGCAAGGAAGCAAAAGTCCTAGCTTTTTCTTCAAGGTCAACGCTGACTACCTTGCGGATGGCTTCATTTTCTTCGTCAAAACCATCGATTTGCTTGGGATAACCAACGATGATGCGGCTGGGATAGAGGTTGTCGTACAAAGCTTTACTCTCGCGCAAAAACTCGGGCGAGAAGAGCAGGTTGAATTTCTTGACACCTTTGGCCGCATATTTCACATAAAGGCTACGGGTGTAACCTACAGGAATGGTAGATTTTATAACCATTACCGCGTCAGGATTGACCTTCAGGACTAAATCTATCACTTCCTCAACATGGCTCGTGTCGAAGAAATTCTTTTGCGGGTCGTAGTTGGTCGGGGCGGCGATGACAACAAACTCAGCATCACGATAAGCCGAGGCTCCGTCCAAAGTGGCTGTCAGGTCAAGTTCTTTTTCGGCCAGGTATTTTTCGATGTACTCGTCCTGAATGGGCGATTTCTTGTGGTTGATGAGGTCGACCTTTTCAGGGATGACGTCAACAGCGGTAACGTGGTTGTGTTGTGCCAACAAGGTGGCAATGCTCAGGCCCACGTAGCCTGTGCCTGCTACTGCGATATTCATGGTTTTATATTATTTACTTTTATTTCCAACCAAATGGATGCCCGCTAAGCGGCAATTTAGCCATAGGATGATAATCACCTATAAGGCCGACAGGCTTGGCATTGCGGATTTCGTATACGATGTTAATACAACGGCGTGCTTCTTCGATACCGAAACCGCGACCAGCAAGGATTTCTTCATAGCTCTTAGTGTGCAGTTCGGTAAAGCCTTGACTGAACTCAAACTCCTCGCCGTCAATCATAATGGTACGGTAGGTACGCTTCTCGCCTTCCACGGCATTATCGGGTAAAGTATCCGCATTGATGCTGAGGAAATAACGCACACGGGCACGCTCCAGCTCAAGGTAGCCTGCCACACGGTCGTGCGAAGCCACATGGACGATGTTCTTCTTCACATCGCCAAAAATCCAGCTCAACATGTCATAGAAATGCACGCCGATGTTCGTGGCGATGCCGCCGCTTTTGTTGACATCACCCTTCCATGAAGTGTAGTACCAGTTGCCGCGCGAGGTGATGTAAGTCAGGTCGACATCGTAAATCTTATCCTTCGGACCTTCCTCAATTTTCTTCTTCAGTGCCCTGATTTTGTCGTGAAGGCGCAACTGAAGGACAGTGTAGGCTTTGTGGCCTTGTCGCGCCTCCACCTTTTGCAGCGCGTCGATGTTCCACGGGTTGAGCACGAGGGGCTTCTCGCAGATGACGTCGGCACCGAGGCGCAGACCATAGCGTGTATGAGCATCGTGCAAATAATTGGGCGTACAAACGGTAACGTAGTCAATGTTAGTACCGCTGTCACGCAGTTTGGTATTGTGACGATCGAAAAGCTCTTGTTCGGTGAAAAAGGCAGCCTTGGGGAAATAGCTGTCCATGATGCCGACGCTATCGCTCTTGTCGTAGGCCGAAACGAGGTTGTTGCCTGTGTCTTTGATGGCTTTTAAGTGCCGGGGAGCTATATACCCCCCGACACCTATTATAGCAAAATTCTTCATTATAAATTATTCTTCTCAATATCCTTGAAATACTTGACGGTGCCGTAGGTCATCTCGTCACAGGCCGCATCGTCGCAAACGATGATGCCTTTCGGGTGCATTTGGAGCACACTGACAGTCCACATTTGACTGACAGCGCCCTCGATGGCATGAGCCAAAGCACGAGCCTTGTTGTGGCCGTTGGCCAGAATCATCACTTCGCGGCTGTCCATAACGGTACCCACGCCCACTGTGAGGGCAGTCTTCGGCACCTTATTAATATCATTGTCGAAGAAGCGCGAGTTGGCGATGATGGTATCTGTGGTGAGAGTCTTCACTCGGGTACGTGAAGTCAAGCTACTGCCTGGCTCGTTGAAGGCAATGTGGCCGTCGGGACCAATGCCACCCATAAATAGGTCGATGCCGCCGTATCTCTTGATTTTGGCTTCGTAGCGGGCACACTCGGCCTCAAGGTCTTCGGCGTTGCCGTTCAGGATGTTGACATTCTCCTTCTTGATATCGATATGGCTGAAGAAGTTGTTCCACATAAAGCTGTGGTAGCTCTCCGGATGGTCTTCGGGGATGCGAACGTATTCGTCCATGTTGAAAGTAACCACATTTTGGAATGAAATCTTGCCTTCCTTGTGGAGACGAACCAATTCACGATAAGTACCAATAGGCGTGGAACCCGTAGGCAAACCCAAAATAAATGGCTTTACAACAGTGGGCTTGAAGGCATTGATGCGCTCAACAATATGATTGGCAGCCCAACGCGACATGGCATCGTAGTTCTGTTCGATAATAACTCTCATGGTATTTAAATGTTTAATTGTTAACTGTTTAATGATTGATTTGATTATGATAAATGCTTTTTGATGTAATCCTGAATAGATTTATCGAACTCCTTGGTCTCTTCGCGAATCTGTTGGACGAAACCAACTTCATCGAGCTTGCCGATGACGGCGATTTTTTCGTCTTCATTGCGGAAAGTAGCGTTGCGGAATTCGTTTTCGTAATCTTTCTTGCGGCTTTCGTAAACTTGGTCGCAGATGAAGTGTTGGATACGGATGGCCTTTTCCAAATTCTCAAGCCACATTTCTTTAGTTAGAATATCGGCGTCGTCCTTGTAAAGGAACATCAACGAGAAATAGGCATGGCGCAGTTTTTCTGCCTGATAGTTTTCCCACAACTCGTCGTAGCGGTGATGGATTTCATCCCAGGTGTTGAGCACGCCGTCACGGATGTCGGCACGAAGCTGGTCAACATCATCTTCCGGCATGGTCTGGCCGCCAAGATTAATCCACTTGCGGAGGCGCATACCTCTCATCTGGTTCACGATGGTTTCCATGTCCGTATCGGGATGGGCTTCCAAATAACGCATCAAGGTATTGACGGCATAAAAGGTAATCATATCGCCATAAGCATGATAAGCCTCCAAAGGTTTGAGAATACGCACTTTACGTTTGCCTTTCTCCATGTGCTCGCCAAAGACATCCAACGATTTCACCGTTTTAGGTTCGTTGTCAAAGAGGTTCTTGCCGCATTCGCGAAGGTCGTAATACTCATATTTTTCGGGGTTTTCACCTTTTTTGCGGAGATAAGCCTTGGCTACCCAAACTTCCAACAATTTGCGCCCTTCAATGATTTCTTCGATAGTATCTGGCGCAAGTGTTTCAAACTCAATATTTTGAATCTTACGTTTGCGCTTGTCGCGCTTCACATATTTCGAAGTGTTGCGCGCTATGGCGTACATGTTGTACATCCACCAATAGGCGGGCATGACCTCCAACTCGTCCTTTGATACATTGTTGTTCACCAAGCAGAACGGCAACATAATGTTGAGTTCGCTCGGATAATCGGCCTTGGAGAGCAATGTGAACGAAGCAAACTTGGAAGAGTGCTTCACGCTGGAGCAAAGTCCCGGCCAGAAACCGCGCGAGACAGTGGCACCCGCTGCCATATTGCTTTGTCCCATCACGCACGCGGAAATGAGGAATGAGTTGTTATGGTGTTGTTCGTGCGAGGGGAAAATCAGGTTATTCAAAACTTCGCAGCAAGAAATGGTGGAATTATCGCCCAGTACTGAATGTATGAGGCGCGCGCCATATTTCAGGTTGCAGTTGTCGCCCAGCACGAAGCGCGTGGCTACAACAGAATAGAAAATGCGGCAGCCGTAGCCCGTTACGCCGTTCACCAAAATGACACCTTCACCAATCTGCGAAGGTTCCTCTTCCGAAGAATTGATGGTGATGTTCTTCAATTTGCTTGCACCTTTAATATAACAGTGCGGCCCGACTTTGGCATCCTTCAGAATCCAGCAGTTCTTGATGACGCACGATTCTCCGATGGTACCATAATAACCACGGTGGAAGTCGACGCTGTTTTGGGTAATCTCCTTGAGACGTTCTTGCAATTTGGTGTCGTCAGTGTATTTCGCCCAAAGATAAGCGTCAGCAGTAATCATGCCGTCGAAAGGCAGGATTTTACGGGTTCCGATTTCGTTCATCACCTCAAGCCACACACGCACATCCTCCGGCTCGCCTTCTTTAATAGTGCCGTTGCCGAATTTGGAGTGGTCGGTGGTGGAGATTTCCTGGATGTTGAACAGAATGCAACGGTCGCCGATGATGTAATTGGCCATGTAATGTACATCGTGGATGGCCACATCGTCACCAATGTCGCAAGAGATGATGCTACTGTTGGAAATGCCGACCGGCACACGAAGGTCGTGATATTGCAGCACCTTACGGCTAATCCGACCGATGCGAATCTTTCCGAAGAAATGGTTGTTATGAACCATGTTGGTGTCGAACTCATCCGTTACCCAAATGTCTTCCCAATTGGTCGCAGAATTGGCATTTTTCACCAAACGTTCAATTTCATCGGTATGCAAGCGCCGCCAGCCGCCTTCGGGTTTCTTTACCTGCAGGTTGCGGTAATAATATTCGTCGTGACCGTCATGCAAATACTTCTCGTCGATGAAGTTTTTATATATCCGGTCATAGTCAATGATAGTTACTTTATCCATTAATGTAATTTGGTATTTATTTAGTTTTCAATAGATTAGTTGTTTTCAATAAAATTTCGACTGAGTTCGGGTTATGCCCGTCGTCCCAGTCTGAAATTACGGAAAAGGACTAACCACGACACCGTAGCGAATGCCGATTCTCCTGAAAACCGATGAATAAATTGCTACGAACATGAGATTGGTTTATCTGTTTTTATACATGTCGTCGTAATACTTCTGGTAGTCGCCAGAGGTGACATTGTCCATCCATTCTTGGTTGTCCAAATACCAGCGGACGGTTTTTTCGATGCCCTCCTCGAACTGGAGGCTCGGTTCCCAGCCCAATTCCTTTTGGAGTTTCGTGGAGTCGATGGCATAGCGCAAGTCGTGGCCGGCGCGGTCAGTGACGTATGTAATCAAATCCATGTCGGCACCTTCGGGACGACCAAGCAAGCGGTCAACAGTGTTAATCAAAACCTTGATGAGGTCGATGTTCTTCCACTCGTTGAAGCCGCCGATGTTGTAGGTTTCGGCAATCTTGCCCTCATGGAAAATCAAGTCAATTGCCCTTGCATGGTCTTCCACATACAACCAGTCACGCACGTTCTCGCCTTTACCGTAAACGGGCAACGGCTTGCGATGGCGAATGTTGTTGATGAACAACGGTATCAGTTTCTCGGGGAACTGGTACGGGCCATAATTGTTGGAGCAATTGGTCACCACTGTCGGCAGGCCGTAGGTGTCGTGGAAAGCACGCACAAAATGGTCGCTACTGGCTTTGGCCGCACTATAAGGGCTGTGCGGCTGATATTTCAAATCCTCAGTGAAGAACTTGCTGCCGTAGGCCAAATGGTGTTTGCCACTGCTGGCCTTAGTGCTGAACGGCGGCATGATGCCTTCGGGATCGGTCAGTTCAAGGGCACCGTAGACTTCATCGGTGGAGATATGATAAAAGCGTTTGCCTTCCCATTTCTCCGGCAGGCTTTCCCAATAAAGTTTGGCGGCCTGCAACAGACTTAGAGTTCCCATCACGTTGGTCTGCGCAAAGGTGAACGGGTCTTTAATCGACCTATCCACATGACTCTCAGCGGCAAGGTGGATGATGCCGTCCACATGCTCGTCCTGCATCAACTTGTAAATCGTCTCGAAGTCGCAAATGTCGGCCTTAACGAATTTGTAGTTCGGCTTGTCCTCGATGTCTTTCAGGTTGGCCAAGTTGCCGGCGTAGGTCAGCTTGTCGAGGTTGATGATTTTGTATTCGGGATACTTGTTCACAAACAGGCGCACGACATGGTTTCCGATGAAGCCCGCTCCGCCAGTGATGATGATGGTTCTTTTAAAGTTCATGGTTTATGTATTATTGTTTTAATATCCGTTAGGGTTGTTCCGCTGCCAATTCCATGAGTCGCGGCACATTTCTTCGAGACCGTACTTTGCTTTCCATCCTAATTCGCGTTCTGCCTTGGCGGGATTGGAATAACAGGTGGCAATGTCGCCCGCACGGCGTGGCTTGATGCTGTACGGAATCTTGATGCCATTGACCTTCTCGAAGGTCTTCACCACATCCAACACTGAGTATCCCTGACCCGTGCCAAGATTGTAAATCGCACAACCACAGTTTCTTTCAATGGCTTGCAGTGCAGCCACATGACCTCGTGCCAAGTCTACGACATGGATGTAATCACGCACACCTGTACCATCGGGTGTTGGATAATCGTTGCCGAAAACGCCAAGCTCGGGACGCTTACCCACAGCCACTTGTGTGACGTAGGGCATCAGGTTGTTCGGGATGCCATTAGGGTTCTCCCCTATCCTGCCGCTCGGATGCGCACCGATAGGGTTAAAATAACGCAATAAGACAATGTTCCATTCCTTGTCGGCCTTTTGCATGTCCATCATGATTTCCTCCAACATGCTCTTGGTCTGACCGTAAGGATTGGTGCAATGCCCCTTGGGACACTCCTCCGTGATGGGAATAATGGCAGGGTCGCCGTAGACTGTGGCCGAAGACGAAAAGATGATGTTCTTGCAGCCATGCTTGCGCATCACGTCCAAAAGGATGAGCGTACCGCTGATGTTGTTTTCGTAGTATTCCCAAGGCTTTTCAACGCTTTCGCCCACGGCTTTCAGTCCAGCGAAGTGGATGCAAGCATCGAAACGGTGGACTTCCATCACGCGATTGAGACCTTCGCGGTCGCGGATGTCGACTTCGTAGAAAGGAATTTCCTTGCCTGTCAACTCCGACACGCGCTCCAGCGACTTACGGTTGGAGTTGCTCAAATTGTCAATAACAACGGTCTTGTGTCCCGCCGCATTAAGTTCCACCAAAGTATGTGAACCGATGAAACCGGCACCGCCTGTTACTAAAATGTTCATTTTTTGGAATTTGCTATTGCTTTATTGTGCGAGTAGTAGTCGTTTCGTGTCAGAGATAGCGGGTCATGCCCGCTATGAGGGGCTTGGGAGAGAGAAAGTCGTTTAGGTTGAGTTTAAGAAAACTGTGCTTTATTGAAAAACCCAGAGCGGGGTATCCTCATGGCGGGCAAGGACCCGCCATCCCTCACGCTTTGGGACTTCCTGCTACAAGTACTCCTAAATCGTATGTTTCTTTAACACTATGTATATACTCATCATCCACACCTATGTCTTCTGTCAAGTCTTTCCATTCTGGATTAAAGTCATTTATCAACGCTTCTTTCCAATCCCTATGCCACTTTTTCAATTGCTTTTCTCTATGAATAGCTATATCAAGTCGTTCGTATATCTCGTAATAAACCAACATCTCCAAGTTATAACGATCAGAGAAACCTGCATTAATGTGTAGCTTATGTTCCGCTATCCGACGTTGAAGGTCTCTTGTCACCCCCGTATAAAGAGTAGTTCTATTCTTGTTTGTGAGTATGTATACTATTCCTTGGAGAGTCATCAGGGTAGTCGTTTCGTGTCAAAGATAGCGGGTCAAGCCCGCTATGAGGGGCTTGGGGCGAATGTGTCGTTTAGGTTAGGGTTTTTGATAATCTAAATTGATAATCATATCTCTTTCTTCATTATCAAACTGATACATCGAAAAAATCATCTCATCAATTTCTTTTGGGGCATCTTTGTCGCCGAGCAAAGCGCGGTCGACCAACACCGTGAGCTGTTCGTCTTGCTCTGGTGTGATTTTCGGGAATGGCAAAGCCATGAGGTTGCCTTTCAAGATTTTCAGGTCGCCGAAACGTTTGACGTAGAGGAAGTTGAACAACGATGAATTCAAAAACGCCAATACCGTCTTCATGCTCATGCCTTCCACCTCAGGGATGAGGATGTTCGCGCTGTTGAGGAAAAGTCTTTGCTTGTCATCGTAAGTGAAACAAAGGCGGCTGCTGACGAATTTATACACCAATTTTTCCTTCGCTCGGTAGAACTCGTCTTTGGCACATTGTTGGAAATCAGCGCGTTGGTATTTGATGTAACGGCTTGCATTCTTCAGGCTGTATTTGCCGATATCCTTGCCCGTGTAAATCTTCTCTAAACCTTGTGCAGCGCGCGTTTTCAGTTTCTTGGCATTGTTGCCCGTGATGATGCCGAGTGCCCATTGGCTGTGCGACAAATCATCGTTACGCATCCGCTCGGCTTTGGCAAGGATGGCCTCTTCGCGGTCGCTGCGGATGGGAATGGCACAAAAAGCATCTTCTGTAACGATGAGTTCCTTGTGTGTCACCTCGTTTTTCGCCGTTCTGACGGTGTAAGTCTGTTTGTCAAACACGGGTTTCCTGCTGACTTTCAAGCTGATGAAATCCGTAAATACGCCCTTGAACCGTTCGTGATACTGTCGGATGCTCTCCATGCGCGTCTCGTGCGTGACAAAGTGGCGGAAATCGGCGTGAACCTTGATTTTCAAGATGGACGAAGGCAACAGGAAATGTTGTATCCCATTCTTGTTCAACAACTTGAACGCCTCAGTAAAGAACAAGGCTGCCTTTTCGTGCGACGAGATGATGTCCGACTCGTGTCGTTTGCCGCGTTCCGTGCCCCATGGTGGGTTGGTGACGATGTAGTCGAACTTCATGTCACCCAAAGCCAACTCAGCATGGTTCAAAAAATCAAACTGGTAAATCTGTGGATAAACAGATGAATCACTGAATTTTACAATCAGATTGGCTTTGGCAATCATCACGGCAAGCGGATCATTGTCGATGCCGTATAATTGCTCCATTTGTGCATGTCTCACCTTCAATAAAAAGATACCGCTACCGCAACAAGGGTCAAGGAACCGTTCTCCGTTCAAAAGTCTGATATCAGAAAGCATCTCTTCGACTATCACCGGCTTGGTATAATAAAGCCCTTTCAAAATGCGGCTCCCTTCAGCCGTGATGGATTGATAGATAAAACCAATCCAGTCATCTTGTCGGTTTTTGAGGATTTGGCGGGGTATCTCAATGTCAATCCGCTGATAATGTGCATATTCCTCAAAGAAACGACGTCGGTTTGTTTCATTCACCTTGTTGTGTTCCAAATAAGAAACGCAAAGACTGAAAATCAGGTCGTTGATGGGATAATACAAGGCTTTCAGTTCCTCAACAAATCGAGGCAAGCTGGCCGCCATCACATAGCCTTCGGGAGTGATGATTTTCTGCGAGCGGCTCTTGTTGGCCCTGCGCGTCAATCGGTCGGCACCCTTGTTTTTCAGCTTGTCCCAGTTACGTTGAGTGGCTTTCGATATGAGAATCTTCGTCTCCGTCATGATACAGCTTCGCCTCCTAAGTCCCATCAAGATTACTTAACGAACTCTATTTCAACCATATATAAAATCGCCTAAATAGGCATATTAAACTTGCAAATATAAGGTTTTATTGGGATTTGCAACATTTTTATTTAATAAATTAAATTGGAGGTGCATTTCATGCGTTTTTTGAGTAATTTTGCCTCATAAAAACCCAAGAAAATGATACTTTGTTTGGAAACGGCCACACCGGTTTGCTCGGTGGCACTCAACGACGGATGTTGCACTATCGCCTTGCGTGAAACAGAAGGACAAAACGCTCATTCAGAGAAGATTACCAACTTCATCCGTGAGGTGATGGAAACGGCCAAAATCGATTATAAACAATTGGACGCCGTGGCGGTGAGCCAAGGTCCGGGCTCCTATACGGGCCTGCGCATCGGCGTGAGCACAGCCAAAGGCATCTGCTATGCCGCCGACCTGCCTTTGATGGCCATCGACACGCTTGAAGCCATGGCTTACGGCATGAAGGCCAAACTTGGCAGCCAAATCTGTGAGAATGACCTGCTTATTCCTATGATTGACGCTCGCCGCATGGAAGTCTACGCTGCTGTCTTTGATGCCAACTTACAGAGAATCAACGACACAGCGGCCTTGGTCATCGACGAGAACACGTTTGTCGACCTGCAAAAATACCATCGTCTTTGGCTTTTCGGCGATGGTGCACCCAAACTAAAGCAAGTGTTTGAGAACCAACCAAATGTAAACATTGTAGACGGCTTTAAACCCTCAGCGGCTTATATGCTGAATTTGGCGGACAAGGCCTTGCGGGAGCATAACTTCGTCGACGTGGCCTATTTTGAACCATTCTATTTGAAGGACTTCATCGCCGGCAAACCGCATGTGAAAGGATTGTAAAATGAAAAGACTATTACTCATCACACTAATCTTAGCGGCAGGGCTTACCGCTTTCGCGCAAGCACCGCATCTCTACGATCACACCTATCCAGTGATTGCGGACGAAAATCCTGAAATCCGCGCTCTCATAGACTCGGTTTCCGTCGACAGCATCAAGGCGAACATCGAGCACCTCTGTTCCTACCATAATCGTCGCTACGACAGCCGTTTTATCTGGGATGTACAAGACTGGTTAATAAGCCGTTACCAAGCTTTTGGCATCGATACGGTGATGCTGCACGACTTCCCCGTGCCCGACTCCGACATTGAAACCGCCGACAACATCCTTGCCGTGCAATGGGGCACCAAAACACCCAACGAATATGTCATTTGCGGAGCGCATTACGACTCATGGAACCCTGACGGCACCGACCCCGACACCATCCGTTCACCTGGTGCCGACGACAACGCTTCAGGCGTGTCGGGTATCCTCGAAACAGCCAGATTATTAAGCAATTATACTTTCGACCGAACCATCATTTATGCCAATTGGTGCGCCGAGGAAATCGGGCTGGTAGGCAGTGCCGCCTATGCCCAAGACATGGCTGCACAAAACATGGACATTGTGGGCTATTTCAACTTGGACATGACGGGCTATCTCGAAGAAGGCACCGACATCCACGTCCACTTGCTGTATACTACCCAAGACTCACTCATCGCCAATTATGTCTTCAATTTCAGCCACGTTTACTTCCCCGAAATGCTCATCAAACAGAATTGGCTGGCCTGGGGCGACAGCGACTATTCCTCATTCAACCGCAACGGTTACCCCGCCGTGCATCCTTTCGAGGATGTTTATGCCAGTTCGCCTTACATTCATACAAGGCAAGACATTTTAGGACTGAGTGTCAACAACTTGGAACAGTCGAAACGGTTCACGGAACTCAATTTGGGTTTAGTGGCGACTTTGGCGGGACTCAACCACGATGGAATGGCTGATGACAAAACGGTGAATGTTGCCCTTTATCCCAACCCGACAAAAGAAGCCGTCAATATTGCATGTGATGATGGACTTCAACGCATTGAGGTGTACAACACTTTGGGACAACAAATAGATGTCTACCGTTTGCGAGACGACCGTCATACCATCCTCAATACCAGCAGCTATGCCACAGGCATCTATATGCTACGCTTGGTGACCACCCAAGGCGTCACAACAAAACAGTTGGTAATCAGATAATTGTATTAACCCAAAGCCTTCACACCGACATCGATACGCTTTAGGGTCTCTTCCTTGCCCAAAAGTTCAAGGATTTCGCCGATGTGCGGGCCTTTGCCGGCACCGACCACCATCAGACGGAGACCGTTCATCACCAAGCCCGTATTCAGCTCATTGCTTGTAATCCAGTTGTTCAAAGTCTCGTCAATGTTGGCCAAAGTGAAAGGCTCAATGCCATTGATGACCTCTTTTACTTTGAGCATGGTTTCAGCGGAGTTTTCTTTCCAGCGTTTCTTGACAGTCACGGGGTCGTATTCCGTCGGAGCCTCGAAGAAAAAGAAACTTTGGTCCCAGATTTCCTTCACAAAATTGACCCTATCCTTCACCAAACCAGCCACTTTCACAGCGAAATCAAGTGAAGTTTCAATGCCTTTTTCGTCTTTCAGCCAAGCCTGATAGTCCTTGCCGACTTCCTCATTCGACTTGCGCATCAGCCATTCGTGGTTGAACCATTTCGTTTTCTCCACGTTGAACTTTGCACCGCTCTTGCTGCAACGCTCAAGCGAGAAGGCCTGAATGAGTTCGTCCATCGTGAAGATTTCCTGCTCGGTGCCAGGGTTCCAACCCAGCAACGCCAACATGTTGATGAAGGCTTCAGGATAATAGCCCGACTGCTTATAGCCCATGGCCGTTTCGCCAGTCTTCGGGTCGACCCAATACAACGGGAAAACGGGAAAACCGAGGCGGTCGCCGTCGCGCTTGCTGAGTTTGCCGTTGCCGTCGGGTTTGAGCAACAAGGGCAGATGGGCAAACTGAGGTGCCTCCCAACCGAAAGCCTCGTAAAGCATGACATGCAGCGGCATCGAAGGCAACCATTCCTCGCCACGGATGACGTGACTAATTTGCATCAGATGGTCGTCGACGATGTTGGCCAAGTGGTAGGTCGGCATACCGTCACTCTTGAACAAAACCTTGTCGTCCAATGTGTTGGTCTGCACCTTCACCTCGCCACGAATCAGGTCGTGCATGACGATTTCGCGATTCTCAGGAATCATGAAACGCACCGTGTAAGGTGTGCCATCGGCCATCAGTTTATCGACCTCTTCTTTGCTCATTGTCAAGCTGTTGCGCAGATGCTTACGGCTTTGGCAGTTGTAAATGAAGGTCTGCTTGTTGGCTTCGGCTTCCTTGCGGTAATGGTCGAGCTCCTCGGCCGTGTCGAAGGCGATGTAAGCGCAGCCTTTAGACAACAACTCGTCGCTGTATTGTTTATAAAGGTGTTTGCGGTTGCTCTGCTTGTAAGGGCCGAAATCGCCGCCCACGTAGTCGCTTTCGTCGAACTTGATGCCGCACCAATCGAGCGATTCAACAATATATTGTTCGGCTCCTGGCACGAAACGCGTCTGGTCGGTGTCCTCAATACGGAGAATCATTTTGCCACCGTTCTTCTTGGCAAACAGATAGTTATATAAAGCTGTGCGCACACCCCCGATGTGCAAGGGACCCGTTGGGCTGGGGGCAAATCTTACTCTGACTTCTTTCATGATGGTTGCTAATTGCGGCCGCAAAAGTAGTAAATTTGCATGAAACCGACAAAAACAATATCTTTGCCGAAAAATTTACAACAGTGGAAGACAACTACCAACTCATCACAAAGACCGCCGCCGGACTTGAAGAGGTGCTGGCTCGCGAAATCAAGGCTTTGGGGGCCAAGAATGTGCGCCCCATGCACCGTGCCGTCATTTGCGAAGGCAACAAGGAGCTGATGTACCGTATCAATTACGAGGTGCGCACGGCCCTCAAGGTGCTGAAGCCCTTCAAGAACTTTTTCGCCAAGAATCCTGACGACTTATATAATAAGGTGAAGGAAATCAATTGGTGCGAGCTGCTCCGTACCGACCAGACTTTCTGCGTCGATGCCGTAACGAGCGGGCGGTTCTTCACCCATTCGCAATATGCCGGCCTGACCATGAAAGATGCCATCGTCGACCAATTCCGCGATGTTTATGGCATCCGCCCGAATATCAACACTTTGAATCCCGACTTGCGCATCAACTTGCACATCCGCGAGGACAAGGTGACCATTCTCTTCGACAGTTCGGGAGAATCGTTACATCACCGTGGTTATCGCAAACAAGTTGACAAGGCCCCGATGAACGAGGTACTGGCCGCAGGACTCATCCAACTCACAAGCTGGAAGGCCAACTGCAATTTTTTGGATTGCATGTGCGGTTCGGGCACATTACCCATCGAGGCAGCGATGTACGCAATGAAAATTCCGCCAGGCTACTATCGCAAGCAGTGGGGTTTCATGAAATGGGACGACTACGATGCCGAGCTTTGGCAACGCATCCGCACTGAAGCTGATGCCAAGATTTGTGACTTCGACTACGAGATTTGGGCTTCCGACCGTTCACCGAAGGCCATCGCCATCGCCGAGGGCAACATCAACTACGCCCACTTGCAGCATGATATCCACCTGATGAAGAAGGACATGCACGACCTTACCCCACCCGAAGGTGGCGGCATCCTCATCATCAACCCACCCTACGGCGACCGCTTGGAGGAAGACGACATCGACACGCTCTACGAGGAAATCGGCCGCACACTAAAGCACAACTTCCAAGGCTTCCAATGCTGGCTCATCACCGATGATGCTGTGGCCTTGCGCCATGTTGGGCTGAAACCTACCGCCAAGATTCCGATTTGGAATGGGCCTTTGGAATGTCGTTTCGTCAGGTTCGACATTTTTGAAGGGTCTTTGAAGGATAAAAAGGCTCGGGAAGCGGAAGATATCCATCAAGAATAAAGTTATAATCTGCGTAAAGTCGAGTTTTTTTGTCGTTTGCGCGGATTACAAACAAGCAAAATCTGTACAGATTTCACTTCTTATTAAACAAATTCATCGTCCTATCCGGTCCCTGCGTGACGAAACTCTTAATGATTTCGACAGCCTCGTCACATTTTTGGTCAACGATGGGTTCTTCTGAGGGTTTCCATTGCCCTAACACGAAATCAATCTGACGACCGCGTGGGAAGTCATCGCCCAAGCCAAAACGCAGGCGGCAGAACACGTTGGTGCCCAGTTTTTCGATGATATCGGTCAGGCCATTGTGGCCACCGTCAGCCCCTTGTTTGCGGAGGCGCAACGTGCCCAATGGCAAAGCAATGTCATCGTTGACAACCAAAAGATTCTCTATCGGTATCTTCTCATAACCAAGCCAATACTTCACCGCCTTGCCACTGAGGTTCATGTAGGTTGTCGGCTTGATAACCACAAGCGTTTTCCCCTTGTATTTCATTTCTGAAATCTGCGCCAAACGGCTCGTAGTGAAGGAGCCTTCCAAGTCCTTCGCCAGACGGTCGGCAATCTTGAAGCCGATGTTGTGGCGCGTGTTGTCGTACTCGGCACCGATGTTTCCCAAACAGGCTATCAGGTATTTCATTTCGTCAGGTTGATCTTGTTTTCCTCTGTGGAAAAGACGCGCAAAGATACTATTAATTAATGACATGGTGAATTTCGATTGAATATCGGGCCGACACATGGGTCAGACCCAACAACAAATTAAAAAAGGCCGCCCGAAGACGGCCATTTATCGTTGAAAAACAAGGATTTATTCTTCTGTTTCCTCGGTTGCAACAACGCCACGAGCCGTGTTGACGGCAAAGATGACGGTGTAACCAGGAGTGATGGGGGTCACGTTCTCAATGTTCAAATCCTTCACCTTGATGGATTCGTTGATGTTGACACCGCTGATGTTGACTTTCACATAGTCCGGCAGGTCCTTAATCAGACCGCAAACCTTTATTTTCTTGATACCCTTCTTGGGTTTGCCACCACGCATGACACCGGCAGCTGAGCCTTCGAGAGTGATAGGCAACGTAACGGTGATGGGCTTGTCTTCCTTCACGATGAGGAAGTCGGCATGCAAAACCTTGTCGGTCACAGGGTGATACTGGATATCCTGGAGGATGGTCTTGTAAGTCTTGCCATTGACTTCAAAGTCAATGATGTAGGTTTCAGGCGTGAAGAGAATCTTGCTGAAATTCTTCTCGGCTGTGGCGAAGTGAATCTGCTCTTCACCAGCACCATACATGACACAAGGAACCATCTCGGCTTGACGCAAAGCCTTAGTATCCTTTTTCCCTACGTTCTCGCGAAGAGAACCGCTCAATGATACAGTTTTCATTGATTATTTGAATAGTGAGCTAATGCTCTCGTATGATTCCACGCGGCGGATGACATCGGCAAACAGAGATGCCGTGCTAACCACCTTGATTTTCTTGGAAGCGTTGTCACGAAGCGGAATGGAATCGGTGACCACCACCTCGCTAAACACCGAATTGTCCAGACGTTCCATCGCAGGACCACTGCACACAGCATGGGTGGCGAAGGCCCGTACGCTTTTGGCCCCGTTGTCCATCAACAGTTGTCCCGCCTTGACGATGGTGCCGGCCGTATCGATGATGTCGTCAACGATGATGACGTTTTTGTCCTTCACGTCGCCGATGAGGGTCATGCTGTCGACCACATTGGCACGCGGACGATGTTTGTGGCAGATGGCAAGGTCGCATCCCAAGCGTTTGGCGTATGCCGAAGCACGTTTCGAAGCGCCCAAATCGGGTGCAGCAATCAACAAGTCTTCGATTTCCATCGTCTTGATATGGTCGATGAAGAGCGTAGAAGCATAAAGGGCATCCACGGGAATGTCGAAGAAACCTTGGATTTGGTCGGCATGAAGGTCAAGGGTAACGATACGGTTGACGCCGGCAGCAGTAAGCAAGTTGGCCACCAACTTCGAACCGATGCTCACGCGGGGCTGGTCCTTGCGGTCTTGGCGTGCCCAACCGAAATAAGGAATCACGGCGATGATTTTATGTGCCGAGGCACGCTTGGCTGCATCAATCATCAGCAACAACTCCATTAAGTTATCTGTGGAGGGCATGGTGGACTGCACGATAAACACGTGATGACCACGGATGCTTTCCTCATAGGAAGGTTGAAACTCGCCATCGGAGAAAACAGAAACCGACGACTTCCCCAACGGAATACCATAGGCTTCAGCGATTTTCGCACCCAATTCCGAGGTGGCTCTTCCGGCAAAAATGGAAACAAATTTTCCTGACATTGTATATAATGTTTGACTTTTTCGGGCTGCAAAATTAGAGATTTTCTCGAAGCGAACCTATTAAAAACACATTTTTTTCAAAACATGCTTGCTGTGAATGAAAAAATCCGTATTTTTGCAGCCGCGTTTGACGCGATAGCCCCATGCCGAAGTGGCGGAATCGGTAGACGCGTCGGTCTCAAAAACCGATGAGGTTACACTCGTGCCGGTTCGATCCCGGCCTTCGGTACTCCAAACCCCTTATAATTGTTTGATTATGAGGGGTTTTTATTTTTGCAAGGTGTACTAAAAGTGTACTAATTGAATATTTTGGTACTTTCAGGGGGTGTTTTGCCCATAAAAAACGGTGTAGGATAACGCCCCACACCGTACCAAAAGAAAATTAGTTGCTGTTGAAAACAACCGCTGCAAAGATAGGGAAATTTCCCAACCGTTGAGCAAATGGCGGGATTGGGGCTGCTCATCGTTGAGCGGTCAAGGTTGCTTTTGTCGGGGGTCTGAAAAGTCCAAAAACTCCAACAGCCCGCCTTTGAGGGTGTGGAATGTTGTAGAGTTTTGGCAAACGCTGTCTGCCGGCCCCCGCCCTGCTCATCAGTCGTCTTTGTCAATCCATCTTTGCACTGCCTTTGTTTCCATTGTGTCCTGCCAATCTGTGAAAAGGGTCTTTGTCACAATATCGGCTTTGGAATATGCCGCCCCCTCTACCTCATCGGCTCGCTCAACCTTTGGCAACAGATAGGGCAACAGTTTTTCAATGAAAGCCAACCTGTCTTTTGGCTCTAATCGCTTCAAGTCCTTTTCTATCTGCTCCCTGTTGCCGTTTATCAGTTCAACAAGCCAATTCCTTATTGTGGTCGTCACTCTGTTGGGCGTTCCCTTTGGTCGCCCGTTGGGGTTGTTTGTTTTGCCTTTTTCCATAGTGTGAAATTCTCTGTTTTTCTCTGTTGTTTTCAAAGGGTCAATTTACCAAAGTTTGGTAAAACATTCCACTTATTATAAGGACTTTTCAATTTTCAGCCCTCGTTCATCGTGCATATTGGGCAACATCAGATATTGCCTTTTCAAGTTCCAAAATCATGTCGTTTTTTGCCTCGTTGGGGGCTTGCATGATCCTGTAAAGTTCAGATTTCAGGCGGCTGTAATATTTGGGGTCTGAAAAGGTGTCCTTTGCTTTCAGGTCTGCCAAAAACTCATCAATACAACTTTGCCCGCCCCGCTGCAAAAGAATTGCAAAAAGGGCGGTTTGTGCC
Organism: uncultured Bacteroidia bacterium; assembly: GCA_902802535.1. Classification (GTDB taxonomy): domain Bacteria; phylum Bacteroidota; class Bacteroidia; order Bacteroidales; family F082; genus Limimorpha. Next base: position 78,804 of record CADCML010000007.1, read on the forward strand.
TCTTTTGGGGTCTTAATATTGTCTGTCATTGTGCTTATAGTGTTGATTTTCTTAATGGTGTCAAACTCGCTTTTCCATTGCTGAATAATGGAGTAGTAAAAGCCGCTATCTGTCAAGGTCGCCCCTGTTATCGGGTCGGGGGACTTCAACAGCCGCTGCACATTCTTTGCAAGCCTCATTTCATACCTCATCAGATTGCAACCGTTGAGCGTGGGCGGGATAATTGCCCCCTTTGCGCTCGCTTCTTTGGTTTTGTCATAGAATATCAGTTGCCTGAAATATTGGCTGTAATATAGTGTGTCGGGGTGTGCTTGCAGCCGCTTGAAATGGGGCTTGTTGCCCAATCCGCTGTAATAGTCTGTTGGCGGTCGCTTGGTCGGGATAACCGTTGAAACATCAAGGCGGGTAACTTTTGCCGTTGCCATATTCAGGCGGGTTTCATCGCTCATCCTCTCCAAAGCCTCTTTTGCTGTTTGCCGTGTCAGGGTGTAAACATTTGAGGGCAAATAATACTTTGCCAAACTGCCTTTGAGGGAAATGCCTGTTTGGAAACAACAAACGCTGTAATCCCCCAATTTGCCGCTGCAACTGTACCCCCTTTTGTCGCTCTGCTGCTCCACTACCTCACAAAGATAGGGCAACACGGCAAAGGGGTTTCCCTCTACTGTGTCGCCTCTGTCAATCCAAAAATTCACGGTGTCAAACATAGCCTTTGGGGTTTCTCTATTTACCAAAATTTGGTAAAACATTCCACTTATTATAAGGACTTTTCAATTTTTGGGGTCAATACTGAAAGAATGTCTTTGCCGTTGCCCTCATCGTTTCCAACCCCTCATTATAAACCCCGTCTGCAAGTGCTTTGGCGTTGCCCAAAATGGTATTGTAGCCATCGGGAATAATAAGCACCTCAACAGCCTGCCAATCGGGGGCAATCAGGAAAAGAAAGCCATCGTTTTTGACCTCTAAAAACGGGTTGGGCTTTTTGTCTTTGCTGTAAGTCTTTGCCCTGTTGGGGTTGCCATATCCCACAAATCCGCTTCCATCGCTTTGGATCGAGCCATCGAGCAAATAAACACTACTGAAATTCAGGCTGTCTTTGCCCATCAAAAACCTGTCAGCCCGCCTTTGGTCGGGGCTGTCTATTATCCCCCTCGTTTCATTCAGATAAAGAATGATTTGCCCCTTTTTGTTTTTCAGGCTCTCCAAAGGCTTGTAATATCCCGCCCATCGTGTAAGGTCAAAGCGCGGGACTTTTGCACCCAATTTGATTTTGTTTCTACTCTTTACCTCATCGGGCAACTGCTCTAATTTGAGGTAGGCACTGAAAATGTTAGTTTCCATGTTGCCCCCCTTTCTTCAAGCAATACTGTTGAGCCTTTTGGCTAATTTCAGCCTCTGTTGAAACTCTGTTGCTTTGCAGCCATTGTTCCAATTCCACACGGTTGAAATAGCACATTTTCCCCATAGGCTTGTAATGGGGGATTTTCTGCTGCATTGTCAGTTTGTAAAGGTAGGACTTTGAAACGCCCAAATACCTTGCCGCCTCATCGCTTGTAAGCACCTCTTTTGTGCAATTGATAATGTTTGCCGTTATCAGGTCGGCAACCTGTCTTAATTCCTCGCTCATCGTTTTGTTGTTTGCGGGTTGGGGCTGTCAAGGGGTCGGGGGAAACAGCCGCCCCCATCTTTGCCCGTGTGTTGAGCGGTCAAGGCGTTTCCCGTGCCTTGCCCACTGTTTCACGGTGCAAAAATCCCTACTATTGGAAAATAAGAATTGTGTGTGAATTGTGTATGAATTGTGTGCCACACAACACACATAAAAAAAGCACCCTTGTAAGGTGCTTTCATTCAGTCATTGAAAAGGCTGTCAATTTCTCCCCGCCATTGTTGGGGCTTTTTCACATTGAATGTTGCTGTATATGCACTATCAAGCCGCTTTTCATCAAACAGTTTTTCCAAAGCCTTGTAATGTATCATTTTTGAGTCTCTAACATCGGGGCTATATACTTTCATTATGAAATAACACAAAGCCGCCTTTGCCCCTTTTCTCCCTCCAAAAGTCCATTTGTAGCCGTTCCCCGTCTGTTCCATAAATCCCGCCTGTATAGCCTTTGCAAAGTATTTCTTTGCCCCGTCTGTCATTATATCGGGTTGAGCGGGGCGGCTCTGCTCATCAATGAGCGGTTGAGCGGGGGCGGGCTGCTCCCGTTTCTTGTCAGCCCATGCCTCTACTGCTTTGATTATTTCCTCAAATGATGATGTTTTTTCAAAATGTGTTCCTGTTGAATAGTCATGCCTTGTTCTCTCAACGACAAAATCTGCATATTGCCCCCGTGTTTGGCGTGTGTCGCTGTTTATGCCTTGTAACCAATCATTGGAGCGGGATATTATCAACGCTTCATCAGCGGTGTTTTTTGGCTTGTTTTTTGGCTCTCCAAAATAATGTTTTATTTCTTCAACAATAACTTTGGCAAGCTGCTTTTCATTGGTTGTATTTATCAGGATAACACCCCCCAATGTGGGAAAAACCTTTGCTTTGCTGTCTTTCAGTAAAACATTTAATTGTTCCTCTGTCTTTTTATAGTTTGCCGCCATTTTCTTGCAACACAATTCTATTGATAAGCTGCTTATTTTGGTTTGCTCATCAATACATTTTCTCGGCTCATCGTGTGTTTTCATACTTCAAACAATCAAAATTCTGCAATTTCCAAAGTCGGCAAACTGTTGATAGCTTTCTGCTTCAACTCATCAACAGCGCGGGTGTATTTCTCTGTGTGCTTCAATCCTGAATGTCCCAACAGGCTTGCAACCGTCTTAATGTTTGCTCCATTATTCAGGATATTCACGGCAAAAGAATGCCTTGCACAATGCCATGTAATATGCTTTTCAATTCCCGCCCGTTTTACCCATCTTTTCACGGCTTTACTACACATTTCATAACTCGGCAATTGAAATATAAGGCTGTCTTTGCCCTGCTCATCGGTTGGCTCTCCAATCAGCCTCAACAATCCATCGTTGAGCGGGATAACAACCCCGCTATTGGCTGAATGTCCCTTTGTCTTATTCTGCTCAAACTTCAAAAGGCGGTTTGAATAGTCCACATTGGCAAAGGTCAAGTCCTTAACATCGCAAAACCTCAACCCACAATAAAGGCTCAAAATGAAAGCCCGCCTAATATTGGGGTTTTCCCCCGTGTAGTGTGTGCCTATCAAAGCCTTTTCCTCATCAAGTGAAAGCACATCTTTTCTCAAAATTTGGTCGTCTGTTTTGATAGAAACCCCGTTGCAAGGGTTTTTTGTCATATAGTCATGGTCTATTGCATACTTTACAACTTTCTTGAAGCGTTGGAAAACGCCCTTTGCACCCTCGCCCCTGCTTCTACTTTGCAAGTATTCTGTAAAGGCAATCATCATATCTTTGTCCATCTGTTCAGGCTTAATGCCTTTTGCAAAACGGGTGTATTCGGGTGTGTCTTTCAGAAAGTCATTGAAACGCCTGAAAGCCATTTGCAGCATTCTAACATCTTTCTTTGTGTAGGTGTCAATGTAGGACTGAAAGAATTGCAAAAAGTCAATTTGGCGGTCTTTCTTCAACCTGAAACCCTCTTTCTTTTCCAACAATTCCTGCTCTTTCTCAAAGCGTATTTTCTTTGCCAATTGCAAGGTTTCTTTGTTTTGGTTTCTGTCAAAGGGGGTCTTTGGGTTGGAAATCAAAAACAGGTTCAGGCTTTCTTTGCTTCTAATATGCTTTACCCTGTATTTGGGCGTTCCCGCCATCTTTCCGCTTTGATACAAAACAGGCTCGCCCATCTCATCCAAAACAGGCTCGCTTTGTCTGCCTAAATAGTACTCCAAATAAAGGCTAATTCTGCCATCTGCCAACTCCCGCTGCTCCAAACGCGGGTTGTCTTTGGTTTTGTTTTCAACTTTTGCCATGATACAACTAATTTTCTTTCTTTTGGTGTCACAAAAGTACACTTTTTTTTCATAAGGTGTACTAAAAGGTGTACTAATTTTCAAAAAAAAGTACACTTTTTTGAAAACAAGGGAAAACAACAAAAAAGAAAAGCACTCAAAATCAATGCTTTTCTGTTCCTTTGGTTTCTTATTTTTTCACGGTTTTGTCTTGGCCTTCGGTACAACGAAAAACAGCCCCGAGTTTCGAGGCTGTTTTTCTTTTGGTTTTCTTGATTTACTCCACCGTGACAGACTTGGCCAAATTGCGCGGCTGGTCGACGTTGCAGCCTCGCATCACGGCGATGTGGTAGGCTAAGATTTGCAGCGGCACCGTCGCCAACAAAGGCGAATAGAGACATTCTGTTTCGGGAATCTCGATGACATAGTCGGCCATTTTGCGCGCCAAAACGTCCTTCTCGCTGATGACAGCGATGATTTTGCCGTCACGCGCCTTCACCTCTTGTATATTACTGAGCACCTTTTCATAAGTGCTGTGGTTGGTGGCGATAAAGACAACAGGCATATCCTTGTCAATCAAGGCGATGGGACCATGCTTCATTTCGGCTGCGGGATAACCCTCAGCGTGAATGTAAGAGATTTCCTTCAACTTCAAGGCACCTTCGAGAGCCACGGGGTAATTCTGCAAACGACCGAGATACAGCATGTTGCGCACATCCTTGTATTTCTCTGCAATTTCTTTCACATGGCCGCTGTGGTCGAGAGTCCACTGGATTTTTTCGGGGATGCGGTCGAGTTCCTGAATGAATTCGAGGCGCTCCTCGTCTTTCATCGAACCTTTCAGTTCGGCCAAACGCAAGGCCAACATGGCCATCACTGTCACTTGCGAGGTGAAAGCCTTGGTGGAGGCCACACCGATTTCCGGACCGGCATGGGTGTAAATGCCTGCGTCAGTGGCTCTTGAAATGGACGACCCAATGACGTTGCAGATGCCCAAAACGACCGCGCCCTTTTCTTTCGCCAACTGGATGGCGGCCAAGGTATCGGCGGTTTCACCCGACTGAGAGACGGCAATCACTACATCGTGGGGCGTGATGACCGGATTGCGGTAACGGAACTCGGAGGCGTATTCCACCTTGACGGGAATCTTGGCCAAGTTCTCAATCATATAACTGCCTACAAGGCTGGCATGCCATGAAGTGCCGCAAGCCACGAAAACAATATTGTCGGCATAAAGCAACTGCTTTTCATACTGCCGGATGCCGCCCAAACACACGGTGTTGCTCTCAGGATGCAAACGGCCACGCATGGTGTCGCGCACAATGGTCGGCTGCTCATAGATTTCCTTCATCATGAAATGGTCGAAACCGGCCTTCTCGATGCTGTCAAGATTCATCTTCAGCTCTTGGACATAAGGAGCAGCTTCCACATCCTGTATCGTCTTGATGTGCAATTCTTCGCCCAACTTGATTCTCGCAACTTGCTCATCTTCAAGATAAACCACTTTTTGTGTGCGACCCACGATAGGCGTGGCGTCAGAAGCAATGAAATACTCGCCTTCGCCAATGCCAATCACCATGGGACTGCCCTTTCGGGCGGCAATCAATTGGTCGGGATGGCCTTTTTCCACGATAACGATGGCGTAGGCACCCACCACGTGGTTCAAGGCGATGCGAACAGCTTCAAAGAGGTCGACATGCTCACTTTGTTGCACGTCTTCGATGAGGTTGGTCAGCACTTCCGTGTCGGTCGACGACTTGAACCTAAAGCCGCGCTTTTCCAATTCCTTGCGCAGACTCAAATAATTCTCGATGATGCCATTGTGAATCAAGGCAATGTTGCCCGATTGTGAACAATGTGGGTGAGCGTTCACTTCATTGGGCTCGCCATGGGTGGCCCAGCGCGTATGCGCTATTCCGATATGTCCACTGACATCCTTAGGAGCAGCAAAGGCCACCAAATCGGAGACCTTGCCTTTAGTTTTGTATACGTTGAGTTGGTTGGACTCATTGAGCAGTGCCACACCGGCGCTGTCGTAACCACGATATTCGAGGCGCTTCAAGCCCTCAATGAGGATAGGATAGGCCTCTTGACGGCCTACATAAGCTACAATTCCACACATAGTTGCGTTGATTTAAAAGGCGCAAAAATATGTGTTTGGAAAAAACGATGCAAGAATTTTTTGAATTAATTGAACAAATCCTTCACATTGGGAGCCTTGTCGGCACCTTCCGAAGCCTCGAAATAAGGTTTCTTGTCGAAGCCGAACATGCCCGCGATGATGTTGGCCGGGAAGCGACGAACCGCAGTGTTATAGGCTCTGGCCGTCTCGTTGAACTCACGACGGGCATTGGCGATGGCGTTTTCGCAACCTTCCAACTGCGACTGCAGGTCAAGATAGTTCTGGTTGGCCTTCAAATCGGGATACTGCTCAACTGTAACCAAAAGGCGCGACAATGCACTCGACATCTGGTCTTGGGCCGCTTGGAAAGCCTTCATGTTTTCCTCGGTCAGGTTGTTGGCATCAAGGGTGACCGATGTGGCCTTGGCGCGGGCTTCAACGACGGCTTCCAACGTGCCAGCTTCATATTCGGCGTAGTTTTTCACCGTGGCAACAAGATTCGGAATAAGGTCGGCGCGCTTTTGGTAAGCCGTTTGCACGTTACCTACAGCCTTTTCAACTGTTTCTTGCTTGGAAACCAACCCGTTGTAGACACTTACACCCCAAATGGCAAGCATTGCCAACAGGGCAATAATGACAATAATTCCTTTTTTCATAACAATGTGATTTTAATGATACAATATTACAATACTTAGCGATGTTTAAACTGAGTGCAAAGGTAAACATTTTTTTCGTACTTTTGCAATTTTCACATACTTACCAAACCTATTTTGTCAAATGATTGATAATCAATATAAAAACACCAACGACACCATCGAAAAACAATTGATTAATCGTGGTTGTCAGCTGGACGAACCCTTTACCACCGGTCAGCATGTGCTGGCATGCGGTCGTTGCAAACTGAGCCAATTCGATTGGTTGAAAGACTATGAAAACCAAGAGATTACTGGAAATGTTTGCTTGGCGGAAGTACGTTTCAAAAACGATCGGAAGGACTATTTCACCTATGCCGAGGACTTGGATTTGGAAGTGGGCGAGTTGGTAGCCGTTGAAGCTGCCATCGGACACGACATCGGCATCGTCACCCTTTTGGGCGAGATTGTGAAACACCAGTTGAAGCGCAAGAAATACCGCACGCCGCTCAATGAAATGAAGAAAATCTACCGTCGGGCACGACCCAACGACGTGGAAAAATGGCTCGCCGCCATTAAGCTGGAAGACAGCACCTTGGCACGCACACGCACCATTGCCGAAAACCTCGGTTTGGAGATGAAGTTGAACGACGTGGAATACCAAGGCGACAAGACCAAAGCCATCTTTTATTACACCGCCGACGGTCGCGTCGATTTCCGCGAACTCATCAAGAAATTGGCCGAGGAATTCCACATCAGGATTGAGATGCGGCAGATTGGCGTACGCCAAGAGTCGGCCAAACTGGGCGGCATCGGTTCGTGCGGACGCGAATTGTGCTGTGCCTCATGGATGTGCGACTTCCAATCGGTGATGACTGGCGTTGCCCGCGTGCAGCAACTCTCGCCTAATCCGCAGAAATTGGCCGGACAATGCGGCAAGCTGAAATGCTGCCTCAACTTCGAGTATGAAGCATACGTGGAGGCGTTAAAAGAATTTTCTGACCCCAATATCGTGCTGCATTTCGAAAGCGGCGATGCCGTGCATCAGAAAAACGACGTCTTCAAAGGCATCATGTGGTATTCCTATACCAACGACAAGAGCAACATCATGGCCATTCCCGTCGGCAAGGTGAAAGACATCATCGCCATGAACAAAAAAGGACAGAAACCCAAGAAACTGGAAGACTTTGCCATCACCCAAGAAGCCCACACCAACACCAACGAAGGTTACGGCGAGGCGGATTTGAAGAAAATGAGCGACTGATATGAAGAGAATAATCCATTGGACATTAGCCGTTTGCTTGGCATTGGTATTGGCTTCGTGCGACAACGACTCGTTCGACAAGCGCACCGTCATCCCTGAAGCCGAGTGGCGGCAGGAAGACCGTGTGGCCTTCGATGTCGACATCAACGACACCATTAGTCCTTACTCGTTCGGCATCGGGTTGCGGCATCTTGAGAACTACCGTTACAGCAACCTCTTTGTCTTCCTCCATACCCGAATGCCTAACGGCAACCTCACCCACGACACCATCGAATGTACCCTCGCCACAGCCGAAGGCAAATGGATTGGCAAGAGTAGCGGTAGTATGCGCGACCTGATTGTTCCGCTCAACGAGAACCTGCTCTTCCCTCTTTCAGGAACCTACCATTTCGAAATCGAGCAAGCCATGCGCGAGCCCGTCTTGAAAGGCATTTCCGACATCGGACTTTACATCGACAAACAATAATACCATGAACTATAAGAAGAAAACCAAACCAATCAAATCAAACGCCATCAGAAACCTGTGGATTATCTTCGGGTCGATGCTGTTGCTCCTTATACTGTTTTTCTTCTGTGTCGCCAAAGGTGTCTTTGGCACGATGCCCAGTTTCGAGGAACTGGAAAACCCGCGTACCAACTTGGCCACTGAAATCATTTCAGCCGACGGCAAGATTTTGGGTACCTATTATGTGGAAAACCGCAGCAATGTGCGTTATTCCGAGCTCTCACCCTACATGCCCGAAGCCCTCATCAGCATTGAGGACGAACGCTTCACCGAGCACTCCGGCATCGACGAAAAAGCCTTGTTCCGCGTGGCTTTCGGCGTGCTTACGGGCAACAAGAAAGGTGGCGGCAGCACCATCACGCAACAGTTGGCCAAAAACCTTTTCCCCCGTGGCGAAAACCTCAGCAAACCCAAACTCGTTTTGCGCAAGTTCCAAGAATGGATTACGGCCACCAAATTGGAGCACAACTATTCGAAGGAAGAAATCATCGCCATGTACTTGAACACTGTCGCATTTGGCCACAATGCATACGGCATCCGCGCGGCAGCCAGCACTTTCTTCGACAAGAAACCCATTGAAATGAACATCGAAGAATGTGCCTTGATGGCCGGGGTGGTGAATGCACCCACACGATACAGTCCGGTTCGAAACCCAGAAAGCTCCAAGGGTAGGCGCAATTTGGTCTTAAGAAAGATGGCCGAAAACGGATTCATCACCCAAGCCGAATGTGACTCCATTTCGCAGATTCCGTTGGACATGTCGCATTTCAGCATCAAAGACCACAACAGCGGTCAGGCCACCTATTTCCGTGAGTTCCTTCGTGGCGAGCTGAACGAATGGGCCAAAAACACCACCCGAGCCGACGGCACACCTTACAACATTTACCGCGACGGCCTACGCATCTATACCACCATCGACTCGCGGATGCAGAAATATGCCGAGGATGCCGTCAAGGAGTTCATGGGCAAGGAGCTGCAACCGATGTTCTACAGCCATTGGAAAGGCTATCGCAACGCGCCTTTCTCCAACTTGACCGCCGACGAAATCGACCATATCCTTGAAACCGCAATGAAGCGCACCGACCGCTACCGCAACCTTAAAAACGAAGGCGTGCCCATCGATTCCATCAAAGCTGAGTTCAAACGTCCTGTGCCGATGACCGTTTTCTCATGGAAAGGCCCCATCGACACGGTGATGACCCCAATGGATTCCATCCGTTATTACAAATGGTTCCTGCAAGCCAGCCTCATCTCCATCGAGTCGCACACGGGTCATGTGAAAGCTTACGTGGGTGGTTTGGATTACCGTTTCTTCAAATACGACCATGTCACGCAGGCGCGCCGACAAGTGGGCTCTACCTTCAAACCTTTCCTCTATTCCTTGGCCATGCAAGAAGGCGAGTTCACGCCTTGCACCAGAATACCCAACATTCCCTACAACATTCAGCTTGAGGACGGCAAGTTCTGGTCGCCAGGCAATGCTGGAGGCCATGTTGGCGAGGAAATCACGTTGAAATTTGCTTTGGCACAGTCCAACAACTGGGTTTCAGCCTATTTGATGAACCGTTTCGGTCCCAATGCCGTCATCGCCCAAGCCCGAAGAATGGGTGTGGAATCGCCTATCGATGCAGTTCCTGCCATTTGCTTGGGTGTTTGCGACTTGAAACTCATCGAGATGGTCGGTGCTATGAGCACCTTCGCCAACCAAGGCGTTTACATCAAGCCGATGTTCATCACCCGTATCGAAGACAAGAACGGCAATGTCATCCAGCGTTTCAGCTCCGAGGAATCGGAAGCCATGAGTGAAGTGACGGCCTATAAGATGGTGGAACTGATGAAAGGCGTGGTGCAGAGCGGCACAGGTATCCGCTTGCGTTCCACGTATGGTTTCACCAATCCCATCGCCGGCAAAACGGGAACCACGCAGAAAAACAGCGACGGCTATTTCATGGGCATCACCCCCGACCTCACCACGGGCGTTTGGGTAGGTGCCGAAGACCGAAGCGTACATTTCCGCTCCACCAAACTCGGACAAGGCTCGCATACGGCACTGCCCATTTGGGCCATGTATATGAAAAAAGTATATGCCGACAAAAGCCTGAATATCAGTAAGGGTGACTTCGCTAAACCATACGCTCCTGGCATCGACCTCAACTTCGACTGCAACCGCTACGATGATGAGGAAAGCATAGAATCCATTGATGAGTTTTAAATAAAAAGACGGCCCTTCAACAAGCTTAGGGAACTGCATTAATAACTGAGCCTGTCGAAGACGCCGATGCAAAAAACATAGTTATGACTTCAAACTTTGTAGATTACGTCAAGATATTCTGCCGTTCGGGCAAGGGCGGCGCGGGTTCGCTGCATTTCCGCCATGAGAAATACATTCCAAAAGGCGGCCCTGACGGTGGCGACGGTGGACGCGGCGGCAATGTCATCCTGCGCGGCAACGCCCAACTCTGGACTTTGCTCCACCTGCGCTACACCAAACATATCTTTGCTGGCGACGGTGTGCCAGGCGGCAAAAACCAACTTACTGGTGCAGCAGGCGAGGATGTTTATCTCGATGTGCCGTTGGGCACGGTCGCCTATCTTGCCGAAGACCACAACACGATGTTGGGCGAAATCACTGAAGACAAACAGGAAATCGTGTTGCTCAAAGGCGGTCGCGGTGGTAAGGGCAACGCCTTTTTCAAGACGGCCACCCTCCAAGCACCCAAGTTTGCCCAGCCTGGAGAACCTTGTCAAGAAGAATGGATTACACTGGAACTCAAGTTGTTAGCTGATGTCGGTTTAGTCGGTTTCCCCAATGCGGGTAAGTCTACTTTATTGTCTGTCGTTTCGGCGGCCAAGCCCGAGATTGCCGACTATCCTTTCACGACCTTGGTACCCAACCTTGGCATTGTCAGTTATCGCGACCATCGCAGCTTCGTCATGGCCGACATTCCAGGTATCATCGAAGGCGCGGCAGAAGGCAAAGGTTTGGGAATTAGATTCTTGCGCCATATTGAACGCAATTCGACCTTGCTGTTCATGGTGCCCGCCAACACCGAAGACGTTAAAAAGGAATATGACATCCTGCTCAACGAATTGAAGAAATACAACCCCGAGTTGATAGACAAGGACCGCATTTTGGCCATCACGAAATGTGACCTTGTGGACGACGATGCCCTCAAGGAAATCAAGAAGCACCTGCCTAAGAAGGTGCCGCATGTCTTTATCAGCTCCGTCATCGGCAAAGGCATCGACGAACTGAAGGACTTGATTTGGATGATGTTGAACAAGGGCGACGAAGGAGAAGACTGGTAAACTCTACGATTTATGGAAACCCTTTCTCAAATCGACTCTGACCTTTTCCTCTTCCTCAACGGCCTCCATTCCGATTGGCTTGACAACGTGATGATTGCCATTACGCTGATGTGGGCTTGGATTCCCTTATACCTATTATTAATATATTGGGTTGTGAAACAGTATGGCAAACGTTGTTGGTGGATTTTTCTGGCCGTTGGCATCGTGGTGCTTTGTTCCGACCAACTTTCGGCGCATGTCTGCAAACCTTTATTTCATAGATTGAGACCATGTTATAATGCTGATTTTCAGGATTTAATTTATTTGCCCAAAGGTTTGGCAGGCGGAAAGTACGGCTTTGTTTCCTCCCATGCTGCCAATACTTTTGCTGTTGCTGCCTTCCTGACACCCGCCTTGCGAAAAGGAAGAAGCTGGATTGGTATTGTGCTGTATTTGTGGGCCTTCATTTCGAGTTACAGCCGCATTTACATGGGTTACCATTACCCAGGCGACATCCTTTGCGGAGCCATTTTGGGCATCCTCGTTGGGCTGATTCTCTGGAAAGTGTTTCAACTGGTTATTGTGAAAAAGTCTGGAAATCAGAATAATTTGCCAGGCGTGGATGTATTGTCACCATCGTAAAACACCACTTTAATGGTCGATTGGGGCTCGATACCGCAGAGTGAAGCCAATTTGGCCTTGTTCAAAGCCAATTCGAGATAGCCATGCGTGCCGAAAATGGCCACCAAATCCACCACATCAACATCGAGATAGCTGTCTGAAATCTCATCCACCGTGTAAAGGTCGCCTTTCACCATGATGGTAAATTCGCGGCCACGGCGTTCACGCTCAAAGAGTTCGCGAGAAATGTTGGTAATCAAGTTGTCGTAGGAATCGATGTGCATCACCACGCCTTCAATGGTATTGTCGCGAGCCACGGCACAGAATGCACCGCCTGGATTCAGTTTCAATCGGGGCTCACCAATGCTTGACAATGGCTCGCCATTGGCAATCATTACGGCCACTTTCGCGAAACGGTCGCGCGTGGCAAAAGTAAAGAAATCAGAGTCTTGTATCACATCAATGCAATACGCTTCGTCATATTTCCCATCGAGGATATGGCTGAAAATGCCATTGTCCGTCGAGATGAAATACTGCCCTTCCGCCTTCACCACCACATGTGGACATTCCGTCGATTCAATCGTATCGACTGCAATGATGTGAATCGTCCCTTGAGGAAAGCACTGATAGCAATTTTTCAGCGTGAAACCCGCCTGCGCAACATTGAAAGGGTCGATTTCATGGGTCACATCAACAATGGTCGCACTCGGCAACATGGACAATATAGTGCCTTTGACCGCCGCTGCATAATAGTCTTTTTTGCCCCAATCGCTTGTTAATGTGATAATTGCCATCGCCTATGGTGAATATGAAAAGGATTTTGCAAAAGTAGGGCATTTATGTGAAACTTGCCATACGAATTTTCATTTTTTCCAGAATTTTTCTCTTTGCTTCGGCAAATGCGGCCACCTACCCAAAAATAGACTATCTTTGCGACCAAATACTGAGCCATGGCAGAGCAGATTCTACAAATCGAAAACGTTGACCCTAAGGAACTTCACGGTCCCAACGATAAGTATTTGGAGTTGGTGAAAAGCATGTTCCCCAAGCTGAAAATCATTGCACGCGGCGACTTTGTGAAGGTGATGGGCGATGACGACGAGATTGAGTATTTCGCCAGCCGCTACGAGACACTGATGGTACAATTGGAGCGTTTCGGGAAACTGACCGCCCAAACTGTGGAAGACGTGATGATGGCCAGCACCGACACCGAACTGCAACAGAAGATGTCGGAAAGTGATGTGCTCGTTTTTGGACGCAGCGGCGTTCCCATCAAGGCGATTACGGCCAACCAAAAACGCATGGTCAGTGCTTCGGAACAGAAAGATTTGGTCTTTGCCATCGGCCCTGCTGGAACGGGAAAGACCTACACAGCTGTGGCTTTGGCTGTCAGAGCATTGAAAGCCAGACAAGTAAGAAGAATCATTCTGACCCGCCCTGCCGTTGAAGCCGACGAACACCTCGGTTTCCTCCCTGGCGACTTGAAGGACAAACTTGACCCGTACCTGCAACCGCTTTATGATGCCTTACGCGATATGATACCTTCCACAAAATTAGAGGGTTATCTCGAAGACCATACGATTGAAATCGCACCTTTGGCCTTCATGCGTGGGCGCACCTTGGACCACGCTTTTGTCATCTTGGATGAAGCCCAAAACGCCACGCGCAGCCAATTGAAGATGTTCCTCACCCGCATGGGACGCTCGGCCAAGTTTATCGTTACCGGTGACATTACCCAAATCGACCTGCCGCCCAAAACTCCTTCAGGATTGCCACAGGCTATGGAAGTTTTGAAAGACGTGCGCGGCATTGAGTTCATTTATTTGGATGACAAGGATGTGGTGCGCCACAAATTGGTGACGGACATCGTGAATGCCTACAAACGGCACCGCGAAGAAGAAACAGAACAACAATCAAACGAAAACATACAATGAACGCATTAACCAGAACAGATTACAATTTCCCTGGCCAGACCAAGGTCTATCACGGCAAGGTCCGTGACTGCTATTTCATCAACGACGAATACATGGTGATGGTCGCCACCGACCGCATCTCGGCTTTCGACGTCATTTTGCCCAAGGGCATCCCGTATAAGGGACAGGTGCTCAACCAGATAGCCGCCATGTTCTTAGATGCCACTGCAGACATCGTTCCCAACTGGAAACTCGCCACCCCCGACCCGATGGTCACTGTGGGGCGACTTTGCAAGCCTTTCCCGATTGAGATGATTATCCGCGGCTACCTTACTGGCAGCTCTTGGCGCACCTACAAGAGCGGGCAACACACCATCTGCGGCGTGCAGATTCCTGACGGCATGAAGGAACACCAGCGTTTCGCCGAACCCATCATCACCCCGACCACCAAAGCCGAGGAAGGCCACGATGAGGACATCTCCCGCGAGGAAATCATTGCAAAAGGCCTCATCAGCGAAAAGGATTATGTTCAGATTGAGGACATTACAAGAAAACTCTTCCAGCGTGGCACTGAAATCGCGGCCAAGCAGGGCTTGATTCTCGTCGATACGAAATACGAGTTCGGTAAGATTGGTGACCAAATCGTACTGATGGACGAAATCCACACCCCCGACTCATCGCGTTACTTCATCGCCGACCAATACGAGGAACGCTTCGCCAAGGGCGAGCCGCAGGTGCAACTCTCCAAGGAGTTCGTCCGCGAGTGGCTGATGGCCAACGGCTTCCAAGGCAAGGAAGGCCAACAAGTGCCCGAAATGACCCCCGAATACGTGAACAGTGTTTCAGAGCGTTACATCGAACTTTACGAGAAAGTCACGGGACACAAGTTTGAGAAGGCTCCTGAGTCGGAAGACTTGTTGAAGCGAATTGAAAACAACGTACTGAATTACTTGAAGTTATGAAAAATATGCAAAAATAATGCATGTTTTTAGGCACTTTTTTGAGGTAAAGATGCATATTTTTCACGAAACAAACATTGCCATGAAGAGTGGCAATGTTGTTTTTTTGCCTTCAAAGAATGTATCAGACAGAAAAAAGACCCATAAAAAAACATTGATTTTGGTGAATAAAATCACCAAAAATTAT
>CADCML010000008.1 GCA_902802535.1 uncultured Bacteroidia bacterium
GAGAAGGTCGTCGTATTTGTTCGTCGAAAGTTGGATGATTCGGTAGACGGTCTTCTTGATTATGAATTTGATTATGAAGTAGATAATAATGCTTACAATTACCACCGACAAAGCGGCAACCGTTTCGGCAATGCTTGTCGAAAGGCTTTGGCTAAGGCCCATCCTGAGATTGAGGTTTTTCAGGATTTCAATATATTTTTGTATCATGGCGTTTCGTGGATACTGTCTGAATCAATTACTGTTTCTTCTTTTACTTTTAACATGTTGTTTATCATGCCGTTGTTGTATTCTTGGACAACTTTGTACAGCTTGTCGAACACATCGGGACACTGCAGTCGGTCAATGAGGTTGTCGTTCAACAGCGTGTCGCTGATGGGCTTGAAGATGCCGAAGGGTCGTTCGCCGTCTGACTGCACCAAATAAGTGCCGTCACAATATTGGTAGGTGAGGTTGTAGTAGCTGAAAAACGATGGTTCGCTGATGGAGTCGAACAGGTTGCGGCCAAACGAAAACAGCGTGTCGTTGACCCCAAGCACCGACAGGATGGATGGACCGAGGTCAATCTGTTGGGCTATCTCTGAGCTTTGCAAGGGCTTGATTTTTTTCGGATAATAGAATGCTATCGGGATGGAGTACATGCCCCAAACATTGCTGTATTCGGGTTGGAAGTGCTCGCTGTTGGAATAATCTGCCGTGATTACAAACAAGGTATGGTCAAACCAAGGCATCTTCGAAGCGGTCTCGAAAAAGCGCTTCAGTGAGCAGTCGACGTAGTAGACGGTCTTCTCGAAACCTGTCCAGAAATAGCTCTCTTCGGGCAGCACGAAATCCTTCGGGACTTTATAGGGATAGCGTGACGACAGGGTGTAAATCGTCGTGGCAAAAGGCTCGTGGACACGGTTCAAGGTTTTGGCGCCATATTGCAGGAAAGGCCCGTCATAAATGCCCCATTGCCCATCGAAATCGCTGTCGTCGTCATACTCGATGCGACCGAAATACTTGCTGAATCCGGCGCGACGCGAGAAGTCATCGAAGCCTTGAATGCCGTTCTTGCCGCCGTGCATGAAGATGGTGTTGTATCCCCGTTTTTGCAGGTGCTGGCAGTAGGCGTCAAAGTCATTGTCGGCGTAGGGCGACCTCACGAAGTCGTTCTCCATCATCGAAGGGATGCTGGCCAAGATGGCTGGCAGCACCTCCAAACTCCTTCGGCTGTTCGACATGCCGTTGAAGGTGAGGCTTTGGCCGAGAATGGAGTCGAGGAAAGGCGTAAGCTCAAACCGACGGTCGTGGCTGTAGTAGCCAATCATTTCCTGCCCCATGTTTTTCATGATGATGACGACCACATTCGTGGGAACACTGTCTACGGCCAACGTGTCGACCTCGATGAAACGGTTGGCAGTCAGGTCGTAATGGATGGGGGAGAAATCGCTGTCGTATTGCCCCTCGCGCGCTTTCAACTCGGTTTCGTGTGTGGTGATGAGGCAGAACGGCGTGTTGAGCAGAATGGGGGCGTTTTGCGGGTTGGTGTATTGCATGGCCGTTTCCACCGAGAGGGGTTGGGGTTGTATGCCGCCATGATTGGCAAGGATGGCAAGCAAAAGCATGACCACCAGACTAATGGATTGTCGCAGTTGCCAATGGGGTTTCTCTTCCTTTTCTGGCTTTCGGATTTTGGTGTGCTGCGCTACCACAATGATAATCAGCACAAAAAGGATGTATATGACCAACAAGTACCAATAGTCGAAAAAGACCTGTCGCACCACGCCAAACGACACCTCGTCGGAATGGCTCAGGAGCTTGATGAAATCGACGGTGAGGTGTTTCCCGAAAAAATGGAAACAGACGATGTCCATGAAATTCAACAAGATGATGAAAGCATTGCCGATGACATACAGAAAGTCGATGACACCTTGAAGCCTCTTGTTGTAAATGACGCGCGTGGGAAAACAATAGAAAATGAGGCTGGGGATATTGATGCCGAAAACAATGGGCAAGTCGAATCTCATGCCATAGAAATACAACGCCGTTGCCTGTCCTATTTCCAACTGGTGGAAAAAATTAATGTTGAACATATAGAGCATCCATCGGCTGATGCTCAGGGCCATAAGGGTGGTGAGCAGCCTGTAGAGCAGCAGCATGTATGGCATAGAAAGCCATTCCTGGAATTTCTCTTTTTGAGTCTTACGGCGCATTATTTTGTCCATATAGGCTTGCAAAAATAGACAAAAAAGCTGTACCTTTGCCAAAATTCAAACAACAAGGTTCCTATGATGAAAAAAATGTGTTCTCTGTTGGTTTTGTTCGTTTTGGCGTTTCCTTTGGCGACCCTCGCGCAAACGTTTCCCCAATACGGCAAACCGGTTGACATCCCGATTCAATTGTCTGCCACTTTTGGTGAGCTTCGTCCCAACCATCTCCATGCCGGCCTCGACATCAGGACGCAGGGCGTAGAGGGCAAGAAGGTGTTTGCCGTTGCCGATGGCTATATCAGCCGTATCGGTGTGTCGCCATACGGTTATGGTAACGTGCTGTATATCACGCATTATGACGGATTTACCACGGTATATGCCCACCTGCAACGCTTCTCGGGCGAAGTGGCCAAATATGTGAAACATTACCAATACGAACACAAAAAATTCACTTCGCAAATCTATCCCGACAAGGACAAGTTTCCGGTGAAAAAGGGCGACGTGATTGCCTATTCAGGCAATTCGGGCGGCTCGGGCGGACCACATTTGCATTTTGAGATTCGCCATACGGCCAGCGAAAAACCTGTCAACCCGATGTTTTTCGGCTACAAGATTACGGACAACACGCGTCCGCTCATACAAGGCGTTTCACTCTATCCTTTGGGCGAGGAATCGACTTTGGAAGGTGGCAAGGAACCGATGTATCTCTCTGTGAATGAAGGTAAAAATGGGGTTTATAGTCTGAAAGAACGGGAATATGTGCATGGCAATGGCGACATTGCTTTTGGCATCCGAACCTTCGATCAAGTGGGCACTTCGACCAACAAGAACGGCCCTTATCTTTATGAGCTTTACCTTGACGACGAACTTGCCTTCCAGGTGGAGGCCGACAGCTTCTCCTACAGCGAGACACGTTATGTCAACAGCCTGCTCGACTACCGCCACCACAAAGAGAAAAAAACGAGTTACGTGCGCACCGAAACCGACCCGAACAACAAGCTGCACATGATCAAAAAGAAGAACGGAACGGTCAGGGTGGAGGAAGGCGACACGGTGAATGTTCGTTTCAAAATATCTGATTATGTGGGTAATATCTCTTCGATTTCTTTCAAATTGGTGGGTACGGCTCCGGTCGAAGTTGAGCCTCCCATGCATCGCCGCAGTGAGTATTTCGTGAAAGCCGACGGCTCCATGAACAGTGACATCACGATTGAGGCGTTCAGCGTTTCGATGGAGAAAAACACCTTCTTCCGCGACGAATGGGTACAGACCGGACAGCGCGATGCAAAAGGTTGCTGCTCACGAATTTACCGTTTCGGTGACGAGGGCATGACCACCTTCAAGAAGTTCACGGTGCGCCTCCGTCCCAACGAGGAATGGGCTTCAGATTCGAGGCTGTATATTGCCAGCATTGACAGAAACGGCAAGGTGACATCCTTGGGCGGCAAGATGCAGAACGGCTGCTTGGAGGTCAAGACCTTCACCATGGGCGAGTACACCATCAAGGTCGACTCGGTTGCGCCCACGGTCAAAGCGTCCAACTTCAAGGACGGGCAAGCCGTGAGCACACTTAAATCGCTGCGTTTCAAGATTTCCGACGACATGACGGGCATCGAAACCTACGACATTTATTTGGACGATGTGTGGGTGCTGGGCCAATACGACGCCAAGAACGCCTTGCTCTATTACGAGTTCGACGAGAAAATGAAGAAAGGCACCAACAACGTGAAGGTCGTAGTTACCGATGGAGTGGGGAACAAGAAGACCGGAAAATGGAAAGTGGTGTATTAATCCAAATAGTTTTTCGCAAAGTCATTTGGCGTATGGTACGGTAAGTGCAAAATTTGCACATACCACTTTCCGAGACAAAAATCCATCATGAACACGCATTTCTTGCGTCTTGTTAAAGCTTGTGCTGTGATTTGGCACATAGTTTCCGTATCTTTGCAGCGACAAACCCACCACACCTATGGAAAATCAAATCGTCATATACCAAACCGATAATGGCCAGACTGCAATTGACGTTCGACTGGAGAATGAAACCGTTTGGCTTACGCAAGCACAAATGACAGAATTGTTTCAAAAAGACAGAACTGTTATCACACGTCATATTAATAATGTTTTTGCAGAGGGAGAACTTGATGAGAAAAGCAATGTGCATTTTTTGCACATTCCTTTTTCTGACAAGCCAGTAAAGTTTTATAGCCTTGACGTCATCATCTCCGTGGGCTATCGCGTGAAAAGCCAACGCGGCGTGCAGTTCCGCCAATGGGCCAACAAAGTGCTGAAAGACTATTTGATAAAAGGCTATGCCTTGAACGAAAAGATACGTCGAAGCCAAATTGGCGAGCTGCGCCAGTTGGTGCAAATGGTGGGTCGGACGCTACAAAACCAACCTCTGCTGAAAAACGACGAGAACCAAGCCTTGTTTGACATTGTTGTAGATTACACTTATGCTTTGGATACACTTGACGACTACGACTACCAACGCTTGGGTGTAAAAGAGACCACCCAAGAGGAAAAGTTTCAGGCGACATACGACAATGCCATGCAGGCCATTGCGGCTTTACGCGAGAAGTTTGGCGGCAGTTCGCTTTTCGGCAACGAAAAAGACGATTCTTTCAAAAGCAGCATAGGGCAGATTTACCAAACTTTCGGCGGCAACGACCTTTATCCTAGCGTGGAGGAAAAAGCGGCCATGTTGCTGTATCTCGTTACAAAGAACCATTCGTTTAGCGACGGCAACAAACGTATTGCTGCCACTTTATTCCTGTGGTTCCTCAACAACAACGGCATCCTCTACCGCGAGGATGGCAGCAAACGCATTGCCGATAACACCCTTGTTGCGCTCACGTTGATGATTGCCGAAAGCAAACCCGAGGAGAAAGATGTCATGGTGAAGGTGGTGGTGAACTTGATCAACCAAAAAAACTAAAGTCCTATGTCCCCCAACCTCCTAAACAATTACGTTTAGCTCGCTGAGGCTATCCTTGCTTCCTGTCACCAAACAAACTGAAAAGCCCCAATATCAGGCGCGCCAACGCGAGAAACCCCGTCCAAATCAAAAGGCACTTCATTGCCGAACAGCGGGTTGCCCGTTCCGATGACAGGTGAGGCGATGCTGTCGATGTGGCAGTCGGGCTTCATCTGGTCGACAAAGAACGGGTCGAGATTGAAGAGGCAGTGATTAAAGCCTTCCATGCTGCTGTTGTATTTCTCCGATTTGATGAGGCAGTGGTCGAAGACATAGATGGAATCGGCTCCAGGGCCGAAAGTGGTCTTGAACTCGTCCTTTTGTTTTCCGTAAATGATGCAGTTGTCCATCAACAAACGGAAGGGACAATAGGCTGTCTCATGGGTGCTGCCATCAGTGGCACAATTCGCCACCGTAATGGCATTCTCATTGTTGTTGTGCTCGTTGGCGTTCCAATAGTTGGCGATGGTGCCATGCACGAAGCGGTAATCTCCGCCAAGAGCCCAGAAATTGGCAAAGCCACAGTTGGCGATGACGAAGTTCTTGGCCTCAACACGATAAAGAATGGAAAACAACCCGTAGCCGCTCTGGTTTTCGATAATGGTATTGTCAATGAGAAGGTCGCTTCCCGTGGGTTTCAAAGTGGGTTGGCAGTTGAGGCCGATGGTGCCGTTGCGGATGATGGCGTGGCTGATGCGGTGGTCGGCACCGGCGCGACCATCCATCATCAATATCTGTTCCCATTGTCCAGGCGTGTTTTGGTAATAAGGCTCCAATCGGTCGCCTTGAACGATGACAGGCTCCTCAGCGGTTCCCTCGATGATGAGTTGGCCGTCGCTCCACGAAAGGATGCCACCGCCCTGATGGCAATAAACGCGCGTGCCTTCCTCGATTTTCAGGGTTCCATACGAGTTGATGAGCGCATAGCCATAGACGACGTAAGGCCTTTCCTTGGTCCACACTGTGGTTTGCAGGCTGTCGGCGACGATAT
The DNA here is from genome assembly GCA_902802535.1 of uncultured Bacteroidia bacterium. Lineage (GTDB taxonomy): Bacteria > Bacteroidota > Bacteroidia > Bacteroidales > F082 > Limimorpha. The sequence continues at coordinate 6,155 of CADCML010000008.1, forward strand.
GGTAAGGATAAGGCACATCACCAATGTAAACGACCTTGTCGGCCACGATGTAATTGGCGTTTTGTCCCCAAGCCAAAAGCTTGATGGTCTGCGTGTTGCCGTTGGTGACAAACTCCAGTTCGTCTTCCACCACAAAAGGCGTGTTCAAGTCATTCGGGTTGATGGTGACGCGCAGAAAAGAAAAAAGGCTGTCCTTCGCAGGAATGATCTTGTCGTAAATCTCAGTGTTGCTCTCGCCGTCCACATTGAGGCGGAAGGGCGAACTCTCTCCTCCAACCAACCGTATCGAGCTGATTTTCAAGTCGTCGCCATGACGGTTGTAAATCATGAGCTCGTGGGTTGCCGAACCTAACGAGGTAAAGACTGTGTCGAAAAGCACCGTATCAGCCGAAAACTCAAGCTTCAGGTTGGAGTCAGGATTGAATTGGCTGTTCTTTTTGCATGCATGGCCAGCCAAGAGGAAAACTATGATTATGAATAAGATATGCTTTTTTTTCATGACAAAATTTTGAAAAGCAAAGATAAACTATTATTGGATACGAGCGGAAACGGATTTTATTGTATTTTTGCGCAAAATAAACTTTGTTGAATTTATAGATTTCATAGGAAATGAAACGTTTTGCGATTGTTGCCTTCATTGGCATGATGATTTTCGGTTTTTTCGGTCATGCAACTGCCCAAAGACTCCAAGGAACTCCCGATTTGGGAGGGAAGGTTGTCTATGGCGGAAACTTTGGTTTCGGTCTGAATAGCAGATACTTAAGACTATCCATTGCGCCTCAGATAGGTTACAGAATCTTCAATCCTTGGGAAATTGGAGTTCGTGGCATCTATGATTTGGACTGCTATTTCGATAGGTGGAATGGCAATACCTATGGCCATTATTTTGGTGCAGCTCCCTATACGAATGTTCAGATTTACAGGGGCTTGTTTATCCATGTCGAGGATGAGATACTGTATGGCATCAGAAGATGGAACCGCGAAACGGTGTCTCGAAGGTGGTACAATACGGTCTTCGTAGGTGGAGGTATCCGACAATATGCCGAAAATGGCAGTTATGTGTATTTCATGGCGCTTTATAACCTTACTTGGGGCCTTCTCCGACCCAATAATTCCATGGATACGCCCTACGCTTCACCTTTCGCGATCCGAGTGGGTTATTGCTTTTAATACATCCGCTCCAACTCCCGTTTCGAGTCCTTGGTTTTCAGGCTTTCGCGCTTGTCGTAGTAGTGCTTGCCTCGGGCGAGGGCAATGTCCAATTTGGCCAAACCGTTATCATTGATAAATAAGGTGACTGGTACAATGGTGAAGCCTTTTTCCTGCACTTTGTTTTTCAGTTTGCGCAGTTCGCGGGCGTTGAGAAGCAGCTTGCGGTCGCGTTTTGGGTCGTGGTTGTTGTAGGTGCCTTGGGCGTATTCGGCGATGTGCATCCCTATGACAAACAGTTCATTACCCTTGAAACTGCAATACGAATCAGCCAAACTTGCCTTGCCTCCCCGGATGGACTTGATTTCCGTACCGGTCAACACGATGCCCGCCGTGAGGGTTTCCACGAGGAAATATTCAAACGAGGCGCGTTTGTTCTTTATCTTGATATTGTTGGTGTTCTTTTTGTCCATAGCGGCTGCAAAAGTAAATAATTTCGGCGAAACTGACCAAAAAACCGTACTTTTGTCGCTATGAATACGATAGGTCATATTTTTAGGCTAACCACTTTCGGCGAGTCGCACGGCGCGGCCATAGGCGGTGTCATCGACGGTTGCCCTTCACAATTGAAATTGGATTTTGATTTCATTGATTCTGAACTCAATAGGCGCAAGACGGCGCAATCTTCAACCGCTTCGCAACGCAAGGAATCCGACCGAGTTGAATGGCTTTCGGGCTTGCTTGATGGCGTGACTTTGGGCACACCGATTGCCTTCATGGTGCGCAATGAGGACTGCAAACCAGAGGATTACGAGAACTTGAAAGATGTTTATCGTCCTTCGCACGCCGACTTCACCTACGAACAGAAATACGGCCTCCGCGACTGGCGCGGTGGTGGCAGGGCTTCGGCACGCACCACCTTGCCGATGGTGGTGGCTGGTGCCATTGCCAAGCAGATTTTGAATGAAAAGGGCATCAAGATTTATGCTGAAGTGGTTTGCATGGGCGATGTGGAATCAAGATTTATGCTGAAGTGGTTTGCATGGGCGATGTGGAACTGGCTAAAAGAGAAGGAGATACGGTAGGTGGAATCGTGGAATGTCGCATTACTGGAGTACCGGCTGGCTTGGGCGAACCGATGTTCGGAAAGTTTTCGGCGGAGTTGGCCCATGCCATGTTCAGCTTGCCTGCCGTTAAGGGTTTTGAGGTAGGCGATGGTTTTGCCTTGGCCAAAATGAAAGGCTCAGAATCCAACGACGCTTTTGTTAATAGGGTGGACTTGGGACTTGAGGATGCGAGACGCGAGACAAATTGCAAGGAAAATAGTCCCATGTCCTACGTCCCACAGTCCTCTGTCAAAATTTCCACCTTGACCAATCATTCAGGAGGCATCCAAGGCGGCATCAGCAACGGCAACGACATTGTTTTCCGTGTGGCTTTCAAGCCCATACCAAGCCTTGCCCGACCGCAGCAAACTGTGAATAGGGCAGGAGAGCCTATTGAAATCACCGTTGGTGGCCGTCATGATGTGTGCGCCTTGCCGCGGGCTGTGGTGCTCGTGGAGGCTTTGGCGGCAATGGTAACTCTGGATTTGGTTATAGCTTCAATTCCTTTTCAATCGCTTCCCTTAACTCCGAAGGTTTGATGGTGCGGATTTCTCCGCTTGTCACCATGCTGATATTGCCGGTTTCTTCGGAAACGACGAGGGCGATGCAATCATTGACCTCGGTCACTCCAATGGCGGCGCGGTGACGCAGGCCATAGTGTCCGGGAATGTTGGTCTTTTGCGAAACGGGCAAGATGCATCGGGCTGCCGTGATGCGGTTGTGGCGAATAATCATGGCACCGTCGTGCAAAGGGCTGTTTTTGAAGAAGATATTCTCAATCAACGGGTGGGATATGTCGGCGTTGACGGTGACACCTGTCGAAACGACATCATCCAAATTGTTGTTGCGCGTGAGCAGGATGAGCGCTCCCTGCTTGATGTCCGACATGTTGAGGCAGGCCTTGGTGATCGAGTCGATGTCCAAGTCCACATTACTCCTGACGCGCAAAAACTTGAACCTTTGGGCCAACTTGCCCTCTTGGGCTTGCGCTCCGATGGTGAAGAGGAAACGCCGTATCTCAGGTTGAAAAATGATGATGAGCGCAATGAAACCCACACTGACAAAGGCACCAAGGATGGCGGTCAACATTTCCATTTGCAGGGCCTTGACCAACTGCCAGATGAGGAAAATGGCCACGATGCCGATGAAGATGCTCATGGCGGAGGTGCCTTTCAGGAGGCGGTAAAGGCCATAGAAAAGGCCCGCCACCAAAAGGATGTCGAGAATGTCGAAAACGCTGACTTGTATGAACAGGTCGATCATGATTCAAATTTTGCCGGCAAAATTACAAAAAGTCCCCACCAATTCGATGGTTTGGCGTGCATTTTTCACATCGTGGACGCGCAGGATGTCGGCGCCGTTGAGCAATGCGAGGGTGTTGAGCACCGTTGTACCGTTCTCGGCAGTATCGGGTGTGGTGTGCAACACCTTGTTTATTAATGACTTCCTCGAAATGCCGATGAGGATGGGAAGGCCAGCATAACGGTAACGCTCCAAATCGCTGATTAACTGATAATTGGCCTCCAAACTTTTGCCAAAACCGATGCCCGGGTCAAGGATGATTTGTTGCTCGCCGAAGGCTGACAAAACTTGACATTGACGTTCAAAAAAGTCATAGACGGTTTGGTGGATGTCGCCGCCAAGGGTGTATTGGTGCATGGTTTCGGGCGTACCAACGCAGTGCATCATCACGTAGGGAATGTGGTTTTGCCCGATATAGGGCAACATTTCCGCGTCAAACAACCCGCCCGAGATGTCGTTGATGATATCGGCACCCTCATCAACGCAAGCCGCCGCAACACTTTTTCGGAACGTGTCGATGGAAACCATGACCTCGGGAAATGCTTTTCTAATGGCTTTCAAGACGGGAATGACGCGCTCCAGCTCTTCGTTTTCCGTCGCAATGGGGTTGTTAGGGCGCGTGGAGCAACCACCAATATCAATGATGTCGGCACCATCGTTGAGCATCTGCTCGCAATGGTGTAAAGCATTGTCCATCAAGTTGTAACGTCCACCATCGGAGAACGAGTCGGGCGTCACATTGAGGATGCCCATCACGGCGGGACGGTCGAAAATCACGGTGTTATTTTTCGTTTTGAGTCGAAACATGGCCATTGGATTTTAATTGCCGCAAAATTATGGTTTTTTCTTGTTCCATCACGTCAAATCACAATTTCCAAATCGCCTCCACCTTCAAATCGGTCTTGTGGTTTGCTTTAATCAGCGTCAAATCGCTGCCGATTTCGTCTTGGTCGGAGTAGATGGTGCGACCAATGCGGGCGTAAAGGGTCAAGGCATTGAACAGCTTCACTTTGCCCAACAGGTAGATTCTCATGCCTTTGCCGTAAAGGGCGGGCACGCTGAACGAATACAGCACATCGCTTTCGTAGGCATAAATGCGGGTGTTGTAGTCCTTTGCATCGAAAAGAGCATAGCGAAAACTGAGGCTAAAGGGCTTGTTTTCAGGCTTGTAGGCAATATCCTGACAGAGGAAATAGCCATTTTCATTGGTGCCGTCTTCATTATGGTAATGAGCATACTCGGCCTTGTTGCTAAAACTCAGACCATTGCGAAAGGCATAATTGATGTTGAAGCGCACGGCGTTTTTGGTGTAGAAAATGGGGTAGTGGGTAAACGTCATGTCGTCGGTGGAGTTCTTCATCTTGGTCTTGGAGCGGAATTGCAGGTAGGCGTTGACCCGCTTGTTGAAACTGTGGCTGACACGCAGGTAATAGTCGTGACCATGGCTCGACGCGTTGACTTGTGAAGTGAGCCAGGTGTACTGGAATTGGTCGGCGTATGCGAGAATGTGCCAATATGCGGCGGGAACGACTTCCACACCGAGATAGATGCCGCGTTGTCCTTGGTTGCGGCTGCCTTCGCAAAAAGCGTTGGAAAACAGGTTTTGGTATGCCTTGCCGTAGTCGCGGTACATAATGGTAAAGTTCAGGTAACCAGCAGGTTTGACGGTTAGGCCGATTAAACCTGCAAAATGGTTGAGGGCCGTTGAGCCTGTCGAAACGCCCGTCTGTGGTTGTGTCGGCCCTTCGACAAGCTCAGGGACCTTAGCATCATGATTGATGCTCATCGAAGCCTCACCAAAAACAGCAAATTTCCCCTTAACATACTTGAAATCAATCCCTTGATTGGTCAGTTTTTGCCCTTGGAAATAATACTGGTTATAGTTGGTGGGCCTGAGTTGCAAAGGTGCGCTGAGCCAAGTGTGGTGCGCCGTGTAACCGACCTCGAAATGAGCGACGGCAAAAGCAAGATGTCCGCCCACAACCTGTTGCCGAATGGCATGACGGTCTTGCAGCTCGCCAATAGTGCGATGATAACCCGTTTCTAACAGACTGCTGACGAGTTCGACCTCGTCCAAACTATCGGCTAAGCTGACGTTGGCGTCAATCCTGCGGTTGGAATAGAACACGGTGCCGCTGAAAGGTCCTTTGCCGAGGGTGACCGCCGCGCCTCTCATGAACGCATACTCGGTAGCCGAGCCTTTGGGCGTAATGCCGCGACCTTGCTTCATCACACTGCTGCCCACTCCGGCTTTGCCAAAACTCAATCCCGACCATAGCGTGAGCCCTTGGCCAAACGAAAGCTGATAGTCGCCGAGAGCAGCTGCTTTCACTACACCTAAGTCCTTGGCATAGAGATGAAAACCAAAGAAATCGAAGCCTCTGCGGTAGTTTTTACCTAACAAACGCTGAATCGTATCGCTGACATGGTCGGTGAAAAACATCTCACCAGCGTCTTTCTCCAACGTGAAGCCTGCCCTGATCCGGTTCCTATAATTATAGGTGTATTTGAATTGGTATTTCTGCGGACTGCCGAGGTAGCGCGAGTTGGGCTTGGCCAACAATGCCGAGTCACTGATGTCATCGTAACCTTGCTGATGCTCAAGGATTTGTTCATAACGGCCGACGATTTGGTGTTTGCCATAACGCGCCATTTTTTTGAAGGTCAGTCGGTCTTTGTCCTGGTTTCGGCTTATGCAAACGACTGGACGAATGATGGCAACCGTCTGTTCGTCAAAACCATCCACCATTTCCAGCTCGTCGAGGAAAAGGAAATCACCGTAATGGCGGCGATATTGCTGCAACGCCTCGTACTGGAACACATTGATGAGCCGCAACTCAAGCAATTGTTTCACCTCGTCGCTGTTGAGGTTGACAGGATTCTCACTGAAAAAAATGTAGTTCTCCAAAAGTTCCTCGTAATCAATATCTTCGTCGCTGTCTTCGGCCATGCGTTCGATTTGTTCGATGAGCAACTCGTTTAAAGCCTCGGTGCTGAGTGTGTCGATGGCAATTTGCGCCTTCGCAAACGAAACTGCAAACATGGATAATATGATGAAAACCAGCCGTTTCATGTCACTTTCCGAAACTCAAAACCATACCTATTTGGACGGATGCACCCAAATCGTTGTGCAACTGCGCCGCCACATCGACTTGAACAAAACGGATGGCATAGCCAAGGCCGAAACTCAGGATGCCAGGGTTGGTTTGCACGCCAGCGCGAATGTAAAGACTCCTGACGACCTCGTATTCCAACCCGCCACGAAGACTGACCCCTTCGCGTTCCGTATTCTTCTCAATCTCGCATTGACCAATGAAATCCTTGGTGAACTTGTAGGCCGCACCAAAACGCATTACGATGGGCAACTTCTCATGGTTGAGCGTTTGGTCCAACTTGAAGCTGACAGGATTGAAAACATAAGCTCCAAGTGTCAGTCGGTCAGTGACTTGCGATTGCAGCCCAAGTTCAAATGTGACGGCACGGTAGCTACCATAATCGTTGCCGATTTTGAGCAGGAAATAATCAAGTTGAAGCCCGATTTGCAGGTAACGCCCAAAGTCTTTGGCATAGGCAAGGCCAAACTTGTTCTCATTGTATTTCGACGAGCCGAACTGATTGAAACTCAGTCCCAAGCAGCCGAATTTAGTAGGCAAGGCGAATGCTCCGCACTTGTAGGCCGTTTCAGGCAGGAACCAACGGTTCTCGTAATAGAGACCAATGCTGATTTTCTCTAAGTTCGCCATGCCTGCGGGGTTGTTTTGCAAAGCCCAAAGTCCTTGTGAGGCCACCGACGACCCACCCATGGCAGCGGCACGGCCACCAAGAGGATGTATGATATCGTATGCAAAAAGCATTGACGACGAAAGCATTAGCGATATAAGGAGTAGAAACTTTTTCATTTAATTTGGCTTTTAGGGCACAAATATAAGGCTGATTTCCCAAAAATCAAAATAATCGCTCCAAAAACGAAAGATTTAGTATCTTCGCAGTCCAAAACAGTGGGTTATGATGTATGTCCTTATCGTTGCAGCCATCCTCCTGTCCCTCATTGGAATAGTGGGTGCCGTAGTTCCTGGTATAGCGGGAACGCCATTCAGTTTCTTGGCTTTATTAGCCATGTCGTTTGTCGATGGCATCGACTATTCTGCTCGTTTTCTGCTGATTATGGGTCTCATCGGAGCGGTGGTTTTTGCAGTGGATTATGTGGTTCCTATATGGGGAACGAAAAAACTCGGCGGCACCAAAGCGGGTGTCCGTGGCAGCACGATAGGGCTTTTCCTCGGCCTTTTCATCACTTTTGTCTTTCCCATCGGGTTTATCGCCGTTTTGTTGGGACCGTTCATCGGTGCCTACATCGGTGAAAAATCAGCCGGAACAGCCGACCATCTGGCATGGAAGTCAGCCTTGGGCTCCTTCGTCGGCTTTTTGTTGGGGACGGGAATCAAAATAGTGTATGCTTGTGTATGTATTTACTTCATTGTTAGAGATTTAATTTATTTAATATGAATCAATTGGAAGAAAAGGCGCGGCATATCCGCGAGTTGATACTGACCGCCTTGGCGGAGGCTGGCTCGGGACATACAGGCGGCTCCTTAGACTTGGTGGACATTTTCACAGTATTGTATTTCAACCATTTGCGCCATGACCCAAAACGTCCCGATTGGGAAGACCGTGACAAAGTGGTGCTTTCCATCGGGCATACGGCACCTGTGTTGTATGCGACTTTAGCAGTGGCAGGTTATTTCCCAGAAGAGGAAATGCTGACCTTGCGCAAGTTGGGCAGCCGACTGCAAGGCCATCCAAGTTATGAGTTTCGTTTGCCAGGGTTGGAGACTTGCTCAGGCAGTTTGGGACAAGGTCTCGGCGTAGCTTTGGGTATGGCTATGGCGGCCAAAATGGATGGCAAGCCGAACCGCGTATTTTGCATCATGGGAGATGGTGAGCAACAGGAGGGAAGCGTATGGGAATCGGCCATGGCGGCGGCTCATCACAATGTGGACAACCTTTGCGCCATCATCGACCGCAATCGCCTGCAAATCGATGGCGGCACGGAGAAAGTGATGGCTATCGACCCGCTGAAAGACAAATGGACGGCTTTCGGTTGGCATACGATTGAGATTGATGGTCACGACATGAGCCAAATCAAAATGGCCTTGGAAATGGCTGACAAAGAACAAGGTAGACCAACGGTCATCATCGCCGATACTGTGATGGGCAAGGGCGTTCCGTCAATAGAAAACAACAACCAATGGCATGGCAAGGTACCTTCAAAAGAACAACTGAAAGACTTTTTGTATGAATTACATCAACAAAGGAAATAAACCCACAAAAACAGGCTTTGGCGAGGGCGTTCTCGCTGCGGCTCAACAGGATAACAAAGTGGTCGGTTTGGGTGCCGACATCACCAATTCGGTGGGGATGAACCTCTTTGCGGAGGCTTTTCCCGATAGGTTCTTCTCCATGGGTATTGCCGAGCAGGATGCCGTGGCGACGGCTGCAGGACTGGCCTTGAGCGGAAAAACACCTGTGTTCAGCACATACGGCGTTTTTGCGGCGCATCGTGCCAACGATCAAATCCGTATCTCGGTGTGTTACAACAATGTGCATGTCGTCATCGGAGGTGCCCATGCGGGTGTTTCAGTTGGCCCTGACGGAGCCACGCATCAGGCGTTGGAAGACATTGCCGCCATGCGCGTGTTGCCCAACATGACAGTCATTTCGCCCTGTGATGCCACGCAGGCCAAAATCGCCACGGAGAAAGCCATTTTGGAAGGTAAGGGGCCAGTTTATCTCCGATTTGGGCGAGAGCCCGTGCCGGATTTCACCGATGAAAATCAGGACTTTGAAATAGGGAAGGCCCAACTGATGCGTGAGGGTGCTGATATTACCCTTGTCGCCACAGGTCACGAAGTGTGGGAGGCTTGGGAAGCAGCCAAGGCACTCGAAAGAAGAGGTATTTCGGCTCGCGTCATCAACATACACACTATCAAGCCGTTGGATGGCGACATTCTTGTCAAGGCTGCCGAAGATACCCGACTGATTTTCACTATCGAAGAACATCAAATCGCTGGCGGTTTGGGAGGTGCGGTGGCGGAGTTTTTGGCCGAGAACCATCCTATTCGCGTGATTCGCATCGGCATGAATGACCGCTTTGGCGAGTCAGGGCAAGCCGCCGCATTGATGCACAAATTTGGCCTCGATGCTGAAGGAATTACCAATCGTATCCTTAAGGAATGGAAATGAAAAAGGTGCTTTTCAGCACCTTTTTTCATTCAACAATGCATCGGCTTTAGTAAGTCATTCACCGTCTTCACTGGGTTGAAGGTCTCAATGGGCACTTCCACGAAGATGGTGATCCAGTCGGCCATGGCACCGTTCCATAGGCCAGGCAACTCCAGAGCCTTCAGCTCGCGGCCGTCCTTCGACTTGTTGGAGATGAAGCCTGTATTGGCATCCACATAGTCCGTCAGGTTGAAAGCCTCGCCCTTGTAGTTCCAGCAGCCGCATACTAAATCGACGGGATTGAAGTGGGTTGAGCCTTGGAAAATGGCTTCCTGTTGCGGGTTCTTGTGGTCGATTTGCGAGGATTCGATGATTTGCAGCGACACCTCATCGTCCATGTTCTTCACCCAGAAGGGACCGCCGCCTGGTTCGCCTTCGTTCTTCACCATACCGCAAATGCGCATGGGTCGGTTGAGCTTATTATACAGGTAGTCAATCTTTTCGATGTCGTTGTAGCCGTTCACGAAGTCGGGAATGTCAATCATCAGGTCTTCTTTGGCGAAGCGGATGGCCTCTTCGAGCTCTTCGCTGCTGACCGCGCCTTGGTCGAGCATTTCGAGATAATCGAAAGTGCGTTGCTGCAAGTGGAGCAGGAGCCCCGCCAACACCTTTTTATATATAATGGTCGTTTCGGCCTTGGTTTCAGGCACGATGTTGTCGATGTTCTTGATGAAAACGATTTCCTCGCCGAGGTCATTCAGGTTCTCGATGAGCGCACCGTGGCCGCCCGGACGGAACAAAATCTTACCGTTGGCCTCGCGGAACAGTTCGCCGTTGGCATCAATGGCCACCGTGTCGGTGGAAGGCTTTTGGCAGGAATAGGTGATGTCGTAACGCACGCCGTATTTCTTTTCGTAGCTGTCTTTCAACGCGCCGACAGTCTTCTTGAAAGGCTCTTCATGCTCCGGCGACACGGTGAAATGAAGCTTTGCAACACCTTCGTTGTCAGTGGCATAACGGGCAGCTTCCACCAGATGCTCCTCCAAGGCCAAACGGTTGAATCCATCATAGTGATGGAATTTCAGCAGAGCTTTGGGCAGCTTGCCGTAGTTCAGGCCATCGTCCAAGAGCAAGGCTTTCACCACGTCCACTTTGCGGCCTTGTTGCAGCATGGTGTCAATATCAAGGCCGTAAAGGCGTTTGACAGCGGCGTTGAGGTCGTCGAAGAAGGCGAAGCTGTGGATGTGTGCGAAGAAAATGTCCGTGAACTTGGTCTCTTCATCAGTCTCTACAAAGGCAAACAAATCCTTGAACATGCGCGAAGCCGCACCCGATGCTGGAACGAATTTCGTGAACTGGTAGAACTCCTTGTCGGCATCGAATACCGCCGTCATCATGTTCACGGTTTCCTCGTCAAGGCGCAGGATACCGTCTGAAATCGTGGCCGGACGCATCAATTGGACATATTGTGTGCCTCTTTTGAGTTGTGCAATTTGCTGTATTACTTGATTTTCGGTAATATTCCTTTCCGAAAGTTGTTGAAGGTCATTTTGTGTAAACATGGCGTTAGGTTTTTTTATACGCTTCAAAAATAGGAAATTAAGTAATGCAAAGAAAAAAAACTTGAAAATTTTTCTCAAAGTGGTTGGCGCATTGAAAAAAGTTGTATTTTTGCAGCCGAAATCGCAAGATTCAACGAAGTCAGATGTGGAGCATTTGACTGAGTTAATTCAAGCCCAGGTGGTGAAATTGGTAGACACGCCACTTTGAGGGGGTGGTGCCGATTACGGCATGCAAGTTCGACTCTTGTCCTGGGCACAATCACCAAGCCCCGATGGCGGAATTGGTAGACGCGTACGTTTCAGGTGCGTATATCGAGAGGTGTGCAGGTTCGACTCCTGTTCGGGGCACGCAATACAGCCTTAACTTGTTGAAAATCAGAGTTAAGGCTTTTTTCTTGCCCCACCGTTGCCCCACCAAACAGTTTTACCCCACACTAAAAACCGCCTGCCAACGGATTGACAAACGGCTTTCTAATATTTTACGCATAGCATCCTTGAGTTTTATCTCTATTTTTATAAGTTCTCCAAGCCATTGATTCATCTCCTGAACTACAGCTTCAGACAACTTACCACTTTTGATACAGATATTGGCATAGTGAGCCAATTGATTGATGGTAAGTAAATGTTCAAAATTAAACTGCAATATCTTTTGACTTCGAGACTTCGGGACAAGCAAATGCCTCCTAGTCTCGCAGTCCTGAAGTCTCGCGTCCAATATGTAAACTAATTATACTCATCTACTTAACCTATAAAAAATAAATATCAAGTAATCAACAATATAAAACAAAGAATTGAGTTATTTATGGTGTAAAAACGACATCACATACGAGCAAGTACAAGCCCACAGGCAAACAGACCCTTTTCGACGCTGAAAACGCGGCACAGAAACTTTCCGAAATAGGCAACCCGCTGGAGAAACTCGACAGTGTGATAGACTTCGGGATGTTCCGCAGTCGGCTGGAGGCGGCGATGGTGAACCACAACACCAAGAGCAATGCCGGAGCGAAACGGTACGATGTGGTGAAGATGCTTCGTCTGAATTGCCAATATAGACATGGCTCTTTTCGATTTCGAATGACTCACCCATGGTATTTTAGTTTAATGTTATCAATTAGATAGTTTCTGTATTTCGTTCCAGTAGAAAAAAGCCTTGATATTGCTTTTCTTGAGCTTGTTGAATTTCGTTGGCAGTGGTTCTGTGATAGTGGCATCAGCCAACAGCTATCCAAGCCAAAGTTCTGCTATCTGGATGTATCATGATTCGATGGTGTTAATGATTTTGAGTATCTGGTCTTTACGATGGCGACGTGCTGCATAACGGAGCAAACGGCTGCGATTCACATTGTGTCTGCTGAAGGCTTCCTCATAAATCGTGTAAAGCTCGGCACCTTGGGCGAAAACAAGTTCCTTATCCCCTGCGGCATCCACGAGGATTTTTTCCAATGTGGGTGCAGGATGTTTTTGCCAAAAAAGTTATAGGTTTCTATACGGGAAATAGTGGTGTGGAGCCCTGCTGCCCTCATCCGTTGGACACGCTTTCATGGAACGGAAACATATAGGAATACGTCCATCCTAATATGAAAACTCGACATTGCATATCGGGGTGAGGGTAGGGCAAGCAGCCATGTCATGCCGACGATGGCCTTTGCGATAGCATCTATGGCTGCGGCATACATGGCTCCGCCCATCTCAATATAAAAACCCGACATTGCATATCGGGGTGTAATAGGATCGTCCTTTCAGGACTCGACTAGGCTGCCGCACCTTACATTACACCAATTTGGAATAATACCAGATAAAGCTCTTGCACTCATCAAAAGCTTCCGAGGGACACAAAACATCTTCTTGGAATAGGGCAATAAAAGAAAGTTGTTACTTAAACAATACTACTTCTTTCTCTTTTTCATCTTAGAAATCATACTTTTGTCTGCTCCATCCTTTAAATTTCTATTCACAGTCTTTAGTTGCTCTATCTCTTTCTGTAATTCTTCTATTTTTTTACTCTTTTCTTCATTTTCAACTGCTAAATCTGCCATTTCTTTGGGGAAAGAATAACCTCGCTCGGTTAAACGCTTTGATTCTTCCACCTTTTCTTCCATTGTCCCTGTTAGAATCTTATCAAATTTCACATCCACATCCAATCTTAATCTGTCAATATCTTTTCCTTTTATTTTGACCCCTGCATCAAGTAATGGCTGAATCTCATTCCAAACCTGTTCAGATGTGTACACCAAAAATGGATTCTCAAACAAATTTACAATATCCATATCAGTTTTTAACGTTCCTATTTCATTTAGTATGGCAATCAAAGAGTTAGGATTACAAATGACATCCTTCTCATAATAGCCTAATTCTTTTGCAGCATAAACTGTACGCTTTGATTGAGTTAATAAATACGTCTTATGAGCTAATAAGTTATCCTCAGAAACATCATCTTTATTTTCATCAATTATCGTTAAAAAGATCTTCGCATCTACATCACACATTACCCTGTTTTCTTCAACAGAACGATACATGGATTTTGGAGTATCCACCACCTTTTCTAACAATCTATTTGATAACGCATGAAGCTTTTCTTGATCAACTGCTTTATTCTCAAAACCATCATCAATGCAGTTTTTACCAAATGCTTTTATTATTTTTTTATTTAATACGCTTGGATATTGCTTATCGTAAATATTTGATAGATAGTCAACAAAATCCACATCAGAATATGAATTGTCACTTTTACACAATTTTATGTAATCCTCAACAAAGACATTGGCTACTTCATTCTCAAGTGTTTCGTCTGGCATACCCATCAAAGCTTCACCTCTCCAATTATATTGTTTTATTGCTGCATCCCCATGATTACCAATCTCATCAACAACCCCATAAGGCAGTATTATTCTACACCCTATTGATTTTAACTTCTCAATCATCATGCCATAGACCTTGCTGTATTTTGCCTTAGTTGTTAGGCAATTCAATGCGACATCGGTGTCAACAACAAAAGTTTTATCCCTTAGTTTCGTTAACTTCATGTTTCTCAATGTTGGATCCAAATTCAAAACTTGCGTTGTAACATAAACTTTTGCCCATTTTTCTAAAAATGCCAATTCTTTTTTAGTCGGATTTTGAATAATATCAGCTAATGTCCTAACTAATAACTCCCCGGTCCTTGAATCAAGTCTATTTTTAGCAATGGATACTGCATCCATCTTTTTGCTATTATCTCCAGGCCGCATCAGTTTAAAATATTCATATCCAAACATTTTATAATAAACACTTAAAGCCTGCGTCACATTACTCCTAATTTGGGTTTCATTTAATTGGCTTGCGTTTTCATTTATAACAGACTTTAATTTAATCAAAACCCCGTTCACAAACTCATTTAATTCTTCATCCAAACTTGTGAAAAAATCATTGTGCTCTATTCCAACAAATACAGCATCTTTTCCTTCCCCTTCTTGCCTTATCAAATCTTTCTTTATCAACTTCTTAATATATTGCAAAGCATCATTATCAACCCATCCCATACTAAATCGGTCATTCATTATTTTTACAATCTTTTCGACAGTATATTTGCCATCTCCTTTTATAATTAAACCTAGGACAGCTTTCGTGATAAAATCAGATTTTTTCTTTCCATCGTCTATTGAATCAAACAATAGAACACTTCGAAGCATAGCTTCTTCCATTTGGTCATCATCCTTATATAATGCGTATTGGATATTATTTGTACTCATGGTATTATTATTTTAGCGTTTCACAGACGATTTAATTTATTGATTTTGATGTTTGGATTACTTGGGATGAATCTTTCATCTGATCCGTTTCTTTATTTATATTACTAGTCGTGGATGTGTCTGTCTGTTGAATTGAATCACAAACAATTCCGTCTTTTTTACTTTCTTCTATTAAATTCTTTGTCTTCGAATCACATGAATTCGCGAGACCCAATGAAATTGTAAAGCAACCAATAGTTATTGCAATCCAGTTTGCGACTCTACTTCTAAACAGAGCTCTTTTTGTATTAAATTGTTCTTCGGTTAAATATCCCCTATTCTTATAAGAATTCAATCTATTTCCTGGAAGTATGATATTTGAAAAATAATAACCAATTTGATTGATACAGAAATCGGGAAGTTTAACCCCTGTTAGCAATTCTTGGCCAGCATTACTTACTATACTAATGTTGCTATCACTCTTTATTAATACTGTGTTTTCTTCATCAATAATGTCCTTTTCTGGATCTTGCCCCGATCTTAAGAACTGCCTTCCTTCATAAAATAGATACATGCCTTGATTTGATGTTGACGGGATTACAAAAATCAAATGTTGTTCCTCTAATTCCCGTAATACTGATAACAGTTCAAAAATAAACAAAACGCTTTCGTTCCTTTCAGTCTCATTATTGACAGAGCATAAGCAATATGCACATCTTTCTGTGCTATTTAGATATAAAGCATTTTTATTTCGTTTAAATATTGTCGCAGCAATATAATCACCAAACACTTTCTTGTTATCAACAGAACACTTTAATATTTCATCAATTATGTCCTGCATCTTTTGTGGCATATCAATAGCAGTTTTCCTATTACACATATTCTTATAGTTTAAAAAATTACCCTATCACCCTCTCAAACAAAACTTTAATATAATTGCTGTCGTTTTGGAACAGCACATGTTCATTCTCGAAATCTTGCCGACTTAGTTCTTCTCTTCCTCCCCAAAACTTCACTTGATTGTAATCGGTGTTGGAGATGATGAAGCTGTCGAGAATCATATTGGGGTCGTTCAACGAAGGCTCGACATCCGTCTTTAATTGCTTATATAGCTGAATTTTTGGGTCTTGTATGCCTCTTAAGTTTCGGATTCCCTTCGGGTCGATGAAGGTGACATGTTGCTTTTCGGCATCGTTCACCCACAAGATGAAGTCGGGATAAAAGTTGCTGGCCTCGAAGAAGCCTATACCTTTGCGGCTTTCGTTACGCAACAGGTAGATTTCCTTGCCTTTCAGCAGACCATCCTTGTTTGCTTCGTAATAGTTGCGGATGTCTTTGACAAAACTTGTTTCACCCACATTCAATGCTATAGGGGAAATCTTCACCAATGGTTCGTTAGTGTTCTCATCTTGCAAAATTCTACGACCATTCGCATCACGGTCTCGCAAACAAAGGATTGGATAGTACAGATGACGGTCAAACTTTATCGCCTTTATCCAGTCACTATAGATGGAGAAGTCTTGCTCCAAGTTGCCTGACGTAATTTGTTCGCTCAATTCCTGAAGCCTTTCAATCCATTCGTTTTTGTCGTTACGGACTTCCACCATGTATTCCTCGAAGAAGTTCGGGTCGTTGGTGTCGATGTATACGGTTTCCATGTATTTGGATTCCCAACTGCCTTTGGCTTTTTTGTATGCCCTGTCGATAAAGGCACGGAGCAACGCGACAGTGACATCTTCCCAACGGGCGACATCGTGGCCGTAGTCGTGGAACTCCAAATCGGCTTTTGGAATGTAAAGCTCATACCAATCCGAATCCATCATCAGGGTTTTCAGCTTTTCGACATCCAGCTCCATGTTGTACCAACTTCGCTCATTCTTCATCTGCTGCATGGCGAAAAAGATCTTGTTCCAGTTAAGCAAGCACAAATGTTTTTGTTCCAACTTTCCCGTTGTCTCGGCTGCGGCCTCATCAACGCCGGAACGCTTGCTCCAGATAGCTTCAACCTTGGGAGTCTTATCCACTTTAACATGGATGTCCTTCACTTCTTCGGGACGGACTATTACGCTTTTCTTGAAATCAAAGCCATCTTTTAGGCGTACGATTTTTAGTTTTTTGTCGCCCAACAGGTTTACCGTCGGAATCTTGATTTGGGTGTAGGTGTCCTCGTTGGCGGGCAGACCTTCGTCCTCCAGATACTTGCGGAAGGCATCCATATAGTCGGCGCGAACGCCAAACACATTCAGTGTTTCAAGCTCGTGCAAGCCTTTGGGTAGATTGCCCGAATTATAACTTGGATCGAGGGCGGAGCTGCGTTTCAATGAGTATTGGAATCCCTTCAAGCGTACGCCACGGCCAAACAGCTGGATGATTTCGGAGCCTTCACTACGTCCCACATTCATCAGCCCCATAGCCGAAACGCGCCAGCTGCTCCAGCCTTCGCTAAATTTCTTGGAACCAATCAATATGTTGACTGTAGAATCCTCATTGCTGATGGTGTCGAACAGCTTGGATGAGCCGAACTCTTTCGTTTCGCAGTCCAAATGATTGGCTTCACACAGCTTAATCAACGAATCACTGTCGCCCACATTGATGACACCAAAATAGTCAGACGTGCCAACACGAAGCCCAATTTCCTTGTCGCCGCCCTTTTGCTTGTCGATGTGCAGGCGAGCATTAGGGATGTTGCTGTGGAACAGCTTTTCAAGCATCTTGTCGTAGGTCTTACGGGCAAAGGCTTCTTCCTCGCCAATCTTCAAACCTGATTTCACCAGTTGGAAACTGTTGGCGAACAAAGAATAACCACGAGGGTTCTTGATGCCATCGTTGGGGTCTAACAATCTACGGATATAGATTGAGAACTGCTGAGGATTGTTGATAAAAGATTGAATAAAAGTTAAAATCTTTACAACATCGGATACTGTTTTTTTATCATCTTCGGAAAGCTGCGATTTCTTTTGGCCATTTGAAGCAACAACGCTGTGACCAACGAAAACGCCCAATGGCCGTGCAATGAGGAAGCGTGTTCTTACCAATGGCGTACTTTCATACACCAAGGCTTGCTCATAAAGGCAAAGCAGATAGGCGGTTAGATACATGTTCAACAGTTCCTCATCGTCCCATGAGGCCATGTTCATAATGCGGTAGTCCTTGCCATAGCCGTCGTTGTAGAAATAGCGGTAGCTATAGTCGAACAACGTGGCTTTACCGTATTCCTCCAGTAGGGCATCGCGGTTGGCACCTGTTTGAGAGGCAATGGCCTGACCGAAGGTGGCCGAATACTCAAACGAGAAGCCTTCTTGGGTGAGGATGTTGCGGTAGCCTTTCCAGACTTCGCCGCCTGAACCTTTGTGACCCTCATCGACGAGCACGAGGTTGTTGCCTTCGAAGCTCTCAACGGCTACGGTCTTGTCGCCGTCGGTATCAGCCAACTTGTTGATATCGATGACCTCGATGGACTTTCCGACAAACAAACCACCTCGTGCTTGTTTGGAGAACAATTCCGCTTGGAAATTGGACTCCTCCAGCTCTTGCAAATGCTGTTTTGACAGGCCTTCCTTGGGTGTCAGGATGAGGATGCGGTTGAGCTTTTTGGCATTGTGTTTATCGGCATAATAGAGATATTGCTTGATGTTGATGTGCATCATCAAGGTTTTACCAGAGCCAGTGGCGCACCAAAAAGCTACCTTATTCAGATCATCTTCGGTGAACTCGGGCATTCCGTGCCATGTTTCGGGACGGAAATTGAAATCGTCGCGAAGGAAACCGTTGATGTCTTCCAGCAGTTTTGCCTTATCGGAGAAATAGCGGTCGAGATAGATTTCCGTGAATAACAATGCCAAGTATTGGAAATATTTCCATTGGATTTTCTCGCGTCGGTGTTCGTTGATTTCGTTGGTGTGGCGCACAATATTGCGGTCGTATTCCAGCAGTTTCTCACTGCCGATGTTGTCATGAAACAGACGCGACTTCATGGCGTGGTACAGCTTGGAAACGCCTTCGTCGTCAACGCCTTCTAAGGCTGGGTCTTTCAGGTCGCGGCTGAGGCCTTCGAGGTCGTTGCATCCGAAAAGCTTCAGGATGTATTTGTGAAGCACCAAAGCCTCTTGCAGTCGTGCCGGTTGGTTGGTTTGTCTTTTTGCCATTGTATCACCAATTATAAACAGTTGGATACTTGATTTGCATGAAAGTGAAATCGTGCCCTACTTTTTGATGATGCGATGTGGTTATAGCAGCCATGTTTGACACGATGCTTCCAAATACCTGAACATTTGAGCGAGCATCACCGCGAGTAGCTGTTACCGGTGCGTCTGGAACATCGAAATCTCTCCATGCAAACAGACAGACTTTCTCAGCATAGGTTAACAGGTTGACTGCTGTTGTGGATTTCTGAATCAATTCTTCGATGGATCTTTCCATCTGTTGACGAGCCTTTGCACGTTTCCCTTCTGGATACCTGTTTCCCGTGTTCGGCTCTACATATTTCTCTTCATAACAGCACAAGTCACAAAATGCAATTTTCCTATGGCTTCTTCCGCTATCAGACAAGACCAAATCGCAACGGTCGGCAACCTTTGCACCATATCTTTCAAACTGTCCAATATATTGCTCAAAATCGACAACAGCGATTTCTTCACCGTTGTTGTTCACTTTAAGTATCTCACGGTTGCATCCTATACGGTTTGTCCTGCTTGGATTGGCCTGACACGGGTCGCAGGTCTTCGGGTCTGTTTCCGTGAAAGGTTCATTATACCTAACAATGGGCACATGAACAACGGCAGGATCTATTCCGTACTCCAAAGGGAACATCTGTCCTAATATCTCCTGTATCATATTCCCATGTTTACGAATTCATGATATATGTTGTTCATCATTTCCGAAAGGTCGTAGGTGTCAACTATCCAGCGACCCTGTTCATCCTGCATCATCAAATCCTGTGGCTCTCCATCATAAATCCGATAAACAGCCATGTTTTCATGTGTCAGCCTTGCCCGTTCTTCATCCTTCTGGTTGAGCACAACATTCAAATAGTTCAGTATATAAGGGCTATGTGTCGCCAGCATCAAAGTGACAGTACGGTCGTCTTTGGCATGTGTGGCAGTAAAAATCAGTTCCTCAATGAGTTTGCACTGAGCATCGGGGAACAAACTCAATTCAGGCTCTTCAATATGGACATCCACAATCTTGGGCAATGATGTAGGCTCACTGACGGCTTTGAACTTGCTCAAATTCTCCATTTCGTACAGATAACTCATCACAGAACGGTTGAAAGCATCTTTGAATGAAAAATCTTTGGCAAAGTAATCCACAATCAACGCCAATGGTGCCGATGTCTGAATGCCAGATGATGCTTCAGTAAGCTCAATGGGTTCATGGCGATTGTCGGCAGGAATAATCTGATAACGTGTCGGCTTGCCTTTCGGATGGGTTATTAACATCTTCATGCCAACGTACTCCAGCTTTAACTCCTTGTCTCCTTCGGAAGCATGCGCGAAATCATCATTGGTTTCGTGGAAATAGAATCCCAATGTCGCCCCCTTGTTCTTCCAAGCTTTCTGCGCCCAGGTAGGGATGACATTTCTGTTTTCTGATACAAAAGAGGCCTTGCAGAACAAAAGATGCTCTTTTGCTATGCTTGGCACAAACAGTTTGCCGTTTTCTATACGAATCTCGTACGAAATGTCGTCACCCATATCCACACGGTAAATTAGCACGCTGTTTTTCGTGAACATCTTACCCATTTCCTGGCGTTCCATCATCGAACTCAACCGCATCCTGAACGGTGACTTGGCAATCTTGGAATGTTTCAGATAGGAGCGGATATTGGCCATTTTGTACAGATAGCGCATCATGGCCACAACTTTCATCAGTGTGCTCTTGCCGCTGGCCGACTCTCCAATCAGAATGGTAAAGGGCTTAAGCTGAAGGTTCTCAATTTGCTTCAAAGGACCGAAATCCTTAATTGTGATATATTCTTTCATAATATATTAGTTTTATTCGTTTTCAAACATTCTCTTTTGGAACTCCTCTTCGATGAGCACCACTTTCCAGTGGTCTTCGTCGCGGCGCAGGTTGGGCAGGGTGTTGTCGCCGTTGACAAAGATGAGATCGAACTCGGTGTCGTGGGTGCGGAAGTCGCGTTTGCGGAAGAACTCACATAGGGCATCGTTGTCGACTACTTGACAGTTGCGCCAAATGACCAAGGTTTTCAGTCCTTCGCGGTGCGTCTTGCCCTGAACAACGCAGATGTTGTCGTCTTGATACCAGTCTTCGGTTTCCACATTGAGGCCGATGAGGTAGTTGAAGGTTTCTACCATATCGACATGGGTGGGCACCAGCTCGTTGTCCTTGGTGGTCTTCAGCGACATGGCAAAGGGATTCTCAAACCACTGCAAGTTGAGCTGCGAATCGCGGGTTTCGGTATCGAGCATATAGCTGAGCATGTAGCTCTCATGGAACTCATCGGGCAATGCTTCGGTTTGCTGCTTCTTGATTTCAAGGTTGTTCAGGGTGTCCTCGTATTGCTCCAAACGGATGTATTTAAAGCATTGGGAAACGCCTTTGCGGGAAACAGGTTTGCCATTATCCCACGTTTCTGAGTAAACAGCTCTTTCTGCTCTTGTCCTTAATGCCGAATCAAAGTATTCAGCCATATCACAAAGGATGAATTTTCTATTGCCTAAATCTTCTTTGTTCAAGTTGATAATAGCATGACTCGTTGTTCCACTTCCCCCAAAATAATCAAGCACAAGTGCATCACGGTGACAGCCAGCAACTCTAAGGCAATCCTCTACGGCATGAATAGACTTAGGATAATCAAAAGGAATATCCATTTTCTTTAAAAGGTCTGTGCCATGTTCAGTTGCTGAATACTTGGCATCGCCCCATGTTGTAAGTGGCTGTACTCCTTCATTGGGACGACGACGATAATAAACGTATGTAAGACCGTTATCTTGAACTTCAGCTTTGAGGAATTCAACGTGGTCTTTGATGTTTTCAATACCGAAGTACCAGCATCCAGCACTACCATCATCTTTTACAGGGTAAACAACAATCTCTTGTGCTGTTGGCTCTTCCTTTATGTTATAAGCCTTTTTTTCTTCGATATATTCCATTTCTGGGATACGGAAACTATTGGATTCTTTATTCCAATAAAAGGGATAATACATGGTTGGTCTATTCTCTCTATGAGAATTTGATCCGGCTTTTCTAAGCATTTCCCAGAAAAAAGGTCCTTTTTCATCCCTTTCTCTATAACGCGCTAATTGCTCATCAGAGCGTGCGAGACGCGCAATGGCTGTTTTCTCATCTTTCTTAGAAAACAATCCGTATTCGTGTGAAATTGCAAAGCCATTAGGAATTGGGCGCCCTGATGGTTTAATTCGGATAGCAACAACTTCTGGTTGTTCTTCAAATATTTCTTCAAGAAGAAGGTTGAGTTTGCTTTGTTCTACATCATCAATTGTCGTGCATTGTATACCGTCTATAGATAACAGGTTTTTCCCAAGTTGCAATCGATTTGCCATTAGACTTAGCCAAGAGGAGTCCTTATAGCTGTTTTTATACATAATCTCGCTGGCACTGGTGTTGTATGGCGGATCAGCATATATATTTTTAATCCTATTTGAATACTTTTCCTGCAACAGCTCCAATGCTTGGAAATTCTCACTATTGATCAGCAACCCATTTGTCTGCTCATCCACATTCTCCATGCTTGCAATCAACTGATGCTTGAATTTGGTATCGAAGAAAGCTGTGTCAAGCACAAGGAATTGGTTCTGTTTCAGGAACTCAATGGTCAACGGCTCACTGTAGGCTTCTGTCACCACATCGCCCTTTATTTCATCAATGGCAAACAGGCGCACCCATTCACGGCGTTGGGCTTCGTTGTCACAGATGGGCTGATAGAGAGTCTCCGGCACACGGTCGAGCGTGATGCAATAGTCGCATTGCACAACGAATTTCTTCTTCAGCCAAAGGCGACGCTGGAAGTTCTCCAACTGCGCCAGCATTTGGATAATCTTTTGTCCCACCTGCTTGATGGCCTTCACTATGGCCAATTGGCTGTTAATGTGCTTTGGGTCGAGGTCGTCGATATGCAGCACTTCATTCTTCAGGTAGAAATCCAACTCGCGGTTGAGGAAGCCGCCAAGGTCTTTGTGGATGAAGTAGTCGAAGGAGTTTTTGGCGGTGTAGTCGGTCAGATGCTTCTCCAAAAGGGTGCGGTTGGGGTTGTCTTTGGTGGGAGCTTTCCCAACAGCAACCAGCTCACTAAACTCGTCAGGAATTAGTGGCTTCATAGTTTCCAAAGCAGCAATCAACAAGTCTTTCTGCTTGGTGGCTTTGGGCATCAACTCGTAGGTGAAATAGATATTCAGCTCACCGTCAACGATTTCCACAACAGGTTCATCGTCGTTTTCGGGCTTGTAGAGCGCGAAGCGACGTTCCATATTGTTGGCCGTTTTGTTGTTGTTCTGTTCCGTAGAGGCATCCTTCAGCACAAAATGCACCTTCTTTCTGCTGGGAAGCACAAAGGTATAGTTGCGGAAATACTCCGAAGTCTTGATATAGTACTGGTCGGCATTAGCCCAATGCAGCTTCACTTCCTCGCCGTTGTAAGGGATGGCGTAGGTGTTATCCTTGTAGCGACGCTTGGATAGGAAATCACCTCCGTCATAATAGCGTGAGAAGAAGGTCACCAAATGAGAAAACACTTCGCTCTGCATGGATTCAGGGTCGCCGCCTTGCTCTAATTGGGCTTTCAGCTTCTTGTATTCGGCCACCATGGGGATGCTTTCCGGCAAGCTGTCAACCCCGGTGCCCAATTGCGCCTCGATTTCGGCTATGCGCTTCTTTGTGGTATCGACGCTGGAAGCGTCGGCTCCTAAAGCATCCTTCACTTGCGGCAAGAGGTCAAGACTCAGGAAACGGTTGATTTCCTCGCGTTTCTGGTTCATGATGCGGTAGATGCCAAAGTCGAGCTCGGCATGGTCCATCATGAAGATTTCCTGCAATTTGGCTATGAATTTGTCGTAATAATTTGTGGCCATTTGTACTATATTTATTTGTTTTTACTCTTTTACTTTCCAACGGATGAGAAACAGATTGTTTGTTTCGGTTTCCTTAATCATCCTTTGTTCCAATTCGCGGATCATTTTCTTCCGCTGTTCGCTGACCTCTTCTTCGCGGTCTTCAAGGTCGTTACGCAAGCGACGCTTCTTGCGCTTTAAGTCTTCCACTTTCTTTTCAAGCTCCAGCTTTTCGGCCATTGACTCGGCATTGCGGGCAGCGCGTTCAGTTTCCAAGATTGTGCGCTTGACTACGCCTATCTCGGCCTCAATACCGTCAATGATATCGTGTTCCCATTGATAAATACGGTTTTCCTCTACCTTGAAGAAGGAAAGGTTGCGCGAGTCAATCTCCTTCAGCTTTGCTTTCGAATGTTGGGCAACGTCTTTCTGCAAGTGTTGCCGGATGTCGTCGCTGATGAAACGCTCGGAAGCGTTTCCTGCTATCTCTTTGCCGCCATTTAGGAACAGTTTCTCGCAATCGTCCTGAGAAACCAGCTTGCCGTCGTCGGTCATGGCATTAAAGAGCAAGTATTGCTCGTCGGCCATAGCAGAGATGCCTAAACGCGCCAACACCAAATAGCCATGCGCGCCCAAAAGATACTCTGGTAGTTGCGCATTCATCTGCAAGGCTTGTTGGTCAAACTCAATCTTGGCTTCGTCATCAAGATTGATGGACAAAGCCGAATTGATGACATGCTGAGCCAAAGGAGTGTTGAATCGATAAGGGATGGCATCGCCATCGTTTTTCAGCATGGCGTATTTGCCTTTGCGTTGGCCAGCTACAGGAACCTTAAGCACAAAGGTGTGCTGCTCGTCGTTGAAGACAGCTTCTTTGCTGAGCATGAATTTCGTAAGCTCCCAGAAGACATGCTCGTAACGGTTGAGGAAAGCACCTGTTGCATCATGGGTCATGCGAAGATGTTCCTGCACATTGATGTCGAAGTTTTCGAGCACTTGCGAGCGCACTTGACTCATGCGCTCATCGATTTGCTCCTGCATCTCGTTCTGAAGCTGTTCGAAGGCTGAGTTGATTTCTTCTTCACTTCGGCATTGCTGGTAGATTTGCCAGATGCGCGATTCGATGTCGATGTTGTCGGCTTGGCCCAGCACTTCGTCGCTGGCGCCAAACACGTCATCGAACAATTTGAATTTAGTGGAAAGCAAGTCAAAGACGCGAACATCGGCATAGTTGCGGGTGTTCAGGAAATTGACCACCACCACATCATATTTCTGACCATAACGATGGCAGCGGCCAATGCGCTGCTCGATACGCTGCGGGTTCCAAGGAAGGTCATAATTGATGACCAACGAGCAGAATTGCAAGTTCAAGCCTTCGGCTGCGGCTTCGGTGGCAATCATTATATCAGCTTGATGCTCGAAATAATCGACCGCAGCGGCTCTCCTGTCGGCGGCCTTGATGCCACTGA
The DNA here is from genome assembly GCA_902802535.1 of uncultured Bacteroidia bacterium. Taxonomy (GTDB): domain Bacteria; phylum Bacteroidota; class Bacteroidia; order Bacteroidales; family F082; genus Limimorpha. The sequence continues at coordinate 31,701 of CADCML010000008.1, forward strand.
CGCGGTCGGGATGAGCGAGGCACCACTTCTTGTAGATTTCGTTGGTCTGTGGTTCGCTGGCTTTGCCATTGAACAAAACAATGCGGTTGGCGTAGCCATTGGCTTCGAGGAAGTCTTTCAGGAAAGACTGCGTTTTGGTGGATTCGGTAAATATCAAGGCTTTGTGTTGAGCGCCTTGTTTGCGCAGCATCTTGAAAGCTTCCTTCAGTGAAACGAGTAGCGCAAGGGACTTGGACTCTTGCTTGATAGACTTTGCCTTTTCGATGAAACCCTCAATGGTTTCAATTTCTTTTTTCAGACGTGGGATGTCTATTTCATCCTGGTCAAAGGTGACTTCCGTATCCTCGTCCAATTCATCTTCCTCGATAAGACTCCAATCATCCTCATCAATCAAGCCTTCAAGGTCAAGTTGTTCATTCTTTTTGCTTTCCAGCATCCTTTGAAGACGTTCCTTGATATGTGTTAGCGTAAAGACCAAGGCAAAGGTGGACGAAGCCATAATCTTTCGCACAATCATGGTAGTCAGCTTCTTTTGCGAAGCTGGAACGCTATAGATGTCATCGCGACGCAAAAACTCCGAAACAAGATTGTACAGTTCCTGCTCGGGGTCGGTGGCATCGAACTTTTGGGTTAGCGGCAGGCGGTTGGTGTAGTTGATATACTCACGGACATCGCGACGCAAGGTGCGGGTGTAAAGCTTTTCAATCCTTTGGCGAAGTTCATTTAGGTTTTCACCTTTGCCATACTGCTTACGGAAAGATTTTTCATTGCCAAACAAACGGTCGTCGATGATGCTTGTCAGGCCATAAAGCTCCAGCAAGGAGTTTTGGAACGGAGTGGCCGTCAGCAACAGTTTTTTCACACCAACCAAAGCATCCCTGACCTCGGCGGAAGTGCGAGCCGAAGTGCGATAGACATTGCGCATCTTGTGGGCTTCATCAATAACCGCCAAATCAAAAGCATGGAGCAGAATACTCTCTTTGTGCTTGGCAGCGAAATTGTAGCTACAGATGATGGCACGGGATGGATTCAAAGGATTTTTGCCTTCCTTGTAGTAGGCATTGAAATTCTTGGTATCAAGTATCTCGCTGGGGATTCCGAACTTATCCAATAGCTCGGCTTCCCATTGCTTGCGCAAAGAAGCAGGGCAAACAATCAAGATCTTTCTTTTGCCTGTTGACCAATATTGACAAACAACCATACCCGCTTCGATGGTCTTTCCCAAGCCTACCTCGTCGGCCAACACTACACCTTTGGAGAAAGGCGAGTTGAAGGCGAAGAGTGCGGCATCAATCTGATGAGGATTGATGTCGACCGTGGAACTGAGCAAAGACTGGGAAAGCGAATCCAAATCGCCATTGGCGGACTGGCCGCTCAATAAAGCGGCGTAATATTTTGCGTGGTATCGTGTAATGGAAGCCATTGGAAGTGCTTTAGGATGGTTTTACTATAAATAGGCTGCAAATTTAGGAAAAGAAAAGGTTGTTTTGAGAGCTTTTTAATAAATAGGTGTAAAAAAGAATAAACTGAGAGAATCTTTTTCCAAAAAAAGTGATTGTAGAATGTGTAGAAAGAAGATGGAAATATCATAAACATATAGCATTCGATTCGATAGCTTCGATGAACGAAGAGGAGTCTGATAAAACGACTTTAAAAACGGAAAAACCAAATCGAAATGAGGAAAATCGGCGACAAATCATCGATTTTATCGCCGATAACAGGATTTCAAATTCAAAAACCGTTTCGAAAGCCATGGGACTCAAGCCTTCGAGAACTTGCGACTATCTCAAACAACTCGTGAACGAAGGCGTCCTTGAGGTGGAGTATAAAAACAGGAAGTATAGGATTAAGAAGTGAATGGTTGGTATGGGTGGGAATTTGGTGTAGAGATACTGAAAAGTAACTGGGAGTAATTCACGGAATGATTGTTTTGGATAAAAATTGTAACTTTGTAGCCTGAAACAACAACACGACAATGGACATTTACGAGGTTTTCAACGAGCTGCGGTATCATCATGAAGATGAGGTGGTGGAGTTTAAGAAGGCGGAGAATAACTTCGACTTCGATGACTTGGGCAAGTATTTCTCAGCACTGAGCAACGAGGCCAACCTGAGAGACAAGGCGTTTGCGTGGCTAGTATTTGGTGTTTAGAACAAGACGCGTGAGGCCATCGGAACAACGTACAAGAACAGCATGACAAGCCTCCAGAAACTAAAGCACGACTTGGCGCAACACACCACCGACAGGAACACTTTCCGCGACAACTTTGAGCTGAAGGTGGATGGAAAACGTGTGTTGATGTTCCAAGTGCCAGCAGCTCCACGCGGTATTCCGATGGGTTGGCAAGGGCTTTTCTATGCCAGACAAGGAGAAAGTCTTGTGGCGTTGGACATGAGCAAGTATGAGGAGATAAGAAGGCAGACGGCTGTAGAGGACTGGTCGAAAAAGATAGTGGATGGGGCGACGATGGATGACCTGGATCCTGAAGCTATAAAAAAGGCTCGAGAAAAGTTCGCCAAGAAGCATCCAGACCTTGTGAAGGAAATGAAAAAGTGGGATGACTTGACTTTCCTCAACAAAGCCAAAATTACCTTAAGGGGAAAGATAACCAACACGGCCATCTTGCTGGTGGGTCGCACGGAGAGTGAATACCTCATATCGCCCGCAGTGGCAAGGATAAGATGGATATACAAAGACTCGACAGGCACTGAACGCGATTTTGCCATTGAAACCTGTCCTTTTGTAGTGGCCACTGACACGATTTATAACAAGATTCGCAATTTTAAATACCTCATGATTAATCCTGAACTATCCACGATGGTGCCGGATAGTCTTGAAACATACGATCCTTTCATTATCCGAGAGGCTTTGAATAATGCGATTGCCCATCAGGATTATGGGTGTCAAGGAATGATTAACATTGTGGAAGAAGAGGACAGGTTGATTTTTACCAACATGGGTAGATTTATACCCGATAGCGTTAGGAGTGTGCTTGTAAACGACGCTCCTGAAGAACATTACAGGAACAAGATGCTGGCCAACGCCATGGTTGAGCTTGGGATGGTTGACACCATAGGTAGCGGCATCAAGCGAATGTTTGACAAACAGCGCGAAAGACTGTTCCCGATGCCCGACTATGATTTCAGCGACAACAGAGTGAAAGTGACCATCGTAGGTAAGGTGTTGGATGTCGACTACGCCATGCTACTGAACAAGTTGCCCGAGGCTTTGACGGAAAAACAGAAACTTTCTAAAATTGGGAACTTGCTGACGTATTTGCGTAAAAATGGTAAAATCGAGTTGCTAGAGAATAAAATGTGGGCGAGAAAGTTCTCGTAAAAGGCTTCGTTTTAAGAGAAGTTTAAGAGAAGTTTAAGAGAAATCAGTTTATAAACACGTGATTTTCAGATAGATAATTAAATTAGTTTACGAGAAATTTACGAGAAGTTTAAGAGAACTTGGTTAAAAATCAAGGTAAGTTTTATGCGAGATTTATGCGAGGTTTATGCGAAATAGAATCGCAAACAATTTATTTTCAAGCAAATAGGTTGAACAAGGAGGTGAGATTGCTGGCTGTTATCGACAGGTTTTGAGGGGATGCGGCTTCACCTTTAGGCTCGGCAAAGAGCATAGGAACCCCGAGATACACACCGTCGAAAAAGCGATATGCAATCAGGTCGCCCACAGTGGCACCTTTCATCTGAACTTTGCTTCGTTCCTGCAAAGGAATGGTCCTTCCTAGAATCACGATATTCTTTATTTCACTCATTTTGCTTCATTTTAATACCCCATTAAAACGATGCAAAAGTAATTAATTTTTGGAAACAACAAGCTAATTTTCATTTTTATACAATTTGGCTCATACTATTGAGCATTTTTTACAATTTCGGCAAAAAAGCAGTTTTATTGCCAAAATTATATTTATCTTTGCGGGCTGAAACAATCAAGTTGAAAAGATGACAGTAGCCGACCAAATCATAAGATATGCAGAACAACATGAGTCGTTTGGTGTCGATGACCTCATGTCGGAGTATGGCAGTGTAAACAGAACCACTTTGCAGTGCATGTTGTCGCGACTTGTCGGGGAAGGGGAACTGGTCAGGAAGACACGGGGTGTTTATGCCAGACGTACATCATCATCATCATTTCAGGTGGTGCTTAAAGAGCAAGAGAGTGCCATCTGTAACTTGATTCGCAAGGCACTGCCTTTGATTTCATATTGCATATACAACGGCGAGACATTGGCTCCGCTTCAGCATCATGTCTTTCAGAACAATGCCACCTATATCGAAGTGGAGCGGGATGCTGTTGAAAGCGTTTTCCATATCTGCAAGGACAATGATTTCGAATCCTATAAGAGTCCGACCAAGGAGATGACCAGAGACTACATTGACTTGGGCAAGGCCGTGGTCATTATCAAACCATTGGTCTCGGAATCGCCCTTGACACAAAACAATGGCATAATGGTGCCGACATTGGAGAAACTATTAGTTGATTTGTGTAAAGACGAGGACTTCTATTTTCTTCAAGGCGTTGAAGAAACCTATATTATGGAAAACGCCAGGTCTTTGTACGACATCAACGAGAGCCGTTTGAAGAGATACGCCAAAAGAAGAAATATTGACCCTAAAAATTTTGAACTGCAATGATTTCCGCAAAATGCTTTACACAGGAATGGGTGGAGGAAAAGTCGATTGAACTTGGAATCCATGACAAGAACCTTATCGAGAAAGTAATCCATGCCTTTTCGCTTCTTGACTTGCTGGCACAGTCTGGTTGTCCATTCCATTTCAAGGGTGGTACGAGCCTGATGCTGATTCTCGGGAAAGCCACAAACCGTCTTTCCATCGACATCGACATCATGTGTCCACCGGGAACCCAGATAGAACAATACTTGAACAATTTGAGCCAAAACGGTTTTCTCCGTTACGAAATGGTGGAGCGAAAACAGGCTGGAAAGAATGTGCCGAAAAGCCATTCCAAGTTTTTCTATCAAGTGGCCTATAAAGGAGTCAAGGATGTGGAATCGTTCATATTGCTGGATGTCTTGTATGAGGACTGCCATTATGAGCAAGTTCAAGAGGTAGAGATAGATAGTTCTTTCATAACAACGGAAGGGAAAAAGCACTTGGTCAAAGTGCCTTCGGTCGGTGATATTTTGGGTGACAAACTGACTGCGTTTGCACCAGAGACTACTGGAGTGCCTTACTTTAAGAAAGGGAAATCAAGCTCGTTGGAAATCATCAAGCAATTGTATGACATTGGCAGACTATTTGAGAAAGTCGATGACCTAACCATTACTGCACGGGCATTCAAGAGCATTGCGGAAATAGAACTCGGATACAGAGGTTTGCCCCTCGATGTCTCTATCATCTATGATGACATCAGGAACACGGCCTTGAATCTCAGTCTGAGAGGTTTTATTGACCAGGATAAGTTTGCCCTACTTCAGGACGGCATCAATAGATTCAAGCCTTTTGTGTACAACACATCATATTATATCGAGAACGCCATTGTCGATGCTTCAAAAGCGGCATATCTGGCTACCTTACTGAAGCATAAGGTTATGAAGGTGGAGAAGTATTCGGGGAATTCATCTTCTTTACCTGATATGGCGACCGTGAATGACTGGCCTAACAAATTGAACAAGCTGAAGAAACTAAATCCAGAGGCGTATTTTTATTGGGTAAAGGCCTTTATATAAAGTTCCATGAGACAGCCAACATATCAAGAGCTGATAACCGAACGGGATTGGTTGAGAAATCGCGTTCGGGAACTTGAAGAGGAGAATGCAAAGCTAAAGGAGAAGCTTGGCGATGAGGTTCCTGTAAGGAAACAAGTGCCTACGGCCATGCTGACGCTATCACTTCAAGAAAAGATTGATTTGTTCCGAGGGCTGTTCAAGGGGCGTGAGGACGTGTTCGCTCGTAGGTGGTATAGTAGAGCGACTGGTAAAGCAGGATACCAGCCAGTTTGTAGCAACGAATGGGATTTCCAACTCTGTAACAAGAAGAAGTTCAAGTGTGCGGAATGTCCTAACCGTCAATTCTCTTCGCTTACCGATGAAGACTGCTACAAGCATTTGTCAGGCAAAGACGAAGATGGGCGCGACGTGATAGGGGTATATGCCATTATGGATGATAATACGTGCAATTTCCTGTGCGCAGACTTTGACGACAAGAATTGTGAACATGGCTATCAAGAGGATGTTCGTGCTTTTATTGGTGTATGCAAACAGTGGCTTATTCCCTATTCCATAGAACGTTCACGTTCAGGAAAGGGCGCCCATGTATGGATTTTCTTTGAAAGTCCTGTTGCTGCAATGAAAGCAAGAAGACTGGGAAATGCTATTTTGACTGAGGCCATGAACCAAGATGTAGGTGTTTCTTTCAAATCCTACGACCGATTCATTCCTAACCAAGATTTTTTACCGGATGGAGGTTTCGGGAATCTGATAGCACTTCCGTTACAAGGCAAGGCGCGCAAGAATGGGAACAGTGTGTTTGTTGATGACAATTTCCAACCTTATACTGACCAATGGGCATACTTGCAAAACGTCAAGAAACTGTCGGAAACCATACTTGACGAGATTGTTCGCAAACTTGGAAACACTCAACCGATGGGAGAACTTTCCAAAACCAGTGAATCGAAGCCGTGGGAGCTGCCTGTCGCTCCACAAATATCTCCAATGGATTTTGGATCGGCATTAAGCATCATCAAATCCAACATGTTGTATGTGCCGTTAAAAGGGGTTCCTGCCAAAGTTTTGAATCACTTCAAGCGCATGGCCTCTTTCAAAAATCCAGAGTTCTATAGCCATCAGGCGATGAGGCTTTCGACATATTCCATTCCAAGAATCATATCATGTGCTGAAATAACGGATGAGTATCTGGGGGTTCCACGCGGATGCGAAGGTGCCATCCGCAACTTTCTTCAAGAAAACGGAGCCGAGGCGACTTGGATAGACAAGACCAATCACGGCCAGTCCATAACTGCGACTTTCAATGGTACTTTGAAAGAAGAGCAGTCTTGGGCCGTGGATTGTCTTTGTGCCGAGAGCAACGGCGTTTTATCAGCCACTACGGCTTTCGGAAAGACCGTGACAGCCATAGGAATGATTGCCAAACTGAAGGTGAACACGTTGATATTGGTACATACGAAGGCATTATTGGACCAATGGAAACGCGAGCTTGAAAAGTTTCTCATTGTCGAATATGAGCCTAAAGAGCAAGTGCGGAAACGGGGAAAAAAGAAACCATTCTCGCCCATTGGAACGCTTTGCTCTACGGGAGACTCCCTTCATGGAATCATCGATGTGGCCATCATGCAGTCATGCATAAACGACAATGAAGTGAAACCCCTCGTCAGGAATTACGGCATGGTTATCGTGGATGAATGCCACCATGTTTCCGCCGTCAGCTTTGAGCAAATATTGAAAACGGTAAATGCTCAAAACGTTTATGGGCTTACGGCTACACCAACCAGGAAGGATGGCCACCAACCTATCATTTTCATGCAATGTGGGCTGATAAGGTATAATGCTGATGCCATGTCACAGATAAGAAGCCAGTCTTTTGAGCGGCTGCTTGTTCCTCGTTTTACTCCTTATCGAGCCTTGACCGATGACAAACAGAATTATGCGCAAACCATCCAACAGCTTTCTGAAGACGAGTTTAGGAACCAAATGATAGTGAAAGATGTATGTGAAGCCTTGAAGGAAGGACGCTCACCCATCATCCTGACCAATCTGACCACCCATGTGTCTGTTTTGGCCGAGCTATTGAAGCCACATTGCCAGAATGTCATCACTCTTGTTGGCTCAGAGTCGGCCAAAGAGAAAAGGCAAAAACAGGAACGGTTGCTCGGTATATCAGCCACAGACCCGATGGTTATCGTTGCCACTGGGAAATATGTGGGAGAAGGATTCGATTGCCCGCGTTTGGACACTCTGTTTTTGACTCTACCCGTTTCGTGGAAAGGCATTGTAGCCCAATATGCAGGGCGGCTTCATCGTGAATACGAAGGAAAGAAGGAGGTGTTGATTTACGACTATGTGGATATCCATGTTCCCGTTTGCGAGGTGATGTATCGCAGAAGGCTGAAGGGATACGCCGCAATAGGATATAGCATCAGGTCGAGCGAAATGTTCTTCTCCGAACTGTCGACTACCACGGACATCATCTATGATGGAAAGAACTTTGTCAAACCATTCGTCAATAGTCTGTCAAAGGCAAGCCAATCCGTCGTGTTGGCCTGTCCTAAAATCAGACTAGGCCGTTTTTCCATCGTTGCCGATAGGCTATGTGAATTAGCGGCCACAGGAATAACCATCCACATTTTCACCAAAGAAGAAAACGATGACGTGACGAAACTTCGTGTCAACGGAATCAATGTCACTTTAAGGCCTGACATCACCTTCAATTGCTGCATCATAGATAAAACCGACATTTGGTATGGCAGTGTCAACATTCTTGGCTATCAATCCACAGAAGACAATTTAATAACGTTTCATGATGCAGAAACCGCAAAGAACATCATGGAATTGTTGTACAAGTAAAAGATTGTCATATTGCATTTGAAAACAACAATAAAGTATCACAATGCAATCGGCATAGATAACCATGTGGATTTTGTGGATTTGTGGAAAAATTTCATTTTCAACACCTTACAGACTACTATTTCATAACTGATTGGCAGTTAGGGTTTTTCTATTGGGGATATTTACTTTTTCTTCTTCATCACACTCCGCCGATAAACAGGAAGCTTCATGAGTTGCCAGAAGGCAAACGGCAGGAGCGAGTACGAAATCATGATGGTTGAAGCCATGCCGATAAGGGTACTGAGGCCTATGGAACGGATGGCGGGATGGACGGCGAAGAGCAGCGACGACACCACAATGACGAGGATGGCCGCCGAGAAGAAGATGGCCACCTTGTGCCAAGTGAGCATGTCGCGGTCGCCGGTTCGCGCTTGTTTGAGTAGGCCTTCGGTGATAAAGATGCTGTAATCCACACCCACGCCAAAAATGAAGGTGGAGATGATGATGTTGATGAGGTTGAATTCCAAGCCGATGAGAGCCATGTAACCTTGCACCATGAACCAACTGAGCACCATCGGGAGGAAGGCCAACAAGGCAGTGATGAGGTTGCGGAACGAAACCAGCAGGATGACCAAGACGAACAGCGACGAAATCCAAACGGCGATATTGAAGTCATCGTTGATGACCTCCACCATGCTCTTGCAGTAGTAGAACGGCTCCAGGACGAAAGTCTTGGGGTTGAGCACCAATGCATCGGTTACTATGTCCTTTTCATCGAAAGTCATTGAAACATCGGTGAATACCATGTATTGATTGTCTGCATTGCACTCGATGAAGTTGCCCAAAAGGTTGTCGGGCACCACGCCGCTTTCCAGCAGCGAGGCGGGTTCGTAATCGGCTTCAAGCAGGTCTTTGAACTCGTAGAACATCATCGGATCGAGGCCAAATTCTTGTGCGCCTTTGTCGACCATACGGATGGCTTCTTTTTTCCGTTCGTCGGTCCAATAGGCATACCAAGCGGCAATGCGTTGCTCTTGGTCCTTTTGGGTGACGAAAATCTTGGAAATCATGTCGGTATAGCTATGGACATAGCCTTTTTGCTTGAGCGAGTCCAAAATGACCATCAAAGATTTGTCGGCCTCCAAAGCCTCGTCGATGTCAGTGGAAACGGTGGCAAAATACAGGTGGAAATAACCGTCGTTGTTTTTCTCGTTGTACAAGCCCTCGGCAGTCACCTCTTCGGGTGAGTTGTAGTCGAGGTTGCGCAAATCGCTGTCAAACTTCACCTTGGGAGAGAAGAAGATACCTACAACTACAATAATCATAATCATCGCAAGGAACCAAGGTTTTTTGTCGAACGGCAGATTGTTGAGTCGCGAAATGCGGCGGAAAGTCGTACTGTCTGTTTTGGCATTGCGCTTGGGCAGGAAATGAGGCAAGAAAATAAGCGAGAACAAGGTGCTTCCCAAAAGGGCAAACGAGGCGAATAGGCCGAAGTCGCGGAGCAGGTTGCTATCCGTGAAGAGCAGGCTGCAGAAAGCGCCCACTGTGGTGATGCAGCCCAAAAACACAGGCGTCGACTCGTCCATGAGCAGCTTTTCTGGGTCGCCAACGAAGAAGTGGTGTATGAGTACATGCAGGCAATAGCTGATGGCCACACCCAAAACAATGGCACCCAAACCCAAGGCCATGAGCGACATCTCGCCATTCATCCAATAGATGCAGGCGAGGGAGAAAGCCGTACCATATAAAATAGGTAGCAACAGCTTCCAAATGAAAGCGAAACTCCTGAAACACAATCCCATCAGTATCAGAATCAGTATCAGGGAGATGCCAACGGTCACGGCGAGGTCGGCACGGATACGTCCGGCATTCGACACGCTGCCGATGGGGTCGCCATGGGCGTGGACCCTCACATCGGGATGCGAGGCTTCAAATTCCTTTTGTGCCCGTTTCAACATGCGGCTGAATTCTGTGGACGACCACGAATCCAACGAACGGAATGCGGGTGCAAGATAGGCCAATGCCACTGTGCTGTCGGGACAGAACAAATGGCCGTCGATGATGTTGAAACTGCCGATGGCACCTTCTATGGCATCGCCAAGCACGGCACCTCTCAGATTGAGCGGGTCGTAAGCAATGGCTTGGGTGATGTCGCCCGTTTCGTCTTCCATCATTTGGTTGTAGTTCACCCACATCTGTTTTTCCACCGCCTCGGGTTGCATGGCCTTTTCGAAGTCGCGGTAGGCCGATGTGTCGATAAACGACGGAATGTGTTCAAGCACGAAATCCAAGCCGTTGATGGCCAGCTCGGGTTCCATCTTGTATAACACATTGGAAATGAAGTGGGTTGCCGAGTCCTTCTGGAAAAGCATGTCGATGAATTCATCGGTGCGTTCGCACAGCATTTCGGGCGAAAGCGGCTCGACGGCAGAGGTCACTTGGATGTAAATCTTGTCCTTCAGCTCAATGGAAGTGAAGGCCAATTGGCTCTCGACACTCGAAGAAGGAAGGAGTTTGGAAATGTCCTCTTCAAAATGAAGACGGAGTCCGAAAAAGAGAAAAACGATGGTCGACACCGCCATAATCAGGTACATGAAAAGCTTGTGATTGCTGAAATAGCGGTAAATAGGTACAAATATCTTGTGCATTAATATTCTGGTTTACAATTCATTAAAAAAAATCCAGCAACAATTGCCATCTATGCAACTGCCCAAAATTTGAGGGCGCAAAATTACGAAATTTTTCCTTTCCTCCTAACATAAATTACTGTTTAGTCCTTCTTTACCTTACAAATCGCCTGATAAAGCTCGGGCAAACGCTTCGAAATGGCCACAGGACGACCGTTTTCGATGAAGCAATGCAGGCTCTTGCCGTTACAAACGATCTTTTCGCCCACACGCATCACATAGGTGAACTCAAACTTCATCTCCGTAACATGGCTGATAAAGACTTCAATCTCAATGACATCCTTGAAGGTAGTGGGACGCTTGTATTCACATTGGATGGAAATGACGGGCGAAAACACGTTGTCGGCCTCAATCTTTTCGAAACCATACCCCACTTGGTCGAGGTAATCGACACGGGCTTCTTCCATGAAACGGACATAATTAGAATGGTGCGTCACGCCCATGCGGTCGCATTCGTAATATTTCACTTCGTGTTTGTAAGTGTTCATCGCGGTGCTGTATAGGTTGAAAGAAGCGGCAAAAATAGGGAAAAAACGCGAATTCGGTTGAATTGATTGCTGGAATTTGTAATTTTGCCACCATTATGGAGCGAAATAAGGTTATCTTGATTACGGGTGCCAGCAGCGGCATTGGTTTCGATGCAGCCCAAACTTTGGCCCGGCAAGGGCATAAGGTGTACGCCGCCGCTCGAAGGGTGGAAATGATGGAACCCTTGAAGGCCTTCGGGGTGCAAGTCTTGAGAATGGATGTCACCGACGAGGCTTCTATGCTACAAGGCGTGGAGGCGGTCATTCAGGCCGAGGGTAGGATAGACGTGCTGGTCAACAATGCGGGTTATGGTTTCTTTGGTGCCATCGAAACCGTGCCATTGGAAGAGGCCCGTCGACAAGTGGAAGTGAATGTGTTTGGTTTGGCCCGACTCACTCAGTTGGTGCTGCCCTACATGCGCAAGCAGGGGAGAGGTCGCATCATCAACACCTCGTCGATAGCGGGCAAGATGGTGTTTTATATGGGTGGCTGGTATAATGTGACCAAATACTCTGTCGAGGCTTTCAGCGACGCCCTTCGCATGGAATTGAAACCTTTTGGCATTGATGTGGTGATGATTGAGCCGGGTGCCATCAAGACCGAATGGGGTGTCATCGCGGCAAAACATCTAAAGGAATCCTCGGCGGGAACAGTCTACGAAGAAATCGGCACCCGATGGGCCGACAACATGGATTGGTTCTACACGACCAACATGCTTTCGCAGCCGTCGGTCATCACCAAAGCCATCAGTCGCGCCGTCAACAGTCGTCGACCCAGAGCACGCTATTGCAAGGGAAAGTTTTCCTTGGTCGGAAGAATCGCCCACGCCCTCATGCCCGCCCGTTGGTGGGATGCCATGATGCGGATGGGCGGAAAGATAAAAGCAAAATGAATGTAATTTAATACAAATGATATGAAAAACCTAAGAATGACATTGGTCTTAGCGACCATGACGCTGGCCGCCGTCTCATGCGGTCCGAAACAAGAAAACTCAAAGGTTGAGGCACAAAAGGAAACGACGCCAAAGATGCTCGTCCTTTACTATTCCCAAACCTCCAACACCAAAACCGTGGCCCGCGAAATCGCTACAAAACTCGGTGCCGACATTGAAGAAATCGTCCCCGTTGAACTTTACGACGGCGACTTCCAAGCGACCATCGAGCGCGGCAAAAAGGAACTTGACGAAGGCACCTTCCCTGAGATTCAGCCACTTAAATCCGACATTGCCAATTATGACGTGATTTTCATCGGTTATCCCGTTTGGTTTGGCACCTATGCACCGCCTGTCATCACTTGGTTGAATCAAGTGGATTTGAGCGGCAAGAAAGTGGTTCCTTTCTGCACTTTCGGTAGCGGCGGATTGGAGTCGAGCATAAAGGATTTGGCAGCGGCCGAGCCTAAGGCAGAGATTCTTCCTGGTTATGGCGTCCGCGCCGCCCGTCTTGAGGCCATGCCATTTGAGATTGACCAATTCCTGAAAGCCAACGGTTTCCTCGAAGGGGAATACACCAAATTGGAGGAATTTCCTGAGCAACATCCTGTGAGCGAAGAGGAAGCTGCCATTTTCAACGCTGCCGTGGGCGACTATCCGATGATACATGCCGAAGCCAAGACTGTCGCCACACGCGCCCTTCCGAACGGCATGGAACACCTTTTCACTGCTGTCGATTTGCCCCGCGAAGACAGACCGAACATGCCTCCAGCAGGCGAAATGCAGGTCTATGTGAGCGTGATTGGGGATGATGCACCCGTGTTCACACGAGTAATCAGATAAGGTGATTTTCAAAACGTGACGACATGGCCTCAACGAAAGCCTACGCCTAACGCCTTTTGAACGTATAGCCCTTCTGCTCCCAGAAGGGCTTTTCTTTTGCGTTGACGATACTATTGAAACGGTCAAAGTCGGATTCTGAAGTAGGAGTAGGGTAGGCGTTCCAGGCCCGCTCGACCACACCGAGGGCTTTGGGAAGCATCTGGTAGGTGGCATCACCGAAACTGCGGAGTTGCGACGACCACAATTGCGCCTGTATGCCGATGATGTCGCCAATGTAGTCGTTAGGTTGGAGGGCAAAAGCCTTGCGTTCATCCACATAGCCCGCCCATGAAAGGCCAATCTCAGCGGGGCTGTCGCTATAGGCAAGGTCGAGGTAGGTGAAGGCGGCGGGAGAAAGCACCACAGGGAAGCCTTCGATGCCGTTGGTGTTCCAGATGTTGAGGAAATAAAGCGAACGTTTGAGCCGCTCCTGCGTTTCTGGTTCCAAATTTCGAGCAATGTCCTCCCAACCGGCAAGGCGAATACCACGCGTTTCAGCGAGGTCGAGCATACTATTGGTGAAGATTTCCTTCATCTCGTGGCGGTCGCGGCCCGACCACGCGCCATCGGGCACTTCGTCGCCACCAATGTGAATGGCTGGCAATGGGACATTGGCCTCCTTGTGTAGCCGAATGACTTCGTCAAAGACGATACCGTAAAATTTGTAAACGCTTGAGAGATAGACACTCAGCACATTATCAGTGAAATCTTGCGCCGACCAATAATGCGAGGTGTCGGTAGGGTCTTGCAGTCGGAAACTGCTGTCGCCCGTTCGCTTTTCGTAGGCTTGCATAGCTTTGATGGATGCCCGCGAATGACCCGGCGTGTCAAATTCTGGAATCACCGCGATGCGGCGTTCCCAAGCATAGCGAAGGATTTGCTTATACTCCTCAGCGGTGTAGTAAGTCACGTTGCCAATTCGACCATTGGCCGAGGGTTTCAAGGCTATGCTTTCTTGAAGATTCCAGTCGGGTAGGGCATGATGCGCTCCGTATTCTATGAGTTCAGGCAAGTCATTGATTTCCAAGCACCATGACTCATCGTCGGCGATATGGAAATGTAAGGTATTGAGTTTCCAAGAAGCCATCAAATCGAGGATTTCAAGCACTTCATCCACCGTCCGGAAGTCGCGTACCACATCGAGCATGAAGCCGCGATAAGGCAGGTCGGGCCAGTCTTCGATGGTCATGGGTTGTAAGGGTCGTGGCAGCTTGTCAAAAGTAACTTGGGCATAGAAAGCACCCTCTTCATCATTGGATTCCACTTTTGAGTCTCCATTTGCGTCGATCCTGATGCGATACCATCCATCAGGACGCGTTTCCATTTCTTCCATCGGCTCTGTGCCATACTGCACCTTTTTGACCTGAGGGATGATGTCTCCAGGTTGGACTTCATAATGGCAGGCGAAACCATCTTCATTATCCTCTTTTTCAATAAGTTCCAAAAAATGATAATGCACATCCATCGGCAAGTCAGGTTTCCCTTTTTGTTGCAGGATAAAGCCCTCAGGTGCCCAAGAATGCCTCGGCAGCGGGCGACCATAATACTTTAAGGTGACGGTGCCGCTCGTCGGAATGTCGATGTACCAAGACGTTCCCTGATAATGGTTCATTTTCGGGCCTTCCACGGAGGTCTTGCCGTCGAAAAGTTCCTGAAACCAAACTCGAGAGCCCTTAGGCACATCATTGAGCACAAGGGTATGGAGTGCTTGCCCATTGGCCTCGGTGGGACCTTCGGTCCATTCAGCAATTGGAATTTGGTTGCAGGCGGACGCCAGCAAAAGTAAAAGTGGAATGAATGTTACTTTGCACATGAGAAATTCAATTTTGGTGCAAATTTAAGGAAAAAACCGTAATTTTGTAGCCTAATTCAATGGATTATGAAGTTGTATAACGAAATAGATATTGTATTTGCCATATATAGAGGGCTCATTTCCAAACGCATGGCAGATGGCATTCCTGTATGGATTCGGCCCAATGCTACCGTCGGAACAGTCCAAGACGACCCTTTCGATTGTTGGGTTGAGGAAGAAGTGAAACGAGTGTTGCCTTCAACATTTGAGGTATTTCATTCCGGCAAACTTACTACACCTGACATCATTGTTCGCGACAAGCAGAGCGGTTTGATTGTAGGATTGGAAATCAAGAAACTGATTCAACAGAAAAACGGAAGGGACCCAAGAGGCATGACTCTCGACTACAACAGTTGCCTGCCTTGTGGAAAAGCGATGGTTAAAGTTGGTGGCGACACTGTGATTGTTCCATGTTATTATCTGTTTGCCTTGATGTCACCCGACAACCATGTGATGCAAACCATGATTTTGATGGACGGCGATTTCATCAATTACGATTTCGAGTTGCATAAAGAAGCCAAGTATTCCAATATTACTGAATACGAACATGGCCCATACGGCGAAGGATCGGTTCGTCACAGAAAAATGTACACCTATCCCAATCCTCTCAACTCGCAGATAGAAACCTTCCATTTGCGGCAGATACTCATCGTCAAGAAAAACGCGCTTGAAGGCAGAAAAGAAGCGGCGAAGGCTATGGAACAGATTGTCAGGACTGACAAGTATGGCAATGATTTTTATTATTCGCTAATAGACGAGACCCGAAAGAAAACAGCAGGCAACGAACTGACAACGCTTACCGGCATTTTTGATGCCTGCAAGCAACGCAAGCCCAAAGAGCGTGTAGCATATATCCCTGAAATCCCCAAACTGAAAACTGAAAAATGATGTTTGACGTTAAGCAAGAGGACTGTAATGGATACACCTTTCTAGGCCTTTTTTCAGGGGCGGGAGGTCTTGACCTTGGCTTTGAAAAAGCGGGATTTATTCACACCCAGTCGAGTGATATTCTTGACTACGCCGTAGAAACCATGCGTATGAACCGTCCTGAATGGGATGTACTGAATTGTGATGTGCGTGATTACACCCCTGATTTCCGAAAAGGATTGGATGTGCTTTTGGCAGGATTCCCTTGTCAAGGATTTTCTTTGGGGGGAAACCGAAATGAGAACGATGAGCGAAACCAATTGTACAAACAGGTGGTGCGCATTGCTGATGTGATGAAACCTCGTGTTGTGGTGATGGAAAACGTACTCAATCTCCGCACCATGCTTCATCCTACAACACGAATGCCTTTTGCCTTGCAAATCGCAGAAGAGATGGCTGAAATAGGTTATACGACCAGATTCCAGTTTTTCCGCGTTTCCCATTTCGGAGTGCCACAAACCCGACGGCGGTTTATTTTCATCGCCTATCGAGACAACACTCTTTCTCATTTTGCTTTCCCTCAACCCCGTAAAGAAACAAGCATAAAGAACTTTATTTATGACTTAGGGCAAGACCTTTCCATCAAATTACCGAACCACGACCCGAAATGGGGGTTTGAAAGTTATGTGCATACAGAAACCCACGAGCCATTCGACTCCAACGAGCCTGCCATTCCCGTCCGATTCAGTAGAACCGCATCGGAAGGCACTCCAATTCGTTCGTTTGATGCGCCTTTCCCCGCAGTGGATACGGCTACCGTTTGGGGATGGGCCCAAGGAAATGTCGAGGCTACGAGGATAGACAAAAAACGCGATGATGCCTTGTTTGTTCGTAACCCAGAATCCACAGCAAAGCTATGGCGAATCAGTGCGAGCCGATTGCGCCCTTTCACCGCAAGAGAATATGCCCGACTACAAACATTTCCTGACGAATGGGTCTTTTATGGCAACAACAAACGCGAGATACAACTTCAAATCGGGAATGCCGTTCCAGTGGTTTTTGCAAAGAAAATCGCAAAAAGTGTCGCCAACGCATTGGAAATCCTTGACGGCAAACGGGAATATGAGAACGCGACCATGGAATTGGCCTTGTTTTAACTCCTATTGTCATTCGTTTTGAAATTCAACGCCAAAACGTCGTTGCTATCCACCCATTTTGTTATGGAAACTATCTACCTTTCTCTCCGGTCAATAACTTCCTTCAACTTGTAACGGTCGCCCGTTGACTTGCCGATGGCGTCGATGAACTGCTGGTCGTAGCCAGGGGTTTTGTAGCCCCAGCGGGCAAATTCGCCATTTTCGTCGGTGCGGCGCTCGACTTGGTCGTTGTACTTCACAATCAGGTATTTGGCCAACTTTTCCCAACGCTGCATCATGCGCTCAGCATAGGCGATGCTCTTTTTGTTGAGGTAACTCTGTCGGTCGAGAGGTGTCAAGTCGTTGATGGCCAATAGCACGCTGTCTTGGTCAGCAAAATAATAGTCTTCCAGTTCCTTTTGTGCTTTGCGGAGGTCGCCAACCATCATGGAATAGCGAGGATAGACCATGTTGGCCACCCAATTATTCATCCAGAAGGCCGACTTGTCACTGAACTCGTTGCGCGGGTTGTTCTCAGGTCGGAAACAATCGGGCACCTGTGTGATGCAGCAATAAAGCGGCACGTAGGCCACCATGTTGGCATCGTCGCAGTTGAACCATGTCACACCACCCACATCGTTGGGCAGCCATGAACGCATTTGGCAGGTCATGGTGAATCCACTTTGTTGCGTGGCAATGGGGCGTTCGCGAAAATAAGGAATGCTGTCGCTGTCCTTGAAATGCATCGGGAGGGGACGGATGGGCATCCCCCATGGACCTGCGGTCATGTCGGAGGTCATATCAAGCGGCGTGCCTTCAAAATGGTCGCGCATGTCGTTCTGCAAGTCGCGCAACGACAATGGTTTGTCGGGCTTTATCCACAGCGGCAGGTGGTCACATTTGTCAAACTCGCCGTTGATGTAGGGCAGGTATTTGTCCATTTCCTCGTGGCTGTAATGGTGACGGAAGAAGCTCCACACGCGGGCATCAGCATAACGCACATTCTCGAAGTCGATGGGGCAGTAGGCATCGCGGAAAGAGAAGTCCTCATCCTTGCCATTGAAAAAGCCCCATTCTTTCGCGAAACTGACGACATCGGCAGCATAGACACATTCCACCTCGGGGCGATTGATGTGCTTGAGATTATTGCTACTGATACTGACGTATTTGCCTTTCTTTTCCATGGGGAACTGCCTGATACGGCTCAGGTTGGCATGGGCACAGATGCAATCGTCAGGGATGCGCAAGGCCACCCAAACGGCACCTTTGTTTCCCGGCCCTTTGCCGATAATTTCCATAATCCAAGCCTCGTTGGGGTCGCAGATGGTGAGGGTTTCGCCGCTGCTGTTGTAACCGTATTCTTCGACAAGTTCAGCCATGCAACGAATTGCCTCACGGGCGGTTGACGAACGTTGTAAAGCTAACCGCATCAGCGAGAAATAGTCCAGCAGACCTTCTTGGTTGACGAGCATCAAGCGTCCGTCGAAAGTGGTTTCCACAATGGTCACCTGCTTTTCGTTCATGAGGCCGACGACGTTATAGGTGTATTCCACCTGTTTCACATACTGTCCTTTGTGCGAGGGTCCCCAGCCATGGATTTCAATTAGTTCGCCGGGGTCATGTCGTCCCGAAGGGCTGTAGGACAACGAGCCGGAAAAACCGAATCCGTCGCAATTGTAAGTGCACATCACGCTGCCGTCAGCGGAAGCTTTTTTGCCAACGATAAGGTTGGTACAGGCCATCACAGGCTCCAAGCCCATAATGACCATTAGTGTAGCGATAAATAGTCGTTTCATAGGAAATGAATTTTATTTTTTGCAAAAGTAATAAAAACTATCTTTGCATCTTGATTAATTTCCAATTATCCCAGTAAAATGGCCTCGACAAAAGAATATGCCGATTTTATTCTCGAACAGCTGAAATATTGTTTCCGAAAAGTTGGCGGAATAAATGGTGATTATTTTCTTGACGCTGTAACCGAAAGTTTTGTATTTTTGCAAACAAATTTATTACCTATGAAACACAATTTTACCAAATTATTGCTGGCACTCATCATTGGCATTTCGCCTGTTGTGATGAAAGCCCAAATCGTAGACAGAGACCTCACTAATCTGGTCATTTTTATGCGTTTCGCCGATGATGAGGAGATAACGCATTCGTTCAATTCCATCGACACGATGTTCAACGGAAGGGCACCTGGCTATCTCAGCGTCGCCAACTTTTACAAGACAATGACTTACGACCATATCCATTTTAACACCGTGTATACCAATAATATACAGAATGGACAAATCGTATCGTATCAGGATTCCCAACCTAGGGGTTATTTCGAACCTTATAGTCCGACCAATCCTATTGGTTATCAGGAAGAACTGCCTTTTATGGGCATTAGTAGGAGAGAGGCAGAGTTGCTGGCCCGTGCTTTCCATTATGTGGACTCGCTTCATCTGGTCGATGATGATGTGATCCTTGATGGCGATAATGATGGCTACATCGACAACGTGAGCTTCGTCGTTAAGGGGGGTACCGGTGCATGGGCTTCCATTCTATGGCCTCACATGGAGTATTTCCCTCATGACTCCATCGATTATCCGGTGGAAATCAACGGGGTCAAGCCCAATGCCTTCAATCTGGAGTTTGAAGGTGCTCCAACTTACTTTACTGCCCATGTGTTCAGGCATGAGATGGGACACTCGCTGAATTTGCCCGACCTGTATCATTACATTAATTACACAGATGTGTCTCCAGCGGGCTCTTGGGATATGATGTGCTACAATTATGGTCCCAATCAAATGGCTGCCATTTATAAGAACAAGATTCTTCACGTGGCGGACGACCCGATACAAATCACCCATGACGGCGACTATACGCTGAAGAGTGTCGGATCAAGTCAGTCGCAGAACTGCTATTACATCAAGTCGGCCATCGACAGCACGCAGTGGTATGTGTTTGAATACCGTAACAAACAAGACCTCTTTGATGAGGGCATTCCTGGCACGGGCCTTATCGTGGCACGTTGGAACGATACTGTCCCGCTGGATTATTCTGGGATGTTCGCCAATGCCTTTTTCGACAATGTCACCGTAGCGAACCAATATTGGATTTTCCGTCCTGGTAGCAGCAGTGACATTCAGAACGGCAACCTCAATAATGCACATTTCAGCCAGGCCACGGGCCGCACTAGGTTTGGTCCCGACACCAATCCGCATCCGTATCTAACCGATGGCACACCCGAAAACAGCTTCGAGATTACCAACATCCAAGAAAATGGAAGTGAACTGACTTTCCATGTCCACTTCTTCGACGATGGCATTGAAGACCATCAAACCGATGGCATGCTCTCGGATGACCGCCTTGCCGTACATCCCAATCCCACTACCGGCAAGTTGTTTGTCGACGGTCACGATATGCAACGGGTGGAGCTGTTCAATACTATGGGACAGTGCGTGCTGACTCAAGTTGCCGAAAATGATAGTTTCACTGAAATCTCGCTCGCCGATTTGCCCTCGGGAGTTTATTTGCTTCGCGTTGTGATGAAGGGTGGTTCCGTCAGCGTTCAAAAAGTGGTGAAGGCGGCGAGATAAATAAGACCTAGCTTTCGGCGATGCGACCACACAGCATTTTATCAATTGTAGTTTTTTTGAATAGTTATTTAACGATGAAAAAAACGTTTTCTTTGAGAGCCGTGTTCTCTCTGCTTTTGGTACTATCAACCTTATTGTGTATGGCTCAACCCCCAGGCGGCAGGCCTCCCGGTGGCCGTCCCCCAGGAGGGCGTCCTCCTTTTGGCGGCGACCGTCAGTGGGGCCAAAACGACCCGAACATGCCTGCCGTGAAGCCGAAGAAGAAAGTGCGCGAAGGCGACACTTTTACAGTGGTCGGCGTGCTGCGTGATGCCAAGACGAATGAACTCATGCCGTTTGTCAACCTTGCCGTGCTCGATTCCGTCGACAATGAGTTTGTCAAAGGCGGTATCAGCAACACGGATGGCGTTTTCGAAATCGTTGGCGTGCCTCAAGGTTCTTTCGTACTGCGCGTGTCGGCTATCGGCTATGAGAACTATCTGCATCCGTTCAAGGTGACCAACAACATCAATTTGGGCACCTTGCGTATCAATCCGGGCGTCACCTCTTTGGGTGAGGTCACGGTGGCAGCAGAAAGGCCCTTGTATGCCATGGATGGCGAGAAGCTGATTTACAATGTCAGCGAGGACCCGTCCATCCAAACGGGAACGACCGAAGATGCCTTACAGAACGCGCCCGGCGTGGAGGTCGACGTGGAGGGCAACATCACCTTGCGCGGCGTGTCGAGTGTGGAGATTTGGGTGAACGACAAGCCCTCGAAACTCACTGAAGAGAACCTGAAGACCTACCTCCAGACCTTACCTGCCAACGCCATCGCGCGCATCGAGACCATCACCAATCCTTCGGCCAAATATGCCACCGATGCCGAGGCCGTCATCAACATCGTGACTTCGGCACACATCAAGAGCAACCAGTTCGTGAGTTTTGGCGTGAACGGCTCCAACCAGCCTTTTGTCTCGCCATGGGTGAGTTATATGTGGAAGAAGGAGAAGCTGAGCATCAATTTGTTTGCCTCAGGGCGTTTCAGCAACAGAATCAATACCACCGACAGCTGGGAACTGAAACGCGAGGATGCCCACACCCCGGGATTATATGACTCTGTGTGGTACAGAACCACGTCGCAAAAAACTGTCAACCGCAGCATCAGCGGCAATATTTTCATGAACATCGCATACGAGATTGACTCCACCAGCGACATTTCCTTCGATGGAGGCGGTTTCTACAACAACAACCGCAGTTTCGGTAGCCGCCGCGACGAGCAGACCTTCTTCATGCTGCCTGCCGATAGCCTTTTGGCCTACCGCATCGGCGACACGTCCATTTCGCGATCTGGCTTCGGTCATTTTGGGATTGACTACACCAAAAAGTTTGACGAGAAGGGACACAATCTCCGCATCGGTTTGAACACCAGACTCAACAGGAACGCTACCGACCAGTATTACAACCGTTTCTATGATGTTTACACCGACCTTGATGAAAACCGTTATTTGCTGACCAACCAGTTTGGTTTGGGTGTCAGCCTCGATGCCCGTTACAACCGGCCTTACAGCGAAGACGGCGAACTCAGTTATGGCCTGCGTGCCGACCATCAGATGAACAACAACGACTACAAACGCTTTTATTCCAACGATGGCGGCCTCAATTACGACAGCATCGACATCCTTCGCACCTACCATTTCAATGGTGCTGAAACAGGCTTGAATGCCGACGTTAACTGGACACATCGCTGGGGTGGATTCACACTCAGCACTGGATTGGGTGTCGGCGGCGACCGTGTGTATTACGATTATGTGAGCGATATGCCGTTTGCCGACAAGAACACACTGTTTTTCTGGACTGTGCGTCCCTCCATCCACCTGACCTATCGCACGGAATCCATGCACAACTGGAAACTCAACTATTCATTGCGCATGTCGCATCCCGACGAGGATGAAATCAGCACATTCCGCAGGTATGGCGAAGACAGCTATTCGACAGGCAACCCCAACCTCAAGTACAGCTATACTCACAATACGGAGGCTGGCTGGCAGAAGTTCTTCGAGCGTTTCGGCAACATCGGTCTTGAGGCATACGGTCGCTGGAGCACCAACGAAATAAGCTCGTTGACCGACTCGGAATATGACCGTTTCCTCGACCGAATTGTCAGTTACTCCATGCCTTACAACATGGGAACGTCATGGCGTTACGGTGCCTCGCTCAATATGACCTACCGCCCGACAGGTTTCTTCAACGTGCGCCTGTATGCCAACCTCTACGACTACGGCTACAAGATGGAATACGACCGCATCGATGACATGGGCAACATCGAGCACAAAGTGAGCTCAAACGACAAATGGTCGTGGAGCGTGCGCGTCAACGCTTGGGCGAAGCTCTTCAACCAGCTGCAAGTGACGGCCTCGGCCAACTACAACTCGCCGACCATAGGCCTGATGAGCGAGCGCAAAGCCCGTTATTTCCTCAACATGGGCCTCCGCAGCGATTTCTTCAAACGCCGTTTGTCGGTATTTGTCAATGTGCAGGACATCTTCAACTGGGGCGCCAAGATAGGTTCGGGCTCCAGCAACACCAACCCGTATTATCTCAGCGACAGCACCCGCAAGATGCTGAACAGCCGATACATTTCCGCCGGTTTCACCTTGCGTTTCGGTAAGATGGAACTCGAACAGCGAGCGAAGGAAGGCGAAGGCGAGGCTGGAGATAGTTTGGAGTAGGATTTTTGAAAATAATTGATTACCTTTGCGGCTTGAAATCAAGCCTAATATGACCACGATTCAACAACAACAAGCCGCAAAGGAATTCGCCGCCCGCTGGCAGGGAAAAGGCTACGAGAAAGGAGAAAGCCAAATCTTTTGGGTCGAACTGCTCGAACAGGTTTTTGGCATCCAGAAACCGTCTGAGTTTCTGTCGTTTGAACAACAGGTGAAACTCGATCACACCGCTTTCATCGACGCTTTCATTCCCCGAACCCATGTGATGATTGAGCAAAAATCCATCGAAAAAGACCTTGGCGAACCCATCAAACAGTCGGACGGAAAATTTTTGACCCCGTTCCAACAAGCGAAACGATACTCTGCCGAACTGCCCTATAGCCTACGTCCCCGTTGGATTGTGACCTGCAATTTCCGCGAGTTTTGGGTGTATGACATGGAACAACCCAAGGGTGAGCCGCAGAAAATTCTGTTGGAAAACTTGGAAAAGGAATATTATCGCCTGCAATTCCTTGTGGACGAGGGCAATGAGCACTTGAAGCGAGAATTGGAAGTCAGTGTGAAAGCGGGCGAAATCGTCGGCCTGATTTATGATGCTTTGTTGGAGCAATACATCGACAAGACCGATGCCGAGACCTTGCGCTCGCTCAACATCCTTTGTGTGCGTTTGGTGTTTTGCCTTTATGCCGAGGATGCGGGCTTGTTTGCCACCAAGACGGCTTTCCATGATTATTTGGTGAAATTCGGCTCCGTCGATTTCCGTCATGCCTTGATAGAGTTGTTCAAACTGCTTGACACGCCCATTGAGGAACGCGACCCTTATTTGGACGACGAAATGGCGGCCTTCCCGTATGTGAACGGCGGCTTGTTCAGCGAGGAACACATCACCATCCCGCGTTTTACCGACAAAATCAAGCAGTTGCTGTTGCAAAACGCGAGTTCCGATTTCGACTGGAGCGAGATTTCCCCTACCATCTTCGGAGCCGTGTTTGAAAGCACACTGAATCCCGAGACGCGCCGCTCGGGAGGGATGCACTACACCAGCATCGAGAACATCCACAAGGTGATTGACCCGCTTTTCATGGGCGACCTGAACGCCGAGTTTGTGAAAATCGCCGAAATGAAGCAAGTGTCGGCCAAGCGGCAAGCCCTTGCCGTTTTCCAAGACAAACTCGCCTCGCTCACCTTCCTCGACCCCGCTTGCGGCAGTGGCAACTTCCTGACGGAAACCTATTTAAGCCTGCGCCGATTGGAAAACAAGGTCATCAAAGAGTTGAACAACGGCATGAGTGCGCTCAATCTTGAAGGCATCATCAAGGTGAACATCGCGCAATTCTACGGCATCGAAATCAACGACTTCGCCTGCACCGTGGCCAAAACCGCCCTCTGGATTGCCGAAAGCCAGATGCTGCACGAAACCTCGGCCATCGTGGGCGTGGAGCTGAACTTCCTGCCTTTGAAAACCAACGCCAACATCGTGGAAGGCAATGCCTTGAAACTCGATTGGGCGACCCTCGGCGAAGAAGACCCATTGGGATTCTTGTTCACCGACAAATTGAATTATTACATTGAAAAGGATTTCGGCGAAGGTTTTATTGCAAGCGAGCCGAAACCTGAATACGGCAACTATTACAAGGAGTTGAACGTTGTGGCGAAAAAGGCCGAGGAAAAGCAACTGCCGAAAAACGAGCCGAAACACGTGGTTTATGACTATATCATGGGCAACCCGCCGTTTGTGGGATATTCGTTGCAAAGCAAGGAGCAGAAGGAAGAAACCCTTGCCACCTATGTTGATTACAACGGAAAGCCCTATAAATCAGCAGGAAAGATTGACTATGTGGCCAACTGGTACTTCAAAGCGGCACAACTAATTCAAAACAAGCCAACAAAATGCGCCTTTGTTTCCACCAACAGCATCACCCAAGGCGAGCAAGTGGCAGGCGTGTGGAAGCCCTTGTTTGAGCGTTTCGGAATCCATATTGATTTCGCTTACAGGACTTTCCGATGGGACAGCGAATCGGAGCAGAAAGCCCGTGTGCATTGCGTCATTGTCGGGTTCTCATCGTGCAAATCGGAAGCAACGAAACAAATTTTCACCAATGACGGTCAAATCATAGAGGCTGCAAACATCAACCCCTATCTCATTGATGCCG
>CADCML010000009.1 GCA_902802535.1 uncultured Bacteroidia bacterium
ATGATGGATATTGTCATATTCGTTTTTTGTTTGCCCCGAAGCTACGCTTTGCTTGCATCGGGTTGTTTTTGTTTCGCCCTTTCAGGGCTTTGTTACACGTTCATCAAATCGAAACCTCTCCCTTGATGGTAGGCCACGGGTCGTAATTTTCAAGGGTGAAATCCTCATATTTGAAACCGAAAATATCCTTGACTACAGGATTGATTCTCATTGTAGGCAACGGGCGCGGTGTTCGCGACAGTTGCAACTTCACTTGCTCAATGAGATTGTTGTAAATGTGGACATCACCAAAAGTATGGATGAAATCGCCGACTTCAAGGCTGCACACTTGCGCCATCATCATCGTAAGCAAAGCATACGAAGCGATGTTGAACGGCACGCCGAGAAACACATCCGCACTGCGTTGGTAAAGCTGGCACGAGAGTTTGCCATCGGCCACATAGAATTGGAAGAAGGCATGGCAAGGAGGAAGCGCGGCCTTTCCAGCAGCAACATTAGCGGCAAAATCCTTTTCATGCTCATCAGGAAGAACGCTTGGATTCCAAGCGGTTACAATATGCCGGCGGCTGTTCGGGTTCGTCTTGATGCTTTCCACTACCTGCTTGATTTGGTCGATGCCCTCGTTGTTCCAGTTGCGCCATTGGGCACCGTAAACGGGACCGAGGTCGCCGTTTGGGTCGGCCCATTCGTCCCAAATCGAAACTTTGTGGTCGTGCAAAAACTTGATGTTGGTGTCGCCGCTGAGCAGCCACAGCAGCTCATAGATGATGCTCTTCAAATGCACCTTCTTCGTCGTGACCAAAGGGAAACCCTCGGCAAGGTCGAACCGCATCTGGTAGCCGAACACGCTGATGGTGCCCGTTCCTGTGCGGTCGCCTTTTTGGTGGCCGTGGTCGAGGATGTATTGTAGTAGGTCTAAGTATTGTTTCATTATTGGTGGTTTTATGGCGCAAAAATACGGGATTTTCCTGAAAATTGGTTTGATTTGAAAAATATGTGTAATTTTGCAATGAATTAGATGTTTCGTGTTATGTCACAGAAATTGCTTTGGAAAATACAGTATATCAATCTTTGCATCAATGAGTTTGCGAGGAAATATCGGCTTACACTCCAGATGGCATACAATTATCTCAATGCCTACAAGGGACTTTCGTTCCTTGATGAATGTTATGAGGCGGAACATACTGATTCATTGATGAATACGATGGATAATCTCAAAATGATTTGTGGTCGCAACGGAGGTTCGCTATGATTTTGTTCCACGGCTCGAATACATATTTTGAAACGATACACCTTTCCAAATGCCTGCCTTACAAGGACTTCGGGAAAGGTTTTTATCTTACTTTGTCGAAAAGAGATGCGTTTGAACGTGCCAAGGACAAGTGCAACAAGGAAGGAACGGGAGTGCCTACAGTTCTGGCTTTCAAATGGGATGAGAATCAAAAGGGATTGAATATCAAACGGTTTGAAAGAATGGATGAGGAGTGGGCTAATTTCATAGTGTCGAACCGCAGCCGTAAGAAAAAGCAGCATTGCGATTATGATATTGTTATTGGCCCGGTTGCCGATGATGGTGTGATTCTTTCCATCCAACTCTTTGAAGCACAGGTAATTGACATGGATACTTTGCTGGCAAAGCTGAAGTATGTCCGTCTTACAATACAATATTGTTTCCTCACGCAAAAGGCGATAGACACTTTGATTAAGGTATGAAAAAGAAGGAATTCGATTATATTGTCCAGTTTGTCACTGATGGCTTGATAGGCTTTCTTATGGAGGACTATAAGTTGCCTATTCTTGAAGCCTTTGACAAAGTGTATCGGTCTGACACATTGCGCAAGTTACAAGACAAATCGACGGGCTTGTATCTTCGCAGTGCGGCTTACACATACGAATATTTGAAAAAGGAACTTCAATTGCCTTAACCTTTGGTTCAATTCAAAACAAAAACCCTGCCGAAAGCAAAGCTATCAGTAGGGTTTTTCGTTTATATTTCAATGGTTTACTGCTTCTCGGGCGTATGCTTGTACTTAAACAAAATCGCAAACAAAATCCCTATAACCAAAGCAAAGGCTGCAAACACATACCAGGCCGTTGTCCAGCCACCCATTACGTTGAAATTCGGGTCGGCGGCGGCAGGATGGAACACAAGGTGGTTCACCACAGCTTGGGCGCAGAATGAACCGATGGTTGCACCAAAGCCGTTGGTCATCATCATAAACACGCCTTGGGCGCTGCTACGAATGCTGGGGTCGGTGTTTTGGTCCACGAAAAGCGAGCCGCTGATGTTGAAAAAGTCGAAAGCCACGCCATAGACAATCATGGAGAGAATCAGCAGCACAAGGCCAAAGCCCGTCGGGCTGCCCGCACCGAGGAAGAAGAAACGCAAGGCCCATGCAACAAAGGCGATGAGCATCACCTTCTTGATGCCGAACTTCTTCAGGAAGAAGGGAATGAGCAGAATGCATAAGGTTTCGGACACCTGCGAGATAGACGACAAAAACACGTTGTGTTTCACCGCGAAAGCGTTGGCATATTGCGGGTTGGCACCGAAAGCATCAAGGTAGGGAGTGGCGAAGCCGTTGGTCACTTGCAGGCACATGCCCAAAAGGAACGAGAAGATGAAGAACACGCACATCTTCGGGTCCTTGAACAGCGAGAAGGCACGCAAACCAAAAGTATCGACAAACGACTTGCTCTCCACGTTCTTGTTCACGGGGCAATTGGGCAGGGTGAAAGAATACACGGCAAGAACCAATCCCCAAGCGGCAGAAACGAACAACTGCTGGTAACCGTCTTTGAATCCCGTGAAGTTGACAATCCACATCGAGAGGATGAAACCGATGGTGCCGAACACACGGATAGGAGGGAAGGCCTTCACGGTGTCGAGGCCAGCTTGGTTCAAGGCGTTGTAAGACACGGAATTGCCCAAGGCGATGGTCGGCATGAAGAAAGCCACGCTAAGCGCGTAGAAAGGGAACAATTGCCCGAAACTGATGGCACTGCCGTATTTCATTCCCATGTAGCCCGCCAAAGCCATGAAGATGGCGGCAAAGAAATGGCAGATGCCCAACAGCTTTTGCGCGGGAATCCAACGGTCGGCGACGATACCCATCAGCGCAGGCATGAACAGGGAAACGATGCCTTGAATGGCGAAGAATCTCCCGATGTTGGCACCCAGGCCGACTTTGCTGAGATAAATGCCCAAAGAGCAGAGATAAGCTCCCCACACCGCAAAGATGAGGAAGTTCATCACGATTAAACGAAACTTGATTGCTTTCATATTTGTGGATTTAATAATTTAAAATTGACTTCGTCGAATGCTTTGCATTTCAAAGATTTAATAGTTTAACCTCTCCCTTTGATTTCATCCCGAATTTTAGCGGCCAAACTGTAGTCCTCGTTTTCAATCGCTTCTTCCAACAGGTCTTCCAGCTCGGGGACGGTCAGCAGGCTGAGGTCGGAGCCCTCGCTCACCTTATTAATATTGAATGGGTTTTCATCGGGTTCGGGTTCTTGGGAGTGTTCCTCGATGTTCTCCATGATGATGCCAGCCTCTTCCATGACGGTTTCGTAGGCATAGATGCCGCAACCGCAGCGTACAGCGATGGCGATGGCGTCTGAAGGACGTGCGTCGACCATGGTGAGGTCGTCGCCTTGCTGACAGACGAGCATGGCATAATAGACACCATCGCGGAACCGGTTGATGACCACCTCTTTGACTTCCACACCAAATTCTTTGGCGAAACGCAGGAAGAGGTCGTGGGTGAGGGGACGACCGCCCTTTTGCCGGTCGATGCCCACGGCAATGCTCTCGGCCTCGGCACTGCCGATGACGATGGGCAATTTGCGTTGCGAGTTCTTGTCACCCAAAATCAGCACGTATGCCCCTGTCGACGATTCGCTGTACGTCAAGCCGATGATTTCCAAACTGACCTTGTTCATTTCCGTTCGTTTTTCAAAGTTTTCGAAGGCATTGGCTGTTTAAGAAACTGAAAATGAATCCCTTGTTTTTTGTAGTAGCCTTTTTCCTTCAATCGTCAAAAGTAGGGACTTTTTCGGAATTGGACAAAAAAAGTTGCATCCATGAAAAAAACTCACAAAAAATTTGGTGTATCAATTCATTTTGTCCTTATTTTTGTCCCGTCTAAGACAATAACCTTAAGGGCAAATTAAGTCTAACTAAATTATAACCTTATGAGTAACAGTATTGTTTACATCGTGTTAGCCGCCTCAATCCTGGCGCTGACATTCGCTTTCATCTTCTACAAGCAGATGATGAAAGAAGACGAAGGAACAGACCTGATGAAGAAAATCGCTGCGCACGTCCGCAAGGGCGCGATGGCCTACCTGAAACAACAGTACAAGGTAGTGATTATCGTGTTCGCGGTCTTGGCGGCCATCTTCGGCATCATGGCCTACTTCAAATTGCAGAACGGCATCGTGTGGTTCGCATTCCTCACGGGCGGTTTCTTCTCGGGCTTGGCGGGATTCTTCGGCATGAAGACAGCCACCTACGCCTCTGCACGCACGGCCAATGCCGCCCGTAAGTCGCTCAACAGCGGCCTGCAAGTGGCTTTCCGCTCGGGTGCTGTCATGGGTCTCGTCGTGGTGGGCCTTGCCCTGCTTGATGTTTCCGTGTGGTTCCTTGTGCTGAATGGCACAGGCCTGCTTGAGGCTGTCGGAGCCGAAAACGATCTCATCACCATTACGACCACTATGCTGACCTTCGGCATGGGTGCTTCCACGCAGGCTTTGTTTGCCCGTGTGGGCGGCGGTATCTACACCAAGGCTGCCGACGTCGGTGCTGACCTTGTCGGTAAGACCGAGTACAACATCCCCGAGGACGACCCGCGCAACCCCGCCACCATCGCCGACAATGTTGGTGATAATGTTGGTGACGTGGCCGGTATGGGTGCCGACCTTTATGAGTCTTATGCTGGCTCCATCCTCGCTACGATGGCTTTGGGTGCTTCGGCATTTGCCACTGCCGCCGTCGAAGGTATGCAGTTCAAGGCCGTGCTGGCTCCTATGCTGATTGCCGCTGTGGGCGTGTTGCTCTCCATCATCGGTATCTTCCTCGTGAAGACCAAGGAAAATGCTGGCATGAAAGAACTTCTCGGTGCATTGAGCCGTGGCACCAACGCTGCCGCCGTGCTTATCGCCGTGGCTACTTTTGGCATTATGTATTTCCTCTTCGGTAAGGAAACGGGCGACTTGGCCAACATGTGGTGGCAAACCTCGCTTTCCGTGGTGGTCGGCTTGCTGGCTGGTGTCATCATCGGAAAGGCTACTGAATACTACACTTCGCAAAGTTATAAACCCACCCAAAAGGTGGCCGAAAGTTCAAAGACCGGCCCTGCCACGGTGATTATCTCTGGCTTGGGCTTGGGTATGCTTTCCACGGCCATTCCGGTCGTTACCGTGGGTTTCGCCATCGTTTTAGCTTACCTCTGCGCCAACGGATTCAACATTGAGTTTACGGCTGCCAACCTTTCGAGAGGTCTTTATGGTATCGGTATTGCCGCCGTGGGTATGCTCTCCACCTTGGGCATCACCTTGGCTACCGACGCTTACGGTCCCATCGCCGACAATGCCGGTGGCAACGCCGAAATGAGCGGCCTCGAACCCGAAGTGCGCAAGCGCACCGACGCTCTCGATGCTCTTGGCAACACTACCGCTGCCACGGGTAAAGGCTTCGCCATCGGTTCTGCCGCCCTGACCGCCCTCGCGCTTTTGGCCTCCTATGTTGAGGAAATCAAGATTGCCTTGGTGCGTATCGGACAAGACCTGCCCAACGGCGTTGAAGCCGCCAAAGCCACTTTGGTTGACTTCATGGAAGCCTACAACGTCAATCTGATGAATCCTGTCGTTCTTGTCGGTGTGTTCATCGGTGCCATGATGGCCTTCGTGTTCTGCGGCATGACGATGAATGCCGTGGGTCGTGCGGCCCAGAAGATGGTGGAGGAAGTCCGCCGCCAGTTCAGCACTATCAAGGGCATCCTTGAGGGCAAGGCCGAACCCGACTACGAGCGTTGCGTGGCTATCTCCACGAAGGGCGCACAGCAAGAGATGCTGGTGCCTTCCATCCTCGCCATCCTCGTCCCGATTCTGACGGGTGTCATCTTGGGCGTTCCCGGCGTGCTTGGCCTGCTCATCGGCGGCCTCAGTACGGGCTTCGTTTTGGCTGTGTTCATGGCCAACTCGGGCGGTGCTTGGGACAATGCCAAGAAGTATGTCGAGGAAGGCAACTTCGGCGGCAAAGGCTCTGAGAACCATAAGGCTACCGTAGTTGGTGATACTGTCGGTGACCCGTTCAAAGACACCAGCGGTCCTTCGCTGAACATCCTCATCAAGCTGATGAGTATGGTGAGCATCGTGATGGCTGGTCTGACTGTTACCTGCCACTTGTTGTAAAAGCTTGTGTTTAGGAATGAAAAAAAATTCTCCGAGAGTTTTCTCGGAGAATTTTTTTGGCACACTTTTTGAAAAGGAGAAAAATTGTTTCAAAATTTGGAAGTTTTGAGCAACGAACAACAATAATTACTAATTTTGCCACAATTTTAAAACCATAACAAAATGAAGAAAGTCATTTATCTGCTTGGCATCATGCTCCTTTTCGCTGGAGTGGCCAAGGCGCAAGACAGCAAACCGGCCATCGGGCCTGAAATCGAATTTGAAAAAGTCGTTCACGATTATGGCGAAATCCCTTTCAACGGCAACGGCGAATGTGAGTTCCGCTTCACCAACACGGGCAACGAGCCCCTGCTTATCCAGAAGCCCAAGTCGAGCTGCGGCTGCACCATCCCCTCATGGCCCAACGAGCCTATTCTCCCTGGCGAGTCGGATGTCATCAAGGTGACGTATCGCACCAACCGTGCAGGCAACATCAACAAGACTGTGACCGTGACCTCAAATGCCCTCAAGAACTCAAACGTTGTGCTGCGCATCAAGGGCCGCGTGCTCGATCAACCTACTGAGGCCATGCCTGAGAAAAAGAACGATTTCGGCACGGGTTCACCCGTCAACAACAAATAATGAATTAAATCAATTAATTATCATAAAAGCCGTCTAATCATTGTGTTAGATGGCTTTTTACACAAAATCAAAACCCTATGCCACAAATATCCAAGAAAGGTATGGAATTGCCGCAGTCGGCAATCCGTAAACTTGTGCCTTTTGCTGACGCCGCCAAAGAGCGCGGTGTCCATGTGTATCACCTCAACATTGGCCAGCCCGACATTGAGACGCCTAAAGGCGCTTTGAAGGTTTTGTCGGAGAAAGCTCTTCATCTTCCTGAGACCAACGGCGTATTGGAGTACAGCCACTCCGCCGGTATCATGAGTTACCGCCGTGCCCTTTGCAACTACTATCACCGCCATGGCATCGATGTAACCCCCAATCAGGTGCTCGTCACCACTGGTGGTAGCGAGGCTTTGCAGATGGCCTTCACCGTGTGCCTCAACCCTGGCGACGAAATCATCATTCCGGAGCCGTACTACACCAATTACAATACCTTTGCCAAGCTGTGCGATGCCAAGATTGTCACCATCCCCAGCGACATCAAGACTGGCTTTGCCTTGCCGCCCATTGAGGATTTCGAGAAGGTCATCACGCCCCGCACCAAGGCCATCATGATTTGTAACCCCAACAACCCCACGGGTTATCTCTACACCCATGAGGAACTGCTGAAGGTGGCCGGTTTGGTGAAGAAATACGACCTTTATCTCTTTGCTGACGAGGTGTACCGTGAGTTCTGCTACGACGGTCACAAGCACGTCAGCGTGATGCAACTTGAGGGACTGGAACGCAACGTGGTTCTGTTCGACTCCGTTTCGAAGCGTTATAGTGCCTGTGGTGCTCGTGTGGGTTGTATGGTCACCCGCAACAGCGAGGTCTATGCCATCGCCATGCGTCTGGCTCAGGCTCGGTTGTCGCCGCCGTCGTTCGGTCAAATCTTTGCCGAAGCCGCCGTCGAAACGCCTAAGGAATATTTCGATAACGTGTATAATGAATACATCGCCCGCCGCAATGTCATCGTTGAGGGCATCAACAAGATTCCAGGCTGCTTCTGCCCGATGCCGAAAGGTGCTTTCTACACCGTCATCGACCTTCCTATTGACGACAGCGACAAGTTCTGCCAGTGGCTGCTCACCGATTTCAGTTACAACGGCGCAACGGTCATGTTGGCTCCTGCCACGGGTTTCTATGCCGACCCGGAGAAGGGTCGCCATCAGGCGCGTATCACCTACTGCATCTGCATCGACGACCTGAAGGCTGCCATCAAGTGCCTCGAAGAGGCCTTGAAGGTGTATCCTGGAAGGACGAAGTAATCAATACATCAAGTATTTATCTCTAACGGCCTTGAATTTTTCGAGGTCGTTTTTCCATGAAGCGCGGATTTCGTCCGCGCTTTTTCCGTTTTCGATGTCGCGCTGCAACTGCTGGTCGCCTGAAAGCTTCACAAAGTAGTTGTTGAAGAAGTTCTTGTCTTTCAGTTGCTGATAGGCCTCGATGAGCCATTCCAAATGCAACTGATTGTCATTGAGCGCGTAATCGTGGGCAAATTCAACCAAGTTTTCACCTCGGCAACGCTGGCCTTCATGCAAAGGTTTTGTGGCTCCATTTGTACTTTTCGGTGTGAAAGTATAACTGCCACGCATATCTGGATGCCCGTAAACTTGGAATGGTGTTTCCGTGCCGCGCCCAATGCTGACGATGGTGCCCTCGAAGAAACAAAGGGTAGGATAGAGGTACACCGATTCCCAGTTGGGCAAGTTGGGCGAGGGACGCACGGGCAACTCGTAGATGGCATTGCGGTTGTATTTATTAATAGGTATCACGGTGAGGTCGCAGCGGATGCCGTTTTTCAACCAGCCTTCGCCGTTCACCATCTTGGCATATTCGCCGATGGTCATGCCATAAACCACAGGCACTTGGTGTAGTCCCACAAACGATTGGTTTTCAGATTTCAAAACGGGACCATCGACATAAAAACCATTCGGATTGGGGCGGTCGAGGACGATGACGGGAAGGTTGTTTTCGGCGGCGGCTTCCATGACGTAGGTCATCGTGGAAATGTAGGTGTAGAACCGCACGCCAACATCCTGCAAATCAAAGAGAATGAGGTCGATGCCTTGGAGCATTTCGGATGTGGGTTTCTTGTTTTTGCCGTAAAGCGACACGATGGGCAGGCCCGTTTTCTCGTCCTTGCCGCTGTTCACCTTTGCGCCCGCATCGGCATTGCCACGGAAACCGTGTTCAGGTGTGTAGATTTTTCGTACATCTACGCCCAAGGAAAGTAGTGTGTCCACCAAATGTGTTTCGCCGACAATGCTCGTCTGGTTGCCGACCACACCAATCCGTTTTCCTCGGATAAGTGGCAGGTAATCATTTATTTGCATGGCTGCGGAAACATAATGTTCCTTGTTGATGAAAGCGAGTTGAGGCGTTACCAAACAGGCTGGCTTTTGCGTTTCGATTCTATTGCTTGGCTCATTGTCCATCTTGAAGATTTGAGCTTGTGCTGGCGCAAGGAAGGCGCACAGCAATAGGGCGAAAGAAAAGATTTGTCGTTTCATTTGAATATGTTTTGTTTTTGCAAAGGTATTGAAAATTGTACAAATTTCGAGCCTAATGGTTTCACTAAACTTATTTTTTTCTAGTTTTGTTTTGTAGAAAGGCAAAGTCTTGCTAATAATGAAATCTGCCCTTCTGCTTTTTGGGGAAAACTTTGGAAGGGGGAGGATGGATGAATTCGTTTTTTTAGTTAAATTGTGGTTGTGAACGAAAAAAGTTGTATTTTTGCAGCGACAGAATCCGCCACGCTTCCCGAAGATCAGCGAACCAGGGCGGGTCTTTTATTTTTAGTCTATGGGAACGCTCTATACTAAACAACCAATAAGTATTGCCGACCAGATTGCCAAACTGAAGTCTCTTGGCTTAATCATTTCAGATGAAGCGAAGGCGCAAAAGGTACTGGGAGAAGTCAGTTATTTCCATTTTGCTGCCTATCTTCGCCCAATGGAAACCAACAAGCAAACCCATCAATTTAAGCCAAATTCCACATTTGAGAACGCAGTGGCGTTGTATGAATTTGACGGTGCATTGCGCCAAATTCTGTTTGCGGCTATCCAAAGGGTTGAGGTGGCTTTGAAAGCCAAAATCATCCACCACTTTTCGATGACGCATGGTGCTTTTTGGTTTATGCAGATGAACCTTCATGAGAATGAACATCGTTTCCTCGAAAACTTGAATGCTCTTGACCGTGAAGTGCAACGTTCGAAGGAAGAGTTTATCAAGGAACATTTCAGAAACTATGACAAGCCCGAATTTCCACCGGCTTGGAAAACGCTTGAATTGGCATCGTTTGGCACATTGTCCAAACTTTACTACAATTTTGCCGACAATAAGGTGAAAAAGCGTGTCGCACGAGAATTTAATCTTCCCCAGCATGAGATTTTGGAAAGTTGGATGCGAAGCCTTTCCGCTCTTCGTAATTACTGCGCTCATCATGCCCGCCTTTGGAATCGCTATCTTAATGCGACACCACAGATGAATGTCAATTTACGTGGTGCATGGATAACAAATGGCCAAATAGATGCCAATAAACTTTATGCAATCTTGTGTTGTATTGCATATTGGCTTGATGCTATGGGATATGGTAACGAATTCAAAACCAGCCTGAAACATATTATTAGTTTATACCCATCAGTAGATGTTGCCGCCATGGGATTTCCTTCGGGATGGAATAATGAACCGTTATGGAAATATTAGCCAAAATGTCCGCCCCAAAATTCATAGCAGACCGTATTTTTTCGCTTTCGAAGGAGAATTTGTCTTCGACTGTGATGCGCTTGGCCGTCACGAGCGTGGCCTTGGCCATTATCGTGATGCTGATTTCGTGGGCGGTCGTGGTGGGTTTCAAAAACCAAATCCGCGACAAGGTCATCGGTTTTGTGGCTCCGATTCACGTGCAGGCTTTGGACAAGAATGAATCGGTCGAAGAAACACCGTTCGTCTTGGATTCGCTGTTAGTCAGTCGGTTGAATTCCATTGGTGGCATTGCGCATTACCAGATGGTGGCGAACAAGGCGGGCATGATTAAAACTGATGATGAAATCCAAGGCGTTGTGCTGAAAGGCGTGGACGAGAACTACGATTGGAGCTATTTCAAAAGCTGTCTTTTGGACGGAAAAACACCTGAGTATCAATCGGGTGAACGCTCCAATGAGGTATTGGTTTCCAAGGCGATTGCCAATAAAATGCTGCTCAATGTGGGAGATGATGTGCGTGTGTGGTTCATCGACAAGGACATGCAGGCGAGGGGGCGCAAGTTCACCGTGACGGGCGTCTTTGAGACAGGCCTCACCGAATTTGATGAGCGTTTCGTCTTTGCCGACCTCAACCAAATCCGTAAGCTGAACGGCTGGGAAGACAACGAAGCGGGATTGTTGGAAATCGCGCTGAAATACGGTTTCGATGTCAACCAAATCAATGAGAAACTGTACTATGCCTTGCCTTCCAATTTGGCCTCCTATACCGCACGTGAAAGCAATCCACAAGTCTTCGATTGGCTGGATTTGCTCGACACCAATGTTTGGCTCATCATGGCTTTGATGCTGTTAGTTGCAGGCATTACGGTCATCAGTATGTTGCTGATTATCATTATTGAACGTACTTCCACCATTGGCCTGCTGAAGGCGATGGGAGCGAGCAACAAGTTCGTCCGCGAGGTGTTTTTACGCCGCTCGTTGCGTATTTTGCTCATTGGGATGGTGATTGGCAATGCCATTGGTTTGGGTTTCTGCCTCTTGCAAAAATACACAGGACTCATCAAACTTGATGCGGCGACCTATTACCTATCTTCCGTGCCCATCGAATTGCACTTTATTACGGTGATACTCATCAACTTGGGAACTTTACTCCTTTGGGTCCTGATGCTGTTGATTCCGACTTCGGTCATCAATCGTATCTCGCCTACCAAATCGATTCGGTTTGAATGAGGAAAATTTCGTGTTTTTTTCCTGCCGTTCCAATAAAATCCCTATCTTAGCGGCCAAATCAACATATTTATGATGAAAGACTTTACCATTCAACCGTTGAAAGGCTACGGCGAAATACCTTTCGGAATGACGCTTGACGAGGCAGTCAAGCTGCTGAACATGCCTGACTTCTATGAGGAGTTGAACGACATGGAGGAAACGGGCAACCGCTCCATCTATTATGAATACGCTGGTATTCAGACGAATATCTATTTTGAGGGCATTACCAAATCGGTGGTGGCTTGCTTCGAAACGGAAAACGAGGCGGCCACTCTGTATGGCAAGAAAGTTTTTGGCCTCAAAAAGGATGAAGTCGTTAAACTGATGAAGGATAACGGTTTCAAGGACATGGAGGAGGAAGAGGAGGACGGCGAACTCCGCGTTTCCTTCGAGGATGCCATGATTGACTTTTTCTTCGAGGGCGACAAGATGACGGCGGTCAGTTGGGGCGTGCTCGTTGATGAACAAGGGGATATTATTTGAATAATCTCACGCAGAATTATGGGAATTATGAGAAAGCACTTTTCTCAAAATTCTGCGATTTCTGCGTGAAAATGATATTATGAAGATTCAACAGAAATATGACGCTTTTGTAGCCTACTTCTCGGAGCACATGCCCATTGCCGAGTCGGAGCTGCATTACAAAGACCCGTATCAGTTGCTGGTGGCCGTGATTCTCTCAGCGCAATGTACTGACAAGCGTGTGAACATGACTACGCCTGCCTTGTTCCAGCGTTTCCCGACAGCGCAGGAAATGGCCAACTCGTCGGCGGAGGAAATTTACACCTATATCAAATCGATTTCTTATCCGAACAACAAGGCCAAGAACCTGTTAGGCATGGCGCAGACTTTGGTGAGCGACTTCAACGGTGTGGTTCCCAACAATTTGGACGACTTGCAGAAGCTCCCTGGCGTGGGTCGCAAGACCGCCAACGTAATGATGGCCGTGGCTTTCGACCAACCTGCCATGCCGGTGGATACCCACGTTTTCCGTGTTTCCAACCGCATCGGCCTGACCAAAAATTCAAAGAATGTCCTGGAAACCGAAAAGACTTTGGTGGCGCATCTTCCCCAAGAGGTGATTTCGAAGGCGCATCATTGGCTCATCCTGCATGGACGTTATGTTTGCCTTGCTCGCAAGCCGAAATGCGAGGAATGTGGGATAACAACAATTTGTGATTTTTACCAAAAGAACAGAAAATAGTAAAACAATTATGAAAGACAAATCAACAAAAAAAGGAGGAGGAAAACTCCTCGCCACTTTGGGTATCATCGCTGTGGTGGCTTTGGCAGCCTTTATTTTCTTCAAATTTTTCTTCGTCTTTGGCAGTGGCGTAAAGGCGGGCGAACTCAACTTGTTCGTTTACAAGGGCTACGTCTTCAAGACCTACGAGGGTAGACTGATTCAGGCGGGCTACAACTCGCAAAACAGCAATGCGACCATCCAATCGAACGAGTTCAACTTCTCGGTGAAAAGCGAGAGCGTGGCCAAGCAGTTGGAGCGTTGTACGGGGAAGATGGTCGAGCTGCACTACAAGGAATACCTCGGCACCTTGCCGTGGCGTGGCATGACCAAGTATGTGGTCGACAGCGTCTATTCTGTCAGTACGATAAATGAGCCGACGGATTTGCCGGTTGTCATTCCGGGAGAGGTGCTGTAAGCTTAGTTGCTTCTCGAAACCTCCAACTTCCCAATTTCCACCTCGTTGTTCTCGGAGATGATTTCAATCCAAGTGTTGTCTTCGCTGAACCACTTGTATTGTGACCCGATGCGGAAGATGAAGGTCTTTTCATCTTCGGTGGCGGCGATGGGTAGCACGAAACCGCCATTCTTTCCGCCTGCACCGCCGAAGGAAACAATCATCGGGAAGGTCTTCTCAGGATGCGGGTTGCGCACCTTGATGATGATGTAGTTGGAACGGCGTACGGCCACATCAATCTTGTTGAAATCGAAGCGTTTGGCCTCACCTGCAGCCAACAGAATCGGGCTATTGTTCAGTTCGTACAACTTGTTCTGCTCGATGATTTCACCGATGCGGGCAATCATTTCAGTGGGGTAGGTTTCCAAACCGAGCTCCTCGGCCTTGGTATAGGCTTCGATGGCCTTGTCGAAGGTGTTGCTCTTGAAGTTGGCGTCACCCTCCTTGATGAAGGCATTGTATTGTGCACGCAAAGCTGAAAGTCGGTCGTTTTCAGCCTTTTCCGCAGCAGCCAATTGGGCGGTAGCTGTCGGGTCTTCGGGCTTGTAGGTCAAGGCGGACTGATAGTGAGTGGCGGCTTCGGCAAACTTCTCCGCGCTCATGGCTTGATTGCCTGCGTTCATCGCGTCGTCGTAATGCGCCTGTCGTTCGGCGGCAGCGGCTAATTCAGCCTGGCGTTTTGCCTCTTCTTCGGCTGCGATACGTGCAGCTTCTTCAGCAGCCAAACGAGCTGCTTCCTGTTCGGCAGCAATCCTTGCCGCCTCTGCTTCAGCGGCGATTCTTGCGGCTTCGGCTTCAGCAGCCAAGCGTGCGGCCTCTTGTTCGGCAGCGATGCGTGCGGCTTCTGCTTCTGCGGCCAATCTGGCGGCCTCGGCTTCGGCAGCCAAACGTGCGGCTTCCTGCTCGGCGGCGATTCTTGCCGCTTCTTCAGCGTCTTGTTGGGCAATGAGCGGGTCGAGGCGGGTAATCATGTCGGTGGAGTAGGCATCACCTGGAACCACTGCCAAAGCACTCTGATACTGCGACTTGGCTTCTTTGTAGGACTTGGCCTCATAGAGTCGGTCGGCTTCGGCGATGATGCCGTTGTAGCGGTCGGTCACGCCTTTTGCGGCTTGGTATTCTTCGCGTTTCGCTTTGGCTTCAAGGTCATTGGGGAAGAGCTCGAGGGCTTGGTCGAGTTTGCCGATGGCGGCCTCATAATTCTTACGCAAGCCGAACTGTCGGGCTTCTTCCATTAGGTTGTCGAAACGGGTGACCTTTTCCTCATAAAGTTGTTTCTTTTGGCGAGCTTCGGCCAATTTTTCTTTGGGCAACTTATCGCCGGGGAAGACTTGGCTTGCTGTTTCAAACTGCATGATGGCGGCATCGAAGTTTTCCTCGGTAAGCAAGCTTTCGCCTAAGCTCATGGCCGTGTCGTAGGCATCCTGTTTGTCTTGGCGTTCCTTCAAGATGGCGCGCACCGCTTCGGCTTGACCGCCAACATATTTGTCATCGGGGAAGACCTTCAGCGCGGCTTCGTATTCTGTCAAAGCCTCCTCGTATTTCTGTTGGCCGTACAACTGGTCGCCGGCATCCAAATGGGCATAGAAAATCTCCTGACGGGCACCGTCTTCCTGGATTTTCTTCACCGATTCGTCGAGTTTTTTCTTCGCCGTCGGGTCGTTGGCCTTTTGCTTCAGAGCCATTTCAAAATAGGTCTTCGCGCTGATGTAGTCCTTGGCGTTGAATTTCTCGTTGCCTTTTTGCATCAGTGATTCGTAGGATTCGGCGTTTTGGGCTTGAGCGAAATTGGCACTCAACACGAGCGAAGCACCAAAAAGAAGGGAAAATATGAGCTTTTTATTCATGAGCAAATTCAAAATTCAAGATTAAGATTAAAATTTGTAAATGGTGACTTGATT
Organism: uncultured Bacteroidia bacterium; assembly: GCA_902802535.1. Taxonomy (GTDB): domain Bacteria; phylum Bacteroidota; class Bacteroidia; order Bacteroidales; family F082; genus Limimorpha. Next base: position 15,646 of record CADCML010000009.1, read on the forward strand.
ATTAAATTAATATGTTTAACGAGAATTGCCTCATCATATTGTATGGACAGATAATTTTGAATCTTTGAAGTTCGTATCAAACGATTCTTCCGTCCTTGATGGTGATGGTGCGGTCCGACATGGCGGCCAAATCCGGGTTGTGGGTGACGATGACAAAAGTTTGGTTCATCTCATCGCGCAGTCGGAAAAAGAGCTTGTGGAGTTCTTGTGCCGACTTGGAATCGAGGTTGCCGGAAGGCTCGTCGGCCAACACCACGGCGGGCTGATTGATGAGGGCGCGTGCCACGGCAATGCGTTGTTGCTCGCCGCCCGAAAGTTGTGAAGGCTTATGGTCTTTCCTTTCGGTAAGATTCAGGTATTCAAGTAACTTTTCAGCTCTTTCTGTGGCTTCTTTCTTGCCCATGCCGCCAATGTATGCGGGAATGCAGATGTTCTCGATGGCGGTAAATTCGGGCAGCAGGTGATGGAATTGGAACACGAAGCCAATCTTGTTGTTGCGGAAAGCGGCCAGTTGGGTGTCATTCAACTTGTTGACCTCAGTGCTGTCGATGAGGAGTTGTCCGCGGTCGGCTTTATCCAACGTGCCGATGATATGGAGTAGGGTGGACTTGCCCGCCCCCGAGGCTCCCACGATGCTCACGATTTCGCGCTTCGCGATATGGAGGTCGATGCCTTTCAGCACTTCAAGGCTTCCGTAAGATTTATGAATGCCTGTCGCTTGAATCATACCTTGTCATTTTGGCGGCAAAGATAATGATTTGAGCTGTATGCAATGCAAAGTTTTCTCTGAATTATGTTTTCTGTATCCTGTCTATCAATTTTTTCCCTACCTTTGACTCGCTTTGAGCCAATTAATTTTGAATTTTTAAAATTCTTAAATCAATAAAAATTAAATCATTATGAAAAACATTTCGCTTAAAAAACTGATGTTGGCACTCCTCCTGACCGCCGCAGTGCCCACCCTGACCGCCCAGGTGCACGTGGGCGACATCCTCTGCGAGGGCAATGCCATTATTAGCCCCGCCAACTATCCCTCTTCTGGTGCCACTGCCATTGGTGTGGTATTTTATGTGGACAACACGGGGCAGCATGGCTGGGCAGTGGCGTTGGAAGATGCAGGAGAGTATGCATGGGGTGGCTATGGTTCCGCCAATGCACCTTTGCCCCACTATAATTATACGAGGCAGGCTGTCTATGATTTGGATGGATACGAGAATACTCGTATTGTGCGTGAGCATAATGCTGCTCATCCCGCCTTTTATGCCGTTGATTTTGAAAGCGGTTGGTATGTGCCATCCATTGGGCAATTGAACTATTTATTTGGTAATCTTGTTGAAGTTAATGCTTCACTTAGGGAAGTTGCTGGTAATCAGTTTACAAATGGTTGGGAATATTGGTCTTCTACCATGTATAGTGACAACTATGCGTGGAGTTTGAAATCGTCAGGAGAGCTGAACACTTATGTTACTGCAACGAATTATAGTCGTGGTGTCCGTGCCGTCCGAAATTTTTAACCATACCCCCAATAAAAAACCGTTTGTTATGAGAACGAGTTTCAAACTACTGTTTCGGTGGCTGGTGGTGGCGGTGTGGCTGCTTTGCGGGCTGTCGGTGCCGCTGCGGGCGGAGCATGTCCGCACTGAGGATGCACGGCGAGCAGCCTTTACCTTCCTGCAGGCCTGCGGTGCTAGGTGCAACAGCACTGCTGAACTGACGGACGTGAGCGAAGCCTTGGGCTTCAGCCATTTGTATGCTTTCAATGGCAGCAAGGGTTATGTGGTGCTTGCCGCCGATAATAGTGTGTGTCCTGTGCTATGCTTCTCGCCCGTGGGGCATCTTGATGCAACACATTTGCCGGAAGGAATGCGCAGCTTCCTGCATGTGTATGAAGAGGCAGTGAGTCAAGCTGTGGAGCAGGGATTGAGAATTTCCTCGGAAACCGCACGACAATGGAACGACCTTATTGAAGGCAGAACGGAAAGCTTTCAAACCCGCGAGTCGGCGGGGCCGCTGCTTTCCACCAAATGGGGGCAAGAGGATCCCTTCAACCTGCAATGCCCGATGAATACCGAGGCTGGAATGCGGTGTACTACAGGATCGGTGGCCACCGCCATGGCGCAAATCATGAAATATTGGGAGCATCCCAAGCAGGGGAAGGGCAGCCATAATGACTACGCAGGCGACAACTTATATTTGTACGGTTATGACTCACTGACGGCCAATTTCGGCGAAACCACTTACGACTGGCAACACATGCGAAATCGCTACGGCACACTTACGTTCGCTACCGACGAAGAAAAGCAGGCTGTGGCCGAGTTGATGTTCCATTGCGCCGTGGCCGTCGATATGATTTTTGATTACGACGGCAATACTTTCACTGTATTCGACCCCGACCATAGAGGAAGTCATCTACAATCCAATGCTTCATATTACAAGGTAGGAAATGCTCTCAAAGACAATTTCTATTACAAATGTCCTTCCTATCAAGAGCGTTCTGGTTATTCGGACGAGCAGTGGATGCAAATGATTAAGGATGCACTGACGGCATCGCCACCTCGTCCGATACACGTGATTATGGAGCATGCCTATATGTACACCCAGTATATTGGATATTCTTTTGAAACCATTGGCTATGTGTGCGATGGGTATAAAAACACGTTAGGAAATGACTACATTCACATCAACTGGGGTACGGACAGACTTGTGAATTCAGGCTCTTTCAATGAGGGATATTTTAGAATCGATGGCTTCCAGTTCCCTGGATACGACAAGGCTTATTTCGGCATCGAGCCTGACAGTGCTAACATTACTGTTACGAAAAACCATGATTGGGGCACAGTCACAAACGGGGGACGATTCCCCAAAGGGGATTTGATTACCCTTCAGGCTGTGCCTTACAACGGAAGTCATTTTAATCGATGGTTAAAAAACGGCACCTTCATTTCTCATTCACCCGAACTCACCGTCAAGGTGGATGCCGATGCAACTTATACTGCGGAGTTTGATCCAGACCAGATTCATGTCACAGTCGTTGTGGATCCTGTTGATGGCGGAACCGCAACTGGGACAGGTATTTACAGTTATAATACTGAATGCCATTACCATGCGGAACCAAATATTGGTTATTCCTTTATGGGTTGGTATGAGTTGATTGATGGTAGTGAGTATTGCTGGACTACCAATCCCGACTTTACACAACTGGTTCATTATGACAAGACCGTCACTGCCCGCTTTGCGACAACCAACTACACGGTGAACCTCACCCCAATGCCTTTCCTCTTTTCCGGAACGGTGTCGGGCGCAGGCACCTATCCAGCCAACTCTTCTGTGACGGTGACTGCCACGCCTTTAGGCAATCACCAGTTTATGGGATGGGTGGAGAACGGAGCTTTGGCCAGCAATAGTTCTACCTATACCTTTACACTTGAAAGTGACCGCAATTTGATGGCCATCTTCGGCAATGGTACACAGTCAGGCTCTGGCGACATCGGCAGCGTAGTCACCAATGCCGACGGCAGCCAAGGTGTAATCTTCCACATTGATGCCTCGGGCGTAGGGTGGATGGTGGCCATGGATGATGCCTCGGAGGGATGCCAATGGGGCCCTTCAACCAACATCCAACTCTTGCCTGACCGCGCTTGTGACAACGTGGTCGCCTTGGAAGACCTTTCGGGCTTCAGGAACACGGGTCTCATCAGGACGGAACTCGGCACCGACAACGACTACGCGGCCTCGCAAGTGAACTTCGACCATGGATGGTACCTGCCCTCGGCGGGACAACTGCGCAAGCTCTACTCCGCCTTGCCTTTCGTGGATTCCGTGTTGTACCATCATAATGGCACCATGATCAGTGAGGACACCTATTGGAGCAGCACCGAATACTCCAGCTCCAACGCAGCTTCGCCCATGTTTGCCATGAGCAACTCCAGCAAAAGCTCGAACCATAGGGTGAGGGCTATCCGCAACTATTTCTCGCCTCAGGATAACATGGTTCTCGCTCAGCCTGACAGTCCCTCTCGCGGCACAGTGAGCGTCTATAACAATGGGGTGTTTTCATACGGTGCCAATGCGGCGGTGATGGCTACTCCAAAACCAGGCTATCTGTTTGACCATTGGTCGGAGGAAGGACTGCCCGTGTCGTACAACCGCGTTTATTCGTTCACTTTCACCCATAGTCGTCGATTGACGGCCCATTTTGTGGTGTCGGGCGGCATCGGCACCGTGGTTCACAACGCCGACGGTAGCGAAGGCGTGGTGTTCTATGTGAACCCCGAAGGCACCGAAGGTCTGATGGTGGCTTTGGAGGATGCTTCTGAAGGCTGCCAGTGGGGTCCAACTACCAACGTGATGACCTTGACCGACAGGCCACTCAATGACATCCAGGCTTTGGAAGATGTTGCGGGCTATAACAACACGGGCATCATCAGGGCGTCACAAAGTAACGATTCCACGTATGCGGCAGGCAAGGTGGATTTCAAGAATGGCTGGTATCTGCCCGCCTCGGGCGAGTTGCGGAAACTTTATGCTGCCTTGCCTTTGATTGAGACTGCTTTGGTTAGGGCAGGTGGCCAAACTTTGACCGAAGATACCTACTGGAGTAGCACGGAGTATTCCACTTCTGATGCTTCTACGCCGATGTTCAGCATGGGCAATACCAACAAGACTTCAACCTGCCGCGTCAGAGCCATTAGGAAGTTCTTGCCTTCGGGCGTCAATTCCTTGGTGGCCAAATCCCAAGATACCCTTATGGGTACAGCCACGGGGTCAGGCTCCTACACCTACAACGAGACCGTGACGGTGAGTGCGACTGCCAATGAGGGCTTCGTGTTCGACTCGTGGACTGAAGATGGGCTGGTTGTTTCCTACGATGCAACCTATCAGTTCCCGTTCACGCGCAACCGTGTCTTGGTAGCCAATTTCAGAGTGGCGGGCACGGTGGGTGAAATTGTCCACAATGCTGACGGCAGTACGGGTGTGGTGTTCTATCAGAACGCTGACGGCACAGAGGGCTGGATGGTGGCCTTGAACGACGCTTCCGAAGGTTGCCAGTGGGGGCCGCAGACCAATATTAATGCGATGCCTGACATGCCTTACAACGACGTTCGCGTTATGGAAGATGTTTCGGGTTACCGCAATACGGACATCATCAGAAAGGTGTTGGGGATAAACAATGACTATGCCGCTTCGGTGGTCGACTTCGACAATGGCTGGTATCTTCCTGCGGCAGGACAGTTACGCAAACTCTATGCAGCCCTGCCCATGATTGAAGAATCCATCCTCAATGCGGGCGGCACATTGTTGACAGAAGATGCCTACTGGAGCAGTTCTGAGTACAACACTTCAGATGCCTTTTCGCCCATGTTCGCCATGAGCAATGCAAGCAAGATTTCATCGAGGCGTGTTAGGGCCATCCGTACCTTCAACTGCACCAACACGAATGTCGTGAGAGTCATGGCCAACAATGTGGCTTTCGGTAGTGCTGCAGGAGGAGGAAATTATGAAATTGGAGCTTCTGTCAGCGTTTTAGCAACACCAAAGCCGAACTATGCCTTCGACCACTGGGAAGAGGACGGCTGTACGGTATCATACGACCGTTATTACACCTTTGAGTTCACGAGGACACGCACGTTGACGGCGGTCTTTGTCAGGGAGAATAGCATAGGCAGCATCGTGCATAACGCCGATGGCACGACTGGTGTGATATTCTACACCTATCCTTCGGGCATCGGTGGCCTGATGGTGGCTTTGGAAGATGTTTCGGAGGGATGCCCGTGGGGCCTCAACGAGGACATTACCATCATGGACAATCAGTCGTCGAGTGCGGTCATGGATTTGCTGAACGATATGTGTGGCAAGAGCAATACGAATAGGATTCGCGAATGGTACAGTGGCAACACAGACTATGCGGCCTGCAAGACCGACTATGCCAACGGCTGGTACCTGCCTTCGGCGGGACAGCTGCGCAAACTGTATGCCGCCTTGCCGCTGATTGAAAGAGCTATCGTCGATGCAGGTGGCACCACCATGACGGAAGGTGCCTACTGGAGCAGTACAGAGCAGTCGGCCAGCAATGCCTGGACACCTATGTTTGCCATGAGTTCCACGAACAAGACAAGCAATTGCCGAGTCAGAGCCATCCGCAGTTTGACCGACACAGAAACCATCACGGCTAATGTAAACATTGAAGGTGGTGGCACAGTTACTGGTGCCGGCTGGTACGACCAAGGACAGCCTTGTACCTTGAAGGCCCAGGCCAATGAAAGTTACGCTTTCCTCAACTGGACTTGTGGCGGCTCGGTGGTTTCCACCAATATGGAGTACAGCTTTACGGTTTGGGGAAACCAGACCTATACCGCCAACTTTGTCGCCAACAGTTGCAACATCATCACAGCGATGGATCCTGCTAATAGTGGCACGGTCACGGGAGCAGGCATTTATGCGATAGGCTCAACCTGCAATTTGACGGCTGCGCCTCAAACGGGATACACTTTCTCCAATTGGACCAAAGGCAACAATCAGGTTTCCACACAATCCACCTATACCTTCACAGTGACGGAGTCGGCTCAATACACAGCTCATTTCGTCCTCAACAGCTATGCGGTCAATGCTACGGCTTTCCCTGAAGAAGGCGGCTCGGTTTCGGGTGCACAAACCTATACTCATGGTTCTACAGCCACCTTGACAGCCACGCCTGCTGAGGGTTACACCTTCGTGAACTGGACGGAAAATGGGGTAGTGGTCTCCACATCGTCCACCTATCAGTTTGTGGTGAGTGGCAACAGGACGTTGCAGGCCAATTTCAGCAACAACGTATATACTATCACGGCCATTGCCTATCCTGAGAATGGAGGCACGATTATGGGTGCAGGGGTGTATGAGTACGGAACCATAGCCACTTTGACCGCCTTTGCGAATTTCGGTTATGAGTTTTTCTGCTGGTTCGATGGCGATGACATGGTTTCTTTTGACCCAACGATTTCGTTTGAGGTGACAGAAGATGTTGTGCTTTATGCTTTGTTTGCCGAAGCGACTGAGGTGCTCACCAAGGAAATCAATGCCTATACTGCAAACGGAGGCTATTATCTCCTTGCCGTTCCTTTGGAGGAGGTTAACCCCGAGGAGGTAGATCACATGCTTGACAATGTCTATGACCTTTTTGAGTACGACGAGGCTGAAGAATTGGAATGGCGCAATTATAAGGTACATGCTTTCGATTTGCAATTGGGTAAGGGCTACCTTTATGCCAACAGTGAAGATGTGACCCTCACCTTTACGGGTATGCCAAATACTGCCAGCTGTACGATTACGCTGAGCAAGACTGGCAATGCTGGGACGGCGGGCTGGAACCTGGTGGGCAATCCATACAATCAGACGACTTACCTCGATCGCGATTTCTATGTGATGAACGCTGACGGCAATGAGATTATGGCCGCCCAACGCAATTACATAATGCCTATGGAAGGTGTTTTCGTGGTGGCCAATTATGATGGCGAATCCATAACTTTTACCCAATCCAAATCGGCTAATTTCGATAAGAGAATTGTGCTCAACCTTGGCAAGGGCAGCTCTTCGGCTCCTTCGATGGGTTCAGCAACCAGCTTAGAAACCGATGTTATTGACCGTGTTATAGTGCGATTCGCCGAAGGAAAAGGGCTACCCAAGTTCCAAATCAAGGAAAACAGCACCAAACTTTTCATCCAGCAAGATGGCAAGGATTACGCTGTGGTGTGTGCTAATGAATTGGGCGAACTGCCCGTTTGCTTCGAGGCCGAAAAGAATGGAACCTACACACTCAGTTTCGTCAACGAGAGTGTCGGTTTTAGTCACCTTCACCTCATCGACAACCTCACAGGCAACGACATCGACCTGCTTGAAACTCCGAGCTACACCTTCGAGGCTTCGGCCGCCGATAATGTGTCGCGATTCAAGTTGGTTTTTGGGTTAAAATGAGCTGTTTGGAGCCTTGATTTCCAAGGCATGAATTAGAGACGAGGGCTGAATGTTCGGCTCTCGTCTCGTGTTTTCGGTTTTTCATACTTGGTTCGCGGAAAATTTGTAATTTTGCAAACATTATGAACTACAAACTCATCTCCGATTTCCAGCCCACCGGCGACCAGCCTGAGGCCATTAAGCAGTTGGTGGACGGCTTGAATCGTGGCGACCATGCCCAGACATTGCTTGGCGTGACAGGCTCGGGCAAGACGTTCACCATTGCGAATGTGTTGGCGCAAGTGAATCGTCCGGCCTTGGTGTTGAGCCACAACAAGACCCTCGCGGCGCAACTTTACGGCGAGTTCAAGCAGTTTTTCCCTGAAAACGCAGTGAATTATTTCGTTTCGTATTACGACTACTACCAGCCAGAGGCTTTCATTCCCGCCACTAACACCTATATTGAAAAGGACCTCGCCATCAATGCCGACATCGACAAAATGCGCTTGGCAACGACTTCGGCACTGCTGTCGGGGAGAAGAGATATTATTGTAGTTTCCTCAGTTTCATGTCTTTATGGTATCGGCAATCCCGATGATTTCGGTAAGAACGTCATCTTTTTGGAACGTGGCATGAAAATCAGCCGCGACGAGGTGGCCAAAGCTTTGGTGAGTGCCCTCTATGTACGCAACGAGATTGAGTTCACGCAGGGCAAGTTCAGGGTGAAAGGTGAGACGATGGATGTGTTTCCAGCTTATGCCGACTACGCCTATCGCATCGTGTTTTGGGACGACGAAATCGACAGCTTGGAGATGCTCAACCCCGTGACTGGCAGAAGGATGGAGGAGCTTTCGGAACTGACCCTTTTCCCCGCCAACATCTTCGTGACTTCGCAAGCCAAACTCAATTCCGCTGTAACAGAGATTCAAGACGACATGTTCAAGCAGGCTGAGTATTTCCGTGAGATTGGCAAAAACTTGGAAGCCAAGCGTTTGGAAGACCGCGTGAACTTCGATATCGAGATGATGAAGGAGTTGGGCTATTGCTCTGGCATCGAGAATTATTCGCGCTATTTCGACGGGCGCAGTCCGGGCACACGACCTTTCTGTTTGCTCGACTATTTCCCCGACGACTTCATCACGATTATTGATGAGAGCCATGTCACCATTCCGCAAATCAGAGGGATGCACGGCGGCGACCGCTCGCGCAAGCAAACTTTGGTGGAATATGGTTTCCGTCTGCCTTCGGCTTTGGACAATCGACCATTGCAGTTCGATGAGTTTGAGGCACTTACGGGACAAACCATCTATGTCAGTGCTACGCCCGCCGACTTCGAACTGCAACAGAGCGAGGGTGTGTATGTGGAACAATTGATTCGACCTACGGGTCTACTCGACCCAATCATTGAAGTTAGGCCCAGCCTGAACCAAGTTGACGACCTGATTGACGAAATCCACAAGGTGGTGGAGAAAAACCAGCGCGTGCTTGTTACCACCTTGACGAAACGCATGGCCGAAGAACTGAATACATACCTTAACGGATTGAAAATCAAAACGCGTTACATCCATTCCGATGTGGACACCATGGAGCGTGTGGAGATTTTGCAAGGCCTCCGCATGGGCGATTTCGATGTTTTGGTCGGTGTAAACCTCCTGCGCGAGGGTTTGGACTTGCCCGAAGTGAGCCTCGTGGCCATACTCGATGCCGACAAGGAAGGCTTCTTGCGCTCCGAGCGTTCATTAACGCAAACGGCAGGCCGTGCCGCCCGAAACGCAGAAAGCAAGGTGATCATGTACGCCGACACCATCACCGACTCGATGCGCAAGACCATCGATGAAACCGCCCGTCGCCGCGCCAAGCAAATGGCTTACAATGAGGCACATGGTATTGTGCCGAAGACCATCGTCAAGGCCATTGACAACTCCTTGGGCACCTTGAAGGGAACGCAGCCAGTGTCCTATGCGCAGTCTGACCTTCCAGCGAGCATGGCTGCTGAAAGTCAGGCGGTTTATAGGTCGCAGGAGCAGATTCAGAAGGCTATTGCACAGGCCAAAAAGAACATGGAACGAGCCGTCAAGGAAATGGATTTCCTCGCGGCGGCAAAGTATCGTGACGAGATGCTGGAGTTGCAGGCAGAAATCGAGAAAATGAAATAACCATGTCGGCCATTACCCGTGCCATATTACAGCAACATTGGGGCTATCCCAATTTTCGCCCGCTCCAAGAGGACATCATCGACTCGGTGATGGCAGGGAAGGACACGCTTGCGCTGTTGCCCACGGGCGGTGGCAAGAGCATCTGTTTTCAGGTGCCGGCTATGGCGATGGAGGGTTTGTGCATCGTCATTACGCCACTCATAGCCCTGATGAAAGACCAGGTGGCACATCTCGTGGAGAAAGGCATCCCTGCGGCAGCCATATATTCGGGTATGCACCCCGACCAACAGGAACTTGCTTATAACCAAGCTGTTTATGGACGGTTGAAATTCCTGTATGTCTCTCCTGAGCGCCTGCAAACCGATGGCTTTGTCGAGGCCTTGAAACGGATGAAGGTCTGTCTGTTGGCCGTCGATGAGTCGCACTGCATCTCGCAATGGGGTTACGACTTCCGCCCGCCTTATCTGAAGATTGCCGACATTCGACCTTATATGCCCAAGACGCCCGTTTTGGCTTTGACTGCTACGGCAACGGCCAAGGTGGTGGACGACATTCAGCTGCATCTCGGCTTCAAGCAGAAGAATGTCTTTCAAAGCAGTTTCGAGCGCAAGAATTTGACCTACAACGTGTTCCATGAGGCCGACAAATACGGTGTGCTGCGCCGCAAGTTGGAGGTCATGACGGAGGGCAGTGCCATCGTGTATGTGCGCAACCGCAAACGAACACAGGTCATTGCGGATTGGCTCAATTCGGTGGGCATCAGCACGACCTTCTATCATGCAGGCTTGGATGCCATGACGCGCGACGAACGCCAAGACCTTTGGATGAAGGGTAAGGTGAAGGTCATCGCGGCCACCAACGCTTTCGGTATGGGCATCGACAAACCTGACGTGCGCCTCGTCATCCACATGGACTTACCTGACAGTATCGAGGCGTATTTTCAGGAGGCAGGACGCGCAGGCCGTGACCTAAAACCAGCAGAAGCCTTTCTGCTTGTTTCACCCGCCGACATCCAGAAATTGCAGGAAAACTTGACTCTGTCTTTTCCGGAATTGGAACGCATCAAACTGATTTATAACGCTTTGGGCAACTATTTCAATATTCCCGTCGGGGCAGGGGAGAATGTGTCTTATCCTTTGGTAATCAGTGAGTTTGCCAACCGATACGGTTTCAATGTCTTGGAAGTGTACCACACCTTGAGAATTCTCGAAAAGGAGGGTTTTCTGATGCTTTCCGACAGCTTCAATGAGCCCTCGAAGGTGATGATAAAAGCCTCACGCGACGATATTTACGGCTTTCAAGTCAACAATCCTTCGTTCGGTGAAATCATCAAATTCATGCTACGCAGTCTGCCAGGCGTGTTGACCGATTTCGTGAAAATCAACGAGGAAACCATGGCGAAGAAAACCGGTTTGACGGTGGAGAGAGTTGTTGACCAACTGAAGAAATTGGAAGCTTACCATTTTCTTTCATACGTGCCCCGCAACGACAAGCCTCAGGTGTTGTTTCTTTCTGAATTTGTTGACACCAAGCATTTTAACCTCTCCAAGGAACACTATCACGACCGAAAGCACGAGGCGGAATTGCGCGTGAAGGCAGTGGTGGACTTTGTGAACAACGACGAGGAATGTCGTAGCGTGCAACTGTTGCGTTATTTCAACGAGAAGGCGAAGTGCAATTGTGGCCGTTGCGATGTGTGCAAGCGGCAGGGCAAGGCTCCAGTGCCTTACAGGTTGATAGAGGAAAAACTGGAAAGCGTGATGCATGAGAATGCACTTTCGGTGCAGGATGTGTTGTCGCAGTGCAAGGAATACGACGCGTCTGAAGTGCTGGATGCCATTCGTTTCCTTGTCGACAACGAGGTGCTGCAATTGGGGAAAGACGGTGCTGTTTCGCGGAAAGGGCACAAAAAAAGCCGTCATTGAATGACGGCTTTCTGTTGGTTTGGAATTCTTATTTCAGAATGTTTGCAGCGGGTTTGAATTTCACGACCTTCTTTGCAGCGATCTTGATGGTCTTGCCCGTTCTGGGGTTACGGCCTTGTCTGGCAGGGCGCTTGGTGACGCTGAGGGTGCCAAATCCGACGAGAGCAACCTTACCGTCTTTTTTCAGTTCTTCCTTGGTAACATTGACGATGGCATCAACAGCCTTTCTGGCGTCGACCTTGGTCATGCCGGCCGATTCGGCAACAGCATTGATTAATTCTACTTTATTCATAATGAGTTATTAATTAGTGGTTAAACTTTTTTGCCCGACAAAAGTAGTGTATTTTTCTAATATGCAAGCGTTTTTGAAAAAAAAAGTGTGATTTTTGTCAAAAAAATGGCAAATTTTCCCTCAAAGAGGCTGTTTTTCTCATTTTGAAGCAGTTTTCCAAGAGCCATTCAGGGGTGTGCCACGCAAAAAGTCAGCAATCGGCATGGCTTTTTTTCCGGCTTGCTGGACTTGAATCAGATGGATGAACCCGTCGGAAAGGGCAATTTTGAGGTATTTCTTGTTGTCGGTGACGACATTGCCCACGGCGACATCGGGCGTGCAGGCTTCAATTTCGGAATTGTACACCTTCAAATCGATAACCTCACCGCTTTCGGAAACGAGTTGGGTGTGGGCGGCAGGGTAGGGCGACAGGCCACGGATGTGGTTGTAAACGGTCTGGCAGTCTTGGCTCCAGTCGATGTTGCAGAACTCTTTCGTGATTTTGGGCGCAGGTTTCAGCGGTTGGTTTTCGAAGAGCGTTTCTTGTGGCAAAGCCTGAACGTCGTTGTTTTCAATCTTTTGGATGGTTTCGACCACTACCTTATTGCCTAAAACCATCAGTTCGTCGTGGAGTTCGCCAGCGGTTTCGTCGGGACGGATGCTGACTTTCTCGCGCATGATGACCGCACCTTTGTCGATTTCTTCGTTGAGGAAAAACGTGGTAAGACCCGTTTCGGTTTCCCCGTTGATGATGGCGAAATTGATGGGTGCCGCGCCACGGTACTGGGGTAGGAGCGAGGCATGGAGATTGAACGTGCCCAACTCGGGCATCTGCCACACCACGGCCGGCAACATCCTGAAAGCCACCACGATGAAGAGGTTGGCCTGATAGGATGCCAATTGCTCCAAAAACGTCGGGTCTTTCAGTTTTTCGGGCTGAAGCAGGGGCAAACCGTGTTCCAATGCGGTCTTCTTCACCTCTGAATACTGGATTTTTCGTCCGCGGCCAGCCGGTTTGTCGGGCATGGTGACCACAACGGCCACTTCATATCCTGCCTTAAGGATGGCTTCCAGCTGTGAGGCTGCAAATTCGGGGGTGCCGAAATAGGCGATTCTAATCTTTTCCATGTGTTCGTAAAAATAAAAAAAAACTGGCCCTTTTACAGGCCAGAACTACTAAATGTATAACAAAAAAACAAAAAACTCATTTTAATTTTTCCTCGAGATAGGCAATGGTCTTGGAAATCTCAAAGGCCTCGTTGCTGGTCGGATAGTCCTTCTTCAAGGTCTTGTAGGTTTCAAGAGCTTTGTTGTAATTGCCCATGATTTCGTATGTCATGCCCAACTTGACAAGGTGCATGGGTGAATGGAAATCGTTGGCGTTCTTCTTGGCGGCCTTCTCGTAATAGGAAATGGCGTTTTGTTGGTCGCCGAGTTCAAGGTAGCAGTCGCCGATGAGACCCAAAGCTAAGGGAGCCAACACTTTATCGTCGTTGGTGTATTTCTTGAGGTAATCGATGGCGCTTTGGTAGTTGCCTTGCTTCAGGTAGCAAATGCCAGCATAATAAGCGGCCAACTTGCCGGCCTTGGTGGAACCGTAGTCGCTGACGATGCTGAGGAAACCAGGGTTTTGTTCGTCGCCGTTCAAAGCGGTGGCATAGTCTTCATTCTGCATGTAATATGAGGCGAAGTCAACGGCTTTTGTGGCTTTCTGCTCGAAACTGATTTCGCTCGGGAAACTCAGGTTCTTGGCGGTTTCGTTCTTCTTCACCCTATATCTGCTAATGCCATAGATGGCAAATGCAACGACCAACAGGGCGATGAGGATAGTCCACAGGGTCTTCTGGTTGTTTTCAATCCAAAGTTCGGTCTTACTTAAAGCCTCTTCTACATTTTCAAGCCTTTCTTCTGCTTGCTTTGTGTTCTGATTTGTTGCCATAGCGATTCAAAATTTGCGTGCAAAAGTACGCTTTTTCGTCATACCCTCGTCCATTTTTTTGTAATTTTTTCTTTTTTCGTAATTTTGCGCCCTTTAATAATAAGGTAAAGCCCATGAAGAAATCCATTGTGTATGACGGAAAGGTGACGCAGGATGTTGAATTGCAGCAAAATGCAGCTCGCGACGCGGCTATGCTCGACTTTCTGACGCAGTTCATCACCGACGAGCGCAGGCAACGTTTTGAAGAGGTGCTCGACTTCCGCACACGGCACATCACCGTCGTTTTGGAAGACATTTTTCAGCCGCACAATGCCAGTGCGGTGTTGCGTAGCTGCGACTTGCGCGGCATCCAGGACATCCATATTGTGGAGAACAACTATGCTTACGATGTGAACCCCGATGTGGTGTTGGGCAGCACGAAATGGCTCAATCTTTACTATTATAACAAGGAGAACGAGTTCAACACGCCGGCGGCATTTGAAAGGCTGCATGAGAAAGGGTACAGGATTGTGGCCACTTGTCCGCATCGCGACGACTTTACGCCCGACACCTTGCCCCTCGTCCAGCCCATCGCTTTGGTGTTTGGCACGGAAAAGCTGGGCCTTTCGGAGTATGCCGTCGAAAATGCTGACATGCACGTCCGCATCCCGATGTATGGCTTCACGGAGAGTTACAATATCAGCGTTTCGGCGGCCTTGTTGCTGTACACGTTGACCAACCGCCTCCATGCTTCGACCGACATCGACTGGCACCTGACCAAGGAAGAACGCGATGCCCTGCGCCTCGTTTGGACGCGCCGCACGCTGAACCGCATCCGGCAATACGACAGGAAATTCTTCGAGTTGCACCCCGAATTTGCCTGATGCCATGCAATATTGCTTATTTTTCCCCGTTTTTGCATCATAATGTCAAAAATTCGTACTTTTGCCGTGTTAAATTCGCTGCGGATGAAAAAGATTCTGATTATCGTACTCGCTTTGGCCGTTGTGATGCTGTCTTCGTGCAAGAAGACCCGTTATTGCCGTTGCACCACCATCCAGAATGATGAAGTGGTGAACTTGGGCGAGGATTATTACACCATCGAGGACGGCTCCTCTTGCAACGACAAGTCGAAGGAAATCCTTGGATGGGGACAGGTCATTTGTGCTGAGGTTTCGGAATATGATGTGACGGGCGAGAAGCCTAAATGGTGGGAGAATCTGTTCAACGGCAACAAGCCGAAATAACCTGCCTTGGCCCCGTCGTTCGCTAAATCGGCCTTGAAAGTCCTGTTGGGACTTGTCTTTGTCGTGTCGGCTGTCCTGAAAGTGGTCGACATGGACAAGTTCGAGATTTACGTCTACAGTTACCATTTCTTCAGCCTCAATGCCTCCTTTTTTGTGGCCCGTATGGCCATCGTCCTTGAATTGGTGCTGGGCTTCGGGCTGATTTCACATTGCTTTCATAAACTGATGTGGTGGGGGAGTATGGCCATGCTGGGCGGCTATACTTTATTATTAATGTATGCCCTTGTCATGGGACGCACCGACAGCTGCCACTGCTTCGGCGATTTCCTGCAACTCGACCCCAAGCAAAGCCTCATCAAGAATGGGGTGCTTATGCTGCTTTTCCTGCTGATTTACAGGATGGAAAGTTGGAAAACGCCTTTCCGTTGGCTGATACTTTGCCTCATCATCATGGCTTCAACTATAGGTGTTTTCGTGGCTTCGCCGCCCGACAACCTAACTTCCAACTTTGACCCCGAGCAAAACCTCCAAACGGAGCTTTTCGATGCCATGCTCGACGATGCCCCTTTGAACAGCCTCCATCTGCGCGAAGGCAAACAGGTGGTTTGCGTTTTCTCTACGGGCTGCGACTATTGCCAAATGGCGGCCCGCAAGCTCTCACTGATGCAGCAGTTCTACGGTTTCCCTGCCGACCGCATCACCTACATTTTCATGGGCAACGAGGAAGGTATGGCCAAGTTCTATGATCAATCGGAATCGGTGCCATATCGCGGTGTGCTGTATCCTGATGTGGTGCGCCTGTTGAAGGCCATCAATGGCAAATTTCCCGTCATCGTGTTGTTGGACAACGGGCAAGTGGTTCGTGAATACGGTTTCCGCAATATGGATGAGGCGGAAATCATGGCGTTTTTCAATGCTTTATAAGCGATTAATACCTAATTTTATTTTGAAACTGTAAAGATTTCCTCTATCTTTGTAGGCAAAACTATGAATAGTTTAAATCAAAACATATTGAATATGAAAATTTTACGTTTTTTAAAGAGACAGAGCATAGCTCTCTACGTGTTTATGCTGATGCTGCTTGCATCACCCATGTACGTTTCCGCACAGGAAACATTGACCATTTACCCAAATGCAACGGGAATAAGCACTATTGTCCCCATGTATGCTGAATGCTTCGATTCGTACACGCGATCGCAGTATGTCGTTCCGGCGGATGCTTTGAATGTCATGTATGGGGCAACCATCACTTCACTGAAGTATTATACTACTGACGACGGTCTTCCATACAATGCGCCGTGTACGTTGGATGTTTACTTAAAGGAGGTGAGTTATACCTCTATCAATAGTTTTGAGCCAAAAGCCGACTGTACGAATGTTTACACAGGAACGCTTAACTTTGTGTATGCAGGCAGTGGGGGTGAGGTAACCATTACGTTCAGCACACCATACATTTATAACGGAGGCAATTTGCTGGTGGGCATTGAAAATACCACGAAGACTTATGGCTATGAAACTGCATGGATTAATTTCTATGGACAAACTGTAACTGGTGCGTCCATTGGAAATGCGCATAACAACTATAACGGCATTTCGCCCACCCAGCGGAACTTCATTCCCAAGACCACTTTTACTTTTACACCCGATAATTGTCCCAAGCCGAACAATCTCACGGTTTCTGATATTACCGTTTCCTCAGCCACCTTGTCGTGGACTCCAAAAGGAGAGGAAACCTCATGGGATGTGCAATATCGCATGGTTGATGCCACCAACTGGATCGACAAAGGCACGGTGACTTCCCCGACTTGCGCCTTAGACAACCTCAGCGAATACACAGAGTACCAGTTTCGTGTGAAACCCAACTGCACCGAAGGTGCCAATTGGACCGATCCGGCCACGTTTAGGACTCTTAGTTCGGTGACAACTGTGGATGAGGACCATCCCTACAGCACGGGCTTTGAGGGGGAGACTTTAGACTGGCATTTCCTCCAAGATGGCCAAACCAATGCTTGGGTTTGGGGAAGTGCCACCCAAAACGGCGGCAGCAAGTCGCTGTATGTCTCCAACAACGGTGGTACCAACAACCAATATAGTGTTTATGATTCTGGTAGATCAAAGTCTTTTGCCGTCAAATCCTTCCACCTTGTGGAGGGCTATTATTACGCGTCGTTCGACTGGAAAAACAAAGGAGAGGGCAATTGTGATTTTTTGCGTGTTGCCTTGGCTCCTGTCACGGCTACACTTACCCCTGGCGTCTATCCATGCAATGACTTCTATAATACCTTGCCTACGGATTGGATTGCCCTTGATGGTGGATACCGACTCTCGACTTTTAACACTTGGCAGTCGCAAAGCGTTGAGTTCGAGGTGAACACGGAGGGCGACTATCTTGTGGTGTTCGCTTGGTCGAACGATTATGGTGGCGGTGAACAACCGCCTGCGGCCGTCGATAACTTCAGCTTCAGCTATGCGACTTGTCCGCGACCCACAACTCCAACCCTCGTCTGGGCTGATGTCAACTACGCCATTTTCGATTGGACGGCCTTGGGCAGCGAAACCACTTGGAACATGCAGTACAAGAGAGCCGATGAAACCACCTGGACGGATGTGAACGAGACCATCAATGCGCATCCTTACACCTTGACGGGATTGACATCAGGTTCGGATTACCAAGTGCGGGTGCAAGCCGGCTGTGGAGGCAACTGGACGAATCCCTTCTCATTCACCACCCTATGCGATCCTAATGAGAGCTATCCGTTCTTTGAGGACTTCAACAGCCTCAACGCCACCCACACTGTTCCCGACTGCTGGAATAACGCTGACGGCACAGCGACGCATAAATGGTCGTTTTACGGTCTGGCTGGCCATACGGGCGAGTGCATGAGTTTCTATAGCATCGCCAACCCGAATGGCAGCACCGGTTTCCTGAAGACTCCCGTCATGAACCTGCCTGCTGGAGAGACGATGCAACTCGGGTTCTGGTACAAGAACACTGGCATTAGTGACTTTTCCATCTATATCTCCACCGACAATGGACGGACTTACACAACTCCTTTGGTCACGGCCATACCCGTCGTCGACGACTGGACAGAGATGGAAATCCCTGTCCCTTCGACATACAGCGGCATGGATAACGTGGTTTTCGTGTTCAAGGCAACCTCTAACGAAGGCTCAAACCGTCTCGATTTAGATGATGTTTATGTTGAAGTGATGCCCACTTGTTTCAAACCTAAGGATGTGCATGTCACGGCCTTGTCACAACATTCCGCCACCCTCGCTTGGACCAATGGCGGCGAGGAAAACACTTGGGAGATTGCCTATTCCACCGACCCCGACTTTGATCCTTTCACCCAAGGCACCCACCTTACCGTGACGGAGAATCCCTATACACTGACGGACCTCAACAGCTGCCAATGGCACTATGCCTACATCCGTGCCAAGTGCAGCGATACGGATGTGAGCAAGTGGAGCAGCACCGTGTGCCGTTTCTTCTCTGGAGATGTTTTGACAGTGAACGATGGCACCAATACTCATGAATATGTTCCTTTGGGCCGCGATTTCCTCAAAAGTATTGGCGACAAGAGCCAATTCATCATCCCCGCTTCCACATTGGCCAACATCAGCAATACCCGAATCAGTAAGTTGACTTTCTATAGTTCCTCCAAAGAATTCGATTTCGGTGAAGCCCAATTTAGGGTCTATTTGGCCGAGACGACCCAAACCAGCTTTGGAAGTAGTGTTTTTAACAGCACTGGCGACATGACGCTGGTGTATTCCGGCAGCCTTGAAGGCAAGGATTACAAGATGGAAGTCACTTTCGATACGCCTTTTGACTATTTCGGTGGCAACTTGATGGTGGCTTTTTATGGTTTTTCGGCCGCCAACTATAACGAGCAAAACGTGAATTGGCTCGGTGTGTCCACCTCAAGCTATGCTTCCATCTATCATTATTATAATAATTCCTATACCAGCAGAACTTATTTCCTTCCCAAGACTTCCATATTTTACGCCTCCTTCACTAAGCCTGTCAACCTGATGGTGAGCGACATCAGTTCAGAGGGTGTCAACCTCAGTTGGGTTCCGATGGGTGATGAAACCCACTGGGATGTGTTCTACACCGACAATCCTGATTATGTGCCTACGGCAAACACTCGTCCGCAGTTCGCCAACATCAGCACCAATCCTTATACCATGACGGGGCTTCCCATGGGACACACCTATTACATATATGTTCGTGCCATTACTGGCAACGAAGTAAGCGATTGGAGTAATCCTTGTGTCTTCCTGTATGCCGATCAAATCACTTTGAACGACGGCACGGTCACCAACAGCCTTGTTCCCGTAGCAGGCTATTATGTCTCTTATAACAACACCTACGGGAAATTCATTTTGCCCGCTTCCGACCTGCAAGACTTGGTTCATGCCGAAATCAGGCAATTGACCTTCTACACGGATTCACCTTCCGACATCAGTTGGGGAGACCTCACCTATTCTCTCTCCATGATGGAGACCGATCTCACCGAAATGACCACTTCTACCTATTTCAGTGGAGGGCAACAATGCTTCTACGGCAAAGTCAGCGTGGTTGGCAACAAGATGACCCTCACATTTTCAGAGCCATACTTTTACCAGGGCGGCAACTTGTTGATATATTATACTACCTATAAGTCAGGCACCGTCACCAATATCAGACCCTATTGGTTGGGCGTGACCACGGAGAACACTTCGGGCTATGGTTCGTCATACTATAGTTACCGATATAGCACAAGTTATAGTTCAACGACCAGTGGTGTACAATCTTTCTTGCCCAAGACCACGATTTCCTATGTCTTCCCCGATTGCGTGAAGCCTGCCAACTTAGAAGTGAGCAACATTACCACTACCGCCGCCACGTTGAGCTGGACGGCCATTGGCGGTGGACAAACGGGTTGGGAAGTCCAATACAAGAAAGCCGATGAGTCCGACTACACTACCGTTGAAGGTACGGTAACCAACCCCTGTACCCTGCAAGGATTGGAACCCTCGCACGGCTATGTGGCTCGTGTAAGGGCCATTTGCGGCAACGATTCTTATAGTGATTGGTTGGAGACTTCATTCTATACGGACTGCAGCGCTATCACGCTGCCATATGCATACGGTTTCGAGGATGTGGAAAATAATGGCTTCCCACCATGCTGGTCGCTCTATTCCACCTACGAAGGGTATCCTAAGGTGAGAGAAGACCCAACTTATTATGGTTACACTCATACTGGCACGCATTCCCTTTATTTTTATGGCAGTGGAGCTGAATACACCTTAATTGCCGTGCTTCCCCAGATTCCTGTCAGTGCCCAACATCCGATCAACGGCAACGAATTGGTGTTCTACGCGGCTGGCTACTATCAAACTACCTCATGCCAAGTGGGAGTCATGACCGATCCAAGCAACCCTGCGACGTTTGAAACGGTGGGGAATGTGGTGATTACCAATTATTGGTATGGCGGCGACGGTTTCCGAAAGTACCGAGTGAGTTTCGCCGGTTATACGGGCAATGGCACCTACATTGCCATCCGACAGACGGAAGTCACTGGTACAAATCTTTATATAGATGATATAGAGGTGCGCCCCATCCCCAACTGTTTGGAGCCTGCTAATTTGAATGTGACGGCCGTCACATCATCCACCGCTACGCTGCAATGGACGGCTGGTGGCGAGGAAACCTCATGGCAAATCCAATACAAGCTTGAAAATGACGAGTGGCCCGACACTTTCCAGACCATAGACCAAAATCCGTTCACTTTGGAAGATCTAATTCCAACGTCTTCCTATCAAGTCAGGGTGAGGGCTGTCTGTTCCGCCACTGAAACCAGTGATTGGACCGGTTTCGCCAGTTTCGAGACCTATGGCAATGTGCCTTATTTCGAGGACTTTGGTGATTCTTCCTACAGCCCACTCACAGGCTGGGAATGGGCCAACGGGAATTTGGATCAAGTGCTTGCTGGCACTGCCCAGTTGGATATGACCTATTCTGACTGGCAAACGAGTACTCAAAACTTCACTGGCAACGGCATGACCTACTACACTGGAACCTTGGCTGAATGTTATGTCAGCAGTTCGTCATCATATTATTGGTTACTCACGCCAAACATCGAATTGGGCGAAGACTACCAACTCAGCTTCGACTTGGCTTTGGACTACAACCATTCAGCCACATCGGGCTTGGACGACAACCACTTTGCCGTGCTGGTTTCCCAAGACGGCGGAGCCACATGGGGCATTTTGGCATTGTGGGACAACGATGGCACACAGGGTCGGGCCTATTATGACATCCCAGTAGTCCTTAGCGAGGTCAACATTGACCTGCCCGACACTTACAATAACAAGACTGTCCGTTTCGCCTTCTATGCGGAATCGGTCACCTATAATAGTGGAACCAACCATCTTTATCTCGACAACGTCAATGTCACGAAGTGCATTAGGCCCGAACTGATTGTGGCTTCCGACATCACGACCAACAGTGCTGTGCTTGACTGGACGGATCACGGCGAAACCTCATGGATGTTGCAATACCGCATTGACGGCTTCGGTGATTGGACTACCATAAACAACCTCACGGCGCATTCTTATACCCTTGAAGGGTTGGCAAACCCCTATAACTATCAGGTGCGGGTGAAAGCCCATAATACTGAAGGCGATAGCGAGTGGAGCAATATCGCCATCTTCGCCACGGAATGTGCGCCCATCAACCTTGGCCCCAACGAAACTTATACACAGTATTTTGACGGACGTGAAGTCCCGGCCTGCTGGAGCAGCCACACGTATGCTGGTTCTGGTGGATGGTACTTTGGTAATACCGTGTATGAGCAAGGCAATGTCTTGTATTGTGTGGAAGGTTATACATACAGTTCCATTGGCGTAAATGCTGATTTGAAGATGCCGCAAATTACGGTCACACCTGGTCTGTGTCTCACCTTCCATCACAGCATTAGTGTCAGCTCACAAGCCCATGTTTCCGCTTTTGTCACCCTTCCAAGTTTGGAGACAGTCACGCTTTGGGATACCAAAAAAGATAATCTGTCGACGGGTGTCACCTCGATTTCTTTGAACGACTACGTCGGCCAGACGATTTCATTCACTTTCAATTATTCTTCAACGGGCTCGAGTGCTTTTAACATTTTCGATGTGACCCTTTACAACCTGAACACCTTCACCAAGCAGACGGAGGACGGTTATTGGAACGAAACAGGCAACTGGTCGAAAGGCATTTTGCCAGAAGCTACGGAGACGGTTGTCATCGCAGGAGATGCCGTCGTTCCAGAGAATTATATCGCTCAAGCTGATGAAATCCTCGTCGCTCCTAGCGGCAGCCTCACCATCGCCGATGGCGGTCAGTTGAAGCACAACAACACGGGCGTAGTGGCCACAACGCAAAAAAACATCGTGCCTTACACAGAGGAAGGCGGATGGTACCTCATTTCCTCTCCGATGAAGAATGCCATAGAGCCTTCGGAGAGCCTCGTTTCCAATAACTTCGATTTCTACCGCTTCAACCAAAGCGTTGGGTTAGAATGGGAAAACTACCAACAGCATTTCTATCTCAGTCCTTACTTCAAGCTGTTCAACGGAAAAGGCAACCTTTATGCCAACGGCGGCAACGGAACCAATCCTGTCGTGACGATTGAAATGGAAGGCCGGTTGCAGCCAGCTGGGGTGGATGTTGAGGTGCCTTTGGTTTATGACCCGTCGGCACGATTAGCCGGATGGAACCTTGTGGGCAACCCCTTCGCTTGCAATGCCTACCTCACAGAGCCCCGCGACTTCTATGTGTTGAATGGCGATAGGGACGAGTTGACGATTAGCGAGTCCAATGTCATTGCGCCTATGGAAGGCCTCTTTGTGCAGGCCGCCGATGCCAATGACAACGCAGTGACCTTCACCGCCAACCCGCCACAAAGTAAGAGTGCGCGTGGTGCACTCACTTTGAATGTGTACGAGGGCTCCTCGAACATTTCAGGGACAGAAGTTGCTGATCGTGCCAAAGTGCGTTTTGGCAACGGCTCAGCTCTGAGTAAATTCAGTCTGAACCCCAACGGCACAAAGTTGTTCATCACGCGAGGCCATCAGGACTACGCCGTAGTTTCCGCCGATGCCACGGGCGAGATGCCAGTAAACTTCAAGGCCGAGCACAACGGTACCTACACAATCTCTGTCAATCCAGAAAATGTTGAATTTGATTACCTGCACCTTATTGATAATATGACTGGCGCTGAAGTTGACCTGTTGGCCGAACCCAACTATACCTTCACGGCCAAGCCGACGGATAATACATCAAGGTTCCGCTTGGTGTTCAGCGCCAAGACGAACGACAATTGAAAGACCCAAAATGGAAAAGGATAAACACTAACCTAAAAAATACCACAAAATGAAAAGATTATTATCAACCCTGCTCTTGCTCCTCGGCATCATTGTAGGAGCTAATGCACAAAACGACATGACCTCGACACCACTGACTTTTGAGGCGGTTGAGGCAGGAACCATCAACATCGACAACCCCAACACGCTGACGATAGAGTATAATAAGAATAACAGTGGCTGGACTTCGGCAAATACCGACCCCCATCAGCATCACCGTTGCTGCCGGTGACGTGGTGCAGTTCCGTGGCGACAATGCATCCTATTGGGCTTCAGGGGATAGTGGAGAGACTGTTACTCGTTTCACCGCCAGCAATCCCGTTTATGTTTATGGTAACATCATGAGCTTGATAGACAAGGACGATTTCGCCACTAATACAACACTGACCGAGGAGTTTGCTTTGGCCTATCTCTTTGCTGCCCCTTCCAGTGATTTTTACCAGTTCTATGCATTGAACAGCACCATCATGAACCATCCAGACAAAGACCTCGTGCTGCCTGCAACAACATTGACGGGAACCTGTTATGGATACATGTTTGCCGGTTGCGAGGGACTGACCCGTGCACCCGAACTGCCCGCCACCACATTGGCTATGGGCTGCTATCACCAGATGTTTGCCGACTGTTCAGGATTGACAGAAGCACCCTCACTGCCAGCCACCACACTGACCGATATGTGCTATAGCAGTATGTTCTATAACTGCACAAGCCTTACTTCAGCTCCTGACCTGCTTGCCACTTCGCTGGTCGAAGGATGCTATATGGGCATGTTCGACGGTTGCTCCAATTTGAACTATGTAAGATGCCTTGCTACATCCGTATATGAAGCTGATTGCACCACCGACTGGCTCAATGGTGTTGCCACAGTAGGCACCTTCATAAAAGCTTTCGATATGTGGGATTGGTCCACTGGTGCCAACGGTATCCCCGTGGGCTGGACGGTGGAGGAGGATCTGACCACCGCACCGCTGACTATTGAAGCCATTGAGGATGGCACCGTTGTGACCATCACGAATACGAATTCTTTGTATTTGAGGGTTTCAATACAATACGGCAGCTCGACATCAGGCTTTAGTACCAATCAAAAAACATATACTCAGACATTGCCAGCAGGAGCATCTATGAGTATAAAATTACATGCTCAAACTGGTACTAATGCATATTCCAGCAACTTCACTGTTACAGCCTCAAAAGACGTTTATGTCTATGGCAATCTCCTAAGTCTTGTCTTTAGTAGTTTCTCAAATAAAACCGACCTCACAGGCTGTGCTGATGGTGTTTTGGAGGGCCTCTTCTGTTTAGGATACGAAGGAAATGAGCTTAACCCCCATATCAAGAACCATCCGACGAAAGACATCGTTCTGCCTGCCACTACACTCAGCAATGGCTGCTACATGGCCATGTTCTCTGGATGCACGGGACTGACACGTGCGCCAGAATTGCCTGCAACCATTCTTTCGGAAGATTGTTACCACCGTATGTTTGAGTATTCTGGACTGACCCAGGCTCCTGTGCTTCCGGCTGCCACCTTGATTGGACAATGCTATGGCGGCATGTTCGATCATTGTAGCAACTTGAACTATGTGCGTTGCATGGCCACCGACTTAGGTGAGAATAACGGGGAGATGGCTTGTGGCGATTGGCTGAAAGATGTTGCTGCCACTGGTACTTTCGTCAAGGCTCCAGGAATGGATTCATGGACGGTAGGACCTCAGGAACCCGGTGGACTCATTTATGGCATCCCCGAAGGCTGGATAACCTGCGACAAAGTATTCCAAGCCGCAGGCAACTGGAACGTGGCCGCTAACTGGAATACGGGCGCAGTGCCTGCAGCAGGCAGTGATGTGGTCATCGCGGCCAACGTCATCATTCCTGATGAATGTGTTGCCGATGCGGGCAACGTATTCATCGAAGAAGGCAACACCCTTACCATCGCCGACGGCGGACAGCTGAAGCACAGCAACGAGGTGCAAGGTACCATCCAAAAGTTCATCACAGGCTACGTCGATGTCACCAATCCGGGAGGCTACTACCTGCTCGGTGCTCCCTTGCGCATGGACTCCACATTGGCCGTTAGTAGTGGCATGTTGGATCTTGTCGATGGACATGCCGACTTCGACACCCACGGCATCGACTTATATGAGTTCTCCCAAGGTTTGGAACTTGAATGGAAAAACATGAGGTGGGGCGACAATTTGGAAAAAATGGGAATCACTGCCAAAGGAGCTTGCCTTTATGCCCGTTTTGACGATGCTACGCTCAACTTCAGCACCACGGAATACAATGGATTTGTTCCCACATCGGTTGATGACTTGATATTGGTAGTGCGCTCGACGAATACACCCGAACCCGAATTTATAGGCTGGAATCTCATCAGAAACCCTTTCACCTGCAATGCCTATTTAGCTTCAGGCCGCGACTTCTACCGAATGAACGCCTCTGGCGATGCCATCGTGCTCGCTACCAACGAAAACGACGGCCTTGCCATCAAGCCTTGCGAAGGCATCTTCGTGGTGGTAGCTGCTGAAAACGACCCGGATCCGTACATTTTGCCCAATCCCAACACAGGAGAACCTATTACTGTTTCGAATTTGGCACAGATTCGCTTCACCGCCACCGAGCCTCAGCCTAATGGCAGAGGCATGTTGGACATCAAGGTAAAGCAGGAAGGCCAGATAGCCGACGTGGCCCGTGTACGTTTCGGCGAAGGCAACAGAATGGGCAAACTGACGCTGCGCGACAATGCTACCCGACTCAGCATCATGCGCGACAGCAAGGACTATTCCGTAGTCTACGAAGAGGCCCAAGGCGAGATGCCTCTCAGTTTCAAGGCTGCCAAAAACGGTACCTACACCCTTTCGGTGAATCCCGAGAGTGTAGAACTGGAGTATCTGCACCTTATAGATAATGTGACGGGTGCTGATGTGGATTTGCTGGCCGAACAAAGCTATACCTTCACTTCCAAGACGACGGATTATGCGTCAAGGTTCCGTCTGGTGTTCAGTGCTAACGACGCTTCAATAGGCTCAGCGTCCGACGAGACCTTTGCGTTCGTCAACGATGGCGATATCATCATAACGGGTGATATTGAAAACACCACCGTTCAGGTGATTGATGTGACGGGGCGCATTGTTCGCACTGTAGGACTGTTACACCATGGCAGCCGCATAACCACTGTGGGAATGACCCCTGGCGTATATGTTTTGCGCCTGATTAACGGTGATGATGTGAAGACGCAGAAGATGGTCATAGACTGATAGGATGCGCTTCGAGTAAATGCGAAGCATAATAAAGGTTCAGTCCGCTGTCGGGCTGAACCTTTATTTTTGATAGATTTGTGTCAGATTGGGTTCTAAATCAATCCGGTCTCCTAAACCGTTCGCCCGTCTGCTCAATCACGGCCTTTTTCCATGAATCGGGATAGCCAGGCTGCTTGGGTTTGGCGGGATAACCGTAACCGTTGCGCTTGAACTGGCCGTTTTCCTCTTGTTTGATATTGCTATCTAAATATTTGACCAACAGGTAATTGTCCAATTCTTTCCAAGTGGCCACGGTGTTGTGTCCAGCTTGGTTCGAGAAGTCGGTGAGGTAGGTAATGGCCTTTTGTGGGTCTTGGGCGTAAAGGTTCATGGCTTCGTTGTCGGCATAGTTGACCTGCTCCTGATAGCCGCTTTCCAACTCGTTTTGCACGGCTTGGATGTCGTCGATGACGCGGTTGTAGAACAGATACTTGAAGTGCGCCAAGCGGTTGAAGACCCAGAAGGCGGCGTTGTCGCTGTAAGTCAGCATGTCACCGTTGCCCACGCGGTATTCAATCGGCACTTCGGTGATGGAGCAGTAGAAGGGCGTGTAAACCGTTGAGTTGGTGTCGTCAACACCAAACCAAATAATGCCGCCGATGGGGTTGGGGAGCCAACTACGGCTCTGCGCGATGAAGGAAAAGCCCGTTTGCACCACTTCGATGCTGCGCTCGTTGAGGTAGGGCTTGCCCTCGTAGTTCCAATACAAAGGGTTGAAGCGGAAGGGTGAACCAAAAGGCCCTGCACCCACGTCTTGGGTCTTGTCCAGCTCGGTACCTTGGAAATGGTCGCGCTGGAAACTCATCATGTCGCTGAGGCTGATTTTACGGTTTGGCTTGACATACAGCGGCATACGGTGCGTCAAGTCCTTTCCAGTGACATAGTCCCAATACTCGTCCATGCCGTCACAGACCTTGTTGAACATGGTCCATACGCGGAGGTCGCACACGCGAGCCGCGCTGAAGTCAACGGGGGCATAGGCAGCACTGAAATCGAAGTCCTTGTCTTTGCCGTTGAAGTAGCCCTTGCGACGGGCAAAGTCGATGATGTCGTGCTTGTAAATGACCTCAACTTGTTCATTGTAAAGTTTTTTCCAGTCTTGGTCCGTGATGGAGGTCTTGCCATCGCGCAGCGGGAAAGTGGTGATGCGTGCGGCGTTGGCGTGACCGCTAACATAGCCGTCGGGGATGAGGATGGCGACCCAAACCGCGCCACGGTCGGCGTTGATGGTGTCGCCGGTCTTGGTTACCTTGGGCGTGTAACCCTTGGGCATGATTTCCATGTACCACACCTCGTTGGCATCGCTGATGCTGAATGACTCACCGTCAGAGCCGTAGCCATATTCTTCCACCAAATCCGCCATCACTTTGATGGCTTCGCGGGCGGAGCGGCTGCGTTCGAGAGCGATGAACATGAGGCTGCCATAGTCGACGATGCCCGTCGGGTCGATGAGTTCCTCGCGTCCGCCGAAAGTGGTTTCGCCGAGGGCGACTTGATACTCATTGATGTAGCCTACCACTTGGTAAGTGTGAGGCGGTTGCGGCACGCTGCCACGTGGGGCGTTGGTGCCACGGTCGTAGCAAATGCGCATACTGCCTGCGGGCCAGTCGGCGGCAGGGGTGAAGTAGAGTTCGCCGTAGCGGATGTGCGAGTCGGCGCAATAGCTGATGAAATTGGAGCCGTCGACCGACGCGCCCTTGGTAATCAGGAAATTGGTGCAGGCCTGCGATTGGCCGAATGAGGCAAGCAGGACAATCAGGATAAGGTGTTTGATGGTTTTCATGATGAGTTTGTTATTGGGAAACCAAAAACTCCGCAAGATGGGTTTGGTTTTCAAATTTGTACATTTTCTAAGTAATCAATGTAATTGAAATTGTCTGGAATAATGATGGGAATCCGAAGGAGAATAAAGGAGTTGAAATCCTTGTATCAACTTTAGCTTGACGGATGATGATATTGCGAACGATTGACCCGAATGTGTCTTTGTTGGCATCGGTCATGGAGAAACTGCATAATGGAATATAACTCTTGGTGGCATATTGTTCCATCACCATCTCGGCCGTTTCTTTGGTAGCGTTCTCGAAATGGAGCATTCGGTCAAAGTAAATATTGTTCAGATAAGATTGCATGGGCAAGGAAATGCTTTCGCAACTGATTTCTTTGGCTGATTGCTGTTTGTATATAGCAAGAGGGGCTAAGAAAAACGGATGCAAGAAATGAACCTCTTTGAAATCCCAAACCACCTTGCTTTGTGCTAGACTGGTCTCTTCCACTACTCGGATGAGGTGGTTGAAACTGCTTCCAATACGCTCGTCTTCTTGCACATTGGGGATGATAATTCTTGTAGGTTGCATGTTTTCTTAGGAATTGAATTGCAAAATTAGACAAATTTCTTTGAAATTGTCTACCTTTGCACAAAATTATGAAATGAAAAACGGATCTATCCCATTGGCGGAACGTCTGCGTCCCACGACGCTCGACGACTACATCGGGCAGAAGCACATCATCGGTGAACATGCCGTGTTGCGCCGTGCCATCGAGAGCGGGCGTGTGCCGTCCATGATTTTTTGGGGACCGCCTGGCGTTGGCAAAACCACTTTGGCCTTCATCATCTCCAAGCAGGTCAAGCGGCAATTCTTCCAGCTGAGTGCGATCAGTAGTGGCGTGAAGGAGGTGCGCGAGGTTATTGACCGAGCGCGCATGGCTCCCGAGGCACCTATATTATTTATCGACGAAATACACCGTTTCAGCAAGTCGCAGCAGGACTCACTGCTGGGTGCCGTGGAGCGCGGTTTGGTCACCTTGATTGGCGCGACTACGGAGAATCCCTCGTTCGAGGTCATTTCGCCTTTGCTGTCACGGTGTCAGGTCTATGTGCTGAAGTCATTGGAGAAAGCAGACCTTGAAATCCTTTTGGATAAGGCCGTAAAAGCCTTGGAGTACGACTATGGCAAGAAAATCACAGTCAAGGAATCGGAGGCCTTGATGCAAATCAGTGGAGGCGACGGGCGCAAATTGCTGAACGCCATCGAGTTGGTGGTCACTTCGTTGAACGACTTGGACGAAACGGCTGAGGAGTTGGTGGTCACCAACCAGTTCACCACCGACTGCATCCAGAGCAACCTCGTGAAGTATGACAAGTTGGGCGAGATGCACTATGACATCATTTCAGCCTTCATCAAGTCGATGCGCGGCAGCGACCCCAATGCTGCTCTGTATTACCTTGCCCGCATGATTGAGGCAGGGGAGGACCCGCTCTTCATCGCCCGTCGTATGCTGATTCTGTCGTCAGAAGACATCGGCAACGCCAACCCTAATGCCTTGTTGTTAGCCAATGCCTGTTTTGACGCAGTGAACAAAATCGGCTGGCCAGAGAGCCGCATCATCTTGGCGCAGACGGTCGCTTATTTGGCCTCATCGCCGAAGAGCAACGCAGCTGTGGCAGCCATCGATGCGGCACAAGCCTTGGTACGTGAGACGGGTGATTTGCCGGTGCCATTGCACCTCCGCAACGCCCCGACAAAGTTGATGAAGGAGCTTGGCTATGCCGACGGTTACAAGTATGCCCATGCCTATCAGGGCAACTTCGTGGAACAGGAATTCCTGCCAGCCGAAATTTCTGGCACGGTTTTGTATGCACCTCAAGACAATCCCCGCGAGCGAGAGTTGCGGAAGAACCTCCGCGAAAAATGGAAGGAAAAGTATGGGTATTAATTTAAAAAATGAAAGACGTAGGGGCAGACCCATGTGTCTGCCCGGTCCATTTGGGGCAGACCCGCGTGTCTACCCAGTCCCGTAGGGACGCCATATCAGTAAACAGGCGACGTAAGTCCCTGCATAAAAAACGAAAAGAATGAGCGAAGAAAACAAAGAAAAAAGTGTCAGTCTGTGGAACAAGGTGCTGTCCACAAGTCTGAGGTTGCCTTTCGTCAAGGTCGACAGGCAGGAGTTCCTCACCAAGGAATTGACCAAGTTTTGCACCCCGATGGAAGTGATAACGGCTTTGGACGATACACCAGTCAAGGTGTTGAGCAAGAAGGAGATAGATAAGTTGGCCAACCAGTGCATCAGCTATCATCTTACCATGGTATGCGGCACTTCTGCGCTGATGGGCTTGCCGGGAGGCTGGTGGATGGCAGGCACCATTCCCACCGACCTCACTCAGTTTTACGGCCATATCCTCGCCTTGATGCAGAAGCTCATTTACATTTACGGCTGGCCATCCTTGACCGACGTCAACAACCAATTGGACGACGAGTCACTCAACATCATGACGCTCTTCGTGGGCGCGATGATGGGCAACAAAGTTGCCATCGAGGCACTGACCAAGGTGGTGGGGCAAGTCTCAAAGAATGCTGGTATCAAGATTTCGGAAACCGTGATGGCACAATATGCCATCAAGATTGCGCAATGGATAGGTGTCAACATAACGAAGGAAAGCTTCGCCAAGGGTGTGGGCAAAGTATTACCATTAGTAGGAGCACCCGTTTCGGCCACCATCACTTACTACACTTTCCGGCCCATGGCACGACGGCTGAAGAAGCACCTCGACGAGCTGTATGATATGCGTCATGGATACTAACCGCCCATGTCGTTCCCCTTGGAATCTATGGGCGGTTGCAATTCTTAGTGCTTGAACTCAAACAGGTAGAGGTCGTGCAATTGGTGGTCGGGTGTTTGTAGGATTGCCTTGTAATTCATGCCCTTTTCAGTCATGAGCCATTCGGTGTACTCGTCGACGAACTCCTTGATTTCGGATTGGTTCATCTTGATGTAGATCAAGTTCAGTTTGGCTTTGGCTTCGGTTTCTGTGAGGCCGTCATTTTTGATGATGTCTTCTGTGAGTTTGTCCATGAATTTTGCCATAGTATCAGTTTTTTAAATGTTTTAGCTTGCAAAAATAAGCATAGAAATCCATTTTGTCAAGAAAATAGGAAGAAAAAAGATGATTTTTTTGTTCAAAAGGATTGTAGAATTGAAAAAAATAGTATTTTTGCAGCAATTCTCTTTTTTTAAGAGGAGGAGGATGTAGTTGATTTTCAACTACAAAAAGGTTTCATAAATTTTGGTTTTTGGTTCTTGAAAACCCTGGCTTTTGCCGGGGTTTTCTTGTTATTGGGGAGGCGGACGAGGGGCTGGATGATGTAGAATGCATCATTAATGGACATTTTGGGTGATGGGTGTTAAGGTTAGGTCTATCCGTGGTTGGGTGCGCAGCATCGTTTAATCTGTAGCCGCCGATGGCCGTGTGTTTCGGTAGCGGAAACGTGTTGAGATGCCCAAATAGAAAAGAAAAAGAGCTGTAACTTGTTGATTTACAGCTCTTTGGTAGCCCATAGCGGAATCGAACCGCTGTTTTAAGTGTGAGAAACTTACGACCTAACCGCTAGTCGAATGGGCCAAAAAAATAGGTTCGTTTTGTGGAACCTTTTGTGAACTAGGCGGGAGTCGAACCCACAACCGCCTGATCCGTAGTCAGGGACTCTATCCAATTGAGCTACTAGTCCAGTCGTTTTTGACACCGCAAAAGTACAGATTTTTTCGTTCACGCAAGCAAAAAAACAGCAAAAATTTTATTGTTTATTGCAAATATTTGATAATCAAACTGATAAAATTTTCTTTCAAAAGTCGATTTTCGGTTGCTTTTGTGGTTGCAATCGCTTTTTTGCTATCTTTGCGCCATCATTTTCAAAATTATTACATCATGAGATTATTACTGATCAGCAATTCGACCAATTTCGGTGAGAATTATTTGGCTTGGGCTTCGACCCAAATCGAGCTTTTCTGCTTGCAGAACAATATTAATAAGGATAGCCGTATCGTCTTCGTGCCTTTCGCGGGCGTGAACATCGGCGGGATGGTGTATCCGCAGTGTTACGATGCCTACGAGTCGAAGGTGAGGAACGTTTTCCGCACCAAGTTCGGCTTGGAGAACTTCACTTCCGTTCATCATTTCGACGACAAGGTGAAAG
>CADCML010000010.1 GCA_902802535.1 uncultured Bacteroidia bacterium
ATATGATAGGTGTTGGCAAACGACATCGCGATGCCGTTGGACTGCACCGGCGGCAAGAAAAAGCCCGTGGCCAATACCGCACACACGGCAAAGACCACAGCCAACCACTTGCTTTTCAGTCCTTTCTCGATATAATAGGCCGGACCGCCACGAAACTGGCCTTTGTGCTCCACCTTATAGATTTGTGCCAAGGTAGCCTCTGCAAAAGCCGAACCTGCACCCAAGAAAGCGATAATCCACATCCAAACGATGGCTCCCGGACCGCCATAGCCGATGGCCGTGGCCACTCCAACAATGTTACCTGTTCCCACGCGCCCCGAAAGCGCCATCGAAAACGCCTGAAACGAGGTGATGCCCGTTTTCTCGCCCTTTTCCGACGAAAAGAGCAGTCGCGCCATCTCGCGAATACGCCGCACTTGCACGAAGCGCGTACCGATAGAGAAATACAAGCCTGCCAAGAGGCAGATGGCCACAAGTGCCGGACTCCAGACGTAGCCGCTGATTGTTTGTATGAGTTGTTCCATAGTAAAATCTCTTATTTAACTGTTTTGAAGTCTGAAAAACTCCTTTTGTTGCTCTATTTCACGCCGAAGTTCTTCTTTGGTAGGCATATAAGTCAGGTATTTCGCCGCAAAAAGTTGGTCGTTGCCATTCAACACGCTATAGTGAGCCACATCCTCGTCGGTGTCGGCGCAAAGCAAAATGCCGATGGTGGGATTATGCCCTTGCGGTATCATCATCTCATCGTACATCTTCACATACATATCCATTTGTCCCACATCCTGATGACGAAGTTTAGTAGTCTTGAGGTCAATCAACACGAAGCAACGCAAGTTATAATTGTAGAACACAAGGTCGATATAATAATCCTCTTTCTCCGTATGGATGCGTTTCTGACGGTCTGCCAGCGTAAAGCCTTTACCCAGTTCCATCAGAAAAGGAATCAGGTGGTCAATGATACGCTGCTCCAGGTCGCTCTCGGTGAAGTCAGTGTTGTTCTTGAAGCCAAGAAATTCGGCCACTACAGGATTCTTCAAATACTCCAACCTGTCCTGTAGCGGTTGGGTCAATCGCTTCATTTCGTCACGGACCAACTCTTTGTTTTGCGATTGCAGCAAGCGATGGTAGTATTGGCTGCTGATGTTGCGTTGCAGCGTGCGCGTGCTCCACATTTCGTTGGCGGCTTCTTGCTCATACCAAGCGCGGGCTTCTTCACTGCTTTCTTGCAAAATAATGGCATAATGTGACCATGACAACCTTAAGGGTTTTTCTGATATAATTAAGCTGTAAATGTCATATTGCTCAAATTGTCCCGTCACTGCTGGGACTTTTTCAGATTGTCCCGTCACTGCTGGGAAAATTGTATCTCCATCCTCAAATTGCGCAATCAGAGACTGCAAAATCCCATCCGATGAAAGTCTGACATATTTTCCACTCGCTGAATGGAAAATTTCGGGAAATGCTTTATAAAACGAAACGTACCTATATAAGTTGTTGCGAGAATAACCCGAGCCAAACCGTCTTGTCAGTTCTTTTGCAAGGCTTTTGACCACCTGTTCTCCATACTGTGCCCGTTTGTCTTTCAGCACCTCAAGTTGGATACGCATACCAAGTAGCCAATTGCGCTTGATTAGCACTTCGTTCACGGCACGGTAAGCCATTGCTTGTGCCTGTTCAATGATAGTACAGGCATCTTGATACAATTCTCCAGTTTCCTGCACAACGGCACGAGAATCTTTGGGAATGCTCCTATTATCACTCATAATGAAATAGTTTATGGCGCAAAAATAGGTTTTTCTCTTCAATAATCAAATTTTTCAAACAAAAACCGCCTCCGCCATCCAATCCTTCCGCCCAAGCAGGCTGAAGATGGTGATTACCCTAATTGGTTTTGTTTTGATTATGCAAGCATTAAAACAAATTTTCGGTCGTTTGTGGCAGTTTTGTTCGGTCGTTTGTGGTGATTTTGTTCGGTCGTTTGTGGTGATTTTGTTCGGTCGTTTGTGGAAATTTGCCCACCCATCACCTGGTTAAGCAAGTATCTATGGATTAACTTCTTCGCTCATCGTCAACTGCTTTTAATACGCTACAAAAAGTCTATTGTTCGCAAATTTGGGAACAATTCGTTATAAAGTCCTAAACCCCCGCAATTTGCAAGGACAAAGCCCTAAAAGTTTTCAACAAGGAGAAATCATAAAGCCTCCGCCATCAAATCCTTCCGTCCAAGCAGGCTGAAGATGGTGATTTCGTTGTCCTCGTTGAGGATGCGGAGCGTTCTCAAAATCTCGTTCAAGGTGGAGCCACTGGTGGTTACATCGTCAATGATCAGCACATTCTGCTGGCGGATGGAGGCGCAAAGTTTTTCGTCCATATCAGGATTGAGAATGTCTTGAACTTTGCATAATTTCGGCTGTGCAAACCTATAAATATAGCGCAGCATATACTGGTTGACCTTGCTCGACGACTCGGGCATCACGACAAGGTTGTAATCGTACAGGTTTATTTTCTTGCTGAGGTTATCGATGGCGTTTTTGATGAAATCTGTCAAATCAGGGTTGTCTTGCAGGTTTTTGGCGAACTTCACATAATTAATAAACTCGCTGCGCACATTGCCGTCAACCTGCTCCGAAAACTCATAGCCATAATAGAAACACCTGCCGAAAGCCTTCACCTGATAGCCATCGCCCGTCAGGTTGATAATGTCTTCCTCACCGTCGTGCTCAAAATCGAACACAAACATCTGTTTCTCGCTATCGAATGTCACGCCCATAGTTTTGCCTTTTTATGAGCGCAAAGATACATTTTTTCTCACAAAACTCTCAAAAACCCCTCAAAACTTCACAAAAAAGCAAGGCTGCCTACCCAAACGGGTGGCAGTCGGAAAGCCGCCGGTTGGCAGGCTTTCCAACGTTAAAATAAGGTTTTGCAAGTTTTGTAGGTTTTGTGACAGAACAATCACCTCGTCAAGCAAGCATCCAAATCCTTCACCAAGGCTTCCTTGTCCAAATGCTGCCCGATGAAGACGAGTTTCTGCATACGGTCGCCGTAGGTGTCGTCCCAGTCGCGGCGGAGGGTGGGCTCGCGGTCCATAAAGGCCTCCAACTCGTCAGCGGGCATAGTGGCAAACCACTGGCCGGCATCGCGAAGTTGCACCTGCTTGCCTGCCTGCTCGAAGATGTAGCAAACGTCGTATTCGTTCTTGAAGTAGCAAATGCCCTTCACACGAATGACGTTCTTCGGCATCTTGCGCGCCACAAACTCATCGAAACGCGCCATATTGAACGGCTGGCGACGGTAATAAACGAAGGTGCCAATGCCATATTCCTCCACCTCACCGCCCTCGTGGTCGTGGTGATGGTGGTGGTGATGGCCGTGCTCATTGTCGCCATCATCGTCCCGATGATGGGATTCTTCTCCACCATCCTCTTCGTGATGATGGTGATGATGCTCGTGTTCGTCCTCATCCTCGTCATCATCGTGATGGTGCTCTTCTTCCACCGCACCCTCTACTTCCTTGATCCAAGTGGCAGAAGTAGCTACCTTATCGAAGTCGAACATCTTGGTATTGAGGATTTTGTCGAAATCCACATCACCGTAGTCACACTCGATGATTTCGGCGGTAGGCTGCAAGGCGCGGATGATGCTCTTCACGCGGCCCAATTCCTCTGGCGTGACTTCCGAAGCCTTGTTCAATAAGATGATGTTGCAGAACTCAATCTGCTGGATGACAAGGCTTTCCAAGTCGTCCTCGGCCAAGTTTTTCTTCATCAGGTCGTCGCCACAACCGAACTCGCTCTGCATCCGCAGCGCATCCACCACGGTCACGATGCAGTCCAAGATGGGCAAGCCGTCTTTGGTGAGTTGCCACGCCATTTGCGGGAAAGAGCAAATAGTTTGCGCAATCGGCTCCGGCTCGCAGATGCCGCTGGCCTCGATGACGATGTAGTCGAACTTCTGCATCACGATAATTTCGTGCAGTTGCTGAATCAGGTCCATCTTCAAGGTGCAGCAGATGCAGCCGTTTTGCAAGGCGACCAAACTGTCATCCTTTTGGCCGACCACACCACCCTTTTCAATCAGGTCGGCATCGATGTTCACTTCGCCTATATCGTTGACAATCACGGCGAACTTGATGCCCTTGCGGTTATTCAATATCTTGTTGACCAAAGTGGTCTTGCCACTGCCGAGGTAGCCGGTAAGCAGCAATACGGGAATATCTTTTTTCATTTTTGGTGCTGTTTTTAAACGAGGCGCAAAGATACAAATTTTCAAGATTTAACTACGAATTGCACAAATGAATCGAATAGACACGAATAGAATTTTCAACTTCGTTGCAGATGCACACGAATGATTAGCCTTTGGCAATTCGTATGAATCCGCAGCCTTGGCTGCAAAATTCAAAATAGACATTCGTCCAATTCGTAAAATTCGTAGTTCCAATATTACAAATTCGCAGTTGGAAATGCTATTTTTATGCTACATCGATTTTCGCAGATGGAAACTTGATTTTTAGATGAAATTTCGCAGATGGAAATGCGATTTTTTTGAAAAAAATCGCAGTTGAAAAAGTGATTTTTTGTATTTTTGCAGCGTTAAAATAGGAAATCATGGAAGACGACATCGTAAAACCCATCACCGACGCTTTCTATATGAAACTTTCGGCTACAAACCTGAAATTCAAGCGTTACCTATATGACAAAATCAACTGGGAGACGCGGCTCATCGGCATAAAAGGAGCCAGAGGCGTAGGAAAAACAACGATTTTGCTGCAACGCATCAAGGAATATTTCCCGAAAAAAGGTGAAGCGTTGTATGTTTCGTTGGACAATTTGTGGTTCAAGACCCACACTTTGGAAGAATTGGTGGCCTACGAATACGCGCACGGCGTGACGCACCTGTTTCTCGACGAGGTGCACAAATACCCCGACTGGAGCATCAGCATCAAGAACCTGTACGACACCTACAACGACCTATACATTGTATATACAGGCAGTTCGATGCTCGAAATCGACTATTCGAAGGTGGATTTGTCGCGACGGCAGACGCTCTACACGCTGCACGGCCTCTCATTGCGCGAATACATGGAGTTTGAAGGCGTTATGACCACTGAGCCTATCGCCTTGGACGACCTCTTGAAGCGCCACATCGACATTGCCTTCGACCTGTTCCAGAAAACCAAGGTGCTGAAACACTTCTCTAACTATCTGGAAAGCGGCTACTATCCCTTCTACAAGGACGCGAAAAAAGACTACCTGCTGCAACTCGCCGAAGTCGCCAATTTAGTGATTGACACCGATTTGCCCGCTGTCGAGGAAGTCACTTACAGCACCGTAAAGAAGACCAAAGTGCTGCTCATGCTAATTGCGCAGAACCTGCCGCTGATGCCCAACATCAACAAACTGACCGTGCAGTTGGACACCAGCCGCGACCTCTGCCTCAAGATGCTTTACGCCTTAGACCGCGCCAAACTCATACAACTGCTGACCGAAAACGTCAAAGACTACAAGCACATCATCACGCCTGAGAAGATTTATCTGAACAACACCAACCTTATGCGTGCCTTAGCAATCAAGAGCGAAATCGGCACCGTCAGAGAGACCTTCTTCGCCAACCAAACCTCGGCGGTGGCCACGCTCACCATGCCGAAAAAAGGCGACTTCCTCATCAACAGCACGAGCCTGTTTGAGGTAGGCGGACATGGAAAGAAATTCGACCAAATCAAAGACATTCCGAACAGTTTTTTGGCCGTCGACGACACCGAAGTCGGCTTTGGCAACCGCATCCCGCTGTGGATGTTCGGATTTTTATACTAACTCATTGAACTATGGACAAAAACGAAACTTACCAACTCCTCCTCGCCCAAGTGAAGGCGATGGTGAAGGACGAAAGCGACCCCGTCGCGAACATGGCCAATGTGGCCGCTCTGATTCAAGAGGCTTTCCACTTCTGGTGGACAGGCTTCTATCGTGTCATCGACAACCAATTGGTGCTCGGTCCGTTCCAAGGGCCTGTGGCCTGCACCCGCATTGGCTTCGGCAAGGGTGTTTGCGGCACTTCTTGGAAAGAACGCAAAACCCTTGTGGTTGAAGACGTTGAACAATTCCCTGGCCATATCGCTTGCAGCAGCGAATCGAAGAGCGAAATCGTCGTGCCGCTGATAAAACAAGGCGAAGTCATCGGCGTGTTGGACATCGATAGTGAGCGTTTGGCCACCTTCGATGCTACCGACCAGCATTGGTTGGAGCAGATTGCCGAGGTGGTTTCCAAAGTTTTATAATCTCAGGTGCTCCGCTCGAATCATATCGTCCCACAATTCGTACGGGATGATTGTTTTTATGGACTTCACCACGATGTTCATGATTTGTTCGTGGATGTAATCTTTCCTGAAAGCCAAGCAAATCGTCCTTTTCGGCTCAGGGTTGACGATAGGTTTCAGGCAAGCTCGCATTGGCTCCGTCAAAAGATTGATGTGCGTCTCAGGAATGATGGTAATGCCTCCGTTTTCGTTGGTGATTTGGATTAAGATGCCTACCCTACCGCCCTCATACATCTTCTCGTAAGTGAAAGCCTCGCCCGGCTCCAGCATCGACCTATCGAACAAACGGACACCGTCTCTCATAATCCATACGGGGTGGTCAAGCACATGGTCTCTTTCGATGCTATCTTGTTGCATCATAGCGTCTTCCGGAGAAACGTAGGCGAAGAACCGTTCATGATATAAAGGTATTTCAAGCAGGTCGGGATCGTTGATGGGCGAAGTCAAAATGCCCATGTCGACCTCGGCCTTTTTCAGTTTGGCCAAAATGGTGCTCGTCATCATTTCCTCCATTTGCAGCCGAAGGTCGGGATAATGCAGTTTCATGAACTTGAACATGCCCGCCATCAGCACGGGCGCCACCGAAGTAATCATGGCAACGTTCAAATCGCCAGAGCAAAGTTCCTTTTCGGAGCGCGTCAGTTCGGTCAGTTGTTTGGCGTGAAAGACCACCAACTTGGCCTCGTCAATCACTTTCCTGCCGATTTGCGTCACCGAAACGGGATGCGTGTCGCGATTAAAAATCCTCACGTCGAGTTCCTCTTCCAGTTTTTTCACCATCAGGCTCATCGTGGATTGGGTCACACCACAGGCCTCGGCAGCCTCCACAAAATAGCCGTAATTCTCAATGGCAATAATGTATTCCAATTGTTGCAGCGTCATCTTTATTGATTTTTATCAATGCAAAGATAAATATTATTGCATTGACTCATACAAAACGCCAAAATAATTTTGCCGCTGTTTTTCTAAATCGAAAGCACATGAAGAAATGGAATACTACTCTACGCTATGCCGGATTCTCCTTGATCTGCGTTTCGCTCATGATGTACTTGGCCGCACT
Source organism: uncultured Bacteroidia bacterium (assembly GCA_902802535.1). Taxonomy (GTDB): domain Bacteria; phylum Bacteroidota; class Bacteroidia; order Bacteroidales; family F082; genus Limimorpha. The sequence goes on from CADCML010000010.1 coordinate 7,377, forward strand.
CATCGCCTTCCTAAACGACAGCGACGAAAGTTTTGACCCACTGATTTTCTCCGCAATGGCAGCCACTTTATGTGGTTTCTTCGCCATCATCATCACCCAACCACAAGAAAACATGGGAATCGAGGATGGGTTCCGCATCGTTACGGGCTGCTGGATCGGGGCTTGCTTTTTCGGTGCCATACCTTTCATGATATTTGGTGGCGAGTTCACCGTAATCAATGCTTTCTTTGAAAGTGTTTCGGGGTTTACCACCACGGGGGCTTCCATTCTCAACGACATTGAAAGTTTGCCCAAAGGGCTGCAATTCTGGCGCATCGCCTCGGCATGGATGGGCGGCATCGGTATCGTCACCCTCGTTTCATTGGTCATTTCAGCGCAACACGACCGCCATTCCATCTTGGCCAGTGCCGAACTGTCGGATCTCGCCAAATCCTACTACGGCGGACGCAAAAGGAACTTCGTCTATCGGATGATAGCGGTCTATCTGATTATCACCACAGCATCAGCCGTCGCACTGAAACTCACCAAAATGACGTGGTTTGACGCTGTTACTTTGGCCATGTCGGCTTGCAGCACCTGCGGCTTCTGCACGAAAAACACCAGCGTTGCCTTCTATAATAACGTTGCCGTGGAAACCATCCTCATCGCTGCCATGCTATTGGGTGCCACCAACTTCAGCCTCATGTTCTCCACCATTTGGCCCGACAAGCGAACCCGCAAGAACCTTTTCAACACACAAGTCGTCCGATGGTTTCTCGCTCTCGTCGCAATCGCCATACTCATCGTCACAGCCGACCTCTATTTCAGCGGATATTATTCGTCTTTCCCAAGGGCGTTGCGCATGGCGGCTTTTCAGGTTTGTTCACTTTCAACAACAACAGGTTTTGCCACCGTCGACACCAACCTTTGGCCAAGGGGAAGTATGGGAATTCTTTTGCTTTGCTCTTTGGTTTGCGGTTGTTCGGGTTCCACCTCGGGTGGTATGAAAATGGATCGTTTCGTCATTGTCATCAAAAGCTTGAAAGACCTGATACGCTCGCTCATTGGAGTCAACACTGTCAGTCAAATCAAGATTGACGGTCAGGTGAAAACAGAAAAAAACGTCACTTCCGTGATTACTTTCATGGGCACCTATATGCTCATTATCGCCATCGGCACACTCTTCTTCGCCATCAGCATGGACTTCACCACCTCGCTAACGGCCTCCATCGCCTGCATGGGCAGTGTCGGCCCCGGTTTTGGCGAAGTCGGCTCAATGGGCAACTACGCCCATCTGCTGGATTTCCAAAAAGTGGCCGCCATGATCATCATGCTCTTGGGCCGCGTTGAGATTTTCCCCATGTTGATTGCCGTGAAAAGCCTTTTTAGCCGATGAGCCTTGCGCAATTCAAGAATTTTATAGTTCTTTGCACGAAATTTATTCCAAAGCAACACGAAAAACGCTATTCATCTATGAAATATACACTCAAAAAAATTCTCACTTATCTTAGGTCTATCATCCATCTTTCGGACGAAATAGACTACGAAAACGCCAGCATCAGCATCCGCAAAAACATCGCATTCCGTGGCACCAATGTGTTCATCTTGGCTTGTGCCATCATCATCGCCTCGGTGGGCCTGAATGTCAATTCCATCCCCGTCATCATCGGCGCCATGTTGGTCTCGCCCGTCATGGGGCCCATCATGGGCTTCGGTCTGGGCTTGGGCACGCAGGACAACGAATTGGTGAAAAACGCACTCAAGAACTTCACCGTGATGGTGGGCATCAGCATCATCGCCTCTTCATTGTTTTTCTTGCTCAGTCCCTTGAGTCTCGCCAACCCTTCCGAATTGCTGGCCCGCACCCGCCCGACCATCTACGACGTGTTCATCGCCCTGTTTGGTGGCTTCGCAGGCATCATCGAAACCTCGCGCAAAGACAAAGGCAGCGTCATCACAGGCGTGGCCATCGCCACCGCACTCATGCCCCCGCTTTGCACCGTGGGCTACGGCATCTCCATCTGGAAAGGGTCGATCATCTTCGGCGCGCTTTACCTCTTCACCATCAATAGCATCTTCATCGCCTTGGCCACCTTCGCAGCGGTAAAATACTTCCGTTTCCCCATCGTGGAAACAACCAGCGGGAAGACAAGGCTCTCGACCTCGGTGCTGTATCTCATCCTCCTCGCCGTCCTCGTGCCCAGCGTGATTTCGGCCATCAATATGGTGCAAGAAAACAACTTTTTGAGCCATGCCGACGAGGTAGTGGCCGAAAACAAGAACCTCGGCAAATGCTTCATTTACGACTATAAGGCCACTTATTCGCACAAATCGGCCACCTTGGAATTGTTCCTCGCCGGCGACCCCCCCACAGACGATGCCAAGAAGAAGTTGTACGATTGTGCCGAAACCTATGGCATCACACGCAACCAAATCATTTTCCACGAAGACGCCATCAACACGCCCGAAGACCTCTCAGAAACCGAAATCATCAAAGGAATTTACGAATATAACGAAAAGCAAATCAACCGGTTGAACGACAGCATCGCCCAACTCGAACAGCAACTGAACGATTATCGCAACAAGGAGTTACCCGTCGAGGCGGTGTCGAAAGAACTGTTTGCACAATATCCCACTGCCAAAAGCTTCAGCCTCACACAAGGTTCTGTCGTCGACGACCAAGGTCTTGTAACCGAGCAAATTGTGGCCTTCGTCACCACCACCGAGCCACTCGATGCCGAACTCCACGACCGCATCGAACGTTGGCTGAAGGCAAGGCTGAACAACGACAATGTACTGTTGGTAAACGAAACCGCACCTGCCGAGTAAGGGCATCTCTCAAAGCAGCCGCAATACGGAAGGTTCGGGAGCGTTTGTGCAATAGGCTGAAAAGTTGAGAAAGGAATCAAAATAGATGAATAAAGGGTTGTACATGTTATTATTTTCAGTAATTTTGTGATTGAAATTAAAAACAACAAAATCAACAACAAACCAATTGGCAAAAATAATAAGCACTGATTTAATTCCGCCAACGGGTTATTTTAACGTTTTCGTATGATACCAAAGATTATACATTATTGCTGGTTCGGTAGAGGCAAGTTCACTTTAGAGATAGAGAAATGCATGGCTTCGTGGCGGAAGTATTGTCCAGATTGGGAAATTTGCCGTTGGGACGAGGATAATTCGCCAATGGATATTCCTTGGATTCGAGATGCGTATAAAATGCATCAATACGCTTTCGTGGCGGATTATGTTCGTTTGTATGTTTTATATAAACGGGGTGGGATTTATTTGGATACAGATATGTTGTTGATACATTCATTAGATGTTTTTTTGAATGAACAAAAGTTTATTGGAAGAGAAGATAAGAATTATGCAAGTTTTGGAATTATTGGAATGCCTCCAGGAGATGAGTTTTGTAAGTTGTGTTTAGAATACTACGACAATTCCGTGTTTGACAACAAACACAGAATTACTATAAACCGAATAATTACACCCATTCTTGAACAATATGGATTTGAGCATAACGATGTCTCTCAAACGTTGACTAATGGGTTGACCGTTTTTTGTTCTTCATATTTTTATCCAGTTCATTATAGGGATACTTTTAATGTTGAAAATTTGTTTAATCCTCCGTATGGTGGATTTGTCAAGCCTAATGTGCCTACTTATGCGATTCATTTATGGAATAAATCATGGGCACATGAAATGGAACTCTTTTCAAAAAAGAGGTACAAAGAGGGATTTGTCAAAGTTTGGTGGAGAATTAGGCAAAATCCAAAACAGCCCATCAAATATTATAAAAAAGTAATAAAGTATTTTATTAAGTTTTTATTGGGTAAATAAAACCCGTTGATAGGATGTTGTTTCGTTTCCTAATATTGTTGCTTGATAAAGGAAACTTTACATCAGCCTCATTATCTCCCCAACAATCGCCCGAGAATATGCATTAGCCACCTCCACTATGAATTTCCCGAAATCCACACGGGCGTTGTGGTCGGCGGAGTCGCTGATGGTGCGGATGACTGTGAAGGGCACCTTGAACTCCAGGCAGACCTGCGCCACTGCCGCGCCTTCCATCTCGACGCACATTACCTCGGGCAACAAGGACAGGATTTCATTCCGCTTTTCATCGCTGTTGATGAATTGGTCGCCGCTGGCAATGTCGCCGAAATGAAGAGTTGGATTGAGGTTAAACTCCTTCACGGCCTCCTTGCCCACTATGCTTTCTACACCTTTATTAATAAGGTTTGTCACGGCACGTCCGGCCAAAGCGGTCAGGTCGGGGTCGCTGTCCACATAAACGCGGTTGAGCAAAGGAAGCTCGAAGCGCGCAATGATGGGGCGTGCGTCCAAGTCGTGCTGCACCAAGCGTTTGGAAACGACGATGTCGCCCACCTTCAAGCCATCGGCCAATGCGCCTGCCGTGCCGATGAAAATCAAGTCCGTCACTGCGAACTCTTGTATTAATAAGGTGGCGGTAATCGTGGCGGCCACTTTGCCCCATTTGGAGAACGCCACCACGCAGCGCACATTGCCGATTTTGCCCACCACAAACTCACGGTTGGCGATTTTGACGACGGTCTTTTCCGTCAAAAGGGCTTTCACTTCGTCGATTTCCTGCGCCATTGCGCCTAATATTCCGATGTTTCGAGTCATAGTTTCAAATTTTAACTACGAATTTCACTAATTTGACGAATCTTGTTTTTGATGAATTTTGGACGCAAGCGTCCGAATGAACACGAATGACTGTCACAAAAATTCGTAATCATCTGCGGCATGCCCGCAAAATTATTCGTCAAAATGCGTTTCATTCGTGCAATTCGTAGTTTATTTCAGGCTGCAAAAATAAAAAATCTTACCTTTGCAAAAATTTACCGAATGAAGAAAATCTGTATTTTTTGTGGCAGCAGCATGGGCTACGACCCGATTTATCGGGAAAAAGCGGCTGAATTGGGCCGCGTTTTGGCCGACAATGACTGCGAGCTGCTCTATGGCGGCGGCAATGTGGGCCTGATGAATATCATCGCCGAAGTGATGAAACAGCGTCACCGCAGAATCGTGGGTTCCATCACGCAACACCTGTTGGACATGCGGGTGGGCCGCCCCGACATCGACGAACTGATTGTGGTGGAAACCATGTCCGAGCGAAAAAAAATCCTTGAAGACATGGCCGACGCCTTCATTGCCATGCCGGGCGGCGTGGGCACCATGGACGAGTTTTTCGAGGTGATGGTCCTCAGCCAACTTCGCGTTTTCGACAAGCCTGTGGCTCTCTTCAACGTGAACGGCTACTACGACGACATCGTCCGTTTCCTCGAACGCGCCACCAAGGAAGGCTTCATCCACCGCGAACACGCTAACAACATCATTGTCAGCGACGACCCGAAGGCACTATTGGAAGGGATTGAAAAATTCAAGCCCGTGGAACTGAAGAAATGGGTAACCGAAATCAAGGAACAAACAGCCCCGTAGGGGCGTAGGATACTAAGCAGGCAGTGAAGCGCAGCGCAACCCCTGCCAACAAACAAGCCCCGTAGGGGCGGCACATCAGTAAGCAGGCGACGTCAGTCCCTGCGTTAACAGTGACAACAAGTAAGCAGGTGACGTCAGTCCCTGCATTAACAGTGACAACAAGTAAGCAGGCGACATCAGTCCCTGCGTTAACAGTGACAACAAGTAAGCAGGCGACGTCAGTCCCTGCGTTAACAGTGACAACAAAAACAACAAAATCATGATAATCATAGGAATAACAGGAACACTCGGCGCGGGCAAAGGCACCATCGTCGATTATCTCGTCAAGGAAAAGGGCTTTGTGCATTACTCGGTGCGAGCCTACATCGCTGAAGAATGTCAACGCCGCGGCCTCGAAGTGAACCGCGACACACTAACCCAAGTGGGCAACGACCTGCGCGCCGCGCATTGCCCGAGCTACATCACCGACCAGCTCTTCGAACGCGCCAAGGCCGAAGGCAAAAACGCCGTCATCGAGAGCGTGCGCACGCCGGGCGAAATCGCTTCGTTGCGACAAAAAGGCGAGTTCTACCTCTTCGCCGTCGATGCCGACCGCAAAATCCGCTACGACCGCATCTATCTTCGTGGCTCAGAGACCGACCACATTGATTTCGAGACCTTTGTGGCCAACGAGGAGCGCGAGATGACCGCCACCGACCCCAACAAGCAGAACCTCGGCGCGTGCATCAAGGAGGCGGATTTCGTGTTTATGAACGACGGCACCGTGCCCCAACTGCACCAGCAAGTGGAAAAGGTACTGACCCAACTGCATGTGCGCCCTTCGTGGGATGACTATTTCCTCAACTTGGCCGATACCGTCAGCGAGCGCGCCACTTGCAACCGTGGCCGCAGCGGCTGCGTCATTGTGAAGGACAAGCAAATCTTGGTGACGGGCTATGTCGGTTCGCCTCGTGGACTGCCGCATTGCGACGACGTGGGTCATCTTTTCCGCAAGGTCATCCACGAAGACGGCAGTGTCACCCAACATTGCGTGCGTACCGTCCATGCCGAGCAGAACGCCATCTGTCAGGCCGCCCGACGTGGTATCGCCTTGGACGGCAGCACTTTATATTGCCGCATGACCCCTTGCCGCACCTGCGCTATGCTCATCATCAATTGCGGCATCGAGCGCGTGGTATGCGAACGCCGCTACCACGACGGTGCCGAAACCGAGGAGATGTTCAAGCAAGTGGGCATCAAGTTGGAATACAAATATGATGAGGTGCAGCAATATGAAGGACAACGCTGCAATTAAACCTTTTTCCCGACCAACCTGATTATCAGGTACAAAGCACTGTATCCGGCCAAAAACGCCACCCATGAAGGCAGACCCAAAGCGGTGGGCAACACGCCTATCAGCACCGCCACGCCACCCACGGTGAGAGCGTAGGGCATTTGTGTGCTAACATGTTGCATGTGGTCGCAACGGCTTGACAAGGAACTCATAATGGTGGTGTCGGAAATCGGGGAGCAGTGGTCGCCCATGACGGCACCCGCCATCACTGAAGCCACCACATTGTAGAACAAAGGCAGCGTCGCGTCCACACTTAAGCCTTGCTCTTGACAAAGCATCCACGAAGCTGGCAGAATCAAGGGATAGAGGATGGCCATCGTACCCCAAGAAGTGCCGGTTGAGAAGCCTATCAAGGCGGCAAGGAGGAAAGTCAACGCAGGAACCCATACGGGCGACAGCGACCATTGCAAGAGCAATTGCGAAACGAACTCAGCCGTATGCATGTCTTTGGTCACCAAGGCGATAGACCATGCCATAGTCAAAATCAGCACGGCGTTGAACATCGTTTTGAAGCCTTCTATCATTTCTTCCATCACCTTGGCGAAGGCCAACGAACCACGCAACAAAGTCATCACAATGGCCGTCAGCAAAGAGAGCAGCGAAGCCCAAAGCAAGGCTTGGTATGAATTGGCCTCCCCGATAGTTGCTGAGAGTTTCGGAAAGAAACCCACATTAGGATTGGTCCACACCGAGGCATCATAGCCCGTGAAAACCAGTCCGCCAATCGTCCCGAAAATCAAGACCAACAAGGGAATCAAGGCATCGATGATGTGTGCGAATTGCGCCGTTGTTTCAACGTTTTCCAAAATCATGCCTTCGGCCAGACGCGCCTTGCGTTCGGCCTTCAGCATAGGCCCGAAGTCGCGACGACTCAGGATAACCATCAGCACGAAACCTAATGTGAGAAAAGGATAGAAACTATAGGCTAACGAATTGAAAAACACCGAATAAGACGACATGTCAAGTCCAATTATATTGATGCCGTCTTGGATGTAACTCAGTTCCGCCCCAATCCAAGTGGTGACAAAAGCCACGGCCACCACCGGCGCCGAGGTGGAATCGACGATGTAGGCCAATTTTTCACGCGACACTTTCAATTTGTCGGCAATCGGGCGCATGGTGTTGCCCACGACAAGAGTATTGGAATAGTCGTCGAAAAAGATGCAAAGGTCCATCAAGAAAGTCATCAGTTGCCCCGAGCGCGGTCCTTTCGCCCTTCGCGACAGCCAATTGACCACTCCCTGCATCCCTCCATTCGCGGTGATGACGCGCACCATGCCGCCAATCAATAAAGTAAAGACTATGATAGTCACATGGTCAGCATCAAACAGAGAACCAACGACATAGGTATCGACTACACGCAGCAATCCTCCACCCAAAGCGCTTGCCGGACTTGCCCCGCCGTAATACGCCATCAGAAAAGTGCCCGTCAGGATGCCGACAAAAAGCGAGGAAATCACCTCCTTTATTAATAAGGCCATCACGATGGCGAACAAAGGCGGCAAAACCGACATCCACAGCGGCATCGGAGCCGTGGCCGGGCCGAAAACATACAGCAGCACCATGCCCAAAATGAGGACAAATGCCACCGTCAAGCCAATCCATTTTCTTTTCATAAGCTCAAAATGAACCCCAAAAATACAATTTTTTGAAGAAAATGCGTTATCTTATTCGATTTGGCCTTATTTTTGCAAAATAAATCGACTTGTGTTCAATTTAAATTCAAACATAAAAACATTTCAATCATGAAGAGAACCCTTATCATCGCACTGGGTTGCCTCGCAATGCTGTTTGCAGCCTGCAAGAAGCCTGTCGAGCCAACGCCCACGCCAACGACTGTCGACCCCACACCCGTCGACTACACCGCCAAATATGTCGGCAACTACATGGGACAATTCACGCTCACCATCAAATCGATGAACAACCAGCCTCAATCCAGCTTGAGCTTCCCTGTTGACGGCATCAAGATGGACATCACCAAAGGCACGACAGATGATGCCATCATTGCCACGGTGACCGTCGACAACGAGTCGCACCAAACCAACGGCACGGCCACCGCCGACAAGGCCGACTTCGAAACCGTCCATCTCCTCATCGACAAACCCGACCAAAACTACACCTTCAATCTGGACCTCAAGATGGAAGGCACGAAAGTCAGCGACACCTTGAACATCGTCGGAACGTTTTCGGGCGACGGCAACTTCACCATGCCGACCGGCGAGCCGATGCAGTTGGACGAAGTGTCGGGCGACCTCATCGGAAAAATCGTAAAACAACAATAACTTAAAATTCATAAAATCATGAAAAAATCCACCTTATTCATGGCTTGCTGCATCGGATTGCTGCTGCTGGCAGGCTGTAAGAAAAAAGTTGCCCCGACCATTACCGTATTTCAAGGGGAAGGCTATCTAACTGAAAACGCGCAAGTCTATGCCAACGAGAACGTTAAGTTGGGCTTCGTGGCCACAGGCGAGAAATTGGTCGAACTTGAGACCATAATCACAAAAGACGGGATATTGATTTCCCGCTCCACGGAATCCATTGAGGGACAGCCCTCTTCTTACACCAGTTCCACCAACATCAGCTTTATTGATACCGGCACCATGACCGTTATGGCCACCGTTACCGATGCCAACGGCCTGACCGCCTCCACGAGTTACAATTTCGACTGCATTGAGAAACCCTATGAGAAGTTTTTGGGGAATTATGAAGGTAACGCCCTCTTCTCTGGCAACATGGAAGTCAACATGGACGGTGTGGACCCTATGCAGCAAGAAGTCACCGAACACGAAGTGCCTGTTTCGGTCGTCATCTCTGGAGGCCCTGCTGTTGATGAAGTCATCATACTCCTCCAGATGGATAATCAGGAGATGGAACTTGCAGGCAAGGTAGACGGCAACATGATCACCTGCGAGGCCGACCATGTTTCTTATTCGTTCAATTACGACCTTGGTGGCGGGTTCAACGTCACGCCCGAAATGGATGTCTCCTACATCGTGAAAGCCACTCTTGACGGCAATCAACTGATGATTGACGGCACTTGCATAGGCAGTGGCGAAGTCCATGTGCTCATTTACAACGGCACCATCTCCGTCGACGGCATTATCGGTGGAAGCTTGAACAAATTGCCGTGAACCAGAGCAGTAGAAACGGAATGTATACCGTATACAAAATGAAAACGGATGGCCTTGGGTCATCCGTTTTTCATGTGTAGCGGGGAGAGGATTCGAACCTCCGACCTCCGGGTTATGAGCCCGACGAGCTGCCTCTGCTCTACCCCGCATCGTGTCAAAATTTCGGCCAACGAAAAAATTTCGCTTGCGAAATCGGCTGCAAAAATAATAATTTTGTTTCTTTGCAAGGCAAAAATCAGGAAAAATTTTTCACTATGACGCATAAAGCAGGCTATGTCAACATAATAGGTCGCCCCAATGTGGGCAAGTCAACCCTTATGAATCAGTTAGTTGGAGAGAAAATCTCCATCATCACCTCGAAGGCGCAGACCACACGCCACCGCATCCTCGGCATCGTGAACGGCGACGACTTCCAAATCGTCTTCTCCGACACACCCGGCATCATCAAGGACCCCGCCTACAAGATGCACGAAGTGATGAACCAGTTCGTCAACGTGGCCCTCATCGATGCCGACCTCATCCTCTTTGTGGTCGACATCACCGACAAAAAGATTGAGGAAAAGACCGTAGAGCGACTGAAAACCACGGAGATACCCGTTTTTGTACTCATCAATAAGATCGACCTTTCCACGCAGGAACAAGTCGAGCAGGCCGTGGAACAATGGCGCGAAACTTTGCCCAACGCGACAGTTTTTCCGCTTTCGGCGCAATATGGTGCCAATGTGGAGTTCATCTTCAAGCAAATCTTGGAAAAGTTGCCTGAATGTCCGCCCTATTTCCCCAAGGACGAACTCACCGACCGCTCGATGCGCTTCTTCATCACCGAAATCATCCGCGAGAAGATTCTGCTCAACTACCAGCAGGAAATCCCCTACTCTGTGCAAGTCGAAGTGGAAAGTTACGAGGAAACCGAACACCGCATCCATATCCGCAGCGTCATTTACGTGGCTCGCGACTCACAAAAAGCCATCATCATCGGCAAAGGCGGCAGTGCCATTAAAAAGCTCGGAATGCAAGCTCGCGCTGATATTGAGGAGTTTACGGGAAAGAAGATTTTCCTTGAACTTTTCGTGAAAGTCGACAAAGACTGGCGCGACAACGAGGCCGAATTGAAGCGGTTTGGGTATGAAGCGTAAAAACGCTACTTGTTTTTCCCGAACAGTTCAGAATGTGTGCCTAATCTGACCAACTCGATGACATTGCTCTTCGGGTCAAACCAAATCAGAAGGAAATCGCCTTGAATATGACATTCGAGGCAGCCATTATATTTTCCATGAAGCGGATGGGGCAGATATTCGGCAGGGATGGGCAAACCACTTGCCAACATATCAAGAACTTCTTTTAATGCAGCAACTTTTTGGGGGTTGTTGCGGTAACGCTTGTAGTCCTTCTTATACTGAGTGGAGGGAAAAAGTCGCTTCATTCTGCATCAAGGGCTTTAAAAAGATCGTCAACACTGTCGTATAACTCTTCTTCGGGGTATTCTTTTCGGTTCATTGCCTCCTCTATCGCGGCCTTGGTGACTTCGTTAGGCTCGTTGTAATAATAGTCCAGCAACAAACTCTCCAAGAAGTTGTTGAGGGTCCTGTTTTCTCTTTCGGCGTCTTTTTTCATGAAATCAAGCAGGTCGGTCCTCAGACGAAAAGAGGTCTGCTTTCTTTGAACGGTTGCTTCCATAATGACTTACTTTTGCTATTGATTATGTTGCAAAAGTAATACAAATAATTTGAATGGTGATATAGTATGATAAAAATCTTCCAGAAATCTCCATAATTACGCCCAATTCCCTACCTTTGCAGTCCAAAACTAATACCATCAAAGACATGTCAAACATTGTAGCAATTGTGGGAAGACCCAATGTGGGAAAATCGACGCTTTTCAACCGTCTGCTGAAGCAGCGCATGGCCATCGTGGAGGAAACGAGCGGCGTGACGCGCGACAGGCACTACGGCAAAAGCGATTGGAATGGAAAGGAATTCACCGTCATCGACACCGGCGGTTATGTGGTGGGGTCGGACGACATCTTTGAAGAAGAGATCCGCAAGCAGGTTGACTTGGCCATCAACGAGGCCGATGTCATTGTCTTTTTGGTGGATGGTCGCGAGGGGCTTCACATTTTGGACGAGGAAGTCGCACAGATCCTGCGCCTGCAAAAGAAACCTGTCCTGTTGGCGGTCAACAAGATAGATGAACCCAACAAGGAAAACCTGATTGGCGAATTCTATAGTTTGGGATTGGACGAGCCATGGCCGATTTCCGCCATGACAGGCACAGGCACGGGCGAATTGTTGGACAAAATCGCTGAACTCTTGCCATCCGATACCACCGATTTCAATACCGACCTGCCGCGCTTCACCGTGGTTGGCAGGCCCAATGTCGGAAAATCGTCATTGATTAACGCCTTCCTCGGCACCGACCGCCACATCGTGACCGACATTGCCGGCACCACCCGCGACGCCAACTACACGCGCTACAATGCTTTCGGCATGGAGTTCATGCTCGTTGATACCGCCGGACTGCGCAAGAAAAGCAAGGTGGAAGAGGATATCGAATTCTACTCAGTGCTGCGTTCCATCCGCGCCATCGAGGACTGCGACGTGGCCATCCTTATGCTCGATGCGACACAAGGCTTTGAGGCCCAAGATATGAACATCCTCCGCCTCATTGAGAAGAACAAAAAAGGCTTGGTAATGGTCGTCAACAAGTGGGACCTCGTGGAGAAAGACTCCAACACGCATAAGGCATACGAAGAACTGATTCGTTTCAGAACGGCACCTTTCACCGACTATCCCATCATCTTCACCTCGGCCATCAACAAGCAACGCATCTACAGGGTGTTGGAAACTGCGCATAAGGTCTACGAAAACCGCGAGCGTCGCGTGCCCGTGCGTGAGTTGAACGACAAGATGCAGGAAATCATCAATTCCGTGCCGTTGCCTACTGCTTCGCGCGGACGTTTCCTAAAGATTAAGTACATCACCCAACTAAAGAGTATCGCTCCGCAGTTCATCTTCTTCTGCAACCTACCAAAGGACGTAAAGGACAACTATAAGCGCTTCTTGGAGAACAAGATACGCGAGACTTGGGACTTCAACGGGGTGCCGATTCAGTTGATTTTCAAGGAGAAGTAAACTATGGCCTATGGCTCCTGGCAGTTGGCTGTTAGCAATTAGCTATTAGCCTTTAGCCTAGTGAGGCGAAGCTAATAGCTAACGGCTAAAAGCTAAAAGCCAACTACGCCAAGGACCAGAAGCCAAAAACGACAAAATGGAAAACAAGGAAGAACCCATAAGAATCGACAAATGGCTGTGGGCGGCGCGTCTGTTCAAGACGCGCTCGCTGGCTGCCGATGCCATCAAGGGCGGCAAGGTGAAGATTGACGACAACCCCGTGAAGCCTTCGCGCGAAGTGAAGGTCGGCGATGTCATTCAAGTGCAGATTGAGCAGTTGCACAAGGTGGTGGAGGTGAAAACGGTCATCAAGAACCGCGTTTCAGCCAAGCAAGTGCCTGAAGTCTATAACGACCTCACACCCAAGGAGGAATACGAGCGCATCGAGTTCATGCGTGCCTACAAGGCCGAATGGCGAGACCGTGGCGCAGGCCGCCCGACCAAGAAAGAACGACGGATGATTGAGAAGATGAAAGATGAGATGTAAAAACACAAAGGCGACCCCAAATGGAGTCGCCTTTGACATTCTAAACGGTCTTTTCTTCCTGACTTCGACAATGCTTCACCCTATCTCTGCAGGTCTTATTCTATAGCTTGCTAATTTGTTGTGATATAATGTTTTATGTAATGAATAAATATAAATATCAAAAAGCCGATTCACCCATTGCGCCAAAGTTATTTTCGCAAGTATCTTATTTACAGCGTATTACAACTTCATCAAAATATAGCTGTCAAAGTCAGGAAAAACACAAAGGCGACCCCAAATGGAGTCGCCTTTGACATTCTAAACGGTCTTTTCTTCCAATTATACCATCAAAGCGCCGACAAGGCCCAAGATAGCGTAGAACTCAGGAAGAGCAGCGTAAATCAGCGTGTTGGTGAACACGTCGTGACCTTGGCTGATGCCCACGATACCATTGGCACAAACCTGTCCCTGACGTATGGCGGAGATCATGCAAACCACACCCACGCACAAGCCCACACCAAAAATGATGAGGCCCTGTGCCGGGTCGGCTTTCATTTTGCTCAGCAGCATGAAGAATGCCACAAAGCCATAAATACCCTGCGTGGCAGGCAGTGCCGACAGCACCATGAAATTGCCCGATGCCTCGGGACGTTTCTTGAGGCCGCCCTCGGCAGCGTTGCCCGCCGTCGAAGTGCCAATTGAACTTCCGATACCTGCCAAGGCCAATACGAGGCCCAGACCGACATAACCTAAAATTGTTGCTAACATGATTGTAATTGTTTATTGATTATTGTTTAATTGTTTGATTCTATATTTGACTTCGGGACTCTGGGACTTCGAGACTTCGGGGATTGGCTTGTCCCGTAGTCCCGCAGTCTCGCAGTCTCGCGTCTTTATGATTGTAAAGGTTTATACCTCCTACCCGTTCCTTCATAACCTGAGTTCTTGAAGAACTCAAGGAAGTTGAGTCGCAGGGGATGCACGAAGGCACCCAAGACGCACATCGCGACATTGAGCACATGGCCAACGACCACGATGAGGATGAAGAACACCCAATTGACGCCGCCGTCGCCCAAGGCCTGCACTCCGATGGCGTTGAAAGCCTCGCCGAGTTTGGCACCAGCCAAGCCCAAAGCATACAGACGCAGGTAACTCAACACGTCGCCGAGTAAGCCCGTGGCCGTGTTGTAGGTATCCCACAAGCCCGAACCGAAGTTGAGCAAGGGATTGCGATGCAAGTCGTTGAGGAAGAAGATGCCCAAGGCAGACAAGCAGCCGATGACGATGATAATCCACTTCGTCAGGGCTTTGTCAATGACACCCAGCAAAGCCAATCCGCCCACGATGATGCCGCCCACAATGAGCAAAGTCCAACCCCAAGTGCCCAAAGAATTGGCGAAGCCTTTCACCTTGGTACTTTGGTAGGTCTTGACAATCATAGCGAGGCAGATATGCACGATACCGACGAGTAGCGCTAATACCATCGTGCCGTCATAGCCGGCAATCTTCGAGGGCAACATGATGCGTTTCACCCCTTCTGGGAGCCAGCTCCACGTGAGCATGTCGACAGAAAAGAAGGTGTGGAACAAAAATCCTACCACCGTTGTGGCGATACCTAAAGTGACACCCAAAGGAGCAATGTTACCCAACACTTTCTTCAAGGCAAGGCTGGCACCGATGAGCACCAGACCGTAGCCCATGTCGCCCATGCAGAAGGCGAAGAAAAGCATGAAGAAGATGGAGATGAACACAGTCGGGTCGAATTCGTTATACTTGGGCCGACCGTACATGTCGGTCAGCAACTCGAACATCGAAACGAACTTGTTGTTTTTCAGTTTGATGGGCGGGTTGTCGTCCACTTGGGCCTTGTCGACCAAATAGAACACGTTCTCGCGCTCCAGCATGTCGTGCAGAGCAGGCTCGTTCTCCTTGGGCGCAAAGCCCTCGAAGACCGTGATATAGTCCTCAGCAGCCTTCTCGCCAGCAGCGTGTGCCAGATGCAGGTCGAGATTTGACAAGGTCTTGTCCAACTCGGCTTGAATCACAGGTTCATGCCATTTCAGTTGCGCCAAGCGTTGCTCTTTCTGCTTCACTTGAGCCTCCAAATCAGCAATCTGCTGCTCCACAGCAGCATAGTCGCTTTGAGGGGCTGGCAGTTCCTTCAGGGGAAAGTCAAACTCGTCCGTGTCGGAAACCACCACGAAATAACTGTATCCGCCAAGGTTGGAAATCTCGCTCAGCGCATACTGTTCCTTCCAAGCAGGGTCGATAGCCTTGGCCTTGTAGAAATGCAATTTCAGGCCGTTCTCCTTGAGTTTCTCGAAATTCGTCTTGTCGAAACGGCCCCATGGCACCAAGTCATCGGCTTCCTTGCGAAGTTGGGGCAACTGGGCCTCGATGGCTTCCTTCTCGCGCACGGTCTGCATTACCTCTGCAGCAAAATCAGCCGGCTTCTGACCAGGGTCTTCGGCCTTCTCGATGGCTTTCAATGTTGAAAGTGCCTTGCGATAAATATCGGCACGAGTCGACAGTTTCTCGGACTTCTCGTCGATGGGTTTCAGCGAACGGGTGATGTCCATCACGCCCACCGTTTGCAACTTCTCCAAGAAGGCATCGGCATCGCCGCTCATGAGGATGAAATCATATTTCGTCATTTCAGTTACCATGGTCTGCCTCCTCTTCTTCTATGTGTTTGTTTTTCACGATTTTCTGCGAAGCTTTGTCAAGATTCTCCGCGTCTTCCATGTATCGCTTAATCTTACGTATGGCTTCGTTGTAGCCAGGAATCTGCACCTTTTCGTAAAGATTGACCTTCTGTGTGGTTTTCTTCCGCTGGTAGTCGAGGATGCGTGCCACCTCGGTATAGACCTCCGACTCGATGCCGAGTTGGGCGAGGTTCTTGAGGATTTGCACGCCGTCGGCATACCACATCGGCTTGGTGAACAGGTTGATGTCCTTCACATCGAAGAGCACCTCCTCCAAGGCCGGTGTCGGCACACCCGCAATCTTCACGGTCTTCAGTTTCACATCGGTCACGGAAATCAGTCCTGGCTCAAATTCATTCCAAAGCCGGGCCATGTACTCATACGATTTGAGTTCGGCCTCTAACTGCTCGACAAGGCTCTCCGAATGCTGCTTGGCTTTTTTCACCTCAAGGCGCAGGGCACTCTCCTTGCTCTTCAGCGTGGGAAGCGCTCTCACCCGCGTCTTCAGCTGCTTGTTCAGCTCGTTCAGCGAAGTCTTGTTATATTGAAATTTGATGGCCATTGAATCAATTTAAAGATTTAAAATTCAAAATTTAAGATTCAAAATTGGTCACTTTGCAGCGTCTTTCCAGTATTTCTGAATCAACGCTTCTTTCAAGCCTGTTTCGGCCTTAGTGAAATACTTGCCGAACAACTCCCAAGCGGTGTCAAGCATCTCGGTAATCGAAATGTTAACGTCGATGGCAAGAAGTCTGGTCGCGTATTCCTTGGCATAGTCGAGGCAGCGCAGGTCATAGTCGCTCAGGTCGAAGCCGTTTTCCAACTTAGTCTTAGCGTTGGAAGCGTCGGCGTACAAACGAACCGAGGTATTCATCACGGCGCTGTGGTCCTCACGGGTCTTTTTGTTCTGCACATGTTGTTTCAAACGCGACAGCGAGCGGAACGGGTCCACAATGACCTTGCCCGAGTCGGGGTCGGCACGGAGGAACAACTGCCCTTCGGTGATGTAACCCGTGTTGTCAGGGATGGCGTGCGTGATGTCGCCGTCGTTCAGCGTCGTCACAGCGATGATGGTGATGGAACCGCCCGAAGGAAGTTGCACGGCTTTCTCATAAATCTTGGCCAAGTCGGAGTAAAGCGAGCCTGGCATGGAGTCCTTGGAAGGAATTTGGTCCATACGGTTACTCACGATACTCAAAGCGTCGGCATACAAGGTCATGTCTGTGAGCAGCACCAGCACCTTTTCGTTTTTGTCGACGGCGAAGTATTCCGCTGCAGTCAGGGCCATGTCGGGAACCAACAGACGCTCGACAGGCGGCTGGTCGGTGGTGTTCACGAAACTGACAATCTTATGCAGGGCACCTGCGCTCTCAAACTCGTTCTTGAAGAACAGGTAGTCGTCGTTGGTCAAACCCATGCCACCAAGGATAATCTTATCCACATCAGCGCGGAGGGCCACCATGCTCATCACTTGGTTATAGGGTTGGTCGGGGTCAGCGAAGAAAGGAATCTTCTGGCCCGAGACCAAAGTGTTGTTCAAGTCGATACCGGCGATACCCGTCGGAATCAACTCTGAAGGCATACGACGCTTGTACGGGTTCACGGAGGGACCACCGATTTGGCGTTTCTCGCCCTCCACAGCCGGACCGCCATCGATAGGCTCGCCGTAGGCATTGAAGAAACGGCCTGCAAGATCGTCGCTCACATTCAAGGTGGGCGGTTCACCGAAGAAGGTCACTTCAGCATTGGTCGGGATGTTTTCTGTGCCACCAAACACCTGCAAGGTGACGCTGTTGTCCTTGATTTTCACCACCTGAGCCAAACGGCCTGCCACAAAGGCCAATTCATCGTTGGTCACGCCTTGTGCCTCAAGGGTCACGGTGGCCTTGGTAATGGCGCTCAGCTTCGTATAGATGCGTTGAAAGGCTTTCTCACTCATGTTTCAGTTCCTCCTTAAGCTGGTTCAAATATTTGTTGAATTGTTCCGACTCGTATTCCGAGTAGTTCATCTGACGGCAGATGTTGATCAGGCCTTTGAAGAAGGTCATGCACTCCTCGAAGTTGTCGAATTTGAAGCTGCGGTCGCAAATCTCAAGTATCATGTCGAGCATGAACTTCTGGCGTTCGAGCGGTGAGCAACCGTCGATGTTGTCGAAAGCGTCTTGCTGAAGTATGACATAGTCGATAAGTTCCGACTTCCAATACTGCTCGTGATAGGACATCGGCACACCGTCGTCGCCCAAGATGTTGATTTGCTCGTAGGCATCCTTACCCTTGCGGATGATGTATTTCGTCTTCGTCACCTTGTCGACCCAACCCTTTTCAATCTTGTTGTCAAGATATTCAATGATTTCGGGATATTCGAGGTATTTCGAGTAGGAATCCACGGGATCGACGGCGGGATAACGCTTCTTGTCGGCACGGTTCTGCGAGAGGCCGTAGAAGCAACGGGCCGCTTTCTTCGTCGACTCAGTGACGGGTTCTTTCAAGTTACCGCCAGCAGGCGACACCGTTCCGATGAAGGTGATGGAGCCCGACTGACCGTTATTGAGTTTCACATATCCTGCACGCGCGTAGAAGTTGGAGATGATGGCCGAGAGGTCCATGGGGAAGCCATCCTGACCAGGCAGTTCTTCCAAACGGTTACTCATCTCACGCAAAGCCTGTGCCCAACGCGAAGTGGAGTCGGCCAAAAGCAGCACCTTCATGCCCATAGCGCGGTAGTATTCACCAAGGGTCATGGCTGTGTAGACGGAAGCCTCACGGGCCGCGACCGGCATGTTGGAGGTGTTGCAGATGATGATGGTACGCTCCATCAGGCTACGGCCGGTGTGCTTGTCCTTCAGTTCGGGGAACTCGGTGAAGATTTCCACGACCTCATTGGCACGCTCACCACAAGCAGCCATGATGATGATGTCGGCATCGGCTTGCTCGGCTAAGGCGTGTTGTAGCACGGTCTTGCCGCAGCCGAAAGGTCCGGGAATGAAGCCCGTGCCGCCTTCCGCGATGGGATTCAGCGTGTCGATGGTACGCACACCCGTCTCCATCACCTTGAAGGGACGCGGTTTCTCCACATAACCGCCCACGGCCACTTTCACAGGCCATTTCTGGGTCATCGTCACCTTCACCTCTTCACCGTCAGCGTTGGTCAGCGTGGCGATGGTGTCAGTGATCTTGTATTGTCCGGCAGCAGCCACCGATTTCACAGTGTACGTCCCTTTGAAATTGAACGGCACCATGATTTTGTGGGGCAGCCAGCCTTCCTTGACTTCGCCCAACCAATCGGCGGCAACGACTTGGTCGCCAGCCTTAGCGATGGGCTTGAAGTCCCAAAGTTTCTCTTCGTCCAAGGCCTTGGTGTACTCACCGCGTTTCAGAAACACCCCTTCCATAGTGGCGAGGTTGTTCTGCAGGCCGTCGAAGTTGCTCGAAAGCAGACCAGGTCCCAAGGTCACTTCAAGCATGTAGCCTTGGAATTCCACCTTGTCACCGATTTGGAGGCCGCGGGTGCTCTCAAACACCTGCACGGAGGCCTTGTTCCCGTTCACCTTGATGACCTCCGCCATCAGCTTGGTACCAGCCAAGTCGATGAAGCAGATTTCATTCTGTGCCACAGGGCCGTCCACCTCCACGGTAACGAGGTTTGCAATGATTCCTGTAACTTTTCCTGTTGTTTTCATTTATTTCAAGATTTCAAATTTCTCATTTCAAAACCAACTACGAATTTTACGAATGATACGGATTTTCACGAAATGCTTTGCATTCGACGAAGTCAATTGAATTTTGCAACTTCGTTGCGAATTGATACGAATGGCCGAAGCCCAATTCGTACACATTCGCGGCCTTGGCCGCAAAATTCTGGCGCAAGCATTCGCCTAATTCGTTCAATTCGTAGTTTTTTCATTGCCTTTATTTTCCTCCAACACTCAAATCCAAATCCGCGCTCGTCCCGCGAATCTCCTTGACCAACTTTTGGAACATCTCCTGACCTTTCTCCACATCCAGTTCAGCCCAGCGTTGCACAGTCTTAGCTTTCACCAAGAAGGCAAGGATGGCGTTCATGTTGAAGTAGTCCATGCGGGCGATGTCGGAAGCCTTTTCCCATTTCAGTTCGTCCATCTTCTGCTCGCGTTGCACGAAGTCGGCATCGGCAAGGATGTCTTGAATCTGTTTTTCTTCGTCAAAGTCAGCCTCGGGCAGTTCCACCATGAAGTCCTCACCGTTCTTGCCGAGACGCTTGGCCAAGTAGTTCACCTTCATGTTGCGCAGGCGACCGTCAAAGTCGAAATACTCGCGGATGAAGCGGTTCTTGCTCTCGGCGGCCTTGGCATAGAAATCGGCACCAAGGGTGTTCTCATCGAAGCCCTCCTCCATGAGTTCAACCAGTTGTTGGTCTTTCTCGGAGAGCAACTCCACGATGGACTCCTTGACCACGGCATAGTCAAATCCCGTGTTCTCGAAACCCGAAGTCAGTTCGGGCAGGCCGGCGACGATATAGACGTAGTTATCCATCAGCCGAAGAGGATTTTCTTGGTGGCGGGACGCAAGTAATTGGCGATAAGTTGGGTGAACTCCTCGTCGGTGAAGTTGAGCACATAGCCGCCTTCCTTGGGCGAAATCTTGAAGCCGCCGTTCATCTTCTTGGAATAGTCAACCTTCACCTCGCCCTTGAATTGCTTGGCGATTTCGTTTTTCACGAAAGGCTCCACCTCAGCTTTCAAGGTTTCGGGCAAGATGAGGCTCAAATCGACGGGCGAAGCGTTTTGTGGGTTGAAAGCCTTCACCACGCTGGCAATCAGTTCTTTTGCAAAAGCGGCATTGCCCATGTTGGCTTTCACGCCTTCTTGGGCGGCCTTAGTCACCACCATTTTCTCGATTTCCTGTTTCGTGACGGCAATGCTCTGTGTAGCCGCCATTTTCACGTCAGCGTTCACCTTGGTTCTCATCTCCTCTGCTTCCTTGTTGGCTTGGGCGATGATGCGGTCGGCCTCAGCCTTGGCGTAGGCCACGATGCGGTCGGCCTCGGCCTGTGCCTTTTGCACAAGTTCCTCGCCATCGTGTTTTCCTTTCGACAAGCCCTCGTTATAGAGCCTGTCAGTCAATGCTTGCAGTTTATCTTGCATATATTTTTCGTTTTGTTTGTTTTATTTCTGAAATAGGTTGCAAAATTAGACAATCCCTATTTGAAAACAAAGGGAAAACAGAAAAATTTCTTTAAGGGGGAATAAAAATGGCGGTGGCGAACCTGCAGGTTCGCCACCGCGCGGAAATGATGAAGCTCCCCATCATGTCAATCATCTGAAGTACGTCCTCGACGTTGACGATGATGTTGCCGTTGCAGATGTAGGCTAACGGTGCATGGGGTCGCGGGCGGTCTCGCCTGCAACGCCAACGGAAAACACCAAGCGGAAACGCGAAGCGTAGTCGGTGGTCTTGGCGGTGAACGCATATTGCGGTGTTTGCAGCAAATCCACATCCGCGCCGGTGAGGTTGTCAATCAAATGCAGATAGTCAAATTCCATGTTCTCCACGTTCACGGTCAGGGTGTAGGTGCCGTTCTTCGCGGCCTTGAAGTTGATGGGTTGTTCTGTGCGGCTGGATTGCTTCGCTTCGCTCGCAATGACAGTGACTGCCCAATCCTGTGCGCCCTCGGTGGCATAAACCCTTGTGCTGTTCTCGTTCAGCGTGAGTTTCTCCAAGGGTGCGCCGTCGCGTTTCAGGATGAAGCGGTCGATGATGAGGCCGTTCTCGCTGACTTCCAAGGTGATGTTGCTGCGCTCGGCGTTGGTGGCGCGGCTGTTGAAGGTGATGGAAGCCTCGTCACCCGTGGCCTTCACGAAGAAGCCCTCGCCGGGTTTCAGCGGGTCGGTGGCGGTGATATTGGCCACCGTCAGGTCGTCTTTGGTTTCGTTCATGCGGTAGACTTCCATGGCCACATTGCTGCCCGTGAAAGCCGTCACGTTGTGCGCGAAGGGATTGCCCACAATGTTGAAGCCTGTCAAAGCGATGCCGCCGGTGCAGCTCAATGGCACACTCACCGTTTCGGTGGCCGTGCGCAGGGTGCCTTGCAACTGTAGCGTGTCGTTGGCACTGTTGGCGTAAAGGTAGCCTTTCAACGGCTCGATGTTGAAGTTCGCATATTGGCCGTTGGGCTTGTGATTCCTCCAATGATGTGTAGGCTCTTCATAGAAATACAGGTCGTATTCGTTGGCGAGGAAGCCGTTGTCCGCCGAGGGCGCAAAACTCTCGATGGCGGGCGAACTGATCAAATGCCAGCCATTCTTGCTGTTGGGCGTGTAAGCCGTGATGTTCTTCTCCACCGTGGCCTGTGCGCCCGCGTTGGGATGGTAGACTTGCGCACCGTCCTCGATGATGAAGTGCGTGGCATCGCCGACGGTGTAGATGAAATCCGTGGCTGTGAGGGTGGTGCCGTTCTTCACGGTGAGACGGTCGTAAACATTGTCTTCCGGAAGGGCCAAATCGCCGATGGTGACTGACTTCACCGTCACATCAACATCGAGTTCACAAATTCCGTAAATGCCTACCGTGGAATTGGCATCGGGCATGCCGCCCATCCAGTTGTTGGGGTTCGACCATAAGTTGTCCTCCATTCCCATAAACGTGTGTTCGCAAGGCCCGCCGCCTTGGAAGTTGCTGAAGCTGCTCCAGCCCGTGGCCACACTATAGTCATACTGCGAGCAGAAGGCCACTTCGACGGGAATGTCCGTAGAAACACCGCTGAAGGCATCCTCGGCAGCCGTTGGCGGCGCAAGGGGCATGGCTGTGATTTTGGTGAGGCTCGTGCAGTCCTTGAATGCTCCGCTGCCAATGAAAGCCATGTTCTCGTTGAGATAGAGTTCGGTGATGCCCGTGCAGCCGTAGAAGGCATTGGGACCGATGGCGGTGACCTCATAATAAGTATCGTTGTAGGTGATGCTGTATGGCACGGCAAAATTGCCCTCCAACGTGGCAGCGTAAGCATCGTTTTGAATCACCGTGGCCGTGTTGTCGCCCTCACAGGAGAGTTCGTAATACAAACCGTCTATCTCCACGATGTTGCCGCTCACGGTGATGTCCTCGGCGGGCATAGTGACGGTGCAGGTGCCGTCGTCGTTGTTGTTGTAGGTTCCAGCACTGAAGGAGAGACATTGAGGCACATAAGAGGATTCAGCGACCTTGAAACCAACGATAACTTCCTGATTCTCACCGGCATAAACCTTACCCTCATAGAACAAGCCGATGCTCCCTTCAAGGTTGATGCCGAGCGGGGATTGCGGCTCAATGGCATAGCCGCGCTGGGCTTGCCCTTCCACATCGCTGCCGCTATTGCTTCCGCTAACACCTATGCCGCCCACCGTGCAGTTGCCGGCATAGTAGTTGTTGGTGATGGTGGAATTATCGTTGCATCCTACAACTCCTCCAACTCGTTCTACACCTGAAACATCGGCAAAGTTCATGCAGTTGCTGACGGTGCAGTGATAAGCAGTGCCAACAATTCCACCAACATCATCACCGCCTATTAGCGTACCCATCTCCCCCCCAGAATCTTCTTCTCCTGTCGCAGAAATGCTCACATTCTCCGTCACATAGCATCCCGTGACGGCTCCCCAACTACAGCAGCCAACAATGCCACCAACCGAACCTCCCTGTTCAGCATGGATGCTGCTATGGTCGAGGGTCAGGTTTTTCACCATGCCGTTGCTAAATCCAAAAAGACCTAAATAATTTTCGTTCTCATTGAGTGTCACATGGCTGATGGTGTGGCCGTTGCCGTCGAAAGTGCCGCTGAAAGGCACACCACCGTATGTGCCGATGCGTGTATAGGTCTTTCCAGTATAGTCGAGGTCGGCAACCATGCGGAAGAACTTGCCGCTATAGTTGTTTCCATTATTCACATTAGCGGCCAAAACGTCCATGTGGTCGGTGGTGGCGATAAGGTAGGGGTCGGTTTCGGTGCCGCTACCGCCGCCGAAGTTGTAAGACAAAGGATTGATGGAAACCTCCACGTCGTCGATGAAGAAGGTCACGATATGAGTTTCCCACTTGAACACCAAACGTTGCGCCTCGGCGGGCACGTTGTCCAAAACCATGCTATGTTGCACAACGTTGCCGTTATTGCAATTGAAAGTGGCAAGAGACGTAAAAGTGTTGCCGAAACCATTGTCTTCGGAGGTAATATAGCCCAATTCTATGCTTCCAGTGTTGTTGCTGGGGATATACATCCAGAAACTGATCTGGAGTCCGCTAAGGGGATTGCTGAACTCTGGCAGCATAGTGAAAGAATAAAAATAGGTTGTATAATTGGACTCACCATAGAACGCCAAAGACTGCGTGCCGCTTTGGCTCCAATTAGTACAATTGTGCGGGAAAACCCAAACATTACCCTTTGTCTCCCAACACTCAGGAAGTGCCCCATTATAGCTGGAAGCTGTTCCTTCTGGACTTTCAAAACCTTGAGTATAAGGCGAATCGATAGTTATTGTCATAGGTACTTTAACGCTTCTCCAATTGCTGGTTACGTTGTCGCACACGCTCTGTACCCTTGCTTGGTATTCGGTGAGAGGCATGAGGTTCTCCAAGGTGCAGGTGTTGGCGGCGAGGTTGGTATAGACCCGTGTCCATTCGCCGTCGCCCGTCTTGATTTCCACGTTGTAGGTGCCGCTACCGCCTGTCCATGTCAGCGTGGCTTGATGGGAGGTGATATTTTCAGCCTCCAAGGTTTCAGGCAGTCCACAGGCTGAGGGTGTGTAGTTAAAAGTGGTCTTGGGGATGAAATCGTTCCGTTCGCTACCAATTAGCCATTCTATTTCGGATACGCCGAAAACGGATGCGCTCGTTGCGGTTGTGCCATAGAAAAAAACAGATCTAAAGGTAATCCCTTTTTGCGTATCCTCGATGCCCACGAGCAGGTTGCCGTAGTTGTAGTGATAGGGTTCGCTGAAATAGATGGTGAGTTCGCCGCCGTTGTCGGTGCTGATGATTTGGAACGGGCCTTGATAAACGATGGTGGCGTTGTCCTTAGACTCAAATTGGGGGTTGTTTGAGTCGAAGGCCGAGTAGTCCACTTCCATGAGATACACATCCACGGGTTTATTGTATGTGAAAGGAATGTTTTGGCTTGTGGTGTAGAATGTCATGCCGCTAATAGTGCCGCCTGCCATTGCAACCAGGTCGACAGCAGGAATGACAAACTGGCTTCTTGCAAACTCATCGCTCCAATGCAGGTTCACGGGAGCATGACAATTGGTTTGGGTTCCGTCATGCACGGTGATGCTGAAAGAGGGCGTGAACGACACGGTGTTGCTCCATGTGCTTTGGTCAATGTCGTTGCAGTAGGCGCGCACTTTGACGGTGTGGGCTGTTCCGAGCGAGAGATTCGTTAGTGTGAAAGGATTGCTGTCGGCCTCGATGAGGTTGGCCTCGTCGTCGTCCAGACAAATCTGCCATGCGGTGGCTTCGCCGTTCTCTGTCCAACTCAGGGTGGCCTCGGTGGGGTCGTCTGGGTTGAGGGTCACGGCTAAACCAGTAGGCGCGAAGCAGGCGATGGGCGTACTGAATGTCACGCTCCGCCATCCGCTGGTTTCATTGCCGCACACCGACTGCACTCTCGCTTGGTAGTCCATGTCATCCGCGAGGGTTTCCAATGTGTGGTTGGTGGCGGTGGTATTGGTGAGTACTCTTGTCCATTCACCGTCGCCCGTCTTGATTTCCACGTTGTAGGTGCCGCTGCCACCCGTCCATGTCAGCGTGGCTTGGTGGGGGGTGATGCCTTCGGCCTCCATGGTTTCAGGCAGCTCACAGGCTGAGGGCGTATAGGTGAAGGTGGTCTTGGGGATGAAGTTGCACTGGAAGGTAGAAATATTCGTCACATAATTGCCTAAGCCTGAAATTGATGCACCCTCTACGGTTGTGCCATAGAAGTAAATCGATTCACTACTGGAAGCCTTCTCCATGTTGTCCATGCCCACGAGTAGGTTTCCGCCTGTGTATGGATATGGTTGGTTGAAACTGACAGTAAGTTCGCTGAAATTTGCAGTTTGGACGATTTCAATTGTGCCTTGGTAAACAATGGTAGCGTAGGACTGCGGCTCAAACGCGCTGATGGCGGTGTAGTCCACTTCCATGAGATATACATAGACAGTACAATCAGAAGTGAAACTACTTCCACTTTTAGCATAGAATTTCATGCTACTGATGGTGCCGTTGGTCATTTCCATCAGGTTGTCGGCGGGAATGACGAACTGGCTCCTTGTAAACTGTCTGAGAGCAGGGAGGTTCAAGGGAACATCATAACAAATTCTAGGCCCGTCATACAGGGTGAGCGTTTCCTCTTGCGCCCGTGCCGCCGCAGGCGCGAGCAGCGCAAAGAGCAAAAGCGCTGTAAAGGTGAGTTTCGTTTTGGTTTTCAAATTGTTGAATCTTTCGGCATCAATGGCTGCCGAGTGCTTGATTTGTCTTTTGGTAGTCATGGTGTCTTTAATTCTATATGTTACTTATTTCGCCAGCAAAGTTACAAATTATTCCGAAAACTCCAAACGAATCGCAAAAAAACGGTTGGCACACGTTAGAGGCGGTAATAAGACCCCAAAATCCGCGCAAACCACTTGGCGGGAAGGATGCGTTTCAGCAAAACGGAGAGTTTCTGCTCGAAAGAGGCAACGACATAGCCGTTGCGGGGATGGCTATTGCTGATGATTTGGCTGATTTTACGGGCCAAGACGATGGGTTTGAGGCCACCGTTCTCGTCGTGCTCCACCTTTTCGATGGCCGTTTTGTAAATCGGGTAGGCTTGCAGTGCGGCCTCGTCGGCCACTTTTTTGCGACTGCCTGTGAAACCTGTGGCAAAGTCGCCAGGACGAAGCACCACCACCTTGATTCCCATCGCTTTAGTTTCCAAACTCAAAGCCTCGCAATAGCCCTCGATGGCAAACTTGCTGGCGGAATAGAAACCCTGAAATGGCAATCCCATCAGGCCGCCGATGCTGCTCAGGGCGATGATTCTGCCGCTTTCTTGCTGACGCATATAAGGCAGCACGGCATCCACACAATGCACCAGCCCCATGAAGTTGGTGTCCATCTGAAGGCGGATTTCCTCCTCGGTGGCAAACTCCAGCGGACCGCCAATGCCCATGCCGGCATTGTTGACCAGCACGTCGATACGGCCTTCCTTTTCAATGATTTCGGCAACGGCATCCCTCACAGCTTCTTTGTCGCGGACATCGACTTGAAGGTAATGCACATTGGGCAACGGTTGCACCGTGCGACGCACCGTACCATATACAATATGGCCTTCCTGCGACAGCAATCGCGCCGTTTCGAGGCCAAAGCCCGATGATATACCGGTGATGAGAACTACGAATTTCACGGATTTATATCACTCCAATCTCCCTGAACGCCTTCGTTATCCTCTCGACAGCGATATCCACCTGCTCGAAGGTGTGGGTGGCCATGAGGGCAAAACGAATGAGCACATCCTCTTCTGGAACTGCGGGCGCGATGACAGGCGTAACGAATACACCATCAGACAAAAGCCTGTTACACAACCAGAAAGCTTTATCCGAATTGCGCACGAAGAGCGGAATGATGGGCGTCTCGCTATGGCCCGTGTCGAAGCCGCGTTCCTTGAACTGATTGCGGGCATAGTTACTGAGGTCCCAAAGATGCTGTATCCTTTCGGGCTCCTCCAGCATAATGTCAATGGCCTTGCTGACCGAAGCCACATTTGCGGGGGGCATACTGGCACTGAAAATCAGTGAACGGGCATTGTGTTTCAGGTAGTTGATGATGTCGAAGTCGGCAGCGATGAAGCCTCCCAACGAGCCGAACGACTTGGAGAAGGTGCCCATGATAAGGTCAACCTTGTCGGTAAGGCCGAAATGGTTAGCCGTGCCACGTCCTTGATGGCCGAGAACACCCAAAGCATGGGCGTCATCAATCATGATATCAGCGTTGTATTGCTCAGCCAGTTCCACCATGCGGGGCAACGGCACAATATCGCCTTCCATCGAGAAAACGCCGTCAGCCACGATGAGTTTCATCGCGTCGGGGTTGCAATTTTTCAACTTGGCTTCAAGGCTGTCCATATCGTTGTGGTTGAATTTCCACACACGGCCAAACGACAAGCGGCTTCCCTCGATGATGGAGGCATGGTCGAGGCTGTCGAGGAGCAAATAATCGTTTCTGCCGCAAACGGCCGACACCACGCCGAGGTTAACTTGAAATCCGGTGCTAAAGCACACGGCAGCTTCCTTACCAACGAGTTTGGCCAGTTTTTCCTCCAAAGCCACATGAATGTCCAACGTGCCATTCAAGAACCTTGAACCAGAGCAACTTGTACCGTATTTCTTGACTGCTTCGATGGCAGCTTCTTTCAGGCGCGGGTCGCAGGCCAAGCCGAGATAGCTGTTGGAACCGAACATGAGCACATCCCTGCCGTCAATCTTCACCACGGTGCTTTGCTCCGATGAAATGGGCTTGTAGTAGGGATAAATGCCCTTGGCTTGGGCTTCCTGAGGGGCGCGATATTGGGCGCAATTACGTTTGAGTATATTCGTTTTCATAGCGTTATCCATTCAAAACCACTGACTTATTGCGATATAAACAAATGATTGTCAAACTCTTAGACCATTTCCATAAGGCAAGTCCATTGTGGCAATTAACTTGCAAAAATAGATATTTTTGAAAAGCGAAATCATTTTTTCCTCATATAGCAGTCATTTTTTTAATCGATTCCTACAATTCACGTCTTTTACATCCCATTTGGCTTTTTGCCCTTTCGGACACTTTTTTTCTTTTTTTGTCGAAAAAAGTGAAACGAAAAACAATATTTGATACATTTGCAGCTTCTAATAAGGAAAAGAATAAAGGATTAGAAAAGAAACAACAGCGTTACAATATGTCAAACAAGATTACAGGACACATCACACAGATCATCGGCCCCGTGGTCGACGTCTTCTTTGAAGGCGACGAGGTCAACCTGCCGAAGATCCACGACGCCCTCGAGGTCATTCGTCCCAACGGTCGTCGCGTGGTGCTCGAGTGCCAGCAACACATTGGCGAGGACTCGGTGCGCACCATTGCCATGGACTCGACCGACGGCCTCATGCGCGGCATGGATGTCGTGCCCGCCGGCAAACCCATCTCCATCCCCATCGGTGGACAAATCAAAGGCCGCCTGCTCAACGTGACGGGCGACGCCATTGATGGCATCGGTGCCCTCGACCGCACGACGGAATACCCCATCCACCGTGAGCCGCCCAAATATGAAGACCTGGCCACATCGAAAGAGGTGCTCTTCACCGGCATCAAGGTCATCGACCTGCTGGAACCTTACCTAAAAGGCGGAAAAATCGGCCTCTTCGGCGGTGCCGGCGTGGGCAAGACGGTGCTCATCATGGAGCTCATCAACAATATCGCCAAAGGCTATAACGGCTACTCGGTTTTCACCGGTGTGGGCGAACGCACCCGTGAGGGCAACGACCTGCTCCGCGAAATGATTGAGTCGGGCATTATCAAATACGGCGACGAATTCCTTAAAGCCATGGAAGAAGGCGATTGGGATCTCTCCAAAATTGACAAGGAGAAGCTTGCCACTTCGCAAGCCACTTTGGTCTTCGGCCAAATGAACGAGCCGCCTGGAGCACGTGTTTCGGTGGCTTTGTCGGGCTTGACCGTGGCCGAGTCGTTCCGCGACAACCAAGGCGACGGCGTGAGCGACATCCTGCTCTTCATCGACAACATCTTCCGTTTCACGCAGGCGGGTTCCGAGGTGTCGGCATTGTTGGGTCGTATGCCTTCGGCTGTGGGTTACCAACCGACCCTTGCCACGGAAATGGGTCAAATGCAGGAGCGCATCACTTCCACCAAGAACGGATCCATCACTTCGGTGCAGGCCATCTACGTGCCCGCCGACGACTTGACCGACCCTGCTCCCGCCACCACCTTCTCGCACTTGGACGCCACCACCGTGTTGAGCCGTAAGATTGCCGAGTTGGGCATTTATCCCGCCGTTGACCCCTTGGATTCCACCTCGCGCATCCTCGACCCGAACATCATCGGCGAGAAACACTACAACACCGCCCAGCGCGTCATCCAACTGTTGCAACGCAACAAGGAATTGCAGGACATCATTGCCATCCTTGGCATGGAAGAACTCTCCGAGGAAGACAAGATTGTCGTCCACCGCGCCCGTCGTGTGCAGCGTTTCCTGTCGCAACCCTTCCACGTCGCCGAGCAATTCACCGGCTTGAAGGGCGTGATGGTGCCGATTGAAGAAACCATCCGCGGCTTCAACATGATCATGGACGGTGAGGTCGACCAATATCCCGAGGCCGCCTTCAACCTGGTGGGCACCATCGACGATGCCATCAACAAGGGCGAAGAGCTGCTGAATAATGCCAACGCCAATAATTAATAATAAGGTGAGATGAAAGTTGAGATAATTTCACCAAGCGAAACGTTGTTTAACGGCGAAGTCACTGCCATCACGGTGCCGAGCACGATGGGACCTTTCACCTTGCTGGAGCATCATGCCGCCATCGTCGCCATCCTTGAGGCTGGCAAAATCGCCCTCACCCAAAAAAGCGGCGAGCAAAAAGAGTATGTCATCAAAGGCGGCTTCGTTGAAAACCACAACAATCTACTGACCGTTTGTGTAGAGATATGAAAGACAAGCAACTGACAAAATATCTGGCCATTTTCCTCCTCGTGTGCATCATGACGGACGGCATCCTGTTGTATGCCTTCTCCGAGAAACCCTGGTGGAACAACTGGATGATCATGATGCCCAACCTCTACATGATTCTCGGCGCGTTCTATTGTCACTTGATGAAGAAAAACGTCGACACCCACCCCGGCAGACTCACCTGGAATCTCGTCTACAAAGGCATCAAGATGCTGCTCACCATTGCCGCTTTGGTGCTCTACATCGTGTTCGTCAAGCAAGGGGCACACGCCTTCGTCCTCATCACGGCGGCCACCTACCTCATTGCCTTGTCGGCCGAAACCACTATCTACACCCATTATCTCAAACATAAGAACAACAAAGCATGAACCATGTTTTGAAACATATCGTCCTTTTCTTTTTCCTCGCACTGACGGCTATCACGCCCATGCAGAGCCTCGCACAGGACACCAAGCAAGAGTCCCAGGAGGAGCAGTTCGATGCCAAAGCGTTCATCTTCGGCCATACGGGCGACTCCTATTGCTTCCACATCACGGAAATCCATGAGAAGCCGGTTTGCGTGTGGCTGCCCGTCATCGTGAAGTGTAAGGACGGCGGCAGCTGGCACTGCTTCTCATCGAAGCACGTCTGCGAGCTGAAAGAAGGCGAGACCTTCAACCACAACGGAGCCAATTTCTACATTGCGCCCATCACTGCCGACAAATACCCGGGCAAGTTGGTGGAAGTGAAAGCCGACGGCAGCCTGTCGCGGCCTTTCGACATCTCGTTCACCAAAAACGCCTTCGGCATCTTCCTCGTGTGCGGCTTTTTGTTGGCCTTCTTCCTGCCTGCTGCAAGGAAATACAAGAAAGACCCGATGGCCAAACCCACAAAATATCAAGGTCTTGTAGAATGGCTGACCTATACCGTGTTGGACGGCATCATCCGACCCAACATCCCAGAAAAGAAAGTGAAAAAGTTCGCACCTTATTTATTAACGGTGTTCTTCTTCATCTTTTTCGCCAACCTGTTCGGCCTCATCCCGTTCTTCCCCTTTGGCGCAAATGTGACGGGCAACTTAAGCATCACAGTGGTCTTGGCCCTGTTGACCTACTTCTTCGTGAACGTCTTCGGCAACAAGCACTACTGGAAAGACATCCTTTGGCCCGACGTGCCCATCTTCCTGAAAGCCTTCCCGCTGATGCCCATCATCGAACTGATTTCCACCATCACCAAGCCTTTCGCCCTGATGGTACGTCTGTTCGCCAACATCCTCGCCGGCCATATCGTCATCATGGTACTCATGGCCCTAATTTTCATCATCGGAGGCATGTATGGCGCAGGCATGGGTGGCGTGATGAGCATCGTCAGCATCTTCATGACCATCTTCATGACGGCATTGGAACTCTTAGTCGCCTACATCCAGGCGTATGTATTCACCATATTGTCATCGCTGTTTATCGGCATGGCACAACACGAACCCGAACACGAATGATAGTCAAAAGTTCAGAACTTATAGTTACAATAATGAGAATTAAGTAATTAAATAAACAATCATCCTTAACAATCTAAATTTAATCATCATGTTATTATCAATCCTCCTTCAAGCAACAGAAGCGGTTAAAGCCGTATCTTACGTACCTGGTTTGGCCGCCATTGCAGCTGCCGTCGCAGTCATCGGCGCTGCCATCGGCATCGGCAGAATCGGTCAGTCGGCCATGGAAGCCATGGCGCGTCAACCAGAAGCCGCCAGCAAGATTCAGTCAGGTATGATCATTGCCGGTGCTCTCGTCGAAGGTGCAACGCTGTTCGCCATCGTCGTCTGCGTGTTGGCCGTCCTCGGCTAATCATTGACAAGAGACTACGGGACTACGAGACTGCGAGACGACCCTTCGACAAGCTCGGGGGCGCTGTCCCGAAGTCCCGAAGTCCCGAAGTCACGCGCCAGAAAAAAGAACGAATTCAATTACAACCATAAAAAACACCCAAAATGGATTTATTTCTTCCTGAAAGTGGATTAGTGATTTGGATGCTCATCGCCTTCCTCATCGTGTTCTTCATTTTGGCGAAGGCGGGCTGGCCGATGATTATGGGTGCCGTGGAACAGCGCAACGCGCATATTTCCGACTCGCTCCTGGCCGCCGAAGAAGCCAACAACGCCCTCGCCGGCATTGAGCAGAAACGGCAGGAAACCATGGCAGCTGCACAGGCTGAGCAGATTCGCATCATGAAGGAAAGCCAAGACCTGAAGACCCAGCTCATCGAAGAAGCCAAGACACAGGCACGGCACGAGGCCGAGAGGATTGTGGCCGACGCCCGACTGAAGATCGAGAAGGAACAGGCCGAGGCCATGGCAAACATCAAGAACGAGGTCATCGCCCTGTCGGTTGACATCGCGGAGAAACTGCTGCAACGCGAGCTGAGCGACAAACGGTCGCAAAGTGCCTACATCGAGCAGCTGCTCAAAAACAACCAAAGAATAGAAGCGTAAGCCATGGACAACGGAAAGATATCGGTGCGTTATGCGCGGGCTTTGTTGCACTTCGCTGTCGAACAAGGCTGCGAGCAAGAGGTCTACAACGGACTGACACGACTCGTACACAACTACATGTTGGCCATCAGCCAGTTCAACGAAGTCTTGTCTGACCCTATTGTGACCAAGGCAGACAAGGTGAAACTCCTTGAAATGGCCGTGGGCGAGCCTTTGCACGACTGCCTGAAGCAGTTCATCACCTTCGTCAGCGAGCAGCACCGCGAAGACAAAATGCCCGTCATCGCCATGAAATTCATGGAGATGTACCGCATGAAACACAACATCCTAAGTACCAACGTCACCACGGCGACCGAGTTGCCCGAAGCAACCTACGACAAAATCAAGGCCTTCATCAAGCAGACTTTCAACGCCGAGGCAGAAATTGATGTCAAGATCGACCCATCGCTCATTGGCGGATTCATCCTCGACATCGAACACACGCGCATGGACGCAAGCGTGGCAGGACAACTTAACGCACTGAAAAACAAGTTGAAGCAATAAATAAAAAACTACATATATGGCAAACATCAAACCAAGTGAAATATCAAGCATCCTGAAGATGCAGCTCCAAAACATGAGCAACAAGGTTCAATTTGAGGAGATTGGCAAGGTGCTGCAAGTGAGTGACGGCGTGGCGCACGTCTATGGCCTCGACAAGGTGCAGTCGAACGAATTGGTCGAATTCGAGAACGGCACCATGGGCGTGGTGCTCAACCTTGAGGAAGAC
The DNA here is from genome assembly GCA_902802535.1 of uncultured Bacteroidia bacterium. GTDB lineage: Bacteria > Bacteroidota > Bacteroidia > Bacteroidales > F082 > Limimorpha. The sequence goes on from CADCML010000010.1 coordinate 41,561, forward strand.
AACGTCGGCGTGGTGCTGCTCGGCCCCACCGAGAGCATCAAGGAAGGCGAGACCGTGAAGCGCACCCGGCGTATCGCCTCCGTCCTCGCGGGCGAAGGCATGTTGGGCCGCGTGGTGAATGGCTTGGGCATCCCCATCGATGGCAAAGGAGCCATCCAAGGCAAGACCTTCGAAATGCCTTTAGAGCGTAAGGCTCCGGGGGTCATCTTCCGTCAGCCGGTGAACCAGCCGCTGCAAACGGGCCTCAAGGCCATCGACGCCATGATTCCCATTGGGCGTGGCCAACGTGAGCTCATCATCGGCGACCGTCAGACGGGCAAGACTGCCATCGCCATCGACACCATTATTAATCAAAAAGACAATTTCAAGAACGGCGACCCGATTTACTGCATCTATGTCGCTGTCGGACAAAAAGGCTCCACCGTGGCCAATTTGGTGAAGACTTTGGAGCAAAACGGCGCCATGGACTACACCATCGTTGTCAGTGCCACAGCCTCCGACCCTGCCGCCATGCAGTTCTACGCACCTTACGCGGGCGTCGCCATCGCCGAATATTTCCGTGATACAGGCCGTCACGCACTTATCATCTACGACGACCTTTCGAAACAAGCCGTGGCCTACCGTGAAGTTTCCTTGATTTTGCGCCGTCCCCCAGGACGTGAGGCTTATCCAGGTGATATTTTCTACCTCCACAGTCGTTTGCTGGAGCGTGCCGCCAAAATCATCAAGAACGACGATGTGGCGCGTCAGATGAACGACCTGCCCGACAGCATCAAGGACATCGTGAAAGGCGGCGGTAGCATCACTGCACTGCCCATCATCGAGACGCAGGCAGGCGACGTTTCGGCTTATATTCCGACCAATGTGATTTCCATCACTGATGGACAGATCTTCTTGGAAACCAGCCTGTTCAATGCGGGTATCCGTCCTGCTATCAACGTGGGTATTTCGGTGTCGCGTGTGGGTGGCAACGCCCAAATCAAGTCCATGAAGAAAGTGGCCGGCACTTTGAAACTCGACCAAGCCCAATTCCGCGAGATGGAGGCTTTCTCGAAATTTGGCGCCGAGCTCGATGCCGCAACTTTGGCCATCCTCGACAAAGGCCGCAAGAACGTGGAACTGCTGAAGCAGCCGCAATACACGCCCATGCCCGTCGAAAAACAAGTGGCCATCATCTTCTGCGGCACCAACGGACTGCTGAGCAAAGTGCCTGAAAACAAGGTGCTTGAGTTTGAGAAACAGTTCCTCGACTTGATGGAAGTGAAGCACAAGGACGTGATGACCCAACTGAAGGCCGGCAAGATTGATGACGATATTAAGGCCGTGCTGAAGGAGGAGGCACTGAATCTGAGCGAACACTTTAATGCATAAGACGGAGGACAAAGGACGAAAGACAGAGTGTCCCAAGTCCTAAGTCCCCAGTCAAAAAAAGAAAACTATGGCATCACTAAAGGAAATACGAGCCAGAATCAGCTCCGTTGCCTCGACACAGAAAATCACGAGCGCGATGAAGATGGTGTCGGCGGCCAAGCTGAAAAAGACAGAAGGCCTCACGACGCGGTTTTTGCCCTACAAGAACAAGCTGAGCGAAGCCCTTTCCAACTACCTCGGCTCCCTTGAGGGGGAAGTCAGCATCCCGTTGGCTGAGCGTCGCGAGGTGAAAAAGGTCGCGCTGATGGCCTTCTCGTCGAGTAGTGGACTGTGTGGCGTCTACAATTCAAGCATCTGCAAGCTTTTCAAGCAAGTGTATGAAGAGTATGTGGAAAGCATTGGAGCAGAGAATATTACTATCTTCTTAGTCGGCAAAAAAATCAATGACTATGCCAAAAAGTTTGGTATCAAGGTGGAGAAGCAATATGCGCCCCTGGCTGAAAACATGTCTTTCGACTTGGCCATGGAAATCAGCGACATGATGGTAGAACTGTTCCTCAGCCACGAAGTGGATCGCGTGGAATTAATCTTCAACCATTTCAAGAATGCCGGCGTGCAGACACCCACTCGTGAGGTGGTCCTGCCTTTGAAGACAATGGTGCAAAGCGATGGCTCAATGCTGGACTACATCGTGGAACCCGACAAGGAGACCTTCGTCAATGAACTGATTCCCAAGGTTATCCGTACCAATTTCTACTCCATCATGCTCGACACACTCACTGCCGAGCACGGTGCCCGTATGACCGCCATGCACATCGCCAGCGACAATGCCGACCAATTGTCGCAGGAGTTGCGCATCCAGTACAACAAGGCCCGCCAGAACGTCATCACCAACGAATTAATCGACATTGTGGGCGGTGCCGAAGCCTTGAACGGATAGGATTTTCTCATCCATAGACACGTTATTTATAGAGAACAACACACTTTTTTTACCGAAATTTTCACTTTTTTTTCATTTTTTTCTTTCCATATCAAAAAAATATCTATTTTTGCAGCTTGCAAAGCATATATAATGCACGCAAATAAACACGAACCAACGCTATAAAAGCGACATAACGTAGATAAGTAATAATCAGATAATAAACGAATAAAACCAAGAAAGATGAAAAAACTATTACTGACAATCGCGGTCGTCCTCGGACTGAGCATGACGACTTTTGCAAATCCCAATGACGGCGGTTTGTTCCAACGCGGTGCCTCTCAACCTGAGGCCACAGAGTTTGGTGTCCGTGAGACGACGGGCAATCCTAAGCTTCCTAACCATGGTATAGCAGAGAACCAAGATGCTCCTCTCGGCAGCGGTATCGCCGTGTTGATGGGTCTTGGCGCAGCCTACCTTGTAGGCAAAAAACGCCGTGAGGAATAATTGAAAATTTTTCCTCTTTTCAATTGATAAACAGAGAGCTAACAGTGCAAGCACTGTTAGCTCTTATTGCTTTTGGGGAATAACGAACCCTATTCCTGATAATATACCCGCTTCACACGTTGCGAAACGCGAGTCATGATTTCGTATGGAATCGTTTGGCAAGCTTGGGCGATGTCGGCAATGTCGTGCTCAACATCGAAAATGACGACGGTGTCGCCCTCAGCAGCTTCTACATTGGTCAAATCCAACATGCACATATCCATGCAAATGTCCCCAACAACGGACACCTGCCTACCGTTCACATAAAATTTTCCGTTTCCATTGCCCAAAAGGCGTGAAAGACCGTCAGCATAGCCGATAGGCACGATGCCGATACGCATGTCTCTTTCAGCGTGGCCGTGACGATTATAGCCAATGCTATCACCAGCCGGAACGTTCTTGATTTGATTGATGGTCGTCTTGAGTGACACTACAGGCTGCAACATGCCTTTGTCGGCCTCGCAAGTTGGCACGCCATACAAACCGATGCCCAAACGCACCATATCAAACTGGTATTGCGGGAAACGCGAAATGCCCGCCGTATTGAGGATATGACGTATGACATTTGGGAAAGCCTCCTTAATCATCGCGCTGCCTTCCTCAAAACAATGGATTTGATTCAAGGTAAAGGCATCCTCGGCGGGATTGTCGGCAGTGGCAAGGTGCGAAAACACGCTCTTCACATGCAACATCGGATTAGACTGAATACGCCGAATGAGTTCGGGCAACTCGCTGTTGGAGAAGCCCAAACGGTGCATACCCGTATCAAGCTTGATGTGGACATTCAAGGGATGCGCCTCAGGCAGCGCCAAATTTTCCAACGCCCTTTCGATGAAGCCAAGATTGCGGAAACTGAACACCTCAGGCTCAAGGTGGTATTTGATGATATTGTCGTAGCTGTTCACCTCTGGACTCATCACCATGATGGGCAAATTAATGCCCGCACGACGCAGCTCCACGCCCTCATCGGCAAACGCAACTGTAAGATAATCAACATTATGAAATTGCATTACATTGGAAACTTCCAAATTGCCACTGCCATAGCCAAAGGCCTTCACCATCACCATCAGCTTGGTTTCGGGCTTGATTTTCGAGCGAAAATGGTTGAGGTTGCTGACAAGATGGTTGAAGTTGATTTCCAGCACAGTCTCATGCGCCTTCTCCTGCAATTCCATCCCGATTTGCTCGAATTCGAATGCACGAGCGCCTTTCAGCAGAATGGTCTGGTTGTTGAACTTCGAGAAGGGGAAATGCGCCAAGAAATCGCCCACATTGGGATAGAAATAGTGCTCCATCTCGAATCTGTTGGCCTGACGCGAAATGCCCTCGCCAATGCCAATCATCATATCAACACCCTTGTTTTTAAGCAGTTGGGCAATTTCGGCATACAAATCCAATTCATTGCGCCCGCTTTGGAGGATGTCAGACAAAATCACGACCTTGCGATTATGCTGGTGCTGCTGTTTCATCACGTCCAAGGCGATGGACAGCGAGTCGACATCGGAGTTGTAGTAATCGTTGATGATGGTGCAGTTGTTCATTCCCGCCTTGATTTCCAAGCGCATGGCGATGGAGGTCAACGACAGGATTCGGCTGGCGATGACTTCGGGATCCATTTTCATCAGCAGACCGATGGCAATGCAATGGATGACATTCTCGACGGAAGCCGCATCGGCAAAGGGAATGGTGAACGACAACATTGCGCCCTGGTAAAGGCATTGGACTTGGCTTTGCTTGTCGCCCATCACGATGTCTTTGACCACAAGGTCGGCTTCCTCGAATTTTCGGCTCCAGGTAAACAGCTTCACTTTGGATGCCATCCCTGAACGGATAACAACCTGCTGAATCTCAGAATAATCCATGCAATATACCAACGATTCGGCTTTCGTGAAGAGGTTCATCTTCTCCCCTACCTTTTGGGCATGGTTGATGAAATTCTCCTCATGTGCCTGCCCGATGTTGGTGAACACACCAATAGTCGGGCGGATGATGTCTTGCAAAGCCATCATCTCGTCAGGTTCTGAAATGCCCGCCTCGAAGATGGCCAACTCGTTGCTCTCGTTCATCTGCCACACCGAGAGCGGCACGCCTACCTGAGAGTTGTAGCTCTTGGGGCTGCGCACGATGTTGTAGTCGGGACTGAGCATCTGGTAAAGCCATTCCTTGACTATGGTCTTGCCGTTGCTGCCTGTGATGCCGATGACCGGAATGTCAAACTGTTGCCGATGGTAGGAAGCCAGTGCCTGCAAGGCCTTCAGCGTGTCTGCTACCATGATGAACGATGCCTCGGGGCAAGAAGCCTCGGGGCGTTGCTGCACCACAAAAGCCCTGACACCTTTTTCATAGAGCTCTTCAATGTATTTGTGTCCGTCGTTGCGTTGGCTCTTCAAGGCAAAAAACAAAGCCTGATCGGCATCCATTAAATGGCGGCTGTCGATGAGCAAGTCACTGATGTTGTGGTTTGTCGTTGTCCCAACAAGCTGTCCATTGACGATTTCTGCGACCTTTTGCAAGGAATAAAGCTGATGTTGCATGGAATTCTTTTCAAATTTCCCGCAAAGATACGGCTTTTCCGAAAAAACACTACCTTTGCAGTGTAGAAAAAACCATCGAAATGACCATCAAACAACACATCCCCAACGCCATCACCTGCGGCAATCTGGTCTCAGGTTGTTGCTCTATCTATTTTCTTGCCTTAGGTATGCCCGTCAAGGCCGCCCTGATGATTTTCGTGGCCGGACTTTTCGATTTCCTCGACGGTTTCGCCGCCCGATTGCTCCATGCCCACTCCCCCATCGGCGCCGATTTGGACTCGCTTTCAGATGTAGTTTCGTTTGGCGTGGCACCAGGATTCATCATGAGTTGGCTGATGAGCCAGTATTTCGTTTCACGGCTATGGCTTCATGAATGGTGGTGGTCCGTTGGAGGCTTCAACCTATTGCCTTTCATGGCCTTTCTGCTGCCAGTATTCTCGGCTATCCGACTCGCCAAGTTCAATGTCGACGACACGCAAAAGACCTCTTTCCGTGGCATCCCTGCGCCTGGAATGGCCATTTTCATTGCGTCTTTGCCTTTGGCACTCAGCCAAGTAGGCCATCTCACCGACGGAGCCTTGAGCTATTGGGCCTGCCTCGGCATCACGCTCATCTTTTCCTTCATGATGGTCTGTAATTTGCGGTTTTTCTCGTTCAAAATGAAGACGATAGGATGGAAAGGCAATGAGGTGAGGTGGATTTTTTTGATGATTACTGTCGTGGGATTCGCCATATTTAGATTTGTGGCATTGCCTTTTATCCTGCTGGTGTACATCCTTTTGTCGGTTTTCTTTGGAAACCGAATGACAGAGTAGTTTTTTTTCACACCTCCACCAGCTCTCGCCCCACAGCATGAATAGTATCAAAAATCAAAGCCATGCGAGCTTTGCTGGCATTTTTCTTTCCGCTAATATATTGCGCCATTAGGCTTTGCGAGATGCCCATTCGCCGCGCCAAAGCCGAAACGTTCAATTCAGGATGAGACAAGAAAAGCTTGTATAACGGAGTCGGCTCTTGTTTGTCGAAAAAACCTTCAAAACTCAAATCCTCGTCCAAATCTTCCCAATGGATACCAAAATCATCATAATCATAATTGACCAATTGCTCCACAGAGGCATCTCTCAGTCTCGGATAATCTGCAAATAACTCGCAAGCCTCCCTGCCGTCTTCCGTCCGAATCCAAACAGCATTTTGTGTCAACCAAATCTTTTCTATTTTCATGGCTTTTTCTGCAAAGATAGGTAATATTTTTATTACCCAGACGATTTTTGCAACAAAAACGTAACAACGATTACATCTCTTTCTTATGCAAAATGAAGTTGTGCCCAAGATATACTTCCTTGACATGCTCGTCGGCGGCAAGGTCCTCGGGAGAGCCTGACATGAGCACCTTTCCGTCGAAGAGGAGATAAGCGCGGTCGGTGATGGAAAGCGTTTCGTGCACGTTGTGATCAGTGATGAGCACACCGATGTTTTTCCTTTTCAGTTTGAAAATGATACGCTGGATGTCTTCAACGGCAATCGGGTCGACGCCGGCGAAAGGCTCATCGAGCAACACAAAACTGGGGTCGACGGCCAAAGCACGTGCAATCTCGGTGCGACGACGCTCACCGCCCGAAAGCTGTATGCCTTTGCTCTTGCGCACATGACCCAAGCCAAATTCCTCCAACAGACCCTCCAATTTCTCGGCTTGCTGCTGCTTGGTCAGTCCAGGCTTGAACTGCATCACCGAGGCAATGTTGTCCTCCACTGTCATCTGCCGAAATACCGAGGCCTCCTGCGCAAGATAACCGATGCCAATCTGGGCACGCTTATACATCGGCAAATTTGAAATGTCCTCATTATCAAGAAAAACCTTTCCGGAATAGGGCTTAATAAGACCTACCACCATGTAGAAAGTGGTCGTCTTGCCCGCACCGTTGGGGCCCAACAAGCCGACAATCTCACCTTGTTCGACCTTGACATCGACATCGTTCACCACAGTGCGCTGTCCGTATTTCTTGACCAAATGTTCAGTTTTCAATATCATGGAACCGAAATATTAAATCTTGAATCTTAAATCAAAAAATCCCCTCTTTCAATATATCATGCAAATGTATGATACCCAAATATTTCCCATCGTGAACAACGGGCAACTGGGTAATGCTGTTTTCCCGCATCTTGTGCAGGGCATCCACGACCAAAGCAGTTTCGTCGATGGTCTTGGGGTTGGATGTCATGATTTGAGAAGCCTTCACTTGCTCGATGTTGGGATACTTCATCAACATGCGACGCAAATCGCCATCGGTGATGATGCCCAACAATTGTCCTTCCTTCATCACCACAGTGGCACCCAGACGCTTGTGAGTCATCTCGATAATGACCTGCGTGAGGTTGTCATCGGGTTCAACTTCGGGACGTTCATTCCTGACATACAAGTCTTTAACGCGAAGATAAAGCTGCTTGCCCAATGCTCCGCCCGGATGGAATTTGGCGAAGTCGGCAGTGGAAAAGCCCCTACACCTCATTAATATTAATGCCAGCGCATCGCCCATCACTAACTGGGCCGTAGTGCTGCTGGTAGGCGCAAGACTGTCGGGGATGGCCTCATCGTTAACGGTCACATCAAGCACATAATCAGCCTGTTGTGCCAAATACGACTTCCGATTGCCGACCATGGCGACGATTTTGTTGCCTCTCAACTTGATGAGCGGCACCAGCATCTTGATTTCCGGTGTTTCTCCGCTTTTCGACAAAATGACCACGATATCATTCTCGCGGACGATGCCCAAATCGCCGTGAATGGCATCGGCAGCGTGCATAAACACCGCCGTCGTACCCGTAGAATTCATGGTGGCAACGATTTTTTGGGCAATGATGGCGCTCTTACCGATACCTGAAAACACTACATTTCCCTTGCTTTCGAGAATCAAGTCCACCGTTTTCTGGAAATCATCATCAATTTGGCGTTTCAATCCCATGATTGCATCGGCTTCATTGTCAATGATTTGAGATAACAATTCGATAATCGTGCCATTTTTTTTCATTTTTTCTCAAATTTTTCTTGCTTCGAATGATGTAAAAGCTATAACTTTGTCTTTGCGTCAAGGCGAAAAACCATTCCTTGAGATAACGCAGACTTTCAAAAGAGATTGCAAAATAACACAAAAATTTGGAAAACACCAAAAGGAGGAAATCATGGCAAAAAAAGATGACCAGAAGATACACAAACTTCTGAAAGATGTTTTCGGTTTTGACCAATTCAAGGGCAACCAAGAAGAGATCATCAAAAGCATCCTTAGCGGAAGCAATACCTTCGTACTGATGCCCACTGGAGGCGGCAAATCGCTGTGTTACCAGCTGCCGGCACTCATGTCGAAAGGCACGGCTATCGTTGTCTCACCGCTGATTGCGTTGATGAAAAACCAGGTCGACATGATCCGAAACTTTGGCACCGAGTTGGGCATCGCCCATGTGATGAACTCATCGCTCTCGAAAGCCGAACTGATTGAAGTCAAGGAAGACCTGAAAAGCGGAAAAACCAAATTGCTCTATGTGGCACCCGAGTCGCTCACCAAGGAAGAGACCATTGAATTCCTTCGTGGCCTCAAGATTTCGTTCGTTGCCATCGACGAGGCACACTGCATCTCGGAGTGGGGCCACGATTTCCGACCCGAATACCGCCGCCTGCGTCCCATCATCAACGCCATCGACGACACCCTCCCCATCATCGCCCTGACAGCTACTGCCACGATGAAGGTGCAAAACGACATCCTGAAGAACCTGGAAATCATGGATGCCAAAATCTTCAAGTCGTCGTTCGACCGCCCCAACCTTTATTATGAAGTAAGGCCCAAGACCAAAGACGTCATCAAAGACATCATCAAATATATCAAACAGAACCCAGGCAAGTCGGGCATCGTATACTGCCTCAGCCGCAAAAAGGTGGAGGAACTGGCCGAAACCCTGGCCGTCAACGGCATCAAGGCACTGCCATACCATGCCGGACTGGACAGCCAGACGCGCAAGGAAAACCAAGACAAATTCCTCATGGAAGAAGTTGATGTCATCGTGGCCACCATCGCTTTCGGCATGGGCATCGACAAGCCCGACGTGCGCTTCGTCATCCACCACGACATCCCCAAGAGTCTCGAAGGCTACTATCAGGAAACAGGACGTGCAGGTCGCGACGGCGGCGAAGGCAACTGCATCGCGTTCTACGACTACGAGGACATCCATAAGCTGGAGAAGTTCAACAAAGGCAAGAACGTGGCCGAGCAGGAAATCGCCCGCGAATTGTTGAACGAAACGGTAACTTACGCCGAATCAGCGGTTTGCCGACACAGACTATTGCTCCACTATTTTGGTGAGGAATACAACAAGGAGAACTGTGCTTCGTGCGACAATTGCCGTTACCCCAAAGAGAAATTTGACGGCAAGGAAGACTTGAAACTCGTCCTCGAAGCCGTGGAAGACACCAAACAGCTCTTCAAAACCAAACACATCGCCGAGCTGTTGGCGGGCAAACTCACGGGCGACATCAAGGCGGCCAAACAGGAGAACAACGAATTTTTCGGCGCAGGCGACGAACACGACGAGAAGTATTGGACTGCGGTCATCCGTCAAGCATTAGTCAACAAATTGTTGTCCAAGGACATAGAGAACTACGGCATCCTAAAGATGACAAAAGAAGGCAAGAACTTCATCAAGAAGCCTTACACCATCCTGCTCGTCAAGGACCATGATTACGAGAACTCCGACGAGGACGATCCCGAGACCATGGCGGCCATGGGTGCCAACAAGGACGGCGGTGCCGACAAGACCCTTTTCGCCTTGCTGAAAGACCTGCGCAAGACCATCGCCAAACAGAACGGATTGCCGCCATTCGTCATTTTCCAAGACCCGTCGCTCGAAGACATGGCCATCCAATACCCCATCACCAAAGAGGAAATGACCCAAATTTCGGGTGTGGGTGCGGGCAAGGCTGAGAAGTTTGGCGAGCCTTTCATCAAGCTCATCAAGGAGTATGTGGAAGAGAACGAAATCACCCGCCCAAATGACATGGTGGTGAAGTCGGTGGTCAACAACTCCGCGCTGAAAATCGGCATCATCCAGAACATCGACAAGAAGATTCCGTTAGACGACATCGCCTACGGCAAAGGCTTGAGTTTCGATGAGTTGCTGTCAGAAATCGAGAGCATTGTTTCCTCTGGCACCCATTTGGACATCAATTATTTCATCGAGGATTTCGTTGACATCTACCATCAGGAAGACATTTTGGAGTATTTCCATGAGGCTGAATCGGACGACATCCAAACCGCCTTGCGCGAACTTGGTGAGGATGAATACGAAGAGGAGGAAGTCCGCCTGATGCGCATCAAGTTCCTCTCCGATGTGGGCAATTGATTCAGAATGAAGCGTTTCGTTTTCATAGTTTTTGTTTTGCTCTTGTTTTCGGCTTGCGGAAACAAGAGCAAAACATTTGTGCCTGACCGTTTGCTCACCGAGCAGGAAATGATTGACCTGATGACCGATGTGCAAATCATCGAGGCCGACATCAACTACCAAAAAACGCAGGAGCGCGAACACAAAGATTCCATCCCAAGCAAGCCCATCGACCCTGTCAAACTATCAAGGTTGTATTACGACCAACTCTTTGAGGACTCGGTGGTGCAGCGACTGACGAAGGTTCAATCGGAGTCCCAAAGGGACGACAGCCAATAGGCAGACGGTGTAAACCTCTGCCATTCGTTAAACCAAAACGCAACAAAATGGCCAGCACATTAGTACAACAATATATGCACATCGTGTTCCACACGAAAAGCACAAGTATTACAATGCGGGAAGAGGATTTGCCGCGTGTTTTCGATTATATTGGCGGTGTCATCCGAAACATTAACGGAGTTTCCATTCAAGTAGGCGGTCGTCCTGACCACATCCATATATTGGCATCCATGCCCAAAACAATGAGCCTCGCAGAATTTGTCCGCACCATCAAATCCAACAGCAGCAAATGGATCAAAACATTGGATGGTTATTACAAACCGTTTATGTGGCAGGAAGGCTATGGCGCTTTCAGTGTCAGCGCATCGGTGTTGGACAAAACGGCCAAATACATCAAAAACCAAAAGGTGCGTCATCGCGACCGGACATTCATCGATGAATACAAACAATTCTTGGATGCATACCATGTGGAATATGATGAACGGTATGCATTTGGGGATTGATTTTTCAGCGAGGGTTTGCCACGTTTTTTCGGCAGGGGTTCACACCGCCTGCCTACGATGCTGTCACCCCTTCGGGGTTCCGTTTTGCGTCGTGGTTTTTCATCGGCAGGGGTTTACACCACCTGCCTATGATGCTGTCACCCCTTCGGGGTTCCTTTACTTCTTCAATTCCGCAGCAATCAAATCATTGAGCTTTCTTGCGGCATCCATAAGCATACTCTCGTCCGTCGGGACGGGCACGGGATGACTGTTCAAGCGGCTCAAGGTTTCTGCCGAACAAGCCTCGCGGTCGCCCTTGATGGTGGTGTAGTCGTTCTTGAAGGTGGAGGTCACCTCGAAAGGTATCGAATACATTGGATCGTTTTCATTCCTAATGCTGCAACTCGCACAATCCATGACAATATGCCCCTTAACTGTAACACTCTTGTTCTGAGTGTGATCTGTCACATCAACGGTTTTTCCGTTATTGGTTTCATTAAAGGTCACCTCATCAAGTCGGACTGGGGATATTTTCACCTCATCCACCACAGCATCAACTGAATACATGATAAAAAGTTTTCGATCCCATTCGGTAAGAAAAGTATTATAGGTTGGCAGTTCACCTGCATCAAAAGCAAGCACATTCGCCTTAAATTCCTGTGGCAAAGTGAAATCGCTTGCATTGCCAAAACCTCACGAGTTGCGCAACAAATTTCATTGCTTCTTGCCCATCTTCTTTCGTTCCTTTAGCGAGCAACTGGTTGATTTTCGCCACCAAAAAGTTCTCCGCCTTATTACGGGCGACCATCATGTCATCATCAAGGTCAAGTTTCACATAGTTCATGCCCTTTTTGACCTCTTTCGGGAAACACTTCAAGGCATCATTGCGGCCTTTCATGCTGCAATAACGCTGGTAAATCTCTGGCCACACGTCAGGCTGGCCCGTGGCTTTCAGGGCTTGGATGCGCTCATGGTCGGCTTGGTTGGCCTTGTGGTACGATGCCGCCACATAATTGATGTCTTTGTCGTTCATCTTGCCCTTGCACACTTCGGGCGCAACGCGCTGAATCACTTGGTCATACTCTTGGGCTTCATAAAGTTTCTTGGTCGTGTCGCAAGCTGTGAGCATTACGCCGAGCAACAATGCGGGAATCAGTCGGATGTATTTCATAATTTCAAATTTGACGATTAAAACAGCATAAAAACCACAAATTTCGCTCCAAAATTGCACAGAACGGAAGAAAAATCTTTACTTTTGTGGGCACAAAATCGACCAACAATGGAAAAAATCAAGCAACTGCAACAGGATTTCGCCGATTTTATGGCGCAACGCAACTTCAACGGACAGCCGACCGAGTTATACGAACCCATTGCCTACACCATCTTGCAAAGCGGCAAACGCCTCCGCCCCATGCTCTGCCTCTTGGCCAACGACATGTTTGACGGCGACAAGCAGCAAGCCCTTTGGCCCTCTTTGGCTTTGGAAACCTTCCACAACTTCACCCTCATCCACGACGACATCATGGACAAGGCCCCCATGCGCCGTGGCAAGCCGACTGTCTACCAAAAATGGAACTCCGACATTGCCATCCTTTCGGGCGATGCCATGTTGGCGATGGCATTCCAGTTTGCGCTGAAGCCCCAAAAAGGTGCCGAACTCGCGCAACAGTTGGGCAAAGTGGCCATCGAGATTTGCGAAGGCCAGCAGATGGACCTCAACTTCGAGACCCTCGGCAATGTGACGATTGACGAATATTTGGAGATGATTCGACTGAAAACCGCCGTTTTGCTGGCTACTGCCTTGCAAATGGGTGCCACCACAGCTGAAGCCGATAAGTCTGACATTCAGCATCTTTACGACTTCGGCATTAATATGGGCATGAGTTTCCAACTGCAAGACGACATCCTTGACCTTTACAGCGACGTGGCCGTATTCGGCAAGCGCCATGGTGGCGACATTGCCGACAACAAGAAGACTTATCTTTATTTGAAGGCGCTAGAATTAGCCTCCGAGCAAGACCGCAAACGACTCGAATACCTCTTCACCCTCCGCATGGACCACGATGAGGAGGAAAAAATCGAAGAAGTTCAAGCCATTTACGACCGCCTGCATGTGAAAGAGGCTGTCGAACAAGTCATTGCCGAATACGACCGCAAGGCTTTGGCCGAGTTGGAGGCCATCGACTTGCCGGAAGAGCGTAAAATCCACCTCCGCAATTACGCCGAACTGCTTTCGGGACGTAAAAAATAAATCACGTTGCCACACAAAAACCAAGGAGACCTCCTGATGTGGAAGCCTCCTTGTTGTTTTTCAAGCGATTGCAAACCTTATTTGTCAGTAGCGGTCTCGTTTGTTTCCGATTTCTCGCTTTTCTTGGGGGCTGGTTTCGTGGCATCGCACTTCTTGTCGCCGTGCTTGCACTCCTTCTTGCAGTCAGCTTTCACTTGCTTTTCGCTGCCTGACACTTTCTTTTCGGCGCAGCAATTGTCGGCTTTTTTCTTGTCGGCGCAACATTCACCGCCCTTTTTCTTGTCCGCTGATACATTTTTTTCAGCGCAGCAGTCGTCTTTCTTCTGTTTCACAGGCTCTTGCGCAACTGCGGAGGCAGTCGGTTGCTTCTCCGACTTCACGACCGTGGTTTCGGCCTTCTTGGATTTCACTTCAGCGTTTTGAGCATTGGCATCTTGAATGCTCATGGCACCGATGGCGAACATGGCCAAGGCGCCGAATAAGATGGATTTCTTCATGTTGATATAGTTTAGATTAAAATTACAGGTTATTTCATATCAAAAACCGTTCCAAAAATCAAGGGAGAAACAGGCAACTATCGCCATAACTCAGAAAGCGGAAACCATTGTCCAAAGCGAAGCGGTAGCAATCTTTCCAACGCTCGCCGATGAGGGCCGAAACCAACAGCAGTAAAGTGCTTTTCGGTTGGTGGAAATTAGTGATTAGCCCCGTGATGACGCGCATCTTATAGCTCGGCGCAATCATCAGGGCGGTGCTGGCTTCGAGTCGGGTCAGATTGTGCTTGTCCAAATAGTCCAACACCCATTGCAAGGCTTCAGGCGTTGAAAGTGAATCGTGATTTTCGTAAGGGAACCATTGCTCCACATGCAGCGGACGCAAATCCAGACCTTGCTCCTTCAACATCACGCCTATCCAGTAAAGGCTCTCCAAGGTGCGGGTGCTGGTCGTCCCAACGGGGACAATCGGCTTCCCAAAACGATGAATCAAGTTTTGAATCAACGACTTGCGCACAATGACAGTTTCAGAGTGCATGGCGTGTTCGCCGATGATTTCCGTTGAAACCGGCTTGAAAGTCCCCGCTCCCACATGCAACGTCACTTCATCGAAAGCAAAGCCTTGTTCGCGCAAGGACGCGATGAGCGGCTGGGTGAAATGCAAACCCGCCGTGGGTGCAGCCACTGAGCCGTCGTAGCGAGCAAAGACGGTTTGATAACGGTCACGATCGTCGGGTTCGGCATCGCGGTGCAGATAAGGCGGCAAAGGAATCTCGCCCGCAGCCTCCAACACCGAGGCAAACGACAGGTTTTCAGGCGTCCACGAAAACTCAATTTCGGCATATTGGTCGTTTTGGGAAATTCTTTCCGCACTCAAAACCACAGGCTGCCCGCCTACTGTCAGCTCCATTGAGAGTTTCCCTTCCTTCCAACGTTTCGCATTGCCTATCAAGCACTTCCAGCGCACAGGCGAAACCGCACTGAAGGCTACTTGATAGTCCTTTTCGGGTTCCAAGCAGAAAATCTCAATACGCGAACCAGTCACCTTATGGAACTGCAACCTCGCCCGAATGACTTTGGTTTCATTGAAGACCAACAAGGCATCTTTCGGCAGAAAATCACCGATATACTTGAATTGGGATTCCTGTATCTCGTTGTTTTTCAGCACTAAAATTTTCGATGCATCTCGCTCGGGCAAAGGATATTTGGCGATACGTTCCTCAGGCAAGGGATAGTCGTAGGCTTCGATGGAAATATGTTTTACGTCAATCATCGTCGAAATTTTGCGCAAAAGTAGGAAATAATTGCCTATTTTTGCATTCCAATACCAAGAAATGAACACCCTATTCAAGATAGAGCTCACCCGTAGTTTCCTGCTGAAATTCCTGAAATTCGGCGTGGTAGGCTTTTCTGGAGTTTTCGTCAACTTCGGAGTCACCTACGCTTGCAAGGAATGGCTGAAGTGGAACAAATACTTGAGCAATATCCTGGGTTTCATCGTCGCAGCCACCACCAACTACCTCCTCAACCGCTGGTGGACATTCGAGAGCACCAACCCGCAAATCGGGACGGAGTATGCGAAATACTTTGGCATCGCCTTGGTAGGCTTGGGCATCGACACGCTGACGGTATATGTGCTCAACGGCAAACTGAAATGGAACTTCTACCTTAGCAAAGTGTTTGCCGTGGGAGCCTCGACGCTGTGGAATTTCTTTGGAAATCTGCTGTTTACGTTTGCTTAGACTTTTCCGCAGGCATAAACCCCAGCCAACACACATGCCTGCTGGTTTTCTTATGCCTACTGAGCTGTCATTTCGGCGTAGTCGGGAAGATGGTCAAGTGGGGAAAGGGTTTGACCGTCCACTAAATAACAGTAAGTGACATTGCCATTGCTGAGGAGCAAATACTTGGGTCTCAATGCGGAATGATAGCGTATGGCTTGTTCCAGCACGGCCTCGGTAAGTTTTACTGTAGCTGCCTTGCATTCCACTATCATGACAGGGTGGCCATCGGTGCCAAAAACAACTGCATCGGCACGCTTGTCCAAGCCATTCACCTTCACCGAATACTCCACTGCCAAAAGTCCAGCAGGCACATGGAGATGCTCCACCAAAAGGCAAAGCATTTGTTGCCTCACCTTTTCCTCAGGCGTCAGGGCAACGAAGCGGCGGCGCAAAGGGTCGAAGACGAACATCCTCCCTTCGCGCTCCTCCGTTTCGAACCATGGCAATGGATTGGCCATAAAAAAGAACTTATTCCTCTACGAACTGAAGGCTGTAGGCGATGGACTCCAGCTGGAGCAACGCATTGCGCTTCTTCTGGTTAGGCTCATAATAGAAGCCTTCTACAGTGACAAGTTGACCCGTGCAATTGTCGGCAAAGGTATAGGAGACAAATGGTCCGCCCATGTAGTTGTTGTAAACCTTCCACATGCCACGCATTTCCTTGGCATAGCCTGCGGGAAAACCAATTGCCGTAGTCACTACAGGTGGCACAAACTCGGTTTCGGTGCCCATGTAAGAGCCTTCCGAAGGACCCGGAATGTTTTGACTCATTATCAGGTCACGCATCGAGAGCAGACTTTTGGCCTCAAACTGCAAAGTGTCGCGATAAGGCGTCTGATAGATGACAATATCGGCACTCGAGCGTTCCAGTTCCTTGCGAAGCCACATGAAGTTGGCATCATTCTTGGCAATGTAGAAACCTTTCGGGACCGTCAGCGTGAAGCCAAACGTCTTCGCAATGGAATTGGCGATTTCATCATCCTTCGTAGGACGAAACACGGTCAAAATGCGCTCGCGCTCCACCTGGTCGAACCACTGTTGGTAAATCTCTTTTTGCTTGCCAAAAAGTTCAACCCAAGAGTCGATGGTGGGAGCGCTGATTTTCACGCAACGCTGCGGTGCTGCCCAAAAGTCCTCAGTGGTCTTGGCCACCGCCTCTTGCAAAGCGGGATTGATTTCCACCTCGATAATGCACTTGTGTTTCTTGAACATATCGGAAAAAGCCTCAGCATTGATGTGGGCCAAAGTGTTGCGCGACTCGGGCTGAGGCAGTCCGTATTGGTCTCTCAGGAAGAAATGGCGAAGCGTGTCGCCGATGGTGCCATTCCATTGCTCGGGGTTTTGCGTAATGACCAGAATTTCAGCGGTGCCACCCACCGAACGGTCTTTCCTTTGTGTCTTTGATTGTTCGGAGCAAGACATCATCATGCCGGCAAGCACGATGACAGCTGCAATTTTCAGATAGTTTTTCATAATATGTTGTTTTTTTGGTGCAAGCAAAATGCCTGACACCTGGTTATTTCTTGATTTTCAGCTTTTGTCCCACTATGACCGTGTTGCTCTTCAAGCCGTTCCATTTCTTGAGGTCGTTGACCGTGCAACCGTATTTCTTTGAAATGGAGTTGAGTGTCTCGCCTTTCTTCACGACGTGGGTCTTGACCGTAGAAGTCGTCGTTGTTTTGCTGCTGGTAGTTTTGGCACTACTGCTGGTCGATTTGCTCACCTGCGCCATGGGGGAGCCCGAGCGATAGATGGTGAGTCGCTGGCCGACATGGACGGTTTCGCGCTTCAAGTGATTCCAACGCTTGATGTTGGCCGTAGTAACATGGTATTTCCTTGCAATACTGCTGAGGCTCTCTCCTTTCTTCACCACATGGATAAAGCTGTCGCTCACCTTCTCCACCTTCTCTTCGATAATTTCGCGAGCCTTTTCCGACCTGCTCACGTAAGAGTAAATGCTGTCCTCGAGCTGTACGAAACGCAAGGTATATTTGGTAGGCATACGAAGCGAATAGGGATACTCCTTGGTGCCTGGAATGACCCGTTTGGTGTACTGCGGATTGAAGAAAACAAGATCTTCCATAGGCACGCCAATGCACTCGTTGATTTGATCGAAAGCCACGCGGTCGTGCACCATCACCGTGTCAGTGCCGTGAAGCAACAGACCTGGATTGGAGGGATAGAGGTTATGCTCTGCGGCGTAATTCATCACGTAAGTCACAGCGATGAAAGCCGGCACATAGCCACGTGTCTCGGCAGGAAGATAAGGCCAGATGGCCCAATAGTTTTTCACGCCACGGGCTCTCAGGATGGCTTTGTTGACCGTGCCAGGCCCCGAATTATAAGCGGCCAGCACCAGGAACCAGTCCTCATAGCGCGCATAAAGGCTTTTCAGGTATTGACATGCGGCCTCGGTCTCTTTTTCGGGGTCGTAACGGTCGTCCACCAAAGTGGAAACCCTCAGACCGTATTCGGCACCCGTTCCTTTCATAAACTGCCACAAACCCTTAGCGCCCGCCTTCGAGCCTGCCGTGGGATTCAAAGCCGACTCCACCATAGCCAAATACTTCAGTTCCAAAGGCAGGTTGTATTTGGCAAGATATTCCTCAAACATAGGAAAATAGACGTATGAAAAGCCCAACATGCGGCTCGATTGCTGACGGCGACGGTTGGCATACAACTCGATGAACGACTTCACATGGTTGTTGAAAGTCAACGGGATGGTCGTTTCGTAAGCCAGAGTCTGGATACGCCGCATATAAACACTGTCGTCATAGGTCGGAATCTCATCCCTATCAAAGCCATACTTGTTCCAGATGGCCGTATCGATGTCGAGATACACATCTCGCGTAGTGCTGATTGAGCTCACCAAATCGAGCATCTCCATCACCGTCGATTCCTCCACTACCGCCTTGCCCGAATTCAAGTCATGAATCCTCTGATCGTCAAGCTCAAGGGTGTCAGTATCTGGCGCCGTAGGCTCGTAGACTTGCGCAAACAGGCGGACAAAAGGAAAAAGCAACAATACTAATATGAGGTGTGTTCGTTTCATCGGAAAGAGTTTTTTATGAGAACGCAAAATTACCAAAAATCGTCTACAAGGAAAGAAAAAATACTAATTTTGTCACTTCAAACGTAATCGGAAACATCATGGAAAACGAGAAAAACACCGAAAGATTAGCAGGTTATCTGATAAAACTGGGCGGCTTGGCCATTGTGCTTGCCCTATGTTGGTACTTTAGTAATGTGCTGATTTACATCATCGTGGCCTTTGTGGTCTCATTGGTCGGTCGACCTATCATGCAGTTGTTGCGGCGCATCAAAATCAAGGGGAAATCGGCTCCCAACTGGCTTTTGGCCCTGTTGACCCTTGTCGTCATCATCCTTTTCCTCGCCTTGATTGTCACGCAGATGATTCCCATGGTTTCCAACATCGTCAGAGATGCCTCAGCCATAGAGAGTTATAGTTATTTCGAATCCAACCCCATCGACAAGCTGAACGACTGGATGATTGGGCTGTTTCCCAACCTTGGCCACGACTTCGACATCACCTCCATTTTGTTGGAGAAGGTCAGGGAATTGGCTGATTTCAGCAAAGTGAGCGGCATTGTGGGTTCGGTGGCCTCGGTGGTCACCAATGCCTTCGTCGGTTTGTTTGCCGTGATGTTCATCTCGTTTTTCTTCATCAAGGAAGAAGGGCTTTTCGAGCGGATCATCTGCGCCCTCGTTCCCGACAAGCACGAGATGACCTTAAGCAAAACCATGAATGAAATCAAAGAGCTGCTGTCGCGTTATTTTGTCGGTCTGCTCGTTGAGATGGTCGGCTTGGCTTTGGTCGATTTCCTTGGGTTATGGCTCATCGCCCGCCTCGACTTCACCTATGCTATCGGCATCGGTTTCATCGCGGGTGTACTCAATGTGATTCCTTACGTCGGACCGCTCATCGGCGACGTCATCGGCATTGTCTTCGGCATTGTCTTGAAACTTGGCACGGGTGCAGGCTTGAATGTCAACATTTGGATCTTCGCACTTATCATTTTGGCCATCATGGTGGTGGCACAGCTCATCGACAACATCATCTACCAGCCCCTCATCTTCTCCACCAGCATCAAGGCGCATCCATTAGAGATTTTCATCGTACTGCTCATGGCTGGCCACATCGGCGGTACCCTTGGAATGTTGGTAGCCATCCCTGCCTACACCGTGGTGCGTGTCATCGCCATCCGGTTCTTCTACCGATTCAAGCCCATACAGCGGCTTGTCCCTGATTTGAGCGAGGAAGATAAGATGATTGAGGAGATGGATTGATAGTTTTCTGGAAAGCTAACCGCTCATTGCCGTCCAAAAGGTAAATGATGCCACAATAGTGGTAGCCGTGCCGCTCCAATCCCTTGCGCATGATGATATTGGCTTCGTGGGTATCGATGCGGATGTTAGCGACTCGGCTCTCGCAATAGTCCAAAAGCGTGTCCAAAATACCGTGCGATTCGGGGGTACTGGCAATGCGGTGAATGACGTGATACGGCTCATCATCAAGCCATTGGCCTTTGTAAATCTTGTTGTAAGTCACCTCTGGGCTGGGCAGCAATGCGAAAGTCCCGACAATGGTTTCTGTTTCGTCAAGCATCACATGGCTACCGCCTAACTCGATGTCTTTCTTGAACATATCATCACGAGGGTAGCCGTCTGGCCATTGAAAGGTGTTGCCATAACTGCGCATAATCTCGCGGGCTTGGTCGCGGAGGTTGAGGATGGTCGGCAAGTCGACCATAGTGGATTTGCGGATGGTGTAGCTCATTTCTGTCCAAGTTCAAAGATGGTCAAATCGGCGACGGTCATGTCCACCACTTGAATCAAATCCTGTGGGTTCAATTTAAACTGCAAACCTCTCACTCCCGCACTGACATAGATGTAATCGAACAATTCACAGGTCTCGTGGATGAATGTTGGGAACTGTTTTTTCATACCCACAGGTGAACAACCGCCACGGATGTAACCCGTCAGGGGCAGCAGTTCCTTCATTGGGATGAGGTCGCAACTCTTGTTGCCCGTGGCCTTGGCGGTTTTCTTCAAGTCGAGTTCGTCGTTGCCCGGGATGACGCAGACGAAAAAGCCTATCTTGTCGCCTTTCAGCACCAAGGTCTTGAACACTTGGTCGATGTTCTCGCCCAGTTGGTCGGCGATGTGCTGCGCCCCGAGGTCGTTCTCGTCTACCTCGTAAGGTATCAGTTCATACGCAATCTTCTTTTGGTCGAGGATACGGCAGGCGTTGGTTTTGTTTACTTTTTCTTTGGACATATATTTGAAGTTTATACAATGACCTCCCAATATCCACCTCTATCCGAACCGACACGTCGGATATACTTATTACGCATGGCTTCAATGTTCCGTGAAACAGAATTTTCACTAATGCCAATTAATTTAGAGATTTCAGCTTTTGAGATAGTGGGAGTTTCAAGTATCAACCGAAGTATCTTTATCTTATTTTCTGTCACTCTTTCTCCCAACATTGATGCTTTTTCTATCACCTTTTCTATCACCTTTTCACGATTTTCTATCACCCTTCCCGTTATTTTACTATCACTCTCTCCAACATTTGTTGGATTGTTTGTCAGGTTGTCTGATTTAATACTTTTACGGAAAGTCACCGTTACAAAACCACCAGACATGCTCCACTCCGGGTCTTGGACATTTTGTTTTCGGCACGCATCTATAATGCGTTTCACCCCAGAACCCCAACTTTCAAGATACGAAGTCTTGTACAACACCTCGGCAATGAGAGGATTATATGGATAAGAACCATGAGATTCCTTGATATTTGCCAAAGTAATTTGAGGCGGGAACATTCCTGGATTCTCAATCTCAATCCTGTCATCATAAATGGCAATACCGATAGTTAAGTTGTACTTTTCATATTGCCTATGGCACAAAGCGTTGATCAAAGCCTCACGCAATGCCTCCGATGGAATTTCGAGATGTTCCTCCCGTTTGAATCCAACAATTTTGCCACTAAGTGAAAGATGCTTGAAAAAGAATGACATTCCAGCATCCAACAAAACAAAGAAATTACCTTCAACCCTTTGGTTGTCAACAAACTCAATTTTGTCGTTGCCGCGAAAACGAGCCAAACGCAAAATAAACTGAGGATAATTGTATGTGTCATTGGTAAACAGCATCGCAGCGGCATTGTTTGGAACTCCATCGGTAAGTAAACGCCACTTTTCTAGCACTTTCTCTACAGGCTCAGTAAAAGCCATCTCTGACATACGGCCCATCTCGACACCCAAACGCACTGCTCCTCTAATACGCTCTTGGTTCAAATCCTCCAATTTCAGACCCTCGGCAGGCTGACGCTCCCAAGCGAATTTATGAGGTTTGCTGGCTCGCAAACGTTCATCATACATATCGCGAGGCATCACTTTGGTGACACTCTCCACCCGATAATAAGGGCGACCATGATAGGTGAAAGGTTCTTTACCCCAAACCCAACTATCAAAATATAGGGCTATCACTTGCAGACCTTGATGGTCTGGCACATCCACATACTCAACCCTCACATCCACAGCAGGTTCGATGCCTGCCAAAGCCTGTGCCAACTCACGCCGCGTATTTTCCGTAACTTCCTGCCCCACAATTTTGAGGGAAACTGGAGTGACACCAAAAATCAACCAACCGCCATCGGTATTCAGAAATGCACATGCCGAATGCATGGCATCCTTCAACTCGCCCGTCGTCTTTTTCAGTTCGACCTGTCGAGTCTCATCGCCTGAAATAAGTTTTCTTATGTCCTCTATGGTCATGGCCAATTTATGGAGATTATTACTTCCTATTCTCCTCCACCCACTTCCGTGCATTCACAAACGCCTCCATCCAAGGCGAGACCTCGTCGTTCTTGCGATCGTCGGGATAGAAGGCCCACTGCCAGGGTAGGAAGGCTCTTTCGAGGTGCGGCATCATGGCGAGGTGGCGACCGTCGTTGGAGCAGATGCCCGCCGTCGACCAGTCGCTGCCGTTGGGGTTGCCTGGATATTCGTCCTGACCGTAGTTCATTACAATCTTGTACTTGTCGCGGAAATACGGGAAGTAGAACCTGCCCTCACCGTGAGCAATCCACACACCGAGGCGACGGCCCGACAATGATTTGAGCATCACGCTCTCGTTTTGGGCAATCTCCACGTTGAGGAAACCCGACTCGAACTTGTGCGAGTCATTGTGCATCATCACAGGGTGCTCCTCATGATCGGGATAAAGCAGGCCAAGTTCCATCATCAATTGGCAGCCGTTGCATACGCCAAGACTGAGGGTGTCTTCACGAGCGTAGAAGTCATCCAAAGCTTTCTTGGCTTTCTTGTTGTAGAGGAAAGCCCCTGCCCAGCCCTTGGCCGAGCCCAACACATCAGAGTTAGAGAAACCGCCCACGAAAGCAATCATATTCACGTCCTTGAGGTCTTCGCGACCTGTAGCGAGGTCGGTCATCGTCACATCGCGCACGTCGAAGCCAGCGAGATAAAGCGCGTAAGCCATCTCACGGTCGCACTGACAGCCTTTCTCACGGATGATGGCTGCGTTGATGCCCGAAGGCTTGCGTCGGTGCATATCAATACCGAGGCTGACCGCAGTGCCAGTAAAGTTGCGCCCGAAGCTGTAATGCAGATATTGTTTCTTATAGTTCATGAATCGCTCCATGGCCTTGCGCGGACCGCTCTGCTTGCGGTCAAGCAGATAGGACGATTTGTACCAAGTGTCGCGCAATTCATCAATGTCGAAGATATAGTTGTGATCGCCATGGGCGATGTTGATTTGCCGTTTGGCCATAGGCTTGCCAATCATCTTGAAGGTGATGCCCAGTTCGCGCAACATACGGTTGGCAATACCGTCGTTGGAAACTTGGATCACCACTGAAGGTTTCTCGCAGAACAGTACGGCCATCAGGTCGTCATTGTCGAAGGCACTCAGGTCGAGGTTCATGCCGTAGGTTGTGTTGGCGAAATTCATCTCCAATAGCGTGGTAATCAAACCGCCCGCCGACACATCGTGACCAGCCAAAACGAGATTGCTCTCAATGAGTTTCTGGATGGCGTTGAAGCACTTTTTGAAATAGTTCACACTCTTCACGTCAGGAACCTCTTGACCGATGGCACCAATGCTCTGGGCAAAGCTGCTGCCACCAAGTTCGAAGCCGTCTTTCGAGAAGTCGATGTACAAAAGCTCAGTATTCTCGTCGGCCTTCATCACGGGGCGGACAACTTGGCGGATGTTCGACACCTCTCCTGCAGCCGAAACGATGACCGTTCCAGGTGCAACAACCTTCTCGCCATTAGGATATTTCTGCGTCATGGAAAGGCTGTCCTTGCCCGTCGGCACATTGATGCCCAAAGCTACGCAATAGTCGCTCAAGGCTTTAACGGCTTCATAAAGTCGGGCTGTCTCGCCTTCCTGCTTGGCTGGCCACATCCAGTTGGCGCTCAATGAAACGCCCTCGAGGTTGCCTTCAATCGGTGCCCAAAGGATGTTCGTTAAGGCCTCAGAAACAGATAGACGCGAAGCAGCAGCAGGGTCGATGAGGCCCGCAATCGGGGCATGACCCAAGGCCGTGGCGATGCCGCGCTTGCCATTGTAATCCAACGCACTAATGCCGAGGTTGCTCAAAGGCAGTTGCACCTCGCCCACGCATTGCTGCTGCGCCACGCGACCCGTCACGGAGCGGTCCACCTTGTTGGTGAGCCAGTCCTTGCAGGCCACGGCTTCCATTTGCAGCACATTGTTGAGGTACTTGTGTATGTCGCGTTTGGTATAGCTGATTTTCTTGAAATGATGAGGTTTGGTCTTGTCAAGCAACACCGTCTTGGGTGCACTACCGAAGAAGTCCGAAATGGCCAAATCGATGGGAGCCTTGCCTTTCTTGCGAACGAAACGGAGGCGCTCGTCGCCCGTCACCTCACCCACTTCGTAATAGGGCGCACGTTCGCGCTCGGCGGTTTCCTTGATGATGTCCTTGTCCTTCTTGTTGACCAAAAGACCCATGCGCTCCTGCGACTCGTTGCCGATGATTTCCTTGTCGGACAAGGTAGGGTCGCCGACAGGCAAATTGTCAACATAAACCACGCCGCCAGCGTCTTCGATAAGCTCAGAAAGGCAGTTCAAGTGACCGCCTGCACCATGGTCATGGATGCTGCGAATGGGGTTGTGGTCACTTTCGGCCATGGCGCGGATAACATTGCTCACGCGCTTCTGCATCTCGGGGTTGGCACGCTGCACGGCGTTGAGCTCGATGGCGTTGCTGTATTGGCCTGTATCAACGCTCGACACGGCACCACCACCCATACCGATGCGGTAGTTGTCGCCACCCAGCACGATAATGACATCGCCCTCTTCGGGTTCCAACTTCTTGGCATCCTTCACCTTGGCGAAGCCGATACCGCCAGCCAACATAATAACTTTGTCATAGCCCAAGGTTTCTTTCTCGCTGTGCTCAAAGGTCAGCAGACTACCGTTGATGAGGGGCTGGCCGAACTTGTTGCCAAAATCAGAGGCACCGTTAGAAGCCTTGATAAGGATTTCTTCGGGAGTCTGATAGAGCCATTTGCGCGGTTCGATATCCTTTTCCCATTCACGACCTTGCTCCGTGCGAGGATAAGAAGTCATATAAACGGCCGTTCCCGCCAAAGGCAAACTGCCCTGACCGCCAGCCAGACGGTCGCGGATTTCGCCGCCGCTACCCGTGGCTGCGCCGTTGAACGGCTCAACAGTGGTCGGGAAGTTGTGCGTTTCGGCCTTCAAAGAAATCACTGTCTCGATGGGCTTGATTTGGAAGGCCGAAGGCTTGTTGGGTTCGGCGGGAGCAAATTGCTCTACTTTGGGACCGAGGATGAAAGCCACATTGTCCTTGTAAGCCGACACGAGGCGGTTTGGATTCATCTTCGAGGTCTTCTTGATGAGGGCGAAGAGCGTGTTGGGCATCTTCTTGCCGTCGATGATGAAAGTGCCGTTGAAAATCTTGTGACGACAGTGCTCGGAGTTGACTTGCGCGAAGCCATACACCTCACTGTCAGTCAGTTTGCGCCCAATCTTTGCGGATATGCCTTTCAGATATTCCATTTCTTCCTCGCTCAAGGCCAGACCTTCCTGCTGGTTGTAAGCCTCGATGTCGTCGATATATTTCAGCGGCTCGGGCTTGCGATCGACGGAGAACACTTTTTGGTCGAGGTTCTCGTAGCGGTTTTGCAGCATTGGGTCGTATGGCGCCTTCTTCGATTCCACCTTTTGGAACTCCTCAATACGGACAATACCCTTGATGCCCATGTTTTGGGTAATCTCGACGGCATTAGTGCTCCAAGGCGTAATCATCTCACGGCGCGGCCCTATGAAATGGCCTTTCACCGTGTCTTTTTCGATTTTTTCTGCATTACCGAAAAGCCAAGTGAGTTTGGAAACAGTTTCTTCTGAAAGTTCGGATTTGGAATCAACAGCAATAACACGTTGATTTTCAGATTGGAAAAAGCTTATCATAAGCGCAAAGATTTAGGCATAAAACAATGCGGCAAAGATAGGAGTTTTATCGGGATTATTTTTCAATTTGGGGTATTTTTGTATTTTTGCGCCCCAAAATCAATTCGAATGAGACTGTTTCTGACCTGCGTTTTGTTTGTGACAATGCTATCCTTTCGGGCCATAGCCCAACAGCCGGATACCTTAGGCTGCAAGACGATGAGGATTGAGACCGAGCAGCTGCCTGACCTCAATATCCCCCGTTACGGCCATTGTATTTTCTTCGCGGGCGACGAACTGACGGTTATCGGTGGCCACACCACAGGCTTCGTTCCAACGGCCACAGCGGAGTATTTCAGCGGCGGCAGTTGGCATACGGTGTATACAGTCTATACGCATGACCACGGCATGGCAGTCCCCATGAAATCGGGCAAAGTGCTGATTTGCGGAGGTGCCAATGAGCCGTTGGGCATTGGGCAAACCTACACGGCAGAATGGTACAACCCTGCTACCCACACCTTTGAAGGCTTTGGCAGCATGGACATGAAACGTAGCAACTTCTCCGCCACCGAAATCGATAGCGGACGTGTAGTGATTTCAGGTAACTGGTATAGCGATGACTGCATGGAACTGTTTGATGGCCAAAAAACCTTCAGCCTCGTCAAGGAGGTTGCCGCAAAGCGTTCTTGTCCCTATATACTGCGTACGGATGTTGACAATGTAATGATATTCAGTAGTTTAGATACAAAGCATATCAGCGGTATTCGTCCTGACAGCATCATCGTTGACCAACTATGGGGTGAGCCTTTCCACGCGCCTCTGCTTGACGAATGGCGTCCGTTGGCCTACGACATTCCCCGAATAAGCGATTACTGTTTCATCGGCGACGCGACTGCAGGCGACTACGCTTACTTGCTGCCCGTGAAAAACGCCGAAGGTCAAATAGGCTTCGTCAAGACCCAGGGTACCGACTTCAATTTGCTTTCAACCACTTGTGCGGTGCCGAAAGTGTTCCAAGGCGATAGCATCCTGTATCATTTCCCCGTGGTGGACAGGCAGCGCGGACGAGGTTATTTGGTGGGCTTCAGTCCAAGCAAGCGGGTTTATGTGCTGTGTGTGGATTATACGGAGCATCTGGCACCAATGACACTCTATTATACCGACCCGCTGCCTAACATGGGGCTCTGTTGGCCTGTCCTCAATGATGACGGCAACCTCATCCTTGCCGGTGGCCTCGACAATTCCAACTATTATCCACTCAAGTCTGTATTGGTGTTGCGAGTCAATCCTGATGTGCCTTTGCTGGCCACCCGTGCCTCGTTCCCTTGGCTGTGGTTTGGGATAGCCTTGGCACTTGTGGCTGCACTCCTCGCGTACCTTATTATATATCGTGCGCGAAAAACAACACCGTGCGAGGATGACAGGACGGACGAGCCTGACGAAGCCAACGAAACGCAGGAAACAATCGAACTCGAAGCACCAGTGACCGATGTGACTGATGAAGCGTTGTTGCAGCGTGTCTGCCAACTGATGGAGGAGCAACAACTTTATTTGAATAGTGGTTTGAAGCTGTCCGATGTCGCGATGGAAGCAGGCTGCAACCGCAATGTATTGTCGGCCTGTATCAACAACCTACGC
The DNA here is from genome assembly GCA_902802535.1 of uncultured Bacteroidia bacterium. Lineage (GTDB taxonomy): Bacteria > Bacteroidota > Bacteroidia > Bacteroidales > F082 > Limimorpha. The sequence goes on from CADCML010000010.1 coordinate 69,771, forward strand.
CATTGTTCATTCTCCCAGTTCATCAACACTTATCGCGTGGAGCACGCCAAGCAGCTGTTGTGCAGTAATCCCGATGTTCGCGCCTCGGAGGTGTGGATGGAGTCGGGGTTTGCGAACGAGACGACCTTCTTCCGCGCTTTCAAAGCCATCGTTGGCATGACGCCTTCCGAGTGGAAAAGCCGCAATCAGTTATAAATCTGCTTACAATATATCATTTGTAAGTAGATATTGATGATTTGTAAGTACACAATCCTTTTTGAATGTCGAATTTTGCGACAATTTTGTAATCAATATTTCGTAATTAACATTTAATACCTTAAACAATGAAAAAATCATTCTTACTCATGGCGCTTTTATGCGCGACGATGCTGGTTTTTGCACAAAACAGCACACAAACCGCCCTGCTACAGCATGGCGACGAGATTACCACCTTCTACGGCGCTGACGCTTTTGCAGAAGCCTATGATGCCGCCGCCTCAACCGGTGACATCATCACCCTTTCAAGCGGCACCTTTAATGCGAGCGACCTTGGCAAAGCCATCACCCTGCGCGGTGTGGGCTGCGTTAGCGATGACGAACTAAACATGCTTCCCACCATTATCGCGGGTGATTTTCAGACTTGGAATTCTTATGCTCCCGCCGTCTTGACTGTTGAGGGTATCTTCTTCGATGGTGTAATCACAGTGAACGGCCAGAATGCCCCGGTCTTTATCAGATGTAATATCAAAGAAATCAAATGGGGCTCCGAAGGATCGTCAGCTGGAATGAACGATGCCGAGTTTATCAATTGCAGGATTAGATGGTTCAGAGAAGACAATTTCCATAACACCACATTCCGCAACTGTGTGGTTTGGGATTGCCGCAGTGAAACAACAAGTCAACCCACCAACACCATCCAGGCCTATAATTCCTACATCTGGTTAAATTCAGGACAATATAATTTATCTGTAAATAATTGTATCATTGGAGGGGCTGGTATGTATGGGAATAGCGTGGCTTATAATTGCATAAGCTGGGGTTCTATGTTTGATGGGTGTTCGCATCATAATTGTTGGGTTTTTGATCAGATGCTGGATGTTTTCGAGTTCTTTAATGGGAATTATAATGCTTTGGTATGGGAAACGGAGCCTCTTATCTTGAGAGGCGATGTCGCCGCCCAATACCATGGTCTGGATGGCACCGAGGTGGGCATCTACGGTGGCAACATGCCCTACAGCACACGTCCTACTTACATGACGAACTACCGCACCACGGTCGGCCAACATTCCACCCCCGACGGCAAGCTGAACATCCACATCGAGGTGATTAACGGCAACAAGTGAAACCCAAAACACTGAAGCCATGAAACGATATGTATTAACAATCTTCAGCTTGCTGCTGTGCCTTGGGCTGAGCGCCCAAACCACACGCACCTGCCGCTACTGGTTCGATGGGAACTTCGGGCAAAGCGCGACCAAGACTTTCAGCGGCGACATTTGGGATGGCGAAATCGACGTGAGCCAGCTCCCCGACGGCATCCATACCTTCCACTATTACCTATCCGACAGCACCTCAACGCCCGTGTACGGAACCCTTTTCCACAAGGTCTCGACCGTTGGCGCCTCCGCATTGGAGTACCGCTATTGGTTCGACAACAATGACAACGAGATGCACCACGGCTCGGTGGGCAACGGCATTTTCCAGATAGATGTCAACGGGCTCACCACGGGGATGCACACCATCCACCTGACGGTCAAGGACGAAAACTACAGCGCCACGCACGACTACCTCTTCATCAAGACCGAGTCGTTAAGCGACCTCGCCTACCACTGCTGGTTCGACGAAAATGAAAGCACCGAGCAGACAGGTGCCGTGGGCGACGGCAACATTCTGCTTGATGTGACAGGCCTCGAAAATGGTGAACATTCCGTGAGCATATATCTCGAGGGCAGCACCGTGTCGGCTCCGCAAACCTACGACTTTTTGAACAACCTCGCTGTGGACGAAAACGAGAGCATCAGCCTCGTCGTCTATCCCAACCCTGCAACAGACCGCTTGACGATTGAGAGCGAGGAGGTTATCCACCAATGCGAGATTTACGACCTCACCGGGCAACTTGTCGAAACCCTTGAGAATGCTTCCGAAAGGATGGAAATCTCGGTCGAGGCATTGCCGGCAGGAATCTATTTAATCAGGTTGGTGACCGATAGGTTTACGCCAACTCGATGGTTTGTAAAGAAATGATCTACCACATTAAAAAAACTACCAACCAAACGATAAAAACCACCCTTGCGGGGGTGGTTTTTTGTTGTTTGGAATTGTTTTGTCGAAAACAAGCCAAACTTCTTACTTCACTAAAACCTTTTTCACCGCATCTCCAGCTTTCACGAAGTAAAAACCACTCGAAAGACCTTCCAAACTGATGGTTTCTTCTTTCTTCACGAACAGGGTTCTCACGACGCGACCCATCTCATCGATAATGGTCACCATACCATCGGCCTCGATGGTGAGGGTTGACGAAGCGGGATTGGGGTAAACATCCAAAGTGACTATTTTGGTTTCTCCGACGCCCACATGACCACAATCGTCAAAAAGCTGAATGCCTTGCCATTCCTCGGCGGCTTCGAAAGCCTCTATGCAGTTGCAGGGCACCACGATATGCACATGGTCGTTGATTTCGGCAAAGGCATCATCCCAAAGGAAGAAAGGCTCGGTGTCGTGGATGAAGATGTAATCAAGTTCTTTACAGTAACTGAAAGCGTTCGAGTTGATTTGCACCATGCCCGCCGGAATGTCAATGACTTCCAAAAGAGGGCAATCGGCAAACGAATGAAAACCGATGTTCACGATGGTGTTGGGCAAGGTGACGCTGGTAAGATTCACGCAACCATAGAAAGCCTCACTGCCAATGTAGCGAACCCTATATATCTCGTCGTTGATGGTTTCCGTTTCGGGAATGACCACATCGCCCGAATAGGTGTTTGGATCGTCGTCGTTGACCACGATCAGGTAGGTTTCGCCGCAACCTCCACCCGGGAGTTGCTGTGTGGCTTTGCGGTAATAGATGCCATTGACATAATAGTCGTAGGCAAATGCACTTTGGCAGCACATCACGAGTGCCAAGGCCAAAACTGAAAAGATAACAGTTCGTTTCATACTTGTAATTGTTTTAAGTTGTTAAATATTAAGTGATTAAATATAAAATAGTCTTGTATATGCAAAAGAAACAATTTATTACAATATCATTAGGTGCAAAAAATCAGGAAATCATAACAAAACAATCTCACCATACGGAAAAAAACAAATCCGCGTTATTTTTCAGTTTACCCTTGCACCTAAACCAGCAAAAGACCACAGAAAGATGGAGTCTTCCGAGTCATACGGAGCCAACATAAACAAAGCCAAAGCTTCTCAAGCCGATTTCAACGCCCTCGTGCTTCGACACAAGGCCATGCTTTGGCATATCTGTTCCGACTACAGCATCGGAAAAACTTGGAAAACGGAAGACTGTATGCAGGAAGTGCTGATTAGCCTATGGAGAAGCTTCGGAGACTTCGAGGGGCGCAGTTCGGAAAAGACTTGGGTATGGCGCGTTGCGACAAACACCATGCTGATGCTGCGACGCAAAGATATCAGAAGTCCGCAAACGGAGTCCATTGAAATGGTGAGCGTGGATGACAAAATAGATGAGCAGAGCAACGACAGTTACCAACAATTGCAGCAACTCATCGACACACTGCCCGAAGAAAACGGCACCATCATCCGCGCCTTCTTGGACGGATTCTCTTACAAGGAAATCGCCGACATGACCGGTAGTTCGGTGGGTGCCGTGGCCATGCGCATCGCACGCACCAAGCGAAAGCTCAAACAGATGTATGAAAAAGAAAACAATACCTCATTATAATGGACACAAACAACGAGAATAAAACGATGAATACAAAACGAAACGACGACTTCCAAACCGCTTGGGAACGCCGCAAGCAAAACTGGCAACAACAGGCTGAGATGACACTTCCCGACGATGCCACACTGTTGCGCCTTGCCGAAACCGCGCGGCAACAGGCACAGCAGCAAACGGCTGTGGTCGTTCCCCTCACGCGACCTCGCAAACGCTGGATACCCTACGCCGCCGCTGCCTGCATCGCCGTTGGTGTGACTGTCATCGGACTGACCCGCCAAAGCCAAGCCGACAACGTGCTTCCCGTGGCCGAAGAAGTCACCGTGGGAGGCCAAACCATTCACTTCCTCTGCAACAAGGGCTGCTCGGCACAAGATGTGATGCTCTCGGCCAACGAAGTCATCAAATAACAAAACACAAAGACAATGAAGAAACTCCTTACATATCTCGTCTTACTCCTTGCCATCGGACTTTCGGCCTGCAAGGAGAAGACTGATGCCCCAGAGACAAAGACTTGCGAAAAAGCCGCATTAGAGCTGTACTGCAAATATGCCGACAACGAGGAGCTCACCGTGGCCTATCTCGGCGACCTCTCCATCAACGGAAAGTGCATTGATGCCCTGATGCTGCAAGCCAACGACGAAGCAGATTGGGAAACCCTGAAACGGGACTTCGGCATGATTCCACCCGACACTACTGCTATTATTTGCCCTTCCGACGACAATTTTGTTTCAGTAGGTGTCGGCATCGAAACCGATTTTTTGGACGATGCCACCTTCGACACTTTGACCGACATCAGCCAAATTCCCGCAAAAGACATTGAGAAATTCACCCTCGTCGTCGCCGACAAAATCCGCGAAATCATGAACAGCTTCCAAGCTCCCGACTCGTTGCTGCCCAATACTGCCATCATCATCGGCCAAGGCGAAATAGAACACGAAGCCACCGACAACACCTACGACGACTACATTCTGACCGTTTCGCACGCCATTGTCGTGGGGCTGATCAACGAAAAGATTGAAGCCAATGCGATAGCCAAGAACGGAGGCACTTCGACAAACTCAACGACCTTAGGCAGCCTGCAACAACAAAAGGAGCAAAGCGACCGCATCATGGACGATGCCCAAAGTCACGGCCACATCGGCTACATCACCGCCGCCGACAACGACAACCGCACCTTATGGCTCTTCTTCTATGACGACCAGGAAGAATGTAACACCATCATCACCCACATCCGCGAGGACATTATCATCAATGAATAAAAACAATTAGTCATAAACAAACTTAGTATTAACCATCAAACTTTAATCGTATGAAGAAAAATGTATTCTTTTTGCTGATGTGCTCTTTTGCCACTATCGGCATGGCACAGGCACAGAACCGTGGCGACATCCAATTGAACGCCACCGAATTGAACAATGTCATGATTCCACAAGACCAACTACCTTCTGTAGGTTCTTGGTTCTCTTATGTCGGTGATTATTCATCACCAAGCATTCTCGGCATCGGTATGCCCTTCAATTGGGGTTACATGCTCCCTGCATCGTTGATGAACGAGTACAAGGGTTGCTCCATCACCCAGTTCGCTTTCCTTGATGCAGGCGAAGAGCAATTTGCCACCACCTACACCGTCAACATCTACCTTGACGGCGACGCTGCTCCAGGCTCTTTGGTTTCTACTCAACAGTTTGAAATCACGGGCACGGTCGGCGATGTCGTCACCTTCGAGCTCAACACTCCTGTCTTAATTGACGGTTCACAAAACATCTGGCTGACTTTCTACAATGACGGATCCATCCAATATCCCGCCCCGGCCGTTGCCGATGTGGGCAACCCCAACAGCCGTTGGATCGGCATCGATGGCTATGGCTGGATGGACATGGCTTCTGTCAGCAGCGAGGCCTACAGTTGGTTAGCTTGGGTTTATATTGACGGTTACGATTGGATTAGCGAAAACAACGAATCCATCAGTGTATATCCTAACCCGACCACAGGCAATGTGAACATTGTGGCACCAGGCATGAGTCATATTACGGTGATGAACGCTCTCGGCCAAATGGTTTACGATGCCAATGCCGCAGGTAACATGACAAGCCTCGACATGAGCCAATATCAAACTGGAATCTATATGGTACGCGTGACCACAGAAAGCGGCGAAAGCATGAAACGCATAAGCATAGTGAAGTAAACTTCAAAGCATTATCATCATGAAAAAGCTATCCATTCTCATCGCTTTTCTGCTCTTTGGCGCGGGACTTCGCGCACAGCAGACCAACCTCACCCAAGCCGTCGACTTCACCGTGACCGACTGCCACGGGCAAACCTACAATCTCTTTGAAATCCTCGACCGCGGTCAAGCTGTTTTCATCGACTTTTTCTTCTACTCATGCGGTCAATGTCAGGTGATTTCGCCCTACATTACAGGTTCCTATACCCAGATGGGTTGCAACATGCACGATGTGTTCTACATCGAAATCTCCTACATCGACAGCGATGCCGTTTGCCAGCAATGGGCCAACGAATACGGCGTTGAATTTCCTACAGTAGGAAGGGATGGCGGTGGCAACGAGGTCTTCGACCTCTATGGCATCAATGCTTGCCCAACCCTCGTCCTCATCATGCCCGACCGTAGCATTCCCATCCAAGGGCTGTTACAGCTGTATCCTTTCTCCGCGCAAGATGTTGTCAATGCAATGCAGCAAAACGGACTCCAACCTCACGACTGCACAGGTACTCTGACCGTCAATCCACAAACATTACATATCTACAGCGACGAAACAACTTACGAGCCCGGCCTGCTGACCATCTCCAACATGACCGCTGAAGATGTGACTGTCAATGCCTTCACCGCCGACCCCATCTTTGCGCTACATTGCATGTATGATGGCCAAGATGTCACCGAAGGCATGTCGGTAGCCGCAGGGCAGGCTGCCACCGTGGAAGTCTATGTTGATGTACCCGTAAAGGAGACTTTCGAAGGGAAAATGTATATCAGCACCTCGGCGGGCAACTTTGAAGTCAACATCATCTACGAATCAACTCTCAACATTGGTGAAAACAACTCGACACTATCCTTGTTCCCCAACCCTGCCAATGAGAGCGTAACTCTTCAAGGCGAAAACCTTGGCGTAGTAAGCATCTACAACGCATTGGGTCAAAAGGTTGAGACGTTCTTCACCGAGGAATCGCAAATAGTCATTCCGACTTCCAAGTACCAAAACGGCATCTACTTCATCAGAACAAGCAGCGGAAAAACGCAACGCTTGGTGATTGCACACGAATAAACCTTTAAGATACTTTTATGATGAAAAACCGCCACATCTGTGACGGTTTTTTTCATTAATATCCTTCATCAGATTGTTGTTCTTCACCACCGCCACCGCCTTCGTCATCATCGCCGCCTGGACGGTTGCGCTTCATGTTCTGTTGGTTGATGCGGTAGTTGAAATTGAGCGAGAACGAACGACGATTCCACGTGCTGGTGTTGTATTGCCAGAAGCCATCGCCCCACGACTCGCCACCCCAACTGCGTGAGTTGAACAAATCGCGCACGTTGAAAGTAACCGTGCCGTTGCCGTGCAAGATTTCCTTGCTCACGGCAAGGTCAATCCACCAGTTGCCCTTGTGCATTCCCAAAGGTTCTTTGTGCGGACCCATGATGTGTGCCGTCAGCTGCAAATCGAACCAAGTGCTCACCTTGAACTTCGATACGGCACGCCCGAACAGCATCCAAGTGGCGTCATCATAGACCTTGTCATTGATCTTACCATTAAATTGGGAACGGAAGAAGTTGACATTGCCGTTCAGGTTCCACCATTTCGTCATCTGGCCCTGGGCGACCAATTCCACGCCAAAATCGTCGGCCTTACCAAAGTTGATAGGCATACTGTAGAACACACCATCATTTTCGTATGTATAGCTCCGAATCATGTTGGTACCGTGACGGTAATAGGCCGTGAAGTTGAAACTCGCCTTGTCCCAGAAATGGATGTAACCCAACTCATAGCTGTCCATGTAAGTCGGCGTAAGGCTCGGGTTGCCCATGCGGATATTGCGGTTGTCGTTATAAGAACGGAACGGGCTCATCTGCCAGAAACCCGGACGGCGGATGCGGCGCGTATAGCTCACCTGAAATTGGTTGAACTCGTTCACCGAATAGTTGACGTGGGCACTTGGAAAGAAATCAAAATAGGGCTTGCCACCGTTGATGGAATCGGTACCGTCGTGGGCATAGCCCTTCAAATTGGTCATGATGTCGGTCATTTCGGCACGCAGTCCCACCTGAGCCGACCAGCGCCCCCACTCGTTGCCAATGCTGGTGTAGAGAGCCGCAACTTGTTCCTTGTACTCGTAGTCATAACAATAATCACTCAAAGGATGATACACGCCAAGGCTGTCTTTTTCAGTCACTTCCGAGAGGCTATTGATGTTTCGGTTGGTGTATTTTGCCCCAATTTCCCACTGCGCCTTGGTGAGGAAAGGATGCACATAATCAATGCTGGCCTGCAAGTTGCGCATATTTTGGTCGTTACCGGTTTTCTGATACAGTGCACTCAGCACCTGCTCCATGTTCTTGTCGGGATAAACCTTCTCGGTGATGTCGGAGCTGGCCTTTTCCGTATTGGTGAAATAACGCACGTTGGCCTTCAGGCTACGACCCTTGCGCTCAAAGGTCTTGTCGTAATCCAATGTAACCTCGTACATGGGTTCATACTCCAAATAATCCTCAGCGCGCTCATCGTAAGACGAGGTACCACTAAGCGGATATTCATCCAAATATTTCACCACGGGATGGGTTTCCAATCTGCCGTAACGAAAGACGAAAGCCGCGCTAATGATGTCATGGTCAGTGATGTAATAATCGGCTCCCACGCGCACGTTGTGGCCCATACGGCGCATACGGCGTTCCGTGGTCTGGTTGGTGAATTGGGTGAAAATGGTGTCGAAAGACATGTCGGGACCAGCACCGATGGTGTCAAGATAATAGCGTTTGGTCTGGTTCACGCCGCCGCCGATGTTGGAGCGGTTGTTGAAACCATAGCTGGCAAAAAGGTTCCAGCGTTTCAAGCGATAGTTGCCCGAAAGACTGGCACCGTACATCCAAGGATAACCCGTCCGAACATTGACCGCACCGTTAAAGCCCTGACGTTTGTCCTTTTTCAAAATGATATTGATGATGCCCGCCGAGCCTTCGGCATCGTAACGCACTGAAGGATTGGTAATAACCTCAATGCGTTCAATCATGTCGCCTTGCAGGGTGCGTAGCGCATCCTGGGTGCTCATACCCGACAATCCTGATTCCTTGCCGTCGATGAGGATGCGTACACCGTCATCGCCACGAAGGCTCACATTGCCCTCCACATCCACCGAAACGGCAGGAATGTTTTCCAGCACCTCAATGGCGTTGCCTGCGGTGTTGCCCACATCCTTGCCCACGTTGAAGACATGTTTGTCCAAAGTCATTTCGTAGGTGCTCCTTTCGGCCACCACATCCACCTCGTTCAACATGCGGCTGTCGGGCGAAAGGTTGACTTTGCCCACATCATAAGGGTTTTTCGTGCCATCAAGAGTAATGTTTCTATAGGACGTAACAAATCCCATATACTGAAACTCAAGCACATATCGGCCTTTCTCCAACTCCATGGAGAAGTTGCCAGTGGGCTCAGTGATGCAGCCCGCAATGAAGGTGGTGTCGGGCAAAGTGCAGGCACGCACCGTGGCATATTCCATCGGCAGGCCCGTCGCTTTGTCGAACACGCGACCTTTTACGGTAATGGAAGCGAAGGAATAGTGAAAACAGCATACAAGTGTCAGTAATAGAAAGAGTTGATTTTTCATTGAATGGAATTTTTGCTCGTTAAAAGGGTGCAAAAATAGTCATTTTTGGCACAAGCACCCGATTTCTTTGCCAAAATGGATTATTTTTCAAATCCGATGTTCCAAAAAAACATCATAATCAGCCATAAGTCGGAAAAATTTTGAGTTATGGCTGATTATAGAGGCGCTTTTTTTTGTGGTTGCGCATTGTCAAAAACAACGCTATAACCAGTCATAAGTCGGAAAATTTTTGAGTTATGGCTGATTATAGAAGTATTTTTATTGCTATGCATTGTCAAAAACGGCATGAAAAAAGCCGACATTGCTGACGACTGGTTTCTTTGGTACACCTCTTTGTGGACCACCGATTGGTGTACCAAAGAAAAAAGTTGTATTTTTGCAGCGTCAAACCAACAAAACTGCGTCATGAAAAAATCATTCATCTATGGTGTGGCCGTTGAAGGCGACAACTTCACCGACCGCGAAAAGGAAACGAAACGGCTCAAGCAGGATTTTGAGAACGGGCAGAATGTCATCTTGATTTCCCCACGAAGAATGGGCAAGACCTCACTCGTCAGACGGGTGCAGTCCCTCGTTGACAAGAAAACCTTGTCGGTGGTTTACATTGACGCATACGATTGCCGCAACGAATACGAGTTTTACAACAAGTTCGCCGCTGCCTTGATGAAGCAAACCGCAGGCAAAGCCGAGGCCGTTATGAAAAACATCAAGGAGTTTCTGGTGCGATTGTCGCCGAAAGTGGGTTTCAGCCCCGACCCGAGCTCCGAAGTCTCGCTTTCATTGGGCATCACTCCAAAGGAATACTCTCCCGAAGAGATTCTGCAACTCCCACAACGAATGGCCGAGAAAATGGGGAAACACATCGTGGTATGTATCGACGAGTTTCAACAAATCGGTGAATTTCAGGATTCTTTGAACGTACAAAAGAAGATGCGCGGCATTTGGCAACTGCAAACCAATGCTTCTTATTGCCTGTTTGGAAGCAAGAAGCACTTGCTGTCCAACCTTTTCCAAAACAAGCGAATGCCTTTCTACCAGTTTGGCGACATCCTGTTTCTCCAACCCATTTCCACAGAGGACTGGAAACCTTTCATTCGGGGAAAATTCGAGGAAAAGAACATCAGCATTAGCGATGACTTGATTGAAAAGATTTGTGCAACCGTGCAGAACCAGTCGTCGTATGTGCAACAATTGGCCTCGAATGTGATGCTGAATGCCACTGATGTCGTCACCGAACAAACCCTTGAATTGGCTGTTGAAGATTTGCTGAACCAAAACTCACTGCTATTCCTGCAACAATTGGACGGATTGACGGCCTATCAAATGAATTTCCTGAAAGCCCTCGCCAACGGCACAAACGCCAATTTCGGATCAAAAACGGTGCTAAACCTCTATGATTTAGGCTCAAAATCCAATGTTTCCAAAATAAAGTCTGTCTTGACACAAAAAGAATTGATAGAGTCCTCGCCCGCTGGAATCGTATTTGCAGACCCTGTTTTTCAACTATGGTTCACCAAGGAATGGTGCAAATAACAAAATGATAATCAATTAATTAGTATGCAAATTTGATTTGGTACACCATTTTGTGGACCACCAATTGGTGCACCAAATTGTTGCAAAACGCCGTTATCCTTGCGCATTGTCAAAAACGGCATGGAAAAAGCCGATATTGCTGCCTTTGAAAAATCAGATAACTTTGAAAAGTGTAGTTTTCAACCCCAAATTTATATTGAAAAGTGTAGTTTGGAGCAATAAACAAATCACATCGGATCCACATCCACCTGCACCTGAACGGCCTTATAATCAGAGTTTTGCTGAAAAAGACGGATTTGTTGCGCAATCAGCTCCTTCACCTTCTGTGTATTATAGTCGCGTCGAAACTTCACCATCATCTGCTTGATATACAGATTCTTGACCCTTGAAACAACAGGGTATTCCGGCCCGAGCAAATCTTGCTTGAAAATGGGTCGTAGCATCGAGGCCAACTCCGCCGCAGCAGGATTGAGTTTCTGGTAGTCTTTGTGCTTCAACCGAATGAGTATCAAGCGATAAAACGGAGGATAACCGAACTGCCGACGGATGACCATCTGTTTCTCATAAAGTCCACGGAAATCGTTGCGCAACACATCTTGAAGCACGGGATGCGCCGGCTCGTAAGTCTGGATAATGACCTTGCCCTGCTTGCCTTTTCTGCCCGCACGACCCGCCACCTGCGCCATCAGTTGGAAACTGCGTTCATGGGCGCGAAAATCGGGGAAAGAAAGCATGTTGTCGGCATTGAGTATGCCCACCACCTTCACCGAGTCGAAATCGAGGCCTTTAGTGACCATCTGCGTACCTACAAGGATGTTGGTTTCCTTGTCCTGAAACGCTTCCAAAATGCTCTGGTAGTCGTTTTTCGAGCGCGTGGTGTCAAGGTCGAGGCGAGCAACTTTAGCTTCGGGCATGACAAGGCTCAAATCCTCCTCAATCTTCTCAGTACCAAAGCCGTGCATACGGATATTGGCACTGTGGCAAACGGGACACTCCATCGGCACAGAAGTCGTGTAACCACAATAATGGCAACGCAACACGTTCTGGCTCTTGTGATAAATCAAGCTCACGTCGCAATTGATGCATTGTGGCACGTAATGGCACTCGTCGCACTCCAAACGCAGTGAAAATCCGCGCCTGTTTTGGAACAAAATAGTCTGGTTGTGCTCGTCCAAAGTCTCTTTCATCGCATCAAGCAAGGTGCTGCCGAAGTCGGCCTTCATAGTCCTGCGTCGTCGTTCTACGCGCATGTCGCTGAGGATGATTTCGGGCATCTGCACACCTCCAAAACGCTCCATGATTTCCACCAAGTGGTAGCGGCCGTTCAAGGCATTGTAATAACTCTCGTAAGACGGTGTGGCTGAGCCCAATATAACGTTCGCCTTGTGCATAGCGGCCAGCACAATGGCAGCATCGCGGGCGTTGTAGCGCGGCGCTGGGTCGATTTGCTTGAAGCTGCTGTCGTGTTCCTCGTCAACGATGATGAGGCCAATATCGGAATAAGGCAGGAAAATTGCCGACCGTGAACCGATAATAATCTGATGCTTCGATGATTGCGTCTGTCCGAAATCGCGCACTTGTTCCCACACCTCTACCCTCTCATTGTTGCCATAACGCGAATGATACACACCCAACCTGTCGCCGAAATATTCCTTCAAGCGGTTGATAATCTGTGCAGTCAGCGCAATTTCAGGCAACAAATACAATACTTGCTTTCCTTTATCAATCGCTTCCTTGATGAGCTTGATGTAAATGGCTGTCTTGCCGCTGGAAGTAACACCATGAAGCAAAACGGGCTTGTTTTCCTCAAATCCCGCCTTGATTTCACCATAGGCTTTCTGTTGTGCCTCAGTGAGTTGTATGCTGTCCACCTCGGTCTGCACCTTGAATTCCTTCAATCGGCTGACCTTGCGCTCGTAGACTTCGAAAATGCCTTTCTCGGCCATGTTTTTCAATATCGTGGAGTTGGCGTTGGCCTTTTGCAGCAAAGCCTTGGCCATGATGTCGTTGTCGGCATCGCCGCCGAGGGAAATGAAAGAAAGTAAAACTTCGAGTTGCTTATAGGCTTTTTTGGTCAAATTATCCATTAATTCATGCACTTTCGCTTCGTCGCGGTATGCTGCCGAAAGTCGCACAAAACGCTCATACTTAGCCTTGTACTTCTCGTTCAGTTCTTCTTCCATCACAAGGATGCCCTTTTCCATCATCGAATGTACAAGCGGCATCACTTTCTTGAAGCCGATGATTTTGCTCACCTCACTGATGGCAATTTTCGGTTTGATTTGCAGGGCTTCCACTATCATGTACTCAAAATCGTTAAGCGACACGGAATCAAGCACATAATCAGGCGAAAGAGCGACCGTTGTCTCGCTACTCAATTTCAAGGCGGAAGGCAACGCGGTCTGCATCACCTCACCAAGATGACACATATAGTAGTTCTTCACCCAGTCCCAAAACTTCAACTGCTTTTCGTTCACAATCGGCTGGTCGTCAAGCAAATCCATCAAGAATTTGACTTCCACCGACGGCACTTGCTCCGTCAAATCAATAATCAGTCCCGACATGATTTTGGTCTTGCCGAACTGCACCACCGCCCTTTGGCCCACGCGCACTTGGTCATTCAAGGCAAACGGAACGCGATAGGTGAAAGTGCCCGGCACCGGTATCGGCAACAATACTTCAGCGAAAAGTGTAATTCGGGAGTCGCTCATGGGAAGATATTTTTTTGCACGCAGAATACGCTGAATTATGGGAATCGCAATGCGCCGCCTATTTTCGATCCGTCAGGTTCTGCGTATTCTACAAGTTCTGCGTGAGACAATCCATAACAAAAACAATCAGCGTGAAACTTAATGTGAATTCACCGTGGCATAACCAATCAACTCGTCATAGCCCTTGATGGCGTTGTAAAAGTAGAAATACAACTTATAGACGTTGTTGGTTTCCCAATGGTTTCCCATCGTCAGGTCGGTTTTGATTTCGTATGTGCTGCGGTCGATGGTGACGAACATGAAATTGTAATAGCCCTGCTTGAGCACCATCGAGCAGGTGTAGCCGCGCAACTTGTAGTCGTAAGTCATCTTGTTGCTTTCGTCGAAACGCCAATCGTTGAGTGCGCCCATGATGTAGATGTCCTCATGGGTCAGTGGAATCTCGCTCTTGTAAAAGAAATTGACGCGGCAATAGTCGGCTTCGGTCGAATTGTCGAGGTTTTCGTTCTCCACATAGACGAATTTTTCTCCATGAATGTCCTCATACGAGCTGTAAGCCATCCTCGCCCTCGATTCACAGGTAATGATGTCGATTTCGAAGCTCTCGTCGGTCTGGCGGATGTGGGCCAAATTCTCCGACTGGAAATAGAAGTTGCTGGTATTGAAACGTATGTATTGGTTGGTAGCCTCAAAAACGGTCTGGGGATGATGCTCAAACGAGATGTAGTCGGGATAGACGTAGGTGGGCTTCAAACCCACGGCGGCATTGTCCCAGCGACCATTTTGGCGGATGGTCAAGTGGCTGTATTGCTGGGTGTTGCCCGTCAGATAATTCGACACATTCACTCTCACATTGAGTTGCTGGTGCGTATCGGTGAGGGTCAAATCATCGGGATAGCGCGGCACCGTGGCGTTCACCTGGGCCTTTTCGTCCACCACCATGAAACGGCGGGTGAAATACAGGTCGTTAAAATCGTCGCCATAGACGATGAGCAAATAATTGCCCGAAATGAGGGGCATCATGTCCTCGCGCGGAAACGTGATCTGATAGTTGACGTATTCTATCAAGGTGTTGCGCGAAAATGCGTAGTCGTCCAACCGGTCGGATTCAAAACCCGATGCGTATTGCATCCGCTGAAGGTCAGTGGGTTGCCAATCATGACTGCAATGGATGAAGGTGTAGTTGAGCACTTCTCCCTCTCCGTCGATAACGTCAAACGACAGGGTCAGGCGGCCCATCATGTCTTCCAATGGGATAATCGGATCGTTCAGTTGGTTGCCGTCGGCATAGAGCAACACGGTCTGCACCTCAGGCTTATAGTTGAGGTTGCCGCAGGGCAGGTCGAAATTCTGTGCAAATGCACCTATTGCGCACAGAAGCAAGGTTGTAAAGAAAAGGAGCTTTCTCATGTTAAGGGTATTATTATGCGCAAAAATACTCAAAATTCCGATTACCCTAAGCTATTTCACGCAGAAATCGCAGAATCGTGAGAAACTTAGCATCGCTTTGCTTCCCATGGTTCCGCGATTTCAGCGTGCAAAGAAAATGCATCAAAGGTTCTCCACGATGCGTTTCTGCACCTCAAGGAATTCCTCCTCGCTCAGATGCGCATGTTCCTTCTTGAAGTCCATGTCGCCTTCTTGTGTGATGGGAATGAGGTGGATATGGGCATGTGGCACTTCCAATCCGATGACAGCCACAGCGATGCGCTTGCAAGGCACGGCCTTTTCGATGGCCTTGGCCACTTTCTTGGCAAAGACCATCATGGCTCCGATTTCGTCGTCGTCGAGGTTGAAAATGTAGTCGTCCTCGTGCTTGGGCACCACCAAAGTGTGGCCCTTCATCACGGGATTGATGTCCAGGAAAGCGAAGAAACGCTCGTTTTCGGCAATCTTATAGCAAGGGATTTCGCCTTGAATGATTCTTGAGAAAATTGTAGCCATAATACTTAGGGGTTAACGGGTGATTTCGATGATTTCAAAATGAACCTTGCCGGCTGGCACTTGAATCTCGGCAACTTCGCCTACCTGTTTTCCCAACAGGCCTTGACCGATGGGCGAATTGATGGAAAGCTTGCCTTCCTTAAAGTTGGCTTCCTTCTCAGGCACGATAGCGTAAGTCATTATCATGCCCGACTTGGTGTTCTTGATTTTCACCGTCGAATAGAGCAACACTTTCGAGTTGTCCATCTTCGACTCGTCGAGGATGCGGGCATTGAAAATCAGGTCTTGCAATTCAGCAATTTTGGCTTCAAGCAGGCCTTGTGCCTCTTTGGCTGCATCATATTCTGCATTCTCAGAGAGGTCGCCTTTGTCGCGTGCTTCCTGAATGGCGAGCACGATGCGCGGACGCTCGCGAAGAATCAGGTCGTCGAGTTCGTCCTTCAGTTTCTGTAACCCTTCTGGGGTAAAGTATTTGATTTCTGACATGACATTAGTTTTTGTTCAAAAAAAGCGTCAAAAAAGGAGACCCTTACCGAAATAAGGGTCTTCTTTTGGTTTGCGACTGCAAAGATACGAATTATTTCCGAACTGCGACCAGTTTTAGAAAATAATTCTCAAGCCGACGCTGTGGGTGCCACCGTAGGTGTAAGTATCTCTATAGGAATAGTCAAGAGCAAATCTCAAGGCGTTTTCCTTCTTCGAGATCGGCACGTCGATGGACAGACCAGCACTGAGACCTCTGTTGATATTCATGCAACCGTCGTCGTACAGAATGCCATTCTTCGACCAGATACCGTTTTCATAGGTATAGCCGACACGGAGCAAGAACATCTCTTTCCAACCGTACTCCAAGCCAAGGATGAACTGGTCGTTGGTGAAGGAGTTGGAGCAGAAGTTACCAGCAATGGTGATTCTGTTGGTTTCGGCAAACAGGAAGTCGTAGGCAGCAGCAATGCTCAACTGGGTGGGCAATTCGAAGTCGTCGACGCGCTGCACCATGGTGAACTGCTGGTTGCTGGAATTGTCCATGAACACCCTGAGGGAAAGACCGTCACCAGAGAACTTCATGGTGGGTCCAATGTTCTTCAGGGTAATACCGAAGTGGACGTTGTCGAAAGGACCAGTGACATACTGGATACCGGCATCAAGGGCGATACCAACACCACTCATATCCTTGATGGACTCGCTGATGACCTTCAAGTTGAAGCCACCACTGATGCTGTGAGAGAACGCATGGCTGAAAGCCAAGTTGATGTTCATCAGGTTGGGTTTGTAAGTACCAAGGGTATTAGGATCGGGGTTACCCACTGTGGTAATCGGGATTTCACCGATGCTGAACGACATTAACGACAGACCCAACACGCTCGATTCGCCCACGCGGGCCAAGAAACCGAACGAGGAGATGCGGGTGTCGTTGCCCACGCCCTGAAGCCACCAGGTGTGGGTGAAGTTCACATCCAGGGTGCGGCACGAGCCGATGCCTGCCACGTTGCCGAAGATGGCATCAACGCCATGAACGAACGACATGCCTGCATTACCCCAGCCCGATGTAGCGGCCCAAGGGTTAATCAACAGCTCGGAAGCGCCTGCTTGTCCTGAACGGTCTTTATTTCCTGCAAATGCTTGAGGAGCACTTAATCCTAAAAGGACTACGAAGCTCAAGACGATATATCTAAATGATTTATTCATGATGATAAGTTATTTACGGTTAGCAATTACATTATTTAGAATGTGTTCAGGTCAACTTGACGCATGGCACCAAAGAACTTGATGGTACGCTCGCCGCCACTGGTCAAATCCTTGATATGAATCAAGTAGAAGCCGCTGGCCACAGGCGTATTGGCAAAGTTCGTGAGATCCCATTCAATACTCGTTGTTTCATTGTCCTTACGGAACTGACGCACCTTGGTTCCACTCAGCGTGTAGATCGAAACGATACACTTGTTGGGCAGGTTGATGATCTTCACCTTGTTGGTCAGTGCATTGCCTTCGTATGCGTTGTAGGCATAGTAAGGATTGGGCACCACCGTGATGAGGTTCAGATCTTTCTCCGTCTTTTCAGCATCGTTTTCGATAGGATCCCAGCCTTCAATGGAGAAGGTGTACTTCGGATTCATATTCACGTTGGTAGGATCATACAAATCTGGATTCTCTTCCTGCAGAGCCATACCGTAGCCAGGAGCATAAGGCTTGGCCAAACGGATACGGATGCGGCATTCGTTGCCTTCTGGCAACCAGTCATAACCTTCAACACCCATCGGCATACCAATCCACATGACCATCTTATAGAGGTTCAAAAGCGTGTTCTTAGCATACGTATTGTTAGTCATGTTTTGAACGGTATCCAACGTGCGGAACAACAACTCACCACCGTCATAACCATAGTTCTTCACTTGTTTCCAAGGTGCCGAACTAGGCATCGATAAGGAGTCCATACGCCAAATGTAGAGGAAGTGCTTGCCGCCAAACACAGCATCGCTGTTCGCGCCACGGAAAATGGCCGGGTCATACTCTTGCAGCAAGCCCGAAGCGTCTTCGGCCGTAACCTTCTGAACCTTGGCAGGGTTGAAAATCATGTCGCGGCCACCGAGGTCTGACAAGTATGAGTCTTCACCGTAAGCCACGTTCAAACGAACGCCAGTCTCAATGTCAATGACATATCCTGGGAACCAACCCATGCCTATAGGTGAAATGAAGTTGGCATCTTCTTCGTTGCTACTGACATAGTTAGCATTGGCTCCTTGATTCCAAAGGTTGAACGGAATGTCGTTGTTGTTCTCATCCTTGATGGTATAAGGATTGCCGTCCTTGTCAATAGATGCATGCTTACGCAAGAAGAAACGGTCAACACCATTCTCATTAAGATTCTTGTCCAAACCCATCTCAATGACGGGGCAACGGGACCACTTGCTCTTGTCGGCAGTAAACACGATATCGACACTACTGGACAACTTAATCGTGGAGTCGACACGCGAATTAGGATACACCGGGCCAGGATTACTCGCAGTGCCGTGCTTCCATGCGGTAGCGAGGACTGGCGGAGCAAACGAACGGTTGGCAATCTTCTCAAAGTTCTCGTTCGGGTCCCAAGGTTTGCTGGAGCCCTTGTTGTACTTGTCGGACGACATGGCGTAGTCGTTATTGTTAGCGTCATCCATATCGACATACGTTCCAGAACGAATCCAGTTCAGGAATGAATTCGGCACGTCAATATCACGGATGCCACTCAACCATTGACTACTCGGATCTTCAAACTCAATGGTCGAAGTAATCACACCGTTGTTCTTGGCAACCACGGTTTCGTAGTCATGCCACTCAACGCCATCATTACCTTTATCATAATACTGACCTACCCAGATACGTCCAATTTCGTAGACCTGTGCCACGCTGATAGAGATACCGCGTTCAATAAACAGCTGTTCGTTCTCGTAAATCGTAGTCGTGTCACTATAAATGGTATCATTGTCGGTTTTGTCAATCAAATACCAGTTGTTGACCATACGAGCAGCCGAGTCACCTCTAATATCAGTCTGATTGGTAATATTGTGTGTATACTGCTTGAACATGTCATCAAACACCAGCTCGTAGCTATGCGTCTTCACATTCAGCGGGTCGACAATCTTCACTGCAACGGGGCCGTAGCCAGCTGCATACGTGGGATGATAACAGGCAGGATAATTGGGGTTACCAAAGCGGTTGGTCAAATCATTGGCCATAGGCTTGCTCATAATTTCGTCAATCGTGGCCTTGCTCAGCTCAAGTTCGTTGAAACCATTGCCGACACCAGTAACACGGGTAATCGCAGGGCTGTCGCCGTATGAGGATTGAAGGACAGTACCGTTCACAATCTTGTGCGGAACAGCGGTGTACACTTGGATGTTCTTTCTACCTTCGAGGTAAGGCTTCTTCTGACCTAACAGGCCAAGAGCGTCTTCCTGGTTGTAGGGTAAATAGTTGTTGTAGGCATAAGCAACAGCCATGAAATAATAAGGAGAATGGTTGACCAATCTCGGGTTGTCGCTCGTTGAGAACGCATCCTCGGTAAGCACGAAGCTGTGGGTAATACCTGCATCGCCGCCGTTCACCTTCAAACTCGGCACGTTGGCTTGCAATGCCTCGTCAAATTCGTAGTTGAGCAGACGACCCACGTTGTTGCGCACGTCGCACTGGAACACCAGACGGGCCTTGTCGTTGTTGCTCAACTCATCGGCACCCACCTCGCCGTTGGCCAATTGATACACTTTGTAACCTTCGAAACGATAGTATCTGTCGTAAACATAGGTGGTATCATCAAATTCCTCATGGACTTGATAGATACTGTCGCCTTCACTGCTGATATACCAAGTAGTATCTCTGGCCGTCAGAATCTCTTCAGTTCTACCCGTCGGGATTTCGGGGTCAAGCTCGATGTAGCTTTCCTTGTAGTTGTTGGAGAGCGTACCGTTCGACAGATAGATGATGAGCTTTTGGTCGAGCTCGCGGATGGTCAAATCAGGAGCGCTGGGGCCGTCGATAACCTTAAAGCAGTTGTCGAACAAGGCTTGGCACTTGTCGTCGACCACACGCAACAGTTCAACAGAAGCCCAGGCACCGCCAGAAGTGGCACGAGCCCACGGCACACCGAAGGTGATGTAGTTCACAGCACCTGGTTCCAAGGTGAAGGGGCCAGCCGACTGCATGAAACGACGGTCATTAGGTGCATTGCCGCACTGTTCCTCTGTCCAATATAATCCATTTGTGTTGAAGCCGCCCGCCGGAGGATTACCGCCGGTACCCCAGTTCCACGGGTCAGAATCGCCAGGGAACATGAAGTCGCATTCAGGACCAACGATGCCAGTGTTGTCGGCGAAAGCATCGCCACCATAACGCATCTTGGCACCATTCTTCCAAATACCACGCAGGTAGTTATAGTATTCAGGAGCAGTCTCGGGGTCACCGTTATCAGCAGAGCTGTTGTTGTGATACACGAAACGGCGCATACCAAAACGTTCGTCGTCGATGATGCCATTGCCGAAGTTCACGCCATTGATGCTGAAGTCGACCACTTGGGTCTGGCTAATGGTATCATAATAGAAGATAGTGTCGTTAGTTCCAGGAACAATTTCGTAATGGTCAATTTCAACTTGGTAGGTGTACTTGGGGTTATCGAGTCCATCGGGGTCCATGTAAGGGCCTTGGAAGAAGTCGATACCGATCGCCGGAGGCTGGGCACCGTATGCTTCAGGTTCACCACTACCATCGATGTAGGCACCATTGTAACCGTAACCGAGACCACGGCCAACATCGCAGCCCACATAGTCGTCCTTGGCATAGCCGAGGTCAACGTCAGTCCAAGGCGAGAAGTAAGTACCAGTCAAGGTGTAAGTGGAACGGTTGATGATTTCGTAGCTGTAGAAGGTCATGTTGTTGATTTCGTCGTTCGTGGCGAAAGCGAAAGCTTGGGCACGCACTTCGATACCAATGGCCTGACCTTTGGATTCAGTGTGGGAAGCACCTTTATCATTGAAAATCCACCACAAGGTTTGGTCGCCTTTCAGCACCTGGTCGGCTAAGATGGAGCCGTACATCGTTCCCTGACTCTCTTCTTCCATGGTCGGAATTTTGGTGTGGCAGAGTTCGTTGGTGATGTCGTAGTAAGGATAGTCACCATTTTCGGGATGATATTCACCATCACCGTCGGCATCGTAGAAGGGAGCCAGATATTTGGCAATGCCTTCCGGATCGTCGTCGGCACGCATAGCGGGCCAATTCTTGATGATGGTCGGGATCTCATAACCTTGTTCAGGTACGTGCGTTACCGGGTCGCAATGGCTGAGGAACTCATCCACCTCGGCGCGGGTGATCTTGAAGATCTTATCCCACTTGGCGCAGGTTTCAGGGGTGATGGAGGCCCTGCCATCGACGGTCAGAGGGCCAGTGTAGTAGTCGTTACCTACCTGACGGAAACGCAAAGCGGCGCACTTCAACTGGTTGTTGACGTCGACACCAGCAATCCACAGCGAACCGGCATACAGTGAAGTGGCCGAGCCATTGGCTGGGATGAAATACTTGGAACCCGTTCCCGAAGGTAGATCCCACCACATGTCACCACCCGCATTGATACGGGTCCTGACATTGTTGATGTCAAGCCATTCGAAAGATGACGAAGGCGTACATCCAGCTGCAGTCTGGGCGCGCTGGCCGTTGCCGTCAGTTTGCCCATACTTGTACATTTCAGCCTTTCCGGGAGTCACAGCGCCAACAATGAGCAGCGCCGCTAACAAAAATCGAAATATATTCTTCATAATACTAGTAATTTTTCGTTATGAATATTCTCTCCTATTAGAAATTGAAGCTCAAACCAACTCTGATGTGACGAGGCATCGAATAGTTGCCAGGAGCGTTGACATAGAGCTCATACATTTGGATGTAGGCCTGCGGGTCAATCTGGGCATTGATTTCATTCTGCCATTCGGGTGCTGAGAGGTAACCGTCGTCGTTGGGGTTACCAGTAGCGTTATACACACCAACAATGTTCTTTGAATTGAGCAGGTTCAGCACTTGCAGATACACGTTTATGAAAGCATCGCGTCCCTTCTTGCCTTCTTCCTTGCCACCCATGGTGAAGTTGAAGTCCTTGTCGACACGGAGGTCGAAACGGAACGAGGCAGGAATACGGGAACCGTTGTAGGTGCCTTGGAGCAAGTTGTTGCCGCCCGAGATGGGTGACGACACTTTACGAGCAGCGGTGAAAGGCGTACCCGAACCACCATTGACTTGCAGAGCGAAACCAGTGTTGGACAAGAATTGGACGCCACCGATGGTAGGACCGTCATAGTCCTTACCGATGCTGAAACGATAGTCGAGCGTCAGGTTGAAGCTGTGACGACGGTCGGCATTGGTCGGGAAGGTGGATCTCAAGTTAGGCACACCAGCGGCAATCAAAGCGGCAGCCGTTGAGGTGGACGAACCGGTCATGTCGGCAAACTGCAAAGTGTAACTCGCACGGATACGGGCGTTCTTTGTACGACGCATGTCGTAGCTGGCGGTCACACCCTTGACGGTACCGAAGTCGAGGTTGCTGTAAGAGTTGTAGCCCTTGGGGAAAGCACCGTTGAAACGGTACATCTGGATCATGTTACGCAACTCGTGGTAGTAGGCCGAAATCGTCATTGACGAAGTGTTGGTCACCTTCTGAGTGAAACCGAGTTCATACTCAATGGTCTGTGAAGGTCTCAGGTTGGGGTTGGCAATCGTTCCCGAAAGGTCAGTAAAGCGCAAGTAATACAGCGGGCTGCAGTAGAAGGCACTGGTAGGACGCTGGGTCAACACATCATAGTGTGCGAAGAACAAGGCTTCGTCGGAAATCGGGAAGGAGAAGGAGATACGAGGCATGACGCTCCAAGCGGGATCGTAATCCTTGAAGGAGTTGATGTCGACCACTTGGTTCTCTTTTTCAACATACTTGTCCTTGAGCCAAGGCGTGACACCTGTACCCATGTCGAGAACACTCGGGTCGGCGATTTCAGTACCCAGGTCGTTGTACCAAGTATTGCCTTTACGATAACCCACAACGGCGGTCTTTTCGGTCAGCTTGTTGACGTAAACGGCATAGTCGTTACCAATGTTGTCCGGAACATTAGCCCAAGTTTGAGCGTCTTCCAGCCAAATGCGGCCGTTTTCAGCCAAATCGCCAACGGTATAATAATCATACAAAATATAAGGATCTTTCAGCACCATCTGGTTGGCGTCGAAACGGTCGACACGAACACCGATGTTGAAGATCAGGTCTTTGAATGCGAATTTGTCTTGGATGTAACCGGCAATGTAGATGGGCTGTTGGGCACCAATTGGACGGGTGAAGACACCTTCATCATCGGTCTTGTTGAAGAAGTCGGAAAGTGAAGGACGTTCGGTCAAAGAATACTTGGTATGGCCATCGTAGCTGTAGCCATAGTAGTACACCGAGAAGTTACCGTCGCGGGTCAACTCGTCGGCACCGAACATGCTCATATCGAGGCCACCTTCAACCTTACCCATCTGCATTTTGCCTTCTTCATCATAATACATAATGGTATTGTTGTCGAAATCGTAAGTATCGATGAGGATCCACTCCGTACCATTCACAGGCAGTCTCGTACCGTCGCTGGTGATGATGGATTGACGCAGACGGGCATCGAAAGTGTATTGGCTCTGCTCGTCATACAGTCTGTGATACAGCACCGTATCGGCGTGGCCGTCGTAAGCATTAGCATAAGGCTTGCTCAAGTCGAGCTCTCTGATGTGGAAGTTGGTCATGTCGCGCATCAGATCCCAATAGTTGGAGCTGTATGACATTTGCGAGTTGTTTTGCTGTTCATACTGGAAGCCCAACTTGATATCGTGAGAGTTGTCGCCTCTACCTAAGGTCAATGAACCGTTGACGTTCACGGCAATCTGGTCGTTGACAGCCTTTCCGTAAGCCGATTGGATGGTGCCCGGCACTGCATACATGCCATAGACATAGTTGGGCGACATACCGTTAATCAGACCGTTGTTCAACATGATGTTGGAGAGGTTGTCGTAGTAACCCGCAGCACCATAGTCCTTATACAGTTCAAAGTAGTTGCTGGCGTAAGTGGCCAAGTCAGGGTTGAACCTGGAGGGGGTGAATGTCACCAAGGTGTCGTAGTAGTTATCCAACACGAAGACATTGCTGAGGTTCTTGTATTCGCCATTGACCAACACCGAGTCGACAGACGTCGATTGGAAGTGGAAGTTGGGAGCCCTATGGGTGGTGAACTTACCCAAGTTGCCATAGGCGAAGATGTTGTTCCACAGGTCGGGGTCGCCCCATTCGCTGGTGTAGCGCGAATAGTCGGCCTGGATGCTGTAGTACACGTTGGAAATCAACGAAGTGCTCTCAGGATCGCTGGGGAAACGTTGGGTAAAACGGATATAGCCACGATAGGTGCCCGATTTGGACAGATAGTTCTTGTCTGTATTGAAGAAATAATGTCTGCGGCTATCAGGATAGTGACCACTTGACATGACCATCGATCCACCAATGGTGAGGTTGGTAGTCTTGCCAGTACGAACGTCGATCTTACCCGTCAAGTTAATGCTTTGGTTGGTCGAATTCTTGAGGAAACGGGTTTGGAACAGGTCGTCTCTCGTCGTGTAAGCGGCAGTGGCATTGGTACCGACGCCGATGGTCAGAGGATTTGTCCTGATATAATCCATATACTCGTCCTTGGCACGCCAGTAACCGACAGCGGAGCTGTAGCCATACTTGTTGCGCGTGATATCAAAAGCGAGGAAGAAGCCGAGGAGGGCTTCCTGGTCGTTCTTCTTGCTCTTGATGAGCGGTCCTTGCAAGCTACCACCCAAGCGGCCGTGGCCGTAACCGTCGACCGAATACTCGGCTTCGATACCGCCACCCCAAGTACGGCTGGGGCCCTTGGTGGTCATGTTGATGATACCGCCCATGGCGTCACCGTACATAGCAGGCGTACCACCCAAGATAACGTCGACCTGCCGAACGCACAGGCAGTTTGGCGATTTCTTCAGAGGTGATGGAAGCGCCTTGTGTAGTGTTGTCCTTTGAGATCAGAGGAATCTCATAGTCGACAACCGTGACTTCACCAATGTTGATAGCTCCACTGGCCATCTTGAAGTCGTAGAAGGTGATCTTGTTGGCCGGAATCACAATGTTCTTCGCAATGAAGGCATTGTAGCCAATGCAGCTCGCCTTGAGGTCATACGTTCCCGGAGGAATCGGGTTGATGTCATAATTACCGTCAAAGTCAGAGGAGGTTCCTCCCACTTGTGTTCCGCCTTTTTCAACAATGACGTTTGCAAATGGTACCGGTTCTCCTGTGTCATCGGTAATCTTGCCTTTGAGTCTTCCTTGCGCTTGTGCCATGGTCATCGTGCAGGCGGCCAAAACAACGGCAAGGGTCATTAGTAAATTTTTAAACATACCTTGTAATTTTATGTAATACTACTTTGTTTGGTGCATAATTGTGCATTAAAAGTCGTCAAAATTACAACCTTATTTCAAAGTACGCAAGAAAAATATGCGTTTTTCGCATTTTTTTCTTTCCGAATTTTTGTTTCGGTTGTTTATATTTTTGATTTTCAGTCATTTGTAAAAATACGCTTCAATGAGATTTTTTGCCGCTTCAATCGCATTTTTTTAGCTACAGAGGCGTTTTATATCTGTTCAGGATGAAAAGAAGGGATTACTTCGCTGTCGGCGCCTCATTTGCTCGGCACGACGCCTGTCTTTTTGGATCATCCGCTTCGTTTTCTTCGCCTGACGCTTGTAGTGCGTCTCCTTGGCCTTGTCGTATTGCTTCTTCGACTGACGCTCCTGTTGCTCAAGTTGGCGTTCTGCCTTACGCATGGCCCGCGACTTGGAAGAAGCACACGAGCCAAACAGCAACAACAGGGACAACAGGCACGCTATTACATTAATTCGTTTCTTCATTATAGGTTATTTTGGATGCAAATGTAACATTTTTCTGTCGTAGCAACACTATTTTGCGAAAAATTGCGTTTCTTTGTTATTATGAAAAACAGAAAACTACACCTATTAATATTAATGGGGCTCCAACCTTTCATCCATGGATGCACGCCCAGTCCCCAAAATCCCAATCGGCCGATCCTGCCGACATCGGTTACCATTTACCCCAACACCATGCAATACCAGGAGTTGAACTTCGTGAGCGGTTGGCTCTACATCACCTCCGACGTGGAAAGCACCAGTCGGGGTATCATCGTCTACCGCATGAGCGACACGGAGTTCTTGGCCTACGACCGCTTGCCGCCCAACGAACCCGATGCCTGCACCGACAGCCAAGGCAACACCACGCGAATGGTTGTGGATTTCCCCTTTGTCGTCGACCATTGCAACAATGCATACTACAACATCCTGAATGGACAAATCATCATCCGCGAGCCAGACATGGTTCCCAACTTCCCCACCGACGGCACAACAATCTATCCCCTAATCCAATACCACACCACTTATGACGGCAGCCGGTTGACGATTAGTAATTAGGCATAAAAAAAGCACCTCTTTCGGAGGTGCTTTTTGCATTAATTAAACTTACTTTACTTGATAAGAATTAATAACCTTCCAAGTTCACGCCCATATAAGCTACTTGACCAGGAACAATCTTCCTATCGGGATTAGCGGTATAGGTCCTGGTTGCAGTGGTATCATCATCAAACGTGAAGATGAGTTGGAAACCATACATGCAGGCTAAAGGACGCAACACAATGTTGAAAACAGGAGTAGTGTTCCTTGTCTTACCCATTTGGACAGCAGCTTGTTCACCATCCTGGACTTTCAAGGTCATGCGATTGCCCTTTACATAGGTGTCATTTTCACCAGTGAGCATGTTATAGATTGTTTCACCAGTCACATTGTAACCCACTCTGTTCTTATAGGCCTCCAATTGAGCCATATAAGAAGAATTGTTCGGATTGAAATTTCTGAAGAGGGTCATCATTTCTACAGGATCCACTTCGGGGATAATCAACTCGACCAAACCGCTCAGGTTGAAACCGTTGTCAACGACTTCAATCTTCTTAATGGTTCTCGGATTAGCGACATTTTCAAAGGGCATCAGGGCAAGAACACCACAGATAGGTTCGAAATTAAAGTGAGTTTCACCATACATCAAATGCGTATCATCTAAACCTTTAGCTGCATTATACATAGCATCTTTAGGAACCAAATTTGGACGATACTTTTGCTCAGGAGCAACATAGAACTTGCACTTGTTTTCGCCATTGTAAAGATAAGTAATCATGTGGCCAACACCACCAGGATAGAAAGCATAGTAACCATCCATCATATCCTCACCGACTTCACCATAGCCAATATTCACGAATGGCACATTGGTAACGCCAGATTCAGTAGCACCGTACAAAGCGGCATGGCTCTTGGTAGGAATCTCTTCGTTGATGTTGAAAAGCATACAAACATCACCTTGCTCAAAATGACCCTTAAACTGATCATCAATATAGAGCCTTTCCTCGTCAAACGATCTGGAAGTGAATTCTGGAGCGTTGAAACGGAAAGAGTGGTGTGTTGTTTCATTCTTTTTGCATGAGGTGAAGACCAAAGCGACCAACGCCATCATGCCCATACATTTCAATACTTTTTTCATTTTTTCTTTAGAACTTTTTTTGGTTTAACAATTTCTGTCGCATTAAGGATTAATCACCCCAATCTGTTGAGGTATAGGAACTAGCATTCCAGTCAGAAGGTTGTTGCATGAAATCCTTGTTCACGTTCAGCTCAACCACTTCAGCTTTGGGAGCTTCGTACATTTTGTTCATTTTTTTCATTTTGTTTACTTTTTAATTTGTTAGACTTTTGTTGATTAGTTATTAGTTTGTGTTTCTTTTCACACTGTTTGACGCTGCAAAAATAGACAATTAATTCATACGACGCGCAAAAAAATCATTTTTTTTGAAAATTTTTTCCAAAGCCAATTTGAATCTCATTGCACCACTCGCGAAAAGCCTCTGAGGGAAACACGCCAACACAATGGAAAAAATCGACGAATATGCCAATAAAAGCATGTACTTTGTGCCATAAACGGCTCTTGGGCTTTTTGCGCTTGAAAGTATTTGTACGTTTGAAATTACCATCCTTCATGATTTGACAGTAAAGCCGTTGCGCCCGACTTTTGCATCTGACATCATAGAAAGGAAACTCCACTTGAGGCAGCCCGAGGCAATCGACTAACAAATAGCCAAAGGTTTGCCATGGTTTCATTACATACATTGAGGTAAGCCATCGACGTAACTTGTCAAGGTCGAGTTGCCCGTAATATGCATGAAGGGTCATGGCGACATCGGTGAGTTGGCGCCAGCCCACGCCTGATTTCAAATAATGATGCCATGCATGGAAAAAGGTGAAAAACACCGCAAACTCCTTCGATGGAACGGTGATTTCATAGCCCTCGTACTTGACGTGCTGTGGATGGTCAAGTAGACCGTCCTTCTCCATAGCGGAATAAAGAGGTTGTCGTTGGGCATCCTCGACATCGGCACTAACGCGATGCACTTCCAAAGGAATGTGCCCAAACTCAATGTTGTAGTGCCTGCCCTCATCAATCTCCTCACCCCAATTGTAGCCACCGGGCAGTGAACGCAGTAAGGTGCATGACTCGTGGAAATCAGCAACGCCTATAAAAAGATCGATGTCGCCAATCTGACGCAAAGAGGGATTAGGATAAAGCAAGGCCAAACCGAAACCCTTCAGCACCACCGGCTCGATGCCATGTTCACGCAACAGCTTTACCGCCTGCAATAAAATCTGCCTCAATTGCATCTGGTGGAGCAGGTTGTTGCGCATGACCGACTGCATCTTGGCTAGCTTAGCGGGCGAAGGTTTGTTACCGTCAGGCATCCTTGAAGCCACATCGGCAATCAATACATTGTTGCTATGGAACCCAGCCACTTGCATGACGGCTTCCCAATCGATTTCACCATCGATGGATACCGGCGTGTCCCAAAGGGCAGCACGGAGCAATGCAAAATACTGTTGTTCGACAGTCAACATGACTTATACCTTATTAATTAATAATCATTCCTCTATGATACCAGCAGCCGACCACGACTTCAACAAGGCAGCCACATCGTTTTGGGCTGTTTCACGGTCGATGTCATAGTTGTCCACCAAAAGATTCGTCAACGTTTCAGCATCAAAATCCTTGTCCTCTACTTCCTTCCAAAGAAAAGCAGAGCTTTCATTCATCGAAATCATGCGACTAAAATCTACCGCTGCGTCCAAACCTTCAACAACGAGTATAAACTCTTGGCCTAAAGAACGAAGCGTATAACCTTTTTTAATTTTCATTTTTTTATTGTATTTAATTGTTTGTTTTTCAATTTATTCCATTTTCTGTAGACTTTCAATTGATATTTTCTGAGAAATAAAGTATGTCGCCAAAGCCATGCCTTCCCCGGATTGTGCTTTCGATTATCAGGCGTTATAATTTCAACCACTTTACCAACCACATCCGATCGATCTCCTTGTTCTGTACCCTTCAAAATGCCATCGCCCATCAAAGTAATTTCGTTCCCATTGATGGCAATGATACGATGCAAGACATAGCGGTTTTCAAAATAGGCCAACACGATGTCGCCTACCCTCAAGCTATCAGGCTTGCATAATTTGACGTGATCTTCCTCACCACGAATGAAAGGGAGCATACTCCTACCTTTTGTCATCATTACCACTTCGCGACCTTCACCAAGCAATTGGGCGACTTCGTTCAGAAGCACATCGTTCGGTAGGACAATCCTATCCATATTATTGTGTCACTGTTTTATAACACAAATAAGCCGCCTCCGCATTAGGCAAACAATCCAACGAATAGCACGGAACAGAGCAGACTATTTTCTCTGTTGTGGTATGCATTCCATCCGCCAATTCCTTGAGGAACCTAATGCCAGAGGAAGACGTAAACATCGTGGCGTAAGCCTCGGCAATGGACAGTCTGCGAATCTTGTTCACTTTAGCCTGATGGAGGTCAACAATGGCACCCACAGGATAATCCAGATTGCGATAGCAAGGTGTCTTGCCACTCCAAGGGGAACCATAAACGTGTGTTTCTCCATTTTCTTCTACTCGAAGCACTGGATTGTCATCATTCAGCAATTCACATCCTTCTAAATTATTAATCCACAATTGGCTGTGCGTACTTTTGCCCGTACCGCTCCTGCCCAAGAAAAGATAGCCTTTCCCATCCTTCACTGTGACAGAAGAATGCATCATAAGCGTGTCTTTTCGTTCCGTTGCAAAAGCATACATCAACATTATTATTGAATTGATTGAGAATCTCATGCAGCCAAGTATGCGGAATCTCGCTTTAGTGAAAGCCTTATCCGTAATAAAATATAACCGCACCGGAGCCTCAAAAGTAGGTGCTCCTTCGAACAACCATTGTCCCCTCCATTCGTAAAGATCAAAGCGTGGTGCCTCAGGAGCTTCACAGTTTGTCGTCACTTTTTGCTTTTCAGTTGTATCAGGCATCTCATCAATCAGTTCAGCGGTAAAAATATAGTTACCCGAATCTTCTATCAAAAATGGTTCATAACTCTGCAACGCTTCCCAAGCTCTATCGCCGTCAGGCATAATGACAGCAAAATTATGGCCCGCAACTTTATATACTTTCTTCATTTTGCGAAAAATTTGTGCAAAAATAGGTGTTTTTTTGATATAAAAGGTTGTTTTGGAGAAAAAAAGCGAGCTCATGAGCGTTACAAACAAAAAATCGTACCTTTGCCCGAATTTTTGAGATTTGATATGAAAGGAAAGAAAAAGAAAGTATCTCCTCTACCCCCCTTAAAAGGGGGAAGAAGGCATGAAACGCGGAACGGAAAAGGATTGCGCACCATTTTGGCAGTTCTTGCAGGCGGTTTGCTCACGGCGGCATGGCCCACATGGGGCATCGCGCCTTTAGTATTCATCGGCTTTGTCCCACTTCTATTGATCGAAGGTCGCATCGCGCAAGGCGAACGAGGAAGAATGTTTTGGCTTTCATTTCTCGCCTTCTTCATCTGGAACGTAGCCACAACATGGTGGGTTTGGAACGCCACCCCTGCCGCAACATTAGCATGGATACTCAATGCAATATTCATGGCCATCGTGTTCTCCATGTTTCACCTCACGAAGAAAAAACTGTGCAACAACCCTTGGGGCAACTTCATTCTCATCCCCTATTGGATGGCTTTTGAGCTACTCACATACTGGTGGGCAGTAAAATGGCCATGGCTCAACTTGGGCAATGTGTTCTCCATGCAAGTGGAATGGGTACAGTGGTATGAATACACGGGCGTAGCAGGTGGCACGCTTTGGATTCTATTGGTCAACATATTAATTGCCAACATTATTCAATTCTTTAAGTCGAAAGAGGCGAAACCCATATTAATTAATATAGGTGTCGAGTTGGTTATCCTTTTGCTACCCA
The DNA here is from genome assembly GCA_902802535.1 of uncultured Bacteroidia bacterium. Classification (GTDB taxonomy): domain Bacteria; phylum Bacteroidota; class Bacteroidia; order Bacteroidales; family F082; genus Limimorpha. Next base: position 101,630 of record CADCML010000010.1, read on the forward strand.
TTTTTATCAGCAAAAGCACCTACAAGCATTACAAAGACACAGGCAATGATGTGGAAGTCATCGTCGTACAACAGAATTGCGACCCATGGAATGAGCAATTTGACGAGAAGTTTTACGACCAAGTCATCCAAAACAACATTAATTACTCGTTGCCATTAATCACTCCCGAAACAAGATTCATTGTCAGCTCGGAATCAGCAATTCAGGAAGGCATCTGGTTGCATGAGACCGACCAAGTCCGTGCCTTGAAAACCCTGCATGAATATGTGCAACGCTTCCCACAAATGGCCTTTGTCATCGGGGGAACCACCTACGAATTTGTACCCAAAGGCATGGAAGACGATTTCCCCGCACGCGATATTGGCGACGGCAAACACTTTTATTATTGTCACAACTCTGCCCTGCTCATCGATACCATCCACATGCAGCACCGCAACAAGTCGCAGCTCACGCCCGCCGTGGAAGCCATCCCCGAATGGATGGGCTTCTTGCGCAACTTCAGTATCACGATGGGCATAGCGAGAGGCACTTTGAAAGGCGACCCCGAAGCCAAGGTGATGACCTTCGGAGAACATAAGATTGGCGCAGCCATCTGCTACGAATCCGCCTTTGGCGAATATGTCAGTTCGTTTTGCAAAAAAGGCGCTGATTTGTTATTCGTCATCACCAACGACGGCTGGTGGGGACACACGCCAGGTTATCGTCAGCACTTCGAGTTCTCGAAGCTACGCGCCATCGAGAACCGCAGATGCATAGCGCGCTCGGCCAATACAGGACGTTCGGGATTCATCAACCAGCGCGGTGACGTGCTACAACAAACCCATTACTGGGTACCTGATGCCATCCGCGAAACGCTGAAAGCCAACACCAAAATCACTTTCTACGCCAAACACGGCGACTACTTGAGTCGCATCGCGGTGTATCTCACCTTTGTGTTTCTTATCACCTTTGTCGCCAAAACCTTGTTGGACCTTGTCAAGGGCAAGAAAGCCACCGGCAATAGGAAAAAGAAATGAACGGCGCCGACTATCATTTGTCTTTAGGCCCCTTCCAAGGCATCACCGACGCACCATTCCGTAATGTATTCAAGCGGCATTTTGGTGGCATCGACAAGTTTTATACGCCTTTCTTCACGGGCATACACAAAGAGGACCACGCCAAGAACCTGCAAGGCGAGGAAATCGACCCTAAATGCAATGATGTTGAAACCCTCACACCACAAATCCTCAGTACAGATGCAGAGGAGATTCTGCGTTTCGCCAAGCAATGCAAACAATTGGGCTACAAGGAAATCAATCTTAACATGGGGTGTCCGTTTCCAAGAGTAGCCAACAAGAAACGCGGCTGCGGCCTCCTACCCTATCCCGACATGGTGGAAACGATGTTGGAGCGGATTTTTGAGAAAATCGACATCAAATTCAGTGTGAAGTGCCGTTTAGGGTATTTCAACCCGGAGGAAATTGAAGTCATCTTACCGATTTTCAACAAGTTTCCTCTGAGCGAATTAATCATCCATCCGCGCATTGGGAAACAACTCTATAAAGGCGAAGCTGATGTGGAACGGTTCAAGGCATTGATACCTTATATTAACGCGCCCTTGGTTTATAATGGGGACATTGTTTCGAAAGAAAGCTTTGAGCGTATCCGTATGGAGATTCAGCCCGTGAACCAATTCATGCTGGGTCGGGGATTACTGGCTAATCCGTTTTTAGCGGAGGAAATCAAAGATTGCCGCGCTTCGCTCGCAATGACGAAAACCGACCGTCTACACAATTACGTCCTCGATCTGTATAACGACCGCCTTCGCCATGCTGGTGGCAGCCCAAAGGTATTGGGACGCATGAAGGAATTGTGGTCTTATCTGATGAACAGTTTTGAAGAACCGCAGGTGGTTTGGCGAAAAATCAAGAAAACCAACACCTTGAAGGAATATGAAGATGCTGTAGAATATGTTTTTATGAACGTTTTACTTTCTTCGGAGGAATCAAATTCAAAAAATTCCTTATAATCCTTCCCGATAACCGATTAGGATATCGCTGCATGACATATTGATAGCGCAAATAAGTCTGATCTTTTTTACAGAAAAGATAAATCAATCTATCATGTTTGTTGTCCAAGTATCTTATGTTGGGAATGATATCAAGAAAGCCTTTGGTTTCTTTTTGTACATAAGCGAGCGTTGTTTCATCCATCTCGACAGTTGAAATCCAACGAAAAACTTTTTTCAAATAAAACATATAGTGATTATAGATTCCATCGATACTTTTGTATTTATCTTGCTTGACACGATCTTTTATACTTTGAAAAAAACCGACCAAACCTACAATCTTTACAAATTGGTTTTTGCATGTTGAGATAGAGTTTTCTCTTCTTCTGTAATGATATGTGATTGCATTTACTACATAAAATTTCCTCTCTACACATGCTAAATCGAATGACAGAATAGAATCCTCTTGGACTTTTCCTACTTCAAATAGCAAATGATTTTCTATGAGAAAAGCTTTTCTGAATAACTTGTTACAAGAAGAGACAGGGATTTTTTTACGGTAAGTTTTTTTCAAACCTCTTCCACGGTAACCATTTCGTCTCAATCCGTAATTATGATACTCGCCCTCAGGATAAGAAACAAGCCAATCTCCACCATCTCTTTCATAATGACCTACAACATAATCATATTGTTTAATACCAAGAGGTTGCGTCAATCTTTCAATACAATCGTCTGAAATCCAATCATCGCTATCAAGGAAATAAACATACTCACCTCGGGCTACATCAATCCCAGTATTCCTTGCCGCTGATAAGCCTTGGTTTTTTTCATGATGTAAAACCCTAAACTCAATTGGTCCCTCATATTCGGCTACAAGTCGTTCCGCTATCTCCATACTTTTATCCGTGCCACAATCATCAACAAGAATACATTCAATCATTCCTCCATAGGATTGACGCATCACTGATTGAATGCATTCTTCAACGTATGGTTCCACATTATAAATGGGAACGATAAATGATACTCTTGGTAACATATTATACAGCTCCTTGAAGAAGCGGTGGAAAGCGTGTTTAGGTCACAGCCCTCAGATAGCAATCACTTGATCCAATAAACGTAATTATCCTTGCGAGGCTTGGCTTCGGGATAATCACCTGCTGTATAGCCGATGATGCAGTTGCCGATGCCCACAAGATTCTCGTTCTCGATGCCAGCATCCTTCAAGATGGCTTTGCCTTCTTCGGTCTCGAAAACCTCCTTGGCACGGTGTATCCAGCAAGAGCCCAATCCCTTTGCATGAGCGGCATTAAGGAGGTTACCCATCACGAGGGAGCCGTCTTCTTTCCATGTCCTGGCTGCAGTAGTGTCGGCCAGCACCACAAGCACTACAGGGGCACCATAGAACGGGTCTGTGTCGTTATCAGGACCAAAGACAGCAGCGTTAAGCTTACTCAAACGGTCGCGCACATCGCGGTTGGTGACGGCGATGATGACAGGTGCTTGGCGGTTCATCCCCGTAGGCGCATAAGTGCCGGCTTTGCAGATTTCTTCAATCACCTCCATGGAAGGCATTTCGTCGGTGTAGCTGCGCACACTGCGGCGCGTCAGCAGATCGTTCATTGTTGTATTCATAGTCATTTCTTCGTTGTTGGATTTCGCATTGTCGTTCTTGTCGCAGCAAACACTGAACAAAACAATGGTAATCATTGCTAAAAATAATGATACTTTTTTCATTGTGGCATAGTTTTAATTTTCCTATGCAAAAATAGAGAAAAAAAACATTGCCTGCAAAAAAAACATCACTAAATAACTCAAAAAGCCCGCTTGTGACTAAGCGGGCTTTCGCAGAGATTCACGCATCAAATCATTCGAACGATGCAATGGCCTTCTTAATGATTTCGATGGCTTCGCGAAGTTCAGCCTCGGTGATGACCAAAGGCGGAGCGAAGCGGATGATGTGCTGGTGGGTGGGCTTGGCCAACAGGCCGAGGTCTCGCATCTTGAGGCACACATCCCAAGCCTCTTTGCCGTCTTTAGGCTTGATAATCACGGCGTTGAGCAAACCTTTACCACGGACTTTCTCAATCATCGGGCTCTTGATCTTGCCGATTTCCTCGCGGAAAATCTTACCGAGACGCTCGGCGTTCTCCATCAGGTGCTCTTCCTTGATGACCTCAAGGGCGGCGATGGACACACGAGCAGCAATCGGGTTGCCACCGAAGGTCGAGCCGTGCTCACCGGGCTTGATGTTCAGCATGATGTCGTCGTCGGCCAAGACGCAGCTCACCGGCACCACACCGCCACCGAGGGCCTTGCCCAAGATGTAGCACTTCTTCAGGTAGCCATCATCGGGAACGTAAACACCAGCCTCGCCTTGGATGGGTTCCAGTAGGAAACCAGCAATTTCCTTGCCTTCCTTCTCCAACACTTTCTCCAAAGCATCGGGGTCGTTGTAAGGAATGCGGATAAAACCAGGAGTCATGGGACCGTAGTTGGCGTATGATTCGGGGTCGTTACTCATCGTAATGATGGTGATGGTGCGGCCGTGGAAGTTGCCTTCGCAGCACACGATCTTCACTTTGTCGTTCGGGATACCTTTCTTGACGACACCCCAACGGCGGGCGAGTTTCAGGCCCGTTTCGTCGGCTTCGGCACCCGAGTTCATAGGCAACACCTTGTCGTAGCCGAAGTATTCGGTCACATATTTTTCCCACACGCCGAGCGCGTCGTTATAGAAAGCGCGGCTACTGAGGGTGAGGCGTTCGGCCTGATCGGTCATGGCCTTGATGATTTTCGGATGGCAATGGCCTTGGTTGACAGCGGAATAGGCCGACAGGAAGTCGAAATACTCCTTGCCTTCGACGTCCCACACTTTGGCGCCCTTACCCTTGGCGAGGACGACCGGCAACGGGTGATAGTTATGGGCACCGTACTTGGCTTCCAGGTCCATAGCTTGTTGCGATGATGTGATTTTTTCGATCATGTTTTGGTATTTAAGGATTTAAAATTTAAAGATTTAAGATTTCTTACAATGTAAGGGCGGGCACTTTGACAGGATCAGTGACCGCTACGGCGTGCAAAGGTAGGGTTTTATTTTCAAGATTTTACACTTTTGCCCGATTTTTCCGAACAATTTTGTAGGCTATCAGCACAACCAAGGCAAAAATTGCGATGGCGAGAAGGCCAAAGAATGCCATGCGGTATTGATCACGCTGTGATTGCAGCACTTTTATTTGCTCGTTTTGGGACTCGTATTGCTCCAAAAGACCTTGGGCTTCATCTTGGAGGACGCTCAACTGATCGTATAAATCGTTGTTTTCACGTTGTAACGCTTGTTTTTGTTCGTCGAAGGCATCAAGTTCCGTAGCCATCTCGTCGAAACGCCCTAGTCGGGCATAATCAAGAATCAACGGTTTCTTCACTGCGGACTCCATCATGGTAATGCCCGATTGCTTCGCTTCCTCAGCGTAAATTTCAAGGTAATGCAATGAAGTTGAGGCTTTTCCTTGCGATGCATACAACTGGCCAAGACTTAATGCTGAGTGCATCATGCCAAAATGGTACTTGTTTTCCTCCGCCAATGAGAAAGCTCGTTCAAAATGGTTTTTCGCCGTCAGTTCATCGTGACAATTAAGAGCCACATTGCCCATCTCTATCAACAAATCAACTTCCGAATAGGCCATGGTTTGCCGGTCGGCACGCGACAATGATTCCGATTCAAGACAAGCCAACGCCTTTTCAAAATAATAGGTTGCCGAATCATAGTTGACCAAATCGCGGGCGAAGAGCATACCATAATTCTTATAAGCAGTCAAAAGCATGTCAATCTCCTGATAATACTCAAGTTGCGGAATGACTTGAGCAAACAGTTTCCGCGCCTCTCTCGTCCTTTTGCGCTCATTCAAAATGATGGCCAGATTCAGGTTGGTATGTGTAACAGCAAGGCTGTCGTTGAGCAAAGCATAGATTTTCCTGCTCGCCTCGTAAGCTTTAATCGCCCCGTCAAAATCATTCCTTTGGTATTGGATGTAAGCCAAATTGTCGCTCGCTTGGGCATAAGCCAAACTGTCGTGACGCTCTTCGGCCACCGTAAGCACTTTTTGAAAAGCCACACAAGCTGTATCCACATTGCCCAAAATAAGCTCAAAATAGGCCATGTTCCACAAGGCTTCAAAAGCATTGTCCTCATTTCCAGATTGCCGATAAAGGTCGAAGGATTGTTTCAGATAGATTTGGGCAAGGTCAAGGTCGTAATGATAGCCATAATGAATGCCAAGGGAATAATTGGCATCGGCTTCGAGTTCAACATCACCGATTTCACGAGCGCGTTGAATGGCCACCTCGCTCCAATGGACGCAATCGTCAAATGAGAAGTCGAAAAAAGCGTTGGAAAGTTCCATCATCGCCAACACTTTCTCGCGTCCTTCCTGCTTTGCGACAACGCTTTCAAGGCTGTCGATAACCCGTGTTTCCTCCTGCGCAAAGGAAAAGGAAAAAGAAGACAAAAGCAAAAGAATCAATATGTTATGCAGCCTTTTCATCAAAGGAACATGTTGTACCTTTTCTCGTCGAAAATCGTGGTGCTTTCGCCGTGACCGGAAAAGACGGTGGTGTCGTCGGGCAAACGGAAGAGGCGCGTCTTGATGCTCTCACGGAGCGTTGCATAGCTGCCTCCTGGGAAGTCAGTACGCCCAATGCTACGGCTGAAAAGCGCATCGCCGGTGAACACCCAGCCCTCCATTTCGGCATAGAGGCTAATGCTACCCTCGGCATGACCCGGTGTGCAGATGACTTCCAAGGTGCTCTCCCCTATCTTGATGATTTCGCCGTCTTTCAAGTTGCGGTCAGGCAGCCCGCACTCGCTACGAAACGGCATCCCAAAAAAAACCGATTGTTGCTTTGAACGATCGAAATCGGCGGCGACATCGGGATGAGCCGCAACCGGGATGCCATAGCGTTGCTTCACGGTGCCGTTGCCAAGAATATGGTCGAGGTGGCCGTGCGTATTGATGATTAAAAGCGGTTTCAACCGATGACTGTCGATGAAACCGAAAAGCTGGTTTTCCTCGGCAGAATTACCGCAACCTGGGTCGATGATGACACATTCCTTGGAATTTTCGTCGTAAACAACATAAGTGTTTTCTGAAAAAGGATTGAAGATAAAAGATTCAAGTTGAAGCATGATTTCAGGATTTTGGGGCAAAGGTAGGGATTTTTCCGCTGCAATCTAAAGAATTTGCCTATCTTTGTCCGCCAAATTGCATTTTGATGCTTCCAAAAAGAAAATACGCGATCCTGTTTTTGCTGCTCATGGCTACAGTTTTGCCTGTTCGTGCGCAGTTCTACAACGGCATGAACATGCCTTTCGGGAAAAACCGTGTGCAGTGGAGCGACTTCCATTGGTCGTACTACACGAACGACAACTTCGACGTGTATTTTTACCAAGGCGGCAACGACCTTGCCCGCTATGCCCAAGCCTACGCCAAAGACCAGATTCCGAGACTTGAAACAAAACTCAACAGCCGCTTCAGCAAGAAGATACAATTCATCGTGTTCAACAGCATGGGCGACTTCAAGCAAAGCAACATCGACTTAGAGGAGGAAGAAAGCGGCAACACAGGTGGCATCACCAAAATCATCGGGTCGAAAGTCATCCTTTACTTCGACGGCGACTACACCCATTTCGAGGCGCAAATCCGCGAGGGCATCACAAGGCTGCTGTTCAGCCAAGTGATGAACGGCACCAGCATCGGGTCGCAAATCCGCAACTCCTACCGTTACGACATCCCGCAATGGTTTCGCGACGGACTGATTGCTTATATCGCTGGCAACTGGGACAGCCACAAGGAAGCCCGACTACAACGCGGCATTATCTCAGGCAATTACAAGAAAATCAACCACCTGCGCGATGACGAAGCGCAAGTTGCAGGCTATTCGTTTTGGAGCTTCATCGACGAGAAATACGGCAGCAAGTCGTTCAACGACATCCTGACCTTGGCTCAAAACACAAACAACATCCGCAGAGCCCTGCTCTATGTGACTGGCAAGGAATACAAGGAACTCATCAATGAATGGTATGCCTTCTACAAAGACCGCTACAAAACCCTTTTGACGCATCAGCCGAGCGACTTGATGCGCCTGAAATACAAAAAGTATCGCACCTTCACGCAACCCAGCATCAGCCCGAACGGAAGATACATCGCCTATGTCAGCAATGACGAAGGAAAAATCAGGCTTTGGTTGGAGGACTTGCAAACGGGCAATCGGCAGCAGCTTTTCAAGGCCGGCTACCATTCCGACGAGAACATCGATACTTCGTTTCCGCTGTTAGCATGGCATCCTAATAGTGAAATCCTCTCGTTCATCCTTGAAGAAGAAGGCAAAATCCAGCTCTACAATCTGGACATCAATTCGGGCAAGAAAGCCAATTTGTATCTTTTCGATTTCCAAAAGGTCAGCTCGTTCTCGTATGCCCACAAGAGCCGCAAGATTGTGTTGGCTGCCACCCGCATGGGCAAGCCCGATATTTATGTTTACAACTTGTTTTCCAACACTTTGGAACAAATCACAAACGACTGGCACACCGACCTGAACCCGGTTTTCACTTTCGATGACCGACAAGTCGTGTTCAGCTCGAACCGCGACAACGACACGCTGAAGGTTGACGGCCAAATCGAGTTCCAGAACAAACAATTTGACCTGTTTGCCTATAACTATATAAATAAAGGTGCGGTACTCCAAAACCTGACTCGCCAGCGCATCAGCAACAGCATCTTGCCTGAGCCGCTGAAAGACGGTAGCCTGCTCTACCTGAACGACACAAGCGGCTATTTCAACCTGTACCAAATCCGCTTCGACAGCACTATCAGCCACATCGACACCATCGTACACTATCGATATTTCGCCAAGAAAGAGCAACTTACGGACTATACAGCCAACATCATCGATTACAGCTACCAGCCCCGCGACCACAAAGCCGCCCTGCTCATGGCCGACCAAAACGGCGAAAAATTCTTTATGTCGCCCATCCTTCGCGGAAAAGAGGAAAACATCAGCCAGATAAGCCCTTACGCCCAAAAAAGAATCTATAATGAGCTGATACAGAAAGAAAAAGATACCATTCTCGAACCCGTTTCGAAGCACCGCTTTGCATCCAGCTACCGCTATCCAAGGCGCAAGAAACAAGTCGTCGGGCCTTTGGAAACCGACTCGACAGCGATCGTGCAACAGAATGTCGCGCCACCCGTGCCACCGAAAAAGGACACCCTGCAACGACCCAACAACTATTATGTGGAGCTCTTCGCCGACCAGCTGATGAGCCAAATCGACTTCACCAGCATGAACTACAGCTACCAGCCATTCAGTGGCGGTATGTCGCCCATCTACCTCAACTCCGGCTTCAACGTCTTCCTCGGCACCAAGATGAAAGACCTGATGGAAGACTACAAAATTGAACTCGGCGTGAAGCTCAACACCACCCTCATCAACAATGAATACATGCTACGTTTCAGCGACTACAGCAAACGCTTGGACAAGAGTATCACCCTGCACCGTTACGTCACCGACGACTATTCGAGCTACTACTACCGCATCTTCACCAACGAAGGTTTTTACACTTTGAGCTATCCGTTCAGTGAAATACTGAGCCTCAGAGGAACCATTATTTACCGCAACGACCATCGGGTCAACTTGGCCATTGACGACACTAGCCTTGCCGACAAGGACACCTATGAAAACTGGGGTGGACTGCGGGCCGAACTCGTCTACGACAATTCAAAAAAGATTGGCACCAACCTTCTGGTCGGGGCAAGAGGCAAGATTTTCGCCGAATACTACCAACGCATTTCCTTAAACACCAAAAACATGGTCGTTGTCGGCTTCGACTATCGCCATTACACCCGCATCAGCCGCAACTTCATCTGGGCCAATCGCATTGCGGGCAGCAGCTCGTTCGGACAGCAGAAGCTCATCTATTACATGGGCGGTGTCGACAACTGGGTTTTCGCCTCCTTCGACCAAGGCACACCCGTCGACTACTCCCAAAACTATGCCTATCAGACCTTGGCCACCAACATGCGCGGCTTCAACCAAAACATCCGCAACGGCAACAACTTCGTCGTTATCAACAGCGAGCTGCGCTTCCCCTTGTTCAGCTTCTTCACCAACCGACCCATCAACATGAGATTCATCCGCGATTTCCAAATTGTGGCCTTCGGCGACATCGGCACCGCTTGGACGGGCTGGAACCCATACGACCCCACCAACTCGCTCTACAACACCCACATCACCGACGGCAATCTGGACATCACCGTCACAGAGATGAAGGAACCCTTGGTGGGCGGCATCGGATTCGGACTACGCACCACCATCTTGGGCTATTTCATCCGAGGCGACATGGCTTGGGGCATACAAGACGGACAAATCGCCAAGAAACCACGATTCTATCTGTCGTTCAATTTGGACTTCTGATTCAAGGATTTCCGCAGCGCGTGGCGCACGGTGAGGTATGCCGAAGTGCAACCTACCACCAAAATCGTGGCGAAAATCAGCAGCACATCCTTCATTTTGAGCAAGACGGGATAGGCTTCCACAACGTAGTTGCCACCTGTGCCGAACTTCACGAAACCAAACTTTTGCTGCAACATCACCAAAATGATGCCGAGCAAAAGGCCGATGAGGCCACCTGCTACGGAAATCAGCAGGCCTTCATTCATGAAAATGCGCTGAATCAGACGGTTGTCGGCACCCATCGACTTCAGGATTTCGGTGTCCTTGCGCTTGTCAATCATCAGCATGGAGAGTGACCCGACCACGTTGAAAGTAGCCAAAATCAAGATGAACGTAAGGATGACATAGACCGCCCATTTTTCTGAGCGCATGATTCTGTAAAGCGTTTCCTGCTGTTCCTGTTGGTTCTTCACCGAGAAATCCTCCCCTATCGTGGCCTCCACCGACTTCTTTACCTTATTAATATCTGCATTAGGTGCGAGGAAAAGCTCCACATGGGTGGCTTTCTGCTCATATTCAAGCAGTTCCGATAGCCAATCGAAAGGCACTAAAACCAGTTTTTCGTCCTGTTCCTGTTCGGTGGAAAAGACGCTTTGCACTGTCAGCACTTCGGAGTTGAAACTGTTTTCGAGGCTCATCAAAGAGGCGTTGCCACGTTTGGGCACATAGACGCGCACCATCGCGTAAGGGTTGTACGGACTGATGCCAAGATACCATGCCACTCCTGCGCCAGGAATGGCAAAGTTGTGTTCCCCGTCGGAAAGGGTCAAGTGGTCTTGTTGAAACAAGACCTCGCTGAAACGTCTTATCTGCTCATAATCAAGACCCACGCCCTTCACTTGCCCTATATGCTGCTTGTCGTTGGCACGAAAAAGAGCGTCTTCGGTAATCGTCGGAACCACATAATCAACGCCTTGTATGTTTTTAAGCTGGTCTAATGGAAAAGCTGTTAAATCAATTGTTTTACCTTTTACAGCGGAGATTTGCAGGTCGGACGTAAGGCGATTGTTCATCGACGAAATCACCTGTTCCAAGCCATTGAAGGCCGACAATACCACGATGAGCGCAAACGAACCCACGCTGATGCCCAAAATGGAAATCCACGTGATGATGTTGATCAAGTTGTGGCTCTTCTTGGCAAGAAGGTAACGGTTTGCTATGAATAGCGGTAGTCTCACTTGTCGGGATGTAGCAAGTTGTCAATGTTTTCAATATAATCTAACGAGTCATCCTCGTAGAAGCGCAGCTCAGGGATGATGCGCATCTGATGACGGATACGGTTACCGAGCAAGCCACGGATGGCACGGGCGTTTTGACTCACTTCCTCCACGACCTTTTTCTTGTCCTCAACGCCGAAAACACTCAGATACACGCGGGCGTATGAAAGGTCGGAAGTCACATTGACGTGCGTCACGGTAATCATCAAATTCGGCACTTTTGGCCTCAGTTCTTTCTGGAAAATATCGCTTAATTCCTTTTGTATCAGTCTGTTTACTTTTTCTAATCTTTTGCCGTCCATGATTTCAGATTCAAAAATTTAAGATTTAAAATTTAAAGATTTATTTATTAGATTGCAAAAATAGGCAAATCTTTGCTATTCGCGATGCTTCGAGTCCATCAAAATGGTCACCGGCCCATCATTAAGCAATTCCACAGCCATCATGGCACCGAACTCGCCGCTTTGTACTTCGCGGCCTGAGATTTCGGCAAGGCGTTTCAGGAACAATTCATACAGTGGAATGGCCACCTCGGGGCGGGCGGCGCGAATGAAACTCGGGCGATTGCCTTTCTTGGTCAAGGCGTGAAGGGTGAATTGGCTCACCACGAGAAACGAGCCTTCTACTTGGTTGATGTCGAGGTTCATAGCATCGTTTTCATCGCTGAAAATACGGAGTTTAGTGAGTTTTTGGCACAGCCAATCCACATCCTCTTGTGTGTCGGCTTCTTCAATGCCAAGCAGAGTCAACATTCCCAAGCCGATTTCCGACTTTATCTTACCGCCAATCGTGACGGATGCGTGCGTTACCCGTTGTGCTACAATACGCATAGTCTTAATGCATTAGTTTGAAAATCATCTCTCTATACAAATCCTTCTCACTAACTTCGCCGCTTTCATAGCCCTTCGACTTGAGGTCGAACTCGCGAAGTATGGAGATGCAACGAATACAAGCACCAAGAGGATAGTTGCGGGCAGCGGCTTGATAGTCACGGACGAAAAACGGACTCACGCCCAACACACTTGCCAACGAACCCTGCGACTGGTCCTTGGCGCAATGCAGTTTAATGAGTTTGGTGAAGTAACCATATAGCGTTGCTGTGGTAACCAACAGCGGGTTATCCTTGCTCTCGCCGAAATGGTTCACTATCCGATTGGCCTTCAGCACATCGCGGATTCCGATGGCGTTTTGCAACTCGAAGACGTTGAAGTCCTTGGAGATGCCGATGTTGCGCTCCACATCTGCATCATCGATGCTCTTGTTTTTGGGCAAGGCGATGGTCAGTTTCTTCAGTTCGTTGGCGATTTTGTGAAGGTCGGTGCCGAGGAAATCGGCCAACATTTGGGTTGCTTTGGGCGTGATGCTATAGCCTTCGCCCTTCAGGTAGTTCTGGATCCAGCCCGGTATGTTGCTGTCGTACAATTTCTTTGACTCAAACCAAACGCCTTTCTTGTCAATCTTCTTGGCCAAAGTCTTGCGCTTGTCGAACTTCTTGTATTTGTAGACAAAGACAAGCAACGTGGTCTCAGGAATCGTATCAAGATAAGCCTCAAATTTCTCCAACTCCTTCACATCCTGCGCCTCCTTGACGATGACCACCATGCGTTCGCCCATCATTGGGAAGCTGCGGGCGTGGTTGGCGATGGTTTCCACATCCACGTCGCGGCCATAGAGCACAATTTGGTTGAAGGCGCGGTCGGCCTCGTCAAGAGCTTCGTTTTCGATGGTGTCCGAAATCATGTCGATAAAATACGGCTCCTCGCCCGTCAAGAAATAGATGGGCGCGAAGTTCTTCTTGTGGATTTCGGAAAGTATCTGTTCGTAGGTCATCAGAACTTCAAGTGCTTGACAGTGATACCATTATTGATGAGTTGCCGCAAGGAATCAATGCCGATGCGAAGGTGTTCGCCAACATAGCTTTGACTCACTTTTTTGTCGCTTTCCTCCGTTTTGACGCCTTCAGGCACCATGGGGTTGTCGGACACCAAAAGCAACGCGCCTGTCGGGATTTCGTTGTGGAAACCAACCGAGAAGATGGTGGCCGTTTCCATATCGACACCCATACAGCGGATTTTGCGGAGGTAATCCTTGAATTCCTCATCATGTTCCCACACACGGCGGTTGGTAGTGTAAACCGTGCCCGTCCAATAGTCGCGGCCATAGTCGCGGATGGTGGTGGAGATGGCTTTTTCGAGGCTAAAGGCTGGCAACGCGGGCACTTCGGGCGGGAAATAATCGTTCGAGGTACCCTCGCCACGGATGGCTGCAATAGGCAGAATCAAGTCACCCACCTTATTCTTCCTTTTAATACCCCCGCACTTGCCGAGAAACAGCACCGCTTTAGGCTTAACGGCAACTAATAAATCCATGATGGTGGCGGCATTAGCGCTGCCCATGCTAAAGTTGATGATGGTGATTTCGCCATCGGTGGCACAGGGCATCGATTTGTCGCGGCCAACCACCTCAACGCCTTGCCATTCGGCGAAACGGTCGACATAATTCTGGAAATTGGTCAGCAGGATGTACTTCCCGAACTTCTCCAACGGCAGGCCCGTATAGCGCGGCAGCCAGTTTTCAACTATCTCTTGTTTGGTCTTCATATTTCTTAAATTATTTGATTCCAGCCTCTCCCAACAAATATTTGATTCTCTTTTCTGAAATAGTTTCCTGTTCGCCCTTGTCATACAAAGCCAAAAAGCAAATCGTGCCTTCTTTCATCTCAAGCATGACATCAGCGTGGGTAATGACCCTCGCACCTCCTTTTTTACCTTTGCTTTTTGAGGTCAAAGACAAACGAATCTTATGAACTCCGTGACCAAGACTTGTTCCCATACGCGGATTCTCTTGAAGTTGCTCCATGAGATGGAACATATCTTCCTTTAATGATGGGTAGCGTTTGACTAGACGTTTAAGGTCGCGTTCAAAAGATGGAATGGTTCTAAATTTATAACTCATTGAGTACTTCCTCCAAAGATCTTGTTTCCAACTTCCCCTCCTGAACCAGTTTCAATTCACGGAACGATTGTCGAAGATTTTCCTCCACCGTTTCAGGTGTATCAAACTCCGATTCGTTCTGAATCTCTTTTTCTGCCTTCCGTTCCCGACGAATCTTTCGAAGGGACTTTAAGGCCCGCTCCATCATAGTCTCGTCTGTCACGATGTAACTCATCTCACGCTGCAAAGCCGATGTCAATTGTACTGTTGTCATTGTTTTTGCCTTTTATAACTTTGCAAAAATACATATTTTTCTGAAAACACATACATATAGGTATTTGTTTTGAAATAACATAACACTTATGGACATATCATGAAAACATCCCATCAGGTGGGGGACAAATTGTCCCCCTACTAACTCTTTAAATCAGCCCATAATTTGTGGCAAATGCCAAGGCTTCGGTGATGTTTCCGACTTCCAATTTCTCAAACACTTGCTTGCTACCATCCATTTTATTTGTACTTTTGCGTCGCAGTCCCGGGCGTTCCTCTCCCAGATATTAGATGCTGGTAATGAATCCGGAGGTTTTATTGCCTTTTTGTGATTGCAAAATTAGCAAATGTTCAACAATCAAATTTCAACTGTAATGAAAAAACTGCTGTTTATCCTCGTGATTTGCTTGACGGCGGAGGTTGCCCAAGCGCAAAACGACTCTGTAACGATTTCAGGAAAAGTAACTGATTTTGATGGTACTCCCATAGACAGTTGTACAGTATGTTGGATGAATGA
>CADCML010000011.1 GCA_902802535.1 uncultured Bacteroidia bacterium
ACAAAAAACCCCTCCTGATGGGGAAAAAGGAGGGGAAAAACAATATAAAGATTATGAAAAAAATCCGACTTTATTTTTTCTCAATGCTCTTGCATCGAAATCTGATGCAAAGGTAAGCATTATTTTCATTCACGGCACACTTTCGGACAATTTTTTTGGAAATTTTTCCAATTTTTATCCCATCAGGGTACAAAACACCCTATTTCGTCCACGTTGGAGCCGTGTTCACGCGCCAGCAATCACTGCTTGGCGGCCATGACCAGCTGACCTCTGTAGTACAGGTCGCCGTCCACATAGTAAGCACGGTGCATCACATGCATGGTGCCGGTGGTCGGGTCGATGGTCACGTTAGGGGTTTCTGCCTTGTAATGTGTTCTTCTCTTCGCGCCTCTGGTGTGAGACTGTCTTCTTTTAGGATGTGCCATTTCTTTGTTATTTTAACTAGTTAATTACCAATTGTTTATTTATCGTTCAAATCGATGTCTTTCAAAGCGGCCCAGCGCGGGTCGATGGTGTCTGTGGTTTCTTCCTCGGGTTCAACTTCCTCGCGGTTCAGCATGGCTATCACTGCGGGGTTGCACTGGCCTTCGGGATGCACACGGTGCATCGGGATGGCGAGGATGATGTACTCGTACACCAACGGGCGGATGTCGTACTCGTTCAAATCGGGCGAAACGACAACCACATCGTCCGACTCTTCGGCGTTCTCCGTTCCCAACTTGATGAAGAACTGCTGCTGGCTCTCAATCGGCAAGTCGAACTCGTCGGCGCAGCGGTCGCAAGGCACGCGCACCGTTCCCGCGAGGTCGAAATGCAGGGTCAGCATGGTTTCCTGTCGGTCAATATCCAACTTCACTGTCACCCTACCTTGCTGAACCTCAGAATAATCCATGCCAGCAAAGAAACCGTCGTTGATTTCATACTGGTAGGAATGGCTCCCCAAGGCGAGGCCACTAACCGGAATCAGGAATTCGATCTTCTTTTCCATATCTGCCTAAAAACGGGCTGCAAAAGTACGGAATTAATTTGAATGTGGCACACTTAGGCTGCAATTTTCGCAAAATTCACTATTTTTGCCTCACCAACAAGTCAACAAAACCGCAAACTATGACCCGCATCGACCGCATCACCCACATGGAAGCCCTCTTCGACAAGAGCGAAGAGGTCATCCGCCGCCTCGAAACTGCCCTCGAGGACTTCGCCGCCCTCCAACCCGCCATCGCCGAACTGGAAGCCTATTACACCTCTCCCCAATGGCGCAAGGACTTTGAAGCCGACGAAGCCGGCAAACTGCCGAAAGACCTGAAGCGCGGGGTGCTTTCAGAAGATGGGCTTTGGAATTTGTTGGGGGATTGGGAGCGGTTGAAGGGGATAACCAAGTTATAAGCCGTCCAGGTTCAGACGCAGGCAACAAGGTAACCACCATCTCCGAAGTATCTGACCGCCAAGTGTATCACCCCATTGTGGACGCTTTGTTGCTCAACCCCGTTTTGCCGTTAAATTGACCGCTTCCTCTGCATCGGCGCCTCGCTGAAGGACTTGGGCAAGAAATGGTTCGCTTATAGCAGGATGGAGATTGGGGCTGAGGCGCTGCGGGGAAAAATGTGATGGGCAAAAAGAAAAGGCCGACAAATTGAGGTTAATTTGAGGAAATTGTGTATATTTGCGGGTTAAACATCAAATATCCTATTATGGACGGATTCAGAAACTTGGAAATCAACAACTTTAGAGGAATTGAGCATTTGACGATTGACGATTTGTGTCGCGAGGATGTTTCCCTCTTGCCAACCGCAACTACGAGAACACCCAACACTGGAATTTGGACGCGGAGTATGTGGGGGCGTTGAAGGGGTTTTTGGAAATACATCTTATTTGATTATCTTAAAGCAACTTTGACATTACTTTAAACAGAACTAATTGATAAAAAATGTATGGATAAAGAATTCTATGAAAGCATCGAAAACCTTCTCAAACTGGAAAGGAAAAGTCTAACCCAAAACACCGAATTGCTTAAGAGTTTGATGAGTCGTGGAATTCAGGATGTTGACAAACTCGACCGTGTTGCCGACCAAATATTGGATGTCATGCATGGATTGTCAGGCGAAGGCGAGGATTTTTATCGTCAATATTTGGATTACATAGCCACATTCAATCCAACTGAAGCAAAAAAGAGGCGTGACGACCTTGAATATGATTTGGGATATAAAACTCACGTTCTTTACGCCGCTGCCCTGCTTTGCAAGAAAGAATTGGAGAGTAAGGTGGCTCCCGATGGACGGACTTCTTTCCAAGTGGTAATGGATGATTATATTCCAAAGGTTTATGATGTTTTGAAGAAAACCGCTTCATTCCTTTTCTTCGCCCACTATGCCAACAACAAAACAGTAACGGAATTGATGCCGATGCTGCAAGCCATCACCGAAGAGACAGATTATGTTTATGAACATGTTGATGAATTTGAAGAATTGATGCACTATCCCAACAATACTTATCATCCGCTTACTGAAGAAGAATGGCAAACAATACAATACATCGCTGAACATAACATCCAATTATATGAACAGCATCCTGAAGTGAATAAAGTTTTGATGTACAATGTTTTCAGTGAAAAGCCGTTAAATCAATAATACTCATCATCGTTACATTTCTGATATTATGAGAAACGTTTGGACACGGGATGAACTTATCTTGGCACTTGACCTATATTTTCGCCTGCCTTTTGGCCGATTGAATCGCACCACACCCGAAGTAATTGAATTGGCTAACTTAATTGGACGAACCAACAATAGCGTCGCTTTAAGGCTCGTCAATTTTGCTGCTTGTGACCCTGTTATCATCGAAAGTGGACGTACAGGTATGCCGGGAGGAATCTCTATTTGCAAACCGATTTGGGATGAGTTCTTGGACAGAAAAGAAGACTTGTTTTTTGAAGCACAACAAATCAAGGCTAAACTGCTTCATAGTTCCATTGAAGATATTGTTGGTATTACCGAAACTGATCTTATCGGCGAAGACAAACGAGCATTTGTCAAACAGCGAGTAAATCAAGACGCTTTTCGCTCTATGATTCTTAATCTATATGAGAAACACTGCGCCATAACAGGGATAAATATTCCTTCGTTGTTGGTCGCGAGTCATATCATCCCTTGGGCAGAAAACAAGAAAGAGAGATTAAACCCTGAAAATGGATTATGTCTTTCCGCACTTTATGACAAAGCATTTGACAAAGGCTTTATCAGCATCTATGAGCATTACCGAGTTATTTTAGCAGACAAACTCAAGACATATATCGAAGAATCCTATTATGAAAAGCATTTTGCGTCTATAGAAGGTCTTGAAATATCTTTGCCTGAATATCATCGTCCAAACCCTCAATTCCTTGAATGGCATAGAGATTGCATTTTCAACAATTAACGTTTAACAACAAAAACCTATCATCCATGTCCTTCCTCCGAGTCCTCCTTTCTATCCTCTTCCCGCCTTTGGCGGTGTACGACCGCGGCTGCGGCTCGATGCTCATCGTGTTTCTGCTCACGCTTTGCGGCTGGGTGCCGGGCGTCATTGCTGCGTTGATTATCTTGAACAAGAACAAATAGATAAGCGACACCCAAAAAGCCTCACTTTCCAAACACTTTTTTAAAGAACTCCACCGTGTTGGCTACCACTTGCTTGCGGCGGCGGGTGATGGTGTGGTTTTCGCCTTCCACCACTTTAAGGGTGGCATTGGAGCCGTAGGTTTGTATGTATCGCTCACTACACCACATCGGCACGATGCCGTCGCGGTCGCCATGGAGGAGCAGCACAGGGCCTTGGTAGGTCGCCGCCGTTCCGTAAATGTCGAGTTGCTGAGTGGTGACGAGATACTCGCGCCCCAACTTATACAGTCCCCAACAGCGGATGTATTCCGGTGGGTCCTTGGGGTCAAAGCGGGCGTTGAAAAACTTGCCACCCTGACAAGCCTCCTTGATGACCGAGCCTGGGGCAATAAGCACCACGCCTGACGGCTTTACGTTTTCATCGGCAAGTCGCCCAGGCGTCATCGAGGCGACAACACCGCCCTGCGAATGTCCTAACAAGCCCACACCTTTCACATAAGGCAGACTCAGCACATAGTCCCAAACAGCGCGCGCGTCGGCTATTTCCTTCTCGATGGTCATATCCTGCTTGCGGCCTTCGCTTTTGCCGTGTCCGTTGAAATCGAAGCGAATGGAAGCGATGCCGGCTTTGGCAAGACCTTTCGCAAGTTGCGGCATAGGGATAAAGTCCTTGCTGGAAAAGATGCCGTGCATCAGAATCACCATCGGACATTGGTCTTTTATCGGTTCAAACCCATCGGGCAAAGTGACCTTATAAGCAATCTCGCCTTGAGGACCTCGTATGGAGACTTTTTGCGCTTGGCAACCCGATAGAAACATCAAACCAAGCACGGTCAGAAGTAGATAATTAACGAATTGTCTCATAAATAGATAACGGCGATTACTGCGGTTTATTGTGTATAACAGTGGCACCGATGTACATATCCTTTCTCCGCATCCTTCTATCCTGCATCTTCCCGCCACTTACGCTGACCTCCGTTCAGCACTCGCTTTAGGGGAGTCGCTTATGATTTCAACCACGCCCTTAGTCGCATTCATTTTAATACGATCTCCGTTCTTCAAGATTTTCGTGGCGCCTTTCACATTGACGATGGTGGGCAAGCTGTATTCCCTCGCCACGACAGCTCCGTGCGATAAAGAAGAACCAATCTCGGTAATCAGACCGTTGACGATGGAATAATAGGGCGTCCAACCAATATCCGTGAACCTTGCCACCATGATTTCCCCTTTTTGCAATGTGTTTGCGTCATCAGGAGAATACACGATATGCACAACGCCCTCACATTCCCCGTTAGAGACTGGAACACCTTTCATTACGCCATCACTTGGCTCAACATCAAAGACTTCCGCTATGGGCTTGCCGATGTAAATGTCATCAAATGACAGCCCTTCCTGGATAGCGTAGGCTTTTCGCCTTCTTATGGCAAGCGGAAGAAGATGGGTATCGCCCTCGATGAGTTTGCCAATTTCGTCGTGCGTCAAGAAATAAATCAAGTCTGTATCCGAAAGCAGGTGGGCTGCCACAAGAAGGTCGGCCAAGCGGACATATTGTGTCTTGAACAAATCAATGATTTCAATCAGTCGCGATTTCGTGTATTCGCGGTCCACCACGGCTTGTCGTGCTTTCTTGGCAAATGAGATGGAGGCTGATTTTAGCAGAGGATTCTTGATAAAGGCGAACTCTTTTCGATAGTCGATGTTTTCTTCCTTTTGGACAAGGTTCATCGGCGATTTGATGATGCACAGCAAATAGTTGATCAGCGGCATTTCATCTGCTCGCCAAGGCTTGTTTCTCATTTCCGCTTCTTTGATGCAGCGATGACCATGATGCGCCAAAAAATCTTGATATTTTGCGTTGGTTTCCTCGTTGCCTTTAATGTATTCCAACAACCTCTCGGCACCGAAATCCACGGCTTTCGGCTCATGCTTTTTAATCAACATGGCCAAGTCTTGCAAGCGCGACAATATATCGGCGCTTTCGATATTCGGGATGTTGGTCAGCAGGTGCGACAGGAAGGCTTGATATTCCTTTTTGTCAGGAAATTCCTTGTCAAGCATCATATAAAGGGTGCTGGTCGTCCTGCCAGAATAAGCGGATGAGGCATAATGGTAAATCAGACTTTCGTCCAAATAGGCAAGGTTGGCATCGATACTTTTATACAATTCCCGGCAGGAAGTGGTCTCCGTAAAGTGAACCTTGGTCAACAATGCATCGAATTTTTTCATCGCGCCATGACCCGAGTACACAAACTTAAAGAACTTGAAGGAATTGATGAAACGGACAAACGGATTGGCAAAGGGAATGGTGATGGGCGGATAATCGTGATATTCACCCATGATGGACAGGTTCATCGACTGCGGGTTGGCGATGGCGACTTTCGCGTGCATGTTGTACAGCAGATTCATGTCAAAGAACAGGTGTCCCGATATGGAGGAAATCAACCTCAACGGCTTTTCTTCGTATGGCGTTTTGTACACCCCCGCTACGCAAAGCATGTAACGCATACCATAATCGATGGCCTTCGCCGAGGTGGACAAAGTGAGTGGGGTGACGGCTCCCGGCATCATCTCGCCGACATTTCGTTTGGTAAACAGATGACGGCTCACATCGTCGTCACGGTCGAATTCCTCAATGTCGATGATTTCCGTGGTGATGGGACGCATTTGCAAAAGAAACAAATTCCCGTCTTTCATGGCCCATTCAATATCCTTCTCCTCGCCGAAAGTCGTTCTTATCTTTTTCCCAGTCTCGTAAAGTTGTTTTATCTCATCTTCGTTAAGCAAATCATCACAGCAAGAGCGATAGCATTTACGGGAAATCTCGTAGCGATGGGCGGCGACTTGTCCTGAAACCAAGTTTTCGCCTTGCCCTTCGACTGCTTCCATCAGTATGGCTGAACCGTTGCTCGGACTGGCAGTGAACATCACCCCAGCCTTGTCGCTGTCAATCATCTCTTGAACGACAATATTCATCGTTCCTTGGCTCAAATCAAAGTGCTGGGCATAGTCCTTGACACGATGGGAATTCAGGGAGTCCAAACATTTATAGACGCTTTCCAAGAGATGAAGACGGTCGACGAACAAACAGGTTTCATATTGTCCGGCATTGGAAGCCATCGACTGGTCTTCATTCGAGGCAGACGAACGCACGGATACTTGTTTGACATTTAACGCATCAAAAGCCTGATAAACAACTTCTTCGTCAATTTGGTCAATTTCGGTGATTACAAAACCTTTGGGGACATTAAAATGCTGCCTGATCAACAAATCCAATCCTTTTGCTTTTCCGCCTACCTTTGGATACAAGCTCTCGGGCAATTTTCCTAATGGGTATATTTTCATCTTTTGATATTCTCCAACTTTCTTTGATTAAACCAACGGCTTCTGTTGCCATTAAAGCCAATTTCCAATATGCCGCGACAGGCTTTCCCTTCAATTGAAAACTCCGCGATATTCTCGTGCAAAACATATTGACCTTTTTGAAAATGGTATGTCACGCCCGCCAACACCTTGGCCGCGACATGGATGCTTTGGGAATTATCCAATTGCACATGGAACGACAAATCATGAGGAATAGTCCCCTGATTGACTTGCTGGAAATCCAAATCGGCCTGCATCAAATAATGCATCCCTGCCTCATCGCGATAATTGCCCACCTCCAACACGCTCATCACAGGGTAGGAAACCAAGGAATAATTGAATTGGCGAGAAGGCGAAACAGCCATCAGCCACAAGTGGTTGTTCATGTAATTCCAATCCCGTTTCCCGAAAGAATGGTCGCGAACACAGGGCAAATGGAAATCCACGGTTCTGCCATTCAAGGTCAGCTGGCCTTCTAACACCCCTTCCTGTTCATAATGGCACTGCCCACTGACGTTTTGCAGTTGCTCAAAAAACGCTTTGTTCCATTTTTCATTGGCAATCCCAGTGGCCATTCGCTCAGCGGGCATATTGCTTGTAAAGTCAATAGGCTTTTGATTGGCAATAAAAGTCGCATGAAAGGTGATTTCATCGTCCTCATTTAGTTTGCCCTGATAGGAAACGGTCCAATTCTCACCGATTTTTTCAACAAGGACGGGAGAGCTACCATTGGGGAAAAAGTCCTGTTTTAGAGAATAGATTTTGCCCTCAAAATAAAGGGCAAACCATGTTTCGTCGACATTCACCCGCTTACCAAGACGAGCGAAAAATGACATGTTTTCATCATGAGCAGAAAAATAATAGGAGTTGTTGATCAATGGGTCTTTTTCACCTTCGAGCGAAAAACTCTCGGCATATTGATAGTCGAAAGGATGTTGCTTGACTCTTTTATCTATTGATTTGCAAATTATTGTCCTTTTGAGCGAGTAAAACATATTCGGGGATGATAAAACGGTTTTTAAAGGATTCGATGGATTTGATGGTTTGTTTTAAAGCGGGAGCAAAAGTAGGAAAAAAACTGTTTCGACAAGATTAAAAGGTTTTTCGTATTTTTGCGGAGACAAAGGACAGCTTGACATATTACCATGAACACCAACCTTCTGATACAATCATTAACCAAGTTCCTTCTTGGGGTCGTCATCCTTGGGCTACTTATTTTTCTGCCCGCAGGCTCGCTTCATTATTGGCAAGGCTGGCTGCTGATGGGCATCCTCTTTGTTCCAATGTTCGTAGCGGGACTCGTGATGATGTCCAAGAATCCCGAACTGCTCCGCAAACGCCTGAACGCCAAGGAACAAGAGAAGGAGCAAAAAACCGTTGTGGCATTGAACGGCTTGCTGTTCATTGCGGCTTTTGTTGTTGCGGGGTTAAATTGGCGTTTCCAATGGTTTGTGCTTCCCAATTGGGTGGTTTGGGTGGCTGCGGCAGTTTTCTTGGTGTGTTATGCCTTGTATGCCGAGGTCTTGCGCGAAAACACCTACCTCTCGCGAACCATCGAAGTGCAAGAGCATCAAAAAGTGGTCGATACGGGCCTTTATGGGATAGTCCGCCACCCAATGTATATGGCCACCACCATCCTCTTCTTGATGATGCCCTTGGTGTTGGCCTCGCCAATTTCCTTTGGCATTATGCTGCTGTATATTCCCCTCATTGCCAAGCGCATCCGAAACGAAGAGGTCGTTTTAGAACAAGGCTTGGAGGGTTACAGCGAATACAAACAACGGGTGAAATACAAGGTTTTACCGTTTATTTGGTGACGTCATGAAGTACAAATTAGTGATATTCGATTTGGACGGCACCCTGCTCGACACGCTCGACGACCTCAGCGCGGCAGTCAACCATGCCATGCAGCAAAGAGGCTTTCCCTTGCATACCCGCGACGAATACATGAAGATGGTCGGACACGGCGCCCGCAACCTAATGCGACAGGCCCTGCCCACCGACCACAAGAACGACGAAACCTTGATTGATGCTGTCCTCGCCGACTTCAGGGCCTACTACAACACCCATATCGATGTGCATACACAGCCTTTTCCCGGGATTCTGGAATTGGTGAAAAAGTTGCATCAAGAAGGGGTGATGCTGGCCGTCGCCTCGAACAAGTTCCAAGAAGGAACAGAGCATTTAATCAAGGAATTCTTCCCTGAGATTCCTTTTGTGGCAATTTTGGGCAACCGTCCCAATTTCCCGCTCAAGCCTGACCCAGAGGTTGTCGGAGAGGTGCTAAGAAGGTCAGGAGCCAAGAGAGAAGAAACCGTTATGGTCGGCGACTCGGACACCGATATGGAAACGGCAGTCAATGGTGGTATCGGGGGCATTGCTGTCAGTTGGGGCTACCGCAACATGGCTGATATTCCTGGACTGAAAGTCGCAAAATCGGCAGAGGAACTGCTAATAATGATTCTCTCATGACCGACCGCCTCACTCCCGCCCAGCGTCACAAAGTAATGTCGCGCATCCGCAGCCGAAACACCAAGCCGGAAAAACTGGTGCGGCAATGGCTGTGGCGACATGGCTACCGCTATCGCCTCAACGTAAAAAGCGTGCCTGGCAAACCCGACATCGTCATGCGACGGTATCGGACGGCGATTTTTGTGAACGGGTGTTTCTGGCACGGTCATCATGTAGAGACGCAAGGCATTGCGTCTTTACATGCAATCAGCAATTCATCATGTTGCAAGATTCCGCAGACGAACCGCGATTTTTGGGTAAACAAAATCAAGAGAAACCAAGAGCGCGACCAGCGGAATTACCAAGTTTTGCACGACAACGGCTGGCAAGTCATCGTGGTTTGGGAATGTCAGTTGGTGCCCAAAATGATTGAGCAGACCATGCTCCGCGTGGAGTTGATGCTCAATGAATACTTTTTGGCTTTGCACCAACCCAAGCCTGTGCCTTACGATTTCCAAAACGTTCCCGTTTCGATGGCGGCGGAAGAATTTCCTCCTCTAATTTGACACGATAATGTTATTTTTTTGTAGTTTTGCACTCTAAACCCCTTAAGTTAAATTGAAATGAAAAGGTTTTTTACCACGACTGTATTGCTTTTGTTTGCCGCAATGGCTGCAATGGCTCAAGAAACGAATTACGCAAAGAGTGATTTCGTCCCCGGCGACGAGATTATTTTCGACGACAACTTTGAAAGGGAGAAACTTGGCGAATTCCCGCTGAGGTGGGATTTGCTTGACGGATATGCGGAAACAGCTCAGCAGAAGGGTCGCAACGTGATTGCCTTCACCGACAACGGTCTGGGACAAGTGATGCCACTGATGAAAGAGAAATGGGACTGGCTGCCGGAGGTGTTCACGGTGGAGTTCGACCTCTACGTTGCTCCGATGAATACGGGGGACGAAGAGGAAACATCACTCGATATGAGCATTTATTTCGGCGAACGAGGCGACGACAGCTACTACAACGCCTCAAGCTATGTGCGCTTCTGGTACAGGGAAGACGGCTCGTGCAACCTGACGTGGAACCTTCTGAAACCGGATGGAAGCAACCAATCGAGTGGAGAGAAGATGCTGGGGTTGAACCCAGGCAACAGCGACTATTTGGAAAAAGACAACCCGATAGTTGCCGGCGAGTGGAACCACTTCGCTTTCTCGTTCAACCAGCGGGCTTTCAAGGGCTACGTGAACGGCGTGCGCATGATTAATGTGCCGACCATGAAAGCCCCGGGCTACCTCTTTTTCGCCAGCGGAGCATTCTATCGCTACACGGGATTGAGCAACGTGCGCATCGCCCAAGGTGCCGTGCCGCTCTACGACCGCCTTTCCTCCGACGGCAAGATTGTGACCTACGCCATCACTTTCGAGACGGGCAAGGCCGACCTGAAGCCTGAATCCATCATCGAAATCAACCGTGTGGCCAAACTGATGCAAGAGCATCCCGAACTGGAATTTGAGGTTCAAGGCCATTGCGACAACACCGGCTCCGATGCCGTGAACGACCCGCTGAGCCAACAAAGAGCCGAAGCCATCGTGAACGCCCTCGTGAAGCAAGGCATTGCCCAATCGCGCCTCACGCCCGTGGGCAAAGGATCGCACGAACCCATCGCACCCAACGACACAGCTGAAGGCCGCGCCAAAAACCGCCGCGTGGAGTTTGTGAAAAAATAAATCAAGCAACTGTTTTCGTTCACTTCATCCTGAACTCCAAAGCCCCACCCGCCATGATTTGCTGATGCGTGAGGGTGAAGTCCTTCAAAGGCTTTCCGTTCAGTTTCACGCTCTTGACGTGAATCTTTTCAGGCATCTTGTTCGGTGCACTGATGACAAAGTCCTTACCATTCTCAAGATGCAAAGTGGCCTTAGTGAACAGCGGCGTTCCAATGACATACTCTGCACTGCCCGCATGGAAGGGATAAAAACCAAGAGCGGAGAAGATGTACCAAGCTGACATCTGGCCGCAGTCGTCATTGCCGGCATAGCCGCATGGCGTGGCACGATAGAACTCGCTGCGCACCTGCTCCACCAACTCTTGGGTACGTTCAGGCTTGCCCGCGAAGTTGTAGAGAT
This sequence comes from uncultured Bacteroidia bacterium, assembly GCA_902802535.1. Lineage (GTDB taxonomy): Bacteria > Bacteroidota > Bacteroidia > Bacteroidales > F082 > Limimorpha. Next base: position 11,534 of record CADCML010000011.1, read on the forward strand.
ACACGGTGTGGTGACTGGGCTCGTTGCCGTGGGCGTACTGCCCGATGAAGCCACTAGCATTGCCGTTGACTTCGCCACTGGTGGCGGTGAGGCTGAAGTTCTCGTCAAGTTTCTTCAGGAAACCTATGTTGCCGCCGAAAAGGTCAATGAGGCCTTGTGGGTCTTGCGGCACAAACCACATGTACTGCCAAGCATTGCCCTCCACGAAACAAGGCTGCTTATATGACAGCGGGTCAAAGCCGTCTATCCAGTTGCCGTTTTCGTCTTTCGGGCGGAAGAAACCTGTCTCTGGGTCGAAAAGGTTTTTGTAGAACATGCTGCGGCGGTGGAAACGCTCGTAGTCTTCGGTTTTGCCTAATTTCTTGGCCACCAATGCCACGCAAGCATCATCAAAAGCCTGCTCCATGGTAATGCTAACGCTCTCGTCTTGCAAAGTTTGAGGCATGTAACCATATTTTTCCCAAACCTCAAAGGGTGAGTTGAAATGACTCCTCGTGCTGCTCTCGACCATAGCCTGATACGCCTCCTCTACATCGATTCCCGGTATTTCGGCAAGGATGGCATCAGCAAGCACGGGAATGGCGTGGTTGCCAATCATGCAGTAGTTGTCTTGTCCCCAAAGGTCCCAAATGGGCAGGTAGCCGTAGGTTTTGTGGTGCAACACCATGTCGCGGACAAACTGTGCGGCAATGTCGGGCGCAATGAGCGTATAAAGCGGATGCGCAGCGCGGAAGGTGTCCCAAAGGCTGAAAGTGCTGTGATACGTTTGTCCCTTCGGCATTTGCTTGATTTCGAAGTTGGTGGTCATGTAGCGGCCATCCACATCGCTCATGGTGTTGGGTTGCATCAAAACGTGGTAAAGACCTGTGTAAAAGATGGTTTTCTGCTCGTCGGTGCCTTCGATGTCGATGCGGCTGAGTTCGCGCTGCCAAACGTCGTGGGCGGCTTGAACATAGTCGTCAAAATTCCAGCTTTGTGCCTCGGCCAGCATGTTTTTCCTTGCGCCTTCATTATCCACGGGCGAAATGGCCACTTTTATTGTCAGTTCTTGACCATCGGCAGGGTCGAAACTCAGTGCCGCCCGTAATGTTCTTCCATTTACCACATCGCTGTTGCCGACATTGAGATCGCCGTTCATCAACAAATGTTGGTTGAACGGTCTTGAAAACTCGGCGCGAAAATACACTTTGCGCAACTTGGCCCAGCCACAAACGACACGATAACCTTCAATGGTGTGGTCGTCCACAAGACGGATTTGAGCCTGAATAATATCATAATAGCGGCGGCCTGAGTAATACGCATCTCCGCGATAAGTCATTCTGTCAAGGTCAAGCACTACAGTTTGCGGCTTCGCTTCGGGGAAAGTGTAACGATGGATGCCCGTGCGCGTGGTGGCCGAGAGTTCGACATTCACGCCGCTTTCTTGGAGCAATACCTGATAATATCCAGGCCGAGCGGATTCCTTATCGTGGCTGTAATGCTGGCCAAAGTCAGCGGCCTTGAGTTGTTCGGGAGTCACAGTGAAACAAAGTGGCATCAAACTCACGTCGATGAGATCGGTGCAACCCGTGCCGCTGAGATGGGTATGGGTGAAGCCGTAAATCACATTCTTGTTGTAGTCATAGCCCGAGCAAGGGTCCCAAGTGACCATTTGTTCCGTCTCGGGACTCAGTTGCACCATGCCTTGTGGCATGGTGGCGCCAGGAAAGGTGCTGCCGCTGAGGGCACCTGTTTCGTCGGTTTGCGTCCCGATGAAAGGGTTCACGTATTGGGTGTAGTCGTTGGCGCTTTGGGCGCTTAGGAATAGGGGCAGCAATAATAGGGCTGCCAATAGGTTTGTGCGTTTCATTTTGTTTTTGTTGTTTCTGATATTTATGATTCTTGTGCTATTGGCCTGTATTAAAAGTAGATAAAGTTTGATTCTATGGCATTAATTATCTTGGTTGGCACGTCACAGTCTTTAGCCATCTCTGACCAACGTGAGGCTATTTCACATATCTCGTCAATGATGGACGTGGCTTCCTTAATGTTGTTAAGCGTGGCAAATGCCATCAAATCTTTTCTTGTGATGTCGTCGAACTTGCCATTGATAGACATTTGGTGTGTGGCTGTCCATCCGCCATTGGGATTGTAGGCATAACCCATGTCGTAGGCAGGCGACAATCGCCAAACGCCGTCCTCCCCCATCAGGAACGAAATATTTTTGGTATGGTCATCTTGATTGCGAACCACTACGTTGAAAACCATCCGACGAAACATTTCCTGAGCAGCAGAATAGGGTAATCGCAATGCTCGCATCACATTGAAAGCCTGCTCGTAAGAATAGGCTCGGTGAAGTCGAAAATCGTAATGAGCCATACCGCAAAGCGTCTGCATGTGTACTTTCTTGCCATGCTCTCGGTCGAAGCGTTTGGTCATAAAATGTGCCCGTCCGTTTTCCTCAATCAGTGCACATTCTGACATTTCTATGCCACAAGCGCGTGCCAATTGATAAAACGAGTATTCCAAACGGCCATAATTCTCCGTAGCCTTAAACCCCGCTTTGGCCGAGACACCGTCCAACTTAATCAAGTAGTAATCAAATCCTTTAGGGGCCTCCACTTGACCTGAACGTACTTCGCCCGTCACAGGGTTGTAAGCAATGATGGCCTTGGCCCGTTGACCACCTGCCGAAGTTCCCAACCGCAATATCTCCGCTATTGCCGCCTTTTTGTCATCATTAAGGTTTACACCAAATGAAGACTTTTGGTTAAAGGCATCTTTGGCCACCTCTACCAAGGTGTCAATCTCAAACTTCTCTTGGATAGCATAACCGACATCCAAAGCGGGTTCAAATTCCAAAGCACCCATACAACGTTTGCCAAGGAAGCAGAGCGTCTCGATAGGGTTGCCGCTTGTCCGTCCTGTAAGGGCAAGCCATCTGTCAAACAATGCACGACCATAGGTGTCGGGAAGCGCATCGGCCAACATTCCAGGCAACCCGTTGAAAGTTTCTTTGCCAAGGTTGGCGAACGAATAAACACGCCCCTCGCGCACTGGCATCATCAGCGGAGAAGGCTCCAAGCCCCGACTCACAAAGTCACGGTCGTACTCGAAACTTGCCACTTCATATCGGTCATCCCAACGAAACATTCCGACAGGTGTGCCAAACATGTTGACTTTTGCCACATCTACCATGTAGGTTCCTCCTTTTTCGCTTGATGGATTCTACCCACAGCCCGTTTGCGTATGGTTGCGTGCGAGGAGTGCACAAAGTCGTAGTATTCGGTCGGACTCAATTGATCTTCCTCCACTAAAGGTTGAAGAATGTCTAATTTCCCCAGAATTCGTAGTACTCTCAACAAGGAGTCGAATGAGCGGATTTCTCCTTTTTCCATCTTTTTGATAGACGAAAGAGACACATTGGCTGTTTCCGAAAGGCTTTGCTGAGTGATGTTCTGCTTCAATCTAACAGTTCTCAGTTTGTTACCAATTCGGCTAAGGATTACCGTATCTGCGAGCATATAAATATCATCCATAATAGTTTAATATTGAACTATTCGGATGCAAAAATACGAATAATAGTTTAATATGCAACTATTATTTGTAAAAAACCAGAGTTTTTTACATCAGGGCTTTTCACATACTTCAAAAAACACTTATTTTCTCACCCAAACAAAACATTTCTTATCTTTGCCACTTCAAATTTTCAACCATCATACTATGAATGCAATGAAACAAGTAGAACCTACCAAACACTTTTTTGAATATTTCAACGAAAACCTTCCCAAGAACTGGAACGAGCCCGCTCTGACCGATTACGACGACGTCACAAACTATACTTACGGCGAGATGGGTGCCAAGATGATGCAAGTGCAAGCCATGCTTGAGGTCGCGGGGCTGAAGGCGGGCGACAAAGTCGCCATCTGCTCGAAGAACTGCGCCAACTGGGCCATTTCGTTCCTCGCCATCGCTGCCAACCGAGGCGTTGTGGTGTCCATCATGGATGCCTTTGTCGAAAGCGACATTGAGAACCTCGTCACGCACTCCGATGCCAAGGCTATTTTTGTCGGACCTGCCGTCTGGAAACGCCTCCACATTGACAATATGCCCAACATACGAATCGCCATAGGAACGGAGAATTTCAACGTGCTTTATACGCAAGATGAACAGCTGAATACGGTGAAAGAGGATGCCGAACGACTGTTCAACGAAAGATACCCCAACGGTTTCACCAAGGCCGATGTCAAACTGCCCACCGACAACCTCGATGAGCTGATGATCATCAACTACACCTCAGGCACCACAAGCGCCCCGAAAGGTGTTATGCTGTCATATCGCGCCATTTCTGCTAACGTGCAATACAGCCAAGAGACCATCCCCAACCATGCCGGCTGGACCGAGGTGTGCATGTTGCCACTTTCGCACATGTTCGGCATGACGATTGAGTTCCTTTACCAAATCGCTGGCGGCTGCCACGTCTATTTCCTGAGCAAAACGCCTTCGCCGTCCGTCCTGCTGAAAGCCTACGCCGAAACGAAGCCCTACATGATTCTTACCGTGCCGTTGGTGTTAGAAAAAATATTCAAGGCGAAAATTTTCCCTGCCCTCAAAAAACCTTTCGTGAAGTTCCTGTGGAACACGCCGTTGCTTTGCAAGATTGTGGAAAAATCCATCTACAAGAAGCTGATGGATGCCTTTGGCGGCAACCTCATCTGGCTCATCACGGGCGGCGCGGCCATCAATGCAGAGGTGGAGAAGGTGTTTCGCCGCATCAAGTTCCCTTTCGTGGTGGGCTATGGCATGACCGAGGCCGGACCGCTCATTTGCTATGAGCACTGGTACAATGAGGTAATCGGTTGCTGCGGCTCATGCGTCACCCGCAACGAGTTGAAAATCGACTCGCCCGACCCGGAGAATGTGGTTGGCGAGATTCTATTCCGCGGCGAACACGTAATGATGGGCTATTACAAGAACGAGGAAGCCACCCGCAACGCCATCGACAAAGAGGGTTGGCTACATACTGGCGACCTCGGCACCATGAACAAGAAAGGGTTACTGTTCATCAAGGGACGTTCCAAAGCCATGATTCTCAGCTCCAACGGCCAGAACATCTATCCTGAAGAGATTGAGGACAAGATCAACAACCTACCGGGTGTGGTTGAGTCGCTCGTGGTGGGTCGACAAGGCAAAATCGTCGCTTTGGTCTATCCCGACGAAAAATACGACCTGCAAGGCAAAGGTATGGAAGAATTGATGAACGAAAACCTTGCCCAACTGAACGCGATGCTGCCTACCTACTCCAAGGTGTCTTCCATCGTCCTTGTGGACAAGGAGTTCGAGAAGACGCCCAAGCGCAGTATCAGAAGATTCCTGTACAGCTAAATCAGTCCTTCACCAGTTTGATGGTGCTTGTGCCCATCTCACTTGAGATGCGTGCCACATAAACGCCTTTGGCATAAGCGCTAAGGTCGATTTCGGCACGACCCTCAATGACCGGAGTGGTGAGCAATTGCTTGCCAAACATGTCAAACACTGCCACCTCGCCAGACGCGACATTGGCCTCTAAGGTAACTTTGTCCTTGGTGGGATTTGGGCTGACCGTAGCGACAATCGCCGACTGTTCCTCGACACCGACACTTGGGTCGTTGCCCACCCACACATCGTCAACGTACACGCCGTCAGCATCGTTTGATTTGCCCTTGAAAGCGATGAGATAAGAGGATGAAGCCTCGGGCAAGGCAAGGGTGATGGTTTCCCAGTCCTCACAAGCATAGGTGTAGTCCCCAAGAAGATGCCAATAATCGTCTATCGAGGTGGCGTACCAAACCGACAGTTCGTCCACCCTTTGATCCAACGAGCGCTGCCTGTGATTGAAGGTGAGAAATGGTTTGGTGACAGCTGTGATGTCTAACGGAGCGGAAACGAGCATGGCCTCCTCGCCCAACCAGATGAAGAAAGCCGTGTTGTTGAGGATGAGATAACCAGGGTCAATCACCCAACCGTCGTCACCCGAAATGATTTGGCTCTGCCAGCACACGAAATCCTCCGAGGCCTCAAAGTCGTCGAAATAAGGCTGGTCGTCGGTGACGACAATCACGTCACACAACGTCTTAAACGACACTGGCTGCGACCATTCCGACTCCATGTCACCGCCGCAGCTGGCTTTCACGCGGAAAATGTAATCCGTACCTTCCGTTAGATGCTCCATCAGATAAGGTTGAACATCGACAATTCTCGTATTGCCGTTCAACTCAATCGTCCAGCTCTCTTCATTGCCCGTGGTCGACCATCCAAGAAGGGCCGAAGTCGGTGTAATCTCCGTGACCTGCAAGTTCGCCGGACGGGCACAGCCGCCAGCAGAGGCAATCTCAATATCATCGATGAAAATGTAGAATCCGCCATTGCAGTGACCCAAAAACGAGACCTGGAAAGTGGACGACAGGTCCTCAAGGGTGAACAACTCATCGTATGTATTTGTCCAGTCGCTGAAGCTGTAGTTGCCGAGTTGATGCCAGCTGTCAGTAGGCGAAGTACGGTAGCTCACCGTCAGTTCATCGGATTCGTACAATCCCATCATTGCGTAGGCAAAACTGAAGGTGGCGCTGTTGCTGCCAGAAAGGTCGAAGGTGGGCGAAACCAATCGTGCCTCATCACCCGCGGAAGCGTTTTGGAACGCTACCACATTGGTTCCGGTGCCACCCATCACCGCCCATGTTGCGGAGCTCGTCGTCTCCACCGTCCAACATTCCATCTGTCCAGATTCGAAGTCCTCGATGTAGGACTGGCCTGGCCCTATGGGAATCACGCATTGTGCGGTTGCAGTAACCGCGATAGAAAAGACGGCCATTACTGTGGCCAATAGTGCTTTTGCAGAGTTGTGCTTGTTTTTCATAGTAGTTTATTTTTGATAATGAATGAATTACGAGGCAAAGATAAGAAGATTTTCTTATTCTCAACGAAGATTTTTTCCAAAGTAGTATTGCCCCTTCCCCACCGTGCCTTTACCGTATTGAATAGCATTGACGGGACAATGATGATAGCACGCCATGCACATGGTGCAGTTGCCATGCCATTTCGGGCGACCTCCTTCTAAAGTGATGTTCTGCAAAGGACAAACACTAACGCATTTGCCACAGCTGATACACTTGTCCGTTGACAGATATTTCGTGTCGTCGGTGGCATATTGATTGAAGCCTGGATTCACCAAATTGGTCTTTAACCACGACAAGCTGCCTTTGACAATTTCAGAAAAACATTCCTTATTAAGCAGTCGCGGGATGTTTCGCGTTAAGATGGCATCAGCTTCATTTATCTTTTGCTTGGCTTTCTCCTCGGTGTCGAGTTTGAAACCGGGCATGCCGATGTATGTTTCAGGCATCTGTACACTGAAACAGGCCGATAGCAACCAGCCTTTTGCTTCCACGGCTTTACGGAAAACTTTCTCAGTGTGGCCGCAATTGTCACCACAAGTGCAGGCAAAATAGAGGTAATCGGGCTTGGCTTTGAGTTGTAATTTTTCTACAAAGTCAAGCACCAATTTTGGCGGTGCCCAAGAATAAATCGGGAACACGAAACCCAACCTTTCGCCCTCGGCCAAAGTGTATTCGTAATGGCCTTCGCGAGCCGCCTCGGGGATAAAGATTAATGTATCGTTGAGACCTGTTGCAATGGTCTCTGCCACATGTTTGCTGTTGCCGCAGCCACTGAAATAGAAGATCATAGTGCCTTGATTTTAATTAAAACATACAAGCCCAACCAAATTTCCTTGAAACTTCTCTCAACAGATTACGATCGCTTATGGGAATGGTAACCGAAACAGTTTCACTTTGTTTTTCACGTTCAGCAATTTGGGCAGAATCCAAATCATATTGGTTCTGCAAGTTCATCCAAACCTCAGCGGGGATGTCCAAAGCTTTTTCCAAAGCAACGGCTACGTTCAGTGATACAGAACGTTTCCCATTGATGGTTTCACTTAATACAGAAGGCTTGATACCTGTCATTTCTGACAATTCCTTCTGTGTCATGTTTCTTTCTTTCAATTCATCCTTGATTAATTCCCCTGGATGAGTTGCAATAAATGGTGTTTGTTTCTTATTCATAATGCTTTGAGATTTCTTGTAATAATGCATTGACTATGATTCCGTTATCATCAGGTGAGCTCTTAAAGAACAATCGATATTGGGCATTAATCCAAACTGTTTCGACACCTTTCAAATCGCCCTTCTTTTTCTCATAATGCAGTGACTTGAAAGTGTAAAGGTCTTCGACTCGTCTTGCTGCTTTGAGGTAATTCACCGCCTTAATGTATTGTTTTACGACATCCTGAGACAACTTTTTGTATTTATGGTCTTTAGTTGAACCGCATACATAAAGCTCCTCCAATGCCTTATCGTCAAATTTGATGTTCATTTTTTCATTTTTATGCTGCAAAAGTAATTCTTTTTTTGCGAATTATTAGCAAATTTGCGAATTATTTCAACAATAGCTCGATTTATCGTACTTTTGCGCCCTCAAAACCACGCAAATGCCCAAAACCTCCCTCAATCGCTCAATACTGAAATTAGCCATCCCCAACATCATCAGCAACATCACTGTGCCACTCTTGGGTTTGGTGGACATGGTGCTGATGGGTCATCAGGACAGTATCGCCTACATTGGAGCCATCGGTTTGGGCGGCACCATCTTCAGCGTGATGTACTCCATTTTCAGTTTCATGCGGGCTGGCACAACTGGCTTTACGGCACAGGCATACGGCGCCAACGACCGCGCCGAGATGGCTTATTCACTCTATCGTTCGCTTTGTATTGCCTTGATTGCCACCATTTTGGTACTGTCGCTGCAAGACGCGGTAGAATGGCTCAGCATGAAGTTGTTGCATGGCAGCGAGGAAGTTTTGGCCCACACTGCCACCTATTTCCGAGTGCGCATTTGGGCCGCGCCGGCAGTGCTTTGCCTTTATGCTTTCAACGGCTGGTATATCGGAATGCAAAACACTACTATTCCAATGATTATTGCCATCCTGACCAATGTGGTGAACATTATATTAAGCATCGTGTTCGTCAACTTCATGAGTATGGGCGTGGCAGGTGTGGCTTTGGGTACGGTCATCGCTCAGTATTGCGGATTAATTACTGCTATCGTCTTTCTATTCATTAAATTCCGCCACCATCTCATCCCAATAAGACGAGTGATTCTGTTGCAAAGCGACAAACTGAAACGTTTCTTCCAAGTCAATGCTGACTTCATGATTCGCAGCATCCTTTTGGTGTTGAGCATTGCCTATTTCAACAACCAGTCGGCCAAACTCGGCGACGACATGCTGGCCGTCAACATGATTCTGATGCAGTTCTTCTACATTTTTTCCTACTTCACCGATGGCTTCGCCTACGCGGGTGAGGCTCTCGTGGGTCGTTTCACAGGTGCCCACGATGCAAAACAACTACGTCAAACCGTGAAACTGCTGCTGATTTGGGGCTTCGTTATCGCGTTGCCTTTCACCTTGTTATATGCCCTCTTCCCCGATTGGTTCATCGGCCTCATCTCCGACCAACCTGAAATCGCGATGCAAGCCAAGCCCTACCATATTTACATGATTCTCATCCCGTTCATTACCTTTGCGGCTTTCCTTTGGGACGGCATTTACATCGGTGCCACAGCAGCCCGCGCCATCCGTAACACGATGATTATCTCCGCTTTATGCGTATTCCTGCCTGCCTCTTTGTTATTAATGCCGCATTTCGGCAACCATGGCTTGTGGATTGCTTTCTTGCTTTTCATGGTGGCAAGAGGGCTTAGTATGACTTTGATGGCGAAAAAGGCGGTGTTTGGAACAGAATAATTCCCTACCTTTGCCGAAAACTTTACCCCATGGAAGAAATCCTCAAATTCTTAGACGACGTCCTCCACAACAACAATCGCCCTTGGTTCCAGGAGAATAAGAAACAATACCAGACGGCACAGGCAAATTTCAATGCCTTGGCCGAACAAATCATCGCAGGTGTGCAGAAATTCGACGACAATTGCAAAGGTCTGACCCTGAAAGACTGCACTTACCGCTTCTATCGTGATACTCGTTTCTCGCCCGACAAGCGGCCCTACAAGACCCACTTCGGCGTATTCGTCTGTCCCGAAGGCAAGAAGTCGATGCTGAGCGGCTATTATTTCCATTTGGAAGCCAAGGAATCGGAATACCTCGGCCACAACATGCTCTGCACAGGGATGTACATGCCCGACACGGCCATGCTGAAGACCATCCGCAACGAAATCCTCTTTAACGGCGAACCGCTTGTGGAGAGCATCGCCAAAGCCAAAGGTTTCGACCTCGACACCAGCCACGCCATGAAGCGCGTGCCCAACGGCTATCCCAAGGACCATCCGCAGGCCGAGCTCTTCAAGCAACGCGACTGGCTCTTGGTACAAGACCTGCCCGAGAAACGCCTCTCCGACCCACATCTCGTCGACTGGGTAGTGTCAGAATTTGAAAAGACCAAGGATTTCTGCCAATGGCTGAATCGGACGGTGAAAGGGGAATGAACTTGTTAAAACACAAACCATCAAATACCATAACAAAATGAAGAAATTATTTACCCTAATCTGCATGGTTTTGGCCTGTGCCTACTGCCTCGCCCAAGACCGCAACAACGAAGACGAGGTGGTGAAGATTGACTGGTACAACCAGCACGCTACCAAAGAGGGCGAACTCATCGTAAAGTTTGCCGATCACACCACGCTGCGCTTGCAAAACGATGCACGTGGTGCTTTACAAGCCACCGGAATGAATAAGGTGGATGCACTGCTGCAACAATATCCTGTGGCCAAAGCAGAACGCCTTTGCCCCAACGATGACCCCAAAAGAGAACTGAAAACCTCCAAATCTTACAATGGTCCCGATGTGGTAGAACACGACTTAAGCCGCCTCTGCCGCTTCGTGATGCAAGACCCCAAGCAGACTTATGAAATGATACAAACCTTAAAAGAATTGGACGAAGTGGAGTTTGCAGAGCCCAATTATATGGCTTTCGCTTTAGGCTCTTCCCCCGACCGTCCTCTAAGTCCCGTCAGTCCTCTAAGTCCTATAAAATCCCCGACCCCTCGCGAAGGCGGCTATTTCAATCCTACAGCCTACATGGCCGAGCCAATGTACCCCCTCCAATGGGGCTTGGAAGCAGTGAACTTGCCAGAACTATGGGCGGCTGACACGATGGTGTTAAGCACCGACCGCAAGGTAATTGCCATCTTGGATACTGGCGTTGACATCGACCATCCCGACCTTGCCGCCAATATCTGGACCAACCCAGGCGAGACAGACAACGGCTACGACGACGACAACAACGGCTTTGCCGATGACCTCCACGGCTGGGATTTCGTGAACCAGACCGCCGACATGCACGACTGGAACAGCCACGGCACCCACTGCGCAGGCATTGCCGCTGCCGTAGGTGACAACGGCATTGGCATTACCGGTGCCAACCCCATGGCTTACATCATGCCCATTGCAGTGCTGCAAAGCAATGGCACGGGCGACATCGCTACGATTATACAAGGCATTAACTACGCCAAAAACAACGGTGCCGATGTGCTGAGCATGAGTTTTGGCTCTTATTCTTATTCCATCGCTTTGGAGCAAGCCCTTGGGCAAGCCTACCAAAGTGCGGTGCTTGTTGCCGCTGCTGGAAATGATGGTTTGGACATGATTCTTCCTGGTGTTTGTGAGGTGATGCATGGTGATATGTTCCCTGCAGCATTTACTTTTGTTTTAGGCGTGGAAGCCACACAACACTATCCAGGCTTATGTGGGTATCGTGCCTGTTTTTCTAATTATGACTGTGATGGTCCGTCTTTCTCACAATATGGTGAAGAACGACTTTACAACTACGAACTACAAGCTCCTGGTGCAGGCATTCACAGCACCGTGCCCAACGGCCATTACCGCAGCTACAACGGCACTTCCATGAGTGCGCCTTTGGTGGCAGGCGGTATTTCAGCCTTGCTTCATGCCAAGCCTTACATTTCCCAAGAAATGCTTTGGGGCGACTTGATTAACACCGCTGGAAATCATGTGAACTTCATGGCTTGTTACGAAGCCGGCGAGGCTCCAGCACAATTGCAGTTTGTGGCTTTTGAGACTAACGATACCATTAACGGGGATGGCGATGGCCGTCCCGATGCGGGTGAAACCATCTGCCTTTATCCCACTTTGCGTAGCACATGGGGCGCCACGAATGATATTACTATGTGGCTTACTTTGAATGAGTTTGAAGACCCCAATATTGTGACCTTCTTGGATACTGAGCCTGTGGATTTTGGTTGGCCTCTTTCGGCCTATGCCAAAAGCAAGTCTGTCAATCCCTTGCGTTTTACCATTGACCCCGACTGCGTGGATGGCCGCTATATCAATTTGGTGCTCCATGCGATTTCTTCCGATGCCCAAGCGGAGTTGGTGTATCCTTTTACCATACAGGTGGAAAATGGTGTGGAATTGGGTGGCATGATAAATGATACGGTGACACTTTATCCTAATGTGCATTATATTGTGACCAGCAATCTTGCTCTGACTGAAAGTGCTTTGATGGTAATCAAACCGGGAACTACATTGAAATTCATGGAAGGAGTAGGCTTGTCTAATGTGGGACGTATTTATGCAGTTGGTACTCCTGATAGTTTGATAACATTTACGAAAGCAGATTTAGGTAATAGTTGGGATGGAATGATATTGAATTATTATGACACTTTAGATTATTGTGCTATTGAATATATTGATGAAGGATTTAGTTTGCGCGGCCAAAGAAAGAATATGGGACAAAACTGTGGAAATGTCTATTATTACAAATATCAGTACCCTATCGTTTTGAATTCAATTATTAGGAAAATAGCATTATGGGATGGATGCTATTTATTAGAGAATATTATGCTATCAAAAAGCAATTTTTATGAGAATTATATAGGTGTTGATGGATGTGGTGGGTTATTTGAAAAATTATATAGAGGAGACGGTTATGTTCCATGTGAGACACCTAATCTTGAGTATTATCAAAAAAATAATATTATTCGGAACATATTCGATGATTTACCAAAAGTTGGTGATGGAATGTATGAATCACTATTATCAGTTTTCAATTTTAATTGGTTTGGTAATGATTGTTTAAACTATTGGGGGGGGAGTATAAGAGGTTTAAATATTGGTACATCATCAACGACCCCATGGGAAGTTCCTTTTGGTGATCGTTGTTATTTAGGTAGCGCTCGTGAAGACATTGTGCGCCAACATGTTTACGATTTTGATTATCCAGGCTCAAATACTTTTGGCCGTATCAATTTAGATAATATGGCTACACAGCCAACGCCTGATGCCCACGGCATAGTTTGGAAAGTGGAAGTCAACGGATACGATGCGCAGGATGAGTTTGAACAAATGCCGCCTTTGGGTTGTGGTACTCACGAATTCAAGGTGTATTTCAACCGCCCAATGGACACCTTGGTCACACCCATGCTGGCTATGGGCGTGCGCCCGCCATACACCCAGCATCGAATCACCCGAAACAGGCATTGGAACGCAGATGGAACCATCTATTCAGCCACTATCACTATCGATGGCTATACGGCTACGGATGGCCTCAACCGCATCTATGTGGCAGAGGCAAGAGATACTGAGCATTTCGAGATCCCTATTGAGGATTTCCGTTTCAATGTGCAGGTGGCTTCGGCAGGTTCCTTAAGCAATGAATTCATGGCTACGCCTGGTCTTGGCAAAGTGGATTTGGAATGGAACAACAATGAAGTGGATTTCGAGGATTTCTTGGGGTATAACATGTATCGTTATGTGTACGATTCAGTTCCTGCAAATTGGCATTGGAATGATGAAGGGAATTGGGTATGTGATAGCGCATGGATGCCAACTGACACCCTCCAACTCAACACTTCGCTCATCCAAGACACCGTGTTCACGGATTACAATGTAGTACCTGGCCAGCGCTACTATTATTTCTATAAGGTGCTGCGTACCAACCTCAGCGAGAGCGAAGCTTCGCTTACCGTCACCACAGTGCCGCTCACTTCCATCCCGGGCGATGCCAACGGCAGCATGGCGGTGGATGTGGCCGATGTGGTGAGCCTCGTCAGCTACCTCACCAATGGCAATCCGCAGCCCTTCATCTTTGAGGCTGCCGACATTAACGGCGACGGCACCATCGATATTTTGGACATCGTGGGGGTCATCAACCTCATCATCAACCGTGGCGGCCTGCCTGATGCCAACCCTGTGGCCACGGCCTACTACAGCATCGAGGACGGCATCCTTTTCGTAGATACGCCAGTCGAGTTGGGCGGTGTGCAGTTCGTGTTCGAGAATAACGAAACTTTGGAAGCCTTGCAAGCCTTGGAAGGCTTTGAGCAGGTAACGGCTGAGACGAGCAACGGCACCCTCTTCATGGCTTACAGTATGAGCGGCAAGAAGCTTCCCGCTGGCAAACACGCTTTGTTGCGCATGGGCGAAGCTCAAATCAACACTGTTGCCCTCTCCGACCCCGAAGGCCGCAATGTATTGGCCATTGCAGGCGGTGCAGGCGTTGAGGAGCACGAAACCCTCTTCCTCGAACAGCCTTATCCGAATCCCTTCAACGGCAACCTCACCATCCCCTTCATTATCGGCGACGAGACGGCCAACCATGTGGTCTTCACGGTCACCAACATGATGGGACAGACGGTCTCCGTCATCAACCTCGGCTCACGCGGCAGGGGAGAGTATAAATATGAGTGGTCGCCCGCATCAAGCATGGCTCCTGGCATCTACACGGTGTCCATGCAGGTCAACGGTCGTATGGTACAACACGCTAAAGTCGTTTACGTAAGATGAAAAAGCTACTGATAATCCTAATATGCTGCCTTGCCGGGGTTGCGCGAGCCGAGAATGTGGTCTCGGTGTCGTCGGCCAGCGGGCATCCGCAGGACGAGGTGACACTCAATGTGTCGCTCGCCAACACGGATGAAGCAGTGGCTTTCCAAGCGGACATTCCCTTGGGTAGCCAATTGACATACGTGATGGGTTCAGTCGCTCTCAACAGCGAACGTGCCACCGACCACATCGTGACCGCCGCCGTGGTGAACGGCAGCTTGAAGATCCTCGCCTATTCCATCACACTGTCACCGTTTGTGGGCAACGAAGGTACCTTGCTCAGTTTCACCCTCCGATTAAAGAACGAGTCAGGCAATTACACCCTTGACATGGGCAGTGCGAAACTCTCCGATGCCTCGGGGACGGCCTTGCCCGTGACCACACAAAACGGCACGGTGACGATACTTTCGCCCAAGCTGCAAATCAACACTACAACCCTCAACTACGGCCACGTGCCGATACGCAGCGACTACTATCAAACCGCTTCAGTGACTAATGTCGGCAACGAGCCCCTGACCATAACAAGCATTACTTTCAGCGATGCGGTGTTTAGTTGTCCGGACTTCACGGAAACCATCATGCAACCAGGCGAATATGCAAGTTTCAACTTCAAATTTGCCCCCATGCTGAAAGGAGGCGTGACTGCTACGGCGACAATAATTTCCAACTCCATTTCTGGCAATGGCATCATCAACTTGGTAGCCGACCCTTTCGCTGTGAACGAAATCCACGTGGGCAACACCACGGGCTATTGCGACAGTGTTGTTGCATTGCCCATCAGCATGAACAACATGGAAGGCATCATCGGCTTCCAAATAGAGTTCAACCTCAATCCCGCTTTGGAGTTCGTCGATTTCACGCTCAGCGACCGCAAGACCAACCACGTCGCAACAGGTGTGGTCAGTGGAACAACTCTGCGGCTTATGGCTTATTCGCCTTCGGGTGCGACTTTCACTGGTGACGATGGCGTGATTGGCACGGTGAGGTTTCTTTTGAAAGGCATGTATGGCTATTACTCCCTTTACCCAACAAAAGCAGTGTTGGCAGATGCCAACGGAGAGGATGTGCTGTCCGACAAGTATGAGGGATATGTGGACATCAGAAGCCCACAAATCTACGGCGATGACATGCTGGATTTCGGCACTTCGCCTGTCACCGAAACAGCAAACAGGGAATATGTAGTCAACAACTGGGGTAATGCTTCCATGCGCATCGACCAAATCGTCTTTGACCAAGAAGGTTTTGCCGTTGCCGAGGCTTTCCCAATAACAGTGCCTGAATGGGAATCCTCGGTGTTGCACGTGAGCTACACCCGTGAGCAGAAGGGCAATTTCAACGCCCTAATGAAAATCTACAGCAACGACCCGCAGAACGGCTTGAAAAATGTAGCTTTGTCTGGCAGCCGCTACGAGCCTAACAGCCTTGAGCTTTTTGCCGATCCCTTCAGTCTGGAAAATGGCGATGTGGCCGTGTCATTATTGATGGACAATTATTCAGACATCGTGGCCTTGCAGGCCAACTTCCAATATCCTCACGAGAGTTTTTCTGTACAACCGTATGATTTCCAATTGACTGAACGTTTTTCAAACCATTTGTTATACTCCAGTTCGATAAATGATTCCACCTATCGAATCATCGTGCTTTCCATGCAAAACAATGCGGTAGAAGGTCACGAAGGCGTGGTACTGAATATTACTTTGCATCCTATTGGAACCCCAGAAGCGAAGGAATACACCGTTTCGGTTTCCGATATCGTGCTCAGCGGTAGGGAAGGAATGAATCTGTTCACGGGTGAATTTGACCCGTGTGAGTTCCATTTCTTTACTGTGCCGATGGATTTCCATTTCACGACAGCAGGTACTTGGAGCAAGACTTCTAATTGGCAATATAACACGTTGCCGAGAGACTGCGACAGAGTCTTCATCGATGCCAATTGTCAACTCGATATGGATGCCGAAGTGACCGAATTGAGTGTTACTTTAGGCAAAACCCTCACCCTCCAAACAGGCAAAACCCTTACCGTCATAGGCTCGTTGACTAATACCGCAGCAACGGGTTTGGTCATCAAGGAAGGAGCGCAACTTATTAACGCTTCTGCGAATGTGAGTGCCACGATGGAGAAAAATATCGTCGCTTATGGCAACATGAACACTCCAGATGGCTGGTATGCTATCGCCTCACCAATGGATGCAATGCCCATTGAGGGAAGCACTTTCCTCACGCCTGAGTATGACCTCTACCGCTACAACGAGAATTCCACAAACAGCCACGAATGGGAGAACCATAAAATGAGCCATGCGGATTTCACAAGTTTTGAGAACGGTCGCGGTTATTTGTATGCCAACAACAACACTTTCTCGCCAGCCTTTATCGGTACGCTGAACAACACAGCCATCACCTGTCCTTTGTCTTACAGCGACCGACCCAACGACGAGTTGGACGGTTTCAACCTCATCGGCAATCCCTTCCCGCATGTTATCTATAAAGGCGCAGGCGCAGCCATCGACAACGCCAACCTCGCCTCAGGCTACTACACCCTGACGAACGAAGGCGCATGGCACGTCCATACCTACGAAGAGGCTATCCAACCCGGACAAGGCATTTTGGTGAAAGCCACCGCTCCCACCGCCCTAACCATCGCCAAGAGCAATGCAGCGGCCAATGCCGAGTCAGATGACACCAAAGATATTGCAACGCGTATAAGTTTTATCGTAACGGACGGTCATGGCAAAGACTGCGCAATCGTTTATTTCGGCCAAGGCACTAGTCTCGACAAGGTGAATTTCCCCTCCAACGACACGCCTATGATTGCCATTGTACAGGAAGGTAAGGACTACGCCATTGCTCACATCGACAATAAGGAAATCATCGACCTGAAATTCAAGGGCAAGCAAAGCGGCAAATATGTGTTGAGAACCAATTTCAAGGCAGACGATCTTGAATCTCTCCGCCTAACCGACCATGCCACGGGTACCGAAATTGACTTGTTGCAACAACTAGAATACAATTTCACGGTCATCGGCCAAGAACCTGAAATCAGGTTTACGGTGACGTTTAAGTAACGATAAAAATTGAAGGTAGAAAATGAAAAAGCCCTGCGCCGCAGGGCTTTTTCATTAAGCCAACTCAAACTGCTCCAAGAACTTCAAGTCGTTCTCAAAGAACAGCCTCAAGTCGTTAATGCCATATTTCAGCATAGCGATACGTTCCACACCCATGCCGAAGGCGAAGCCGGTGTATTTTTCTGGGTCGATACCGCTGGCGATGAGGATGTTGGGGTCACACATGCCGCAACCGAGGATTTCAACCCAACCTGTGTGCTTGCAGATGTTGCAGCCCTTGCCGCCACAGATGTTGCACGAGATGTCCATCTCCGCCGAAGTCTCGGTGAAGGGGAAATACGACGGGCGGAAACGCACCTTGGTGCCCTCGCCGAAGAACTCCTGCACAAAGTGATACAAGGTCTGCTTCAAATCAGCGAAGGAAACGCCCTCATCGATGTAAAGGCCCTCAATCTGATGGAAGATGCAGTGGGCACGAGCCGAGATGGCTTCGTTGCGGAACACACGGCCGGGAGCGATGATGCGGATGGGCGGTTGATGGGTCTCCATCACGCGGACCTGCACACTCGATGTATGGGTGCGCAACAGCACATCCGAAGCCTTGTTGACATTGGGCTCCTTGTTGATGAAGAAGGTGTCCTGCATGTCGCGGGCGGGATGGTCAAGCGGGAAGTTCAAGGCCGAAAACACGTGGTAATCATCCTCAATCTCGGGACCTTCAGCGATGGTGAAGCCAAGATGGGAGAAAATCTCATTGATGTCACGGCGCACAATGGACAACG
Organism: uncultured Bacteroidia bacterium; assembly: GCA_902802535.1. Taxonomy (GTDB): domain Bacteria; phylum Bacteroidota; class Bacteroidia; order Bacteroidales; family F082; genus Limimorpha. The sequence goes on from CADCML010000011.1 coordinate 30,250, forward strand.
GGTGACGAGCACCTTTCATGTCGGCAGCGGGCATACTCATGTCGAAGCCAGCATCGTTGCTGTGCTGATTATCAAACTTTTGCAATTGCTCTTCCACCTTCTCTTGCACGACGTTTTTCAACTCGTTGAGCATCATGCCCATCTCCTTGCGGAGCTCGGGTGCCACGGTTTTGAAATCGGCGAACAAGGCAGGAATGACGCCTTTCTTGCTCAAATAAGTAATGCGGAAACTCTCCAAGGCATCTTTACTTTCAGCTTGGAAATCACGCACTTGGGATAGTATCTCTTCTATTTTCTCTTTCATGTGAAGCTTGGTTTTCTGAATCGTCGTGCTTCGCTCGCGATGACGAAATACGTGTCTATGTCGTCGTTGCAAGGAGGTACGACGAAGCAATCCAATTACTTTTCAATAGTTACTGAAATAATCGTCACTGGCTCGACGGGGACATCCATGCGGCCAGTCTTCACGGCGGCGATTTTGTCGACCACTTCAAGACCTTCGGTCACTTCGCCATAAACGGTGTATTCGCCGTCCAAGAAGGGCGTGCCACCCACGGTCTTGTAGGCTTGGCGTTCCTTGGCGGAGAACACTTTGCCCATGCGGCCTTCGAGCATGTCCAAGGCCTTGTCGTCATATACCTTGCCTTGCACGATGTAGAATTGCGAACCGCTGGAGGCCTTCTTGGGGTTCACTTGGTCGCCTTGACGGGCAGCAGCAAGGGCACCTTTCTTGTGGAAATGGTTGTCCTTGAACTCGGCAGGGACAGTATAGCCTGGGTCTAAGCGGCCATCGGCGTTCTGTCCGCCCTGAATCATGAACTGATTGATGACGCGGTGGAACGGCGAGCCGTTGTACCAGCCCTCGTTCACCAACTTGAGGAAGTTGTCGCGGTGCAACGGAGTGTCGTTATACAACTTGGCTTTAATGGTTCCCATGCTCGTCTTGATGACGACGACGGTTTCTTTTTCTGTTGCTTTTTGTGCCGAGCAGGTCAAACCTGCGATAATCAAAGCGGCTAAAATCAGTTTTTTCATATTCCTTGATTTAATAATTCAAAATTCAACATTTAAAATTCCACATTTTTCGTTCCTAACTACTCGTTCACAATCGAATAAGTAACTTCCAACCTCATCTTATCACCCGTAGTGGCGTTGGGGCCGTTGATGACATAGCGCGACGCGTTGTAGGACGCACCGTTGATGCTCAAACTGAGTCCCAGATTGTCTCTCGTTTCCATAATCATGCTCTGCAAGTACTCCGTGATGCGGAAAGTAACCGATTGATTGCTTGAGTTATAGGTACCGTCGAAGAAGTTGCTGCCTTCGAGATAGTCGGGCAAGATATAGGTGGTGGTGTCGGAGCTGTAGCCCACCAGCATGAAATTGTCGGGAGCTTTATAAATCGAGTCCGTCAGCGTCTTTGAAACGGGCAAGATGAGCTTGGCCTCGTTGACCACGATGTGGCAATCTTCTAAAGTGTCAGCCCAATGGGTAAGGTTGGGGAAAAGCACCTTGGCCCTCACACCGCCCATGGTCTGCAAGTAAAGAGTCGACTGGCCCAATGCCTCTTGGCCGTCCACCAGTTGGCTCACAAACTCGGGACTGCCCTGCGTGTAGTCGTGGTTGATATGGTTGAAATAGGTGTCGGACGTGGTCACATAGAAATTGTAGCGCATGGACTTTTCGGGCGTTTCTGCGTTGTGATAGTACAACTGCAGCAAGGTATAAGTATTGTTGGTCAGGTTGATGGCACTGATGGCACCGTTGAGAGCCACAGGGGCACAAGTCACATAAAGGCCCTTGAAATGTTGCTTGAAAAGGTCAGGACGCGAGTAGGACGCGGTGTCAAGGTTAATGAGCGCGTTGCCCAACTCTAAACTCAGCGGGATGCGAATGATGGGTTGCGCCACGGTATCGCTGCCGATGACATGCACCTTGGTTTTCGGGCGCGGGCTGAACTGGTAGCCGTTGGCATAGTCGACGACATCCGTAGCTACTTCCGAATAATTGTAATAGGTAGTTTCAAACCCGAGGCTGTCCGTCAGCTCGTAGGCGTGCACCGTTTGCATGGTCATAGTGTCGCCGTAATAGCCTGAAATACAAAGTTGCAGCACCAACGAGTCGACCACGGGGCTACTGCCAAAGCTTTGTCCGGCCACCGAAGGGCGAAACTGGGTATAGAATCCCGCCTCAGAAGTGCCGAATACAGGGTCTTTCATGGCACCCAACAAGGCATTGGTGGCATTGCTTGTAGCTACGGAATCAAAATAAGAATGGCAGACAATCTCGGTAGTGTCAATATGGAAAATGCCAATATAGGTGTCATCGGAAACCAGGTTGTTGCCTATGGTTTCGGGCGACTTCTTACATGAGGCAAAGGACAATGCCAGCATACCAATCATTAACACCAAGCAGGTTGGGATAGTTGAATGATGTGTTTTCATCTGGTCGAAAATTTGTTGTGGTTATTCATGTTATTTTCCAAGCATGACATCGTAAAATTCGTTGCAAGCCTGCGCATAATGCACTTGCTCCTGATAGGTGAGAACCGGCTTCTTGACGGTTTGCAAATGGGCCTCAATCTCAGGATGAAGGTGGTCGGTGCAGACCACGATGCCGTCGGAATAGTCGATGGCGGCCTTGGTCAGGTTGACGTAATTGCCTTCCTTGAAATACTTGAGGTCTTTGGCCGTCATGCCTGGCAGTTTCATCATCTTGTCGAAGCCTGGCTTGAAGTTCTCCTCGAAGCCATCGTCATAGATGGAGTAAACAATTTTCGTCTCGTTGAAGAGCGGGTTGTCGCGGACATTCATGGCACGCTTGATGTAGACTGGCATCAAAGCCGAAATCCAGCCATGGCAATGGATGACGTCGGGCGACCAGTTGAGTTTCTTCACCGTCTCGATGACACCACGGGTAAAGAACACGCAACGGTAGTCGTTGTCGTCGCAAAACACGCCTTTTTCGTCATACATCAGGTGCTTTTTCTTCGTGAAGAAATCGTCGTTGTCGATGAAATAAATCTGCATCCTCGCCTTTTGGATGGAAGCCACCTTGATAATCAGCGGGTGGTCCGTGTCGTTGATGATGAGGTTCATGCCCGAGAGGCGAATCACCTCGTGGAGCTGGTTGCGGCGTTCGTTGATAACACCGTAACGCGGCATGAAGATTCTGATTTCCTTACCGCTTTCTTGTGTGGCTTGAGGAAGGTAGCGACCAACGAGGCTCATCGGCGTTTCCGGCAAATAGGGTGCGATTTCCTGATGGACGAATAGTACTCTTGTCTTGCTAGTCATGGGCTTTAGTCTTGCTTAGAAACTACAAAATTACGCATTTTTTTTGGAATAACGCAAATAAAAATAAAAAACCCTACCTTTGCCGAACCAAATCGAAAATTAAACGAAACTAAACCGCAGCCCGCTATGGAACACGAACACTTTGAAAATCAGGAGCATGAGTGGGAATCGAACCTCAAAGTCACCGAGGGTGTCGATGGTCCCATCCAAGTCAACCCCAACGCTTTGGAACGCATGAAACGCAACCAACAGCAGCTCATGCCGTTGGAATGGTATGTTGATGGCATCCTCAAAGGCGACCGCGTGACGCTGAGCAAGGCTATCACCTTGGTTGAGAGTGCCTTGCCGAAGCATCAGGATTTGGCGCAACAAATCATCGCGGCCTGCCTGCCCCATGCAGGCAAGGCCTTGCGATTGGGCATTACAGGCGTTCCAGGCGCGGGCAAAAGCACTTTCATTGAGGCTTTGGGCGTGCATCTTTGCGACAAGGGACAAAAACTTGCGGTTTTGGCCATCGACCCGTCGAGCCAACGCTCGAAAGGCAGCATTTTGGGCGACAAGACCCGCATGGAAACCCTTTCGGTACATCCCAACGCCTACATCCGCCCATCGGCCTCGGCAGGCACTTTGGGTGGCGTGGCTCGCAAGACAAGAGAAACGATAATCCTTTGCGAAGCAGCGGGTTATGACACCATTTTCGTGGAAACCGTGGGCGTGGGCCAATCCGAAACAGCGGTGCATTCCATGGTCGATTTCTTCCTCCTTATATTAATAAGCGGTGCCGGCGACGAACTGCAAGGCATCAAGCGCGGCATCATGGAGATGGCCGACGGCATCGCTGTGAACAAGGCCGACGGCGACAACGTAATGCGCGCCAACCGCGCCGCAGCGGAATGCAGAAACGCTTTACATTTGTTCCCCTTGCCTGAATCGGGACAAGAAACCAAGGTGCTGACTTGCTCCGCGCAGACGGGATATAATATTAATGAGGTGTGGCAGATGGTGTTCGATCACGTACAAGCCATCCGCGACAACGGCTACCTTTATAGGAAACGCGCCCAACAAGATGTCCAAATGATGTACGACTCGATGGACAGTGCCCTGAAAAACGATTTCTACCAAAACCAACTCGTTTCCGACCTCCTCCCCTTGGTCGAAAGCGACGTGCGCGGGCAACGTATGAGCGCTTACATTGGGGCGCAAAAATTGTTGGATGCTTATTTTAATATGCTGAAAAGGTAGCCTATGAAGAGAATCATACTCACTTTGATACTATCCACGCTTTTTCTTGTTCTCTCGGCACAAGATGTTGACAGGGACAGGCGTATTATGGAGCGTGTGATGGCCGATAGTGATAGGTATTCATACGCTTCCGCCTCTCACGACACGCTTGAAGTGGCTGTGAATAATGCCGTTGCGCTTTTGGCCAGTCAGATTGTGACGGACGTGCGGGTGCAGACTAAATCAGAAACCCATTCCGTCACAGGAAACGACAATGTGGAGGAACGGCTGTTCTACGACCAGGTGGCCGAAACTTTTACCAATGTCAGGCTGAAAGATTATCATACCCTCGTGGTGGCCAAACCAGACAGGAAAAGCAGCAACTATACCGCTTTTGTCTATATAGAGAAGGAAAGCATTGCGCAGATTTACGCCGAGATTGAGGCAGAAGAACAGGAGGCGAGATTGGCAAAGGCCAAGAAAATCGGCGAGGACGTGAACTTCTATTACAACGAAGGCTGTAAGGCAGTAAAAGATGTGCGCATCGGTGATGCACTGAAGTATTGGTATTGGGCATACGCCCTCAGTATCGGAACCAACGCTACAATTGGGAACGAGCCTGCCGCCAGGTTTCTCGAAACCAAAATAGACCAATTGTTAGGTAATATTCAATTGAGTGCCATTTCTTGTGAGAAGGTAAAAATCAACGATTTGCAGGAGAAATACAATGTCATCCTCAATATTCAGTATAAGGACGATGCTTCGGCGTTTCATAAAGTCACCAACCTCGACTACGAATACAACGACGGATATACCCAACAGAAAGGAGCCCGAGTGAGAGACGGCATAGGCACCCTCGAACTGCAATACGAATTGGATGAGGTGCGCTTTTATTGCGTTTACAAGTACGACGAGAACGAAACTCCTGCCGATGTCTATAACATTGTGAAGACAAAAGGAACTAAGAAATTTGCTTCGGCCACCAAGATGGTCAAAATTAGCAACGAGGCCAAGAAAGTGAAGGACGTCGTTGTCAATCAGGGCGATGTTGAACTACCAGTGACATATAGTACAGAAGAAAAGGGAATTTCAACGGTGGCTGTTCTGTCCGAAAGCAAACAGAAGTTACTATTAAGCCAGATGGAAAGCATCGAAAACGCTATTCGTAATAAGAATTACGCTTCCGTTCAGTCGCTTTTCACCAAAGAAGGCTACGACAGCTTCCTGAAACTCGTCAGGCGTGGCAATGCGACCATCGTAGGCAAGCCGCAATACAAATTCATGAATTTTGGTCGGCTCACATTGTGCCGAAGTATCACCATGCAATTCCGTTTTCGCAACAACAAGCAATTTATTGAGAATGTCACTTTCCGTTTCAATGCTGACAACCTCGTTGAGTCCCTTGCCTTCACCCTGTCAGATGTGGCTGAGAGCGACATCCTCCAGAAAGGCGATTGGAACCGTGATTCACGCCTAACGTTAATGACATTCCTCGAAGATTATCAAACAGCCTACGCCCTTGGACGTGACAAATACCTTGAAAGTATCTTTTCAGACAACGCCCTTATTATTGTAGGTAACAAGCTGGAGTCAAGAGTGCTTGCTGATGGTGTTAGGTTGGTGGAGCATGTGAGATATGACACACTTTCGAAGAAGCAGTACATTGATCGTTTGAGAAGGCATTTCGCCACGAAGGAATATATCAACCTTAACTTTACGGAAACAGACTTTCAACGCGCCTCCAACAACAAGGAGATGTATGGTATACGTGTCAGACAGGAGTATTTCTCCAGCAACTACGGTGATGTGGGCTATCTTTTCCTGTTGGTTGACCTCCGCAACGAGTTGCCCATCATCCATGTCAGGGCATGGCAAAACGACAAGCTTCCGCTGGAATCGCTTATTGAGTTGAATGATTTTTATTGAAGCTTATAAAGACAAACAGCTTTGTCTATGGTCAAATAATCACTTTTACCAATTTTATTCCTCTAAACCTTGGTAAAAAATCGAAATTTAGAGAAATAAAACACTTTAATTCTCTGAATGCGATATTTTTTGTACCTTTGCAGAGAAATAAAACCGATATGGCATGAAAAACATTATTGGAAGAAAAAAGGAAATTGAAGAATTGGAACGACTGTACAACGCTGAAAATGCAGAGTTTGTAGCTGTTTATGGTCGGAGACGTGTAGGCAAGACTTATTTGATAAAGGAAGTTTTCAAGGACAGATTTGCCTTTTGGCATACTGGATTGTCTCCTTATGACCATGATAAGAAATTTCTGCTTCGTGACCAGTTGCAAGCGTTTTTGTATTCGCTTCAAGACTTTGGATATGAAGGTCATGCATGTCCCCAATCTTGGCTCGAAGCCTTTAGACTATTGGAGAAACTGCTTGCATCTAAAGATGATGGAAGTCGGCAAGTGGTCTTCATCGACGAGTTGCCGTGGATGGACACAGCGCGGTCGAGGTTCATCTCTGCTTTTGAGCATTTCTGGAATGGTTGGGCCTCGAAGCGTGACAATGTTTTGCTGATTGTTTGCGGGTCGGCAACCTCTTGGATGGAAGACAACCTTATTAATAATAAGGGTGGCCTTTACAACAGACTGACTCGTGAGATGAAGCTCAGCCCATTCACTTTGGCGGAGTGTGAGGCGTATTTCCGCAGCAAGGAAATCAGTGTGAGCCGTTACGATGTGGCACAAGTTTACATGGTTTTTGGTGGCATTCCGCATTACTTGAGCTTATTTGAGAAAGGTTATAGTATGGCACAAAACATAGACCTCCTGTTGTTTGATGGAAATGCTAAACTGAAAAACGAATTCGACCGATTGTTTGGGTCGTTGTTCAAGAACGCCGACGACCACAAGAAAGTCATTCGTTTGCTGGCTGGAAGGCGAAAAGGTTACACACGCAAGGAAATCCTTGAACTCACAGCCATTAAAGACGGCGGTGGTGCGAGCGAAATTCTCAAAGGCTTGAAAGAGAGCGATTTCATCATGTCTTATTATCCATTCGGTGATCGAAAGGCCGAGCATTATCGACTGACCGACCATTTTTGTATGGCTTATCTTCAATTCCTTGACGGCAAGGACAAGCCGGACCCTCAGTTTTGGCAAAAGAACAATTCCTCGCCGCGCCTAAACACATGGCGCGGCTTCGCCTTTGAGGAACTTTGTTTCGCTCATGTCGCCCAGATCAAGCAGAAACTGGGAATAGCCAGTGTAAGTACGACCGAATCTTCTTGGGTAGTGGAATCGAATGAGAGAAAACATCAAATAGATTTACTCATCGATAGGGCTGATAATGTGATAAATCTTTGTGAAATAAAGTTTTACGGCAAACCTTTCTCCATTGATGCAAAATATGGCGTTGAATTGCGGGAACGGATGCAAACCTTGATGGACAAAGTACCGCGGAAGAAAAGCATCCACTTGACATTGATAGCCGCCTTTGGATTGAAATCAAACGAAAACAGCGGGCAAGTACAGAGCATAGTCAGTCTTGATGATTTGTTTTAATTTGGCAATGTTTTTTTGAAATAGTTTTCTCTTTTGGGGATAAAATTTTTACTTTTGCAACACTATTCATTGAAAACAAAGCCATCATGATGAAGAAAACATGCTTTCTTTTCCTTTTGCTGTTATGTGGCGTGGTCGCCATCGGACAAGACTTTGAAATCGTCAGTGTTGAGTCTTTGCCCGCTGATATGTCGGCAAGGGAGGAGATGAAGACCGACCACAACGACCGCCAATGTGCTTTACTTCGTGTGGCCACACAAAACATTGCGCCCAACCAACGTGAAGGTTTCAGCTTTGTCCCAGATTTAGGCTCCGAAGTGGTGGAGCGTGCAACTCGTGACGGTGAAATCTGGCTTTGGGTCTCACCTGGGCTGAAATACCTCCGTATCAAACATCGTGATTGGGGACAATATGAACTTCGTCTTCCTGATTATGTCACTCGTGTTGAGGCGTTGCATACCTATAAGGTAACAATTAAAGGAACATTGTCGTTGATCATACAAGAGCAAAACAACTCATCTCCTACGCAACAATATTTAGTCTTTCAACTATCACCAACCAACGCCATGCTTGAAGTGGATGGCCAATTATGGGAAGTTGGCCCAGATGGTACAGCTATGAAATTTGTTAACTTTGGTACCTATTCATACCGAGTCCAAGCACCAAATTATTTACCTGAAACAGGCAAGGTTACTGTAGATGACCCAAATAATACCAAAACAGAAGTCGTAAGATTAAACCCCGACTTTGTGGAAGTGACCCTCAAAATGGATGCGGATGCCGAAATCTGGGTGAATAACGAGAAGAAAGGTACACGGACATGGACGGGGTCGTTAGGCAAAGGCACTTATAAGATTGAATGTAAGCAAGAAGGACACGAAACCTCAGTGATTTCAAAGGAAATCACCGCTGAGATGAACGGACAGACCATCATTTTGCCAGCACCGAAACCCAATTATGGCTCGTTGAATGTAGAAAGTACACCAATTGGAGCTACTATCTATATTGATGGGAAGGAAGTTGGGGAAACGCCGAGGTCGATTAATGAAATAATGGTTGGTAAACACGAAATCAGACTGACCAAAGAAGGCTTCGTTGCATATACGGAAACTATCAATATCGCAAAGGATGAACGCAAGCAAATAAAAGCAACTCTGAAGAGTGATGGTAGTGTTGTGAAGCCGCAACAACCCATGACTCCAAAGAAAGAAAGTAGTGTCTTCTTTGTGATGGCCAATGCTGCTTATTCTATCGCTCCGCAAACCTCGTTTGGGCTAACGGTGGGCTCTGCAAAGAAATTAGGCTGGTATGCCAGCTTGGGCAGCAATTTCAGTTTTAAAAGTGCAGAATTTGAGTGTGATGGGACAGGAACCATTAGCGGGATTTCGTCTGAGTATTCCTATTCAGGTAACAAGTCCACTTCGCGTTTGGGGGCTACAGCAGGTTTGGTGCTCAGGATAAGTGATCCGATATACGCTTACATGGGTGGCGGTTATGGTTTCCGAAACGTGTTTTGGGAACTTGAAAACGGCAGCTGGTCAAAATGTACCGACGATTCATACCAAGGAATTGCTATTGATGCTGGTCTTATGTTGCATTTCGATGGATTCGGACTCTCATTGGGTGTGCAGACTATTGGAGTGAAGTATTTGGAAGCAAAGATTGGCATTGGTTATACATTAAAAAAGAGATAAATCATGAAAACGCAGAATATACTGCTCATAGCACTTTTGGTGTTATTAACAGGTTTGACTACTTGCAAGAAAGACCACGACATTCCGACAGGGAAGGTGTTTAATTCAGAATCTGGTTTGGATAGTTTAATTATCAGTGTTTCTGCCAATCCAAACGATGGCGGTCAAGTATATGGAGGAGGGACTTACCAAAAGGGACAAGAATGTACAGTGATTGCTTCTCCCAACGAGGGTTATGCTTTTGCTAATTGGAAAGAGAATGACAGTATTGTTGCAGAGGGTAAACTATTTCGTTTCACGGTGACCAGTAACCGAACTTTGGTGGCAAATTTTGTACAACAAGAGCCTCAGAACTATACCATTAGTGTTTCAGCCAATCCTAGTGACGGAGGCACAATAAACGGAAGTGGAACATATCAAAGTGGGCAGACTTGTATGGTAACAGCTTCGGCTAATGAAGGATACATTTTTACTAATTGGACAGAGAATGGAACTCAAGTTTCGACAAGTACGGCTTATTCGTTTACAGTAAATGCTGACAGAGCTTTAGTGGCCAACTTTTCTGTCAGTACAGGGAGTTACACCATTACAGCCGTGTCTAGTCCGATATACGGTGGAGTAATAAATGGTGCTGGCACTTATACCCAAGGACAAACCTGTACATTGACAGCTATTTCACATGAAGGCTATACTTTCACCAATTGGACAGAGAACGGCACCCAAGTTTCAGACGAAGTCCGTTACTCTTTTACGGTGACAAGCAATCGGACTTTGGTAGCACACTTTACCGCTAATCCACAAAATTACGACATCAATGTTTCGGCAGACCCAAGCAATGGTGGCACGGTAAGTGGCGGTGGCACCTACCAGCAAGGACAATCCTGTACTGTGATAGCCACAGCCAATACAGGATATACCTTCACGAACTGGACGGAGAATGGTAGTGTGGTTTCCAACAGTGCCAGCTACACCTTCACGGTGAATGGCAACCGCAATTTGGTGGCACAATTCCAGCAGCAATCTTACACTATAAGCATTTCTGCCAATCCTTCAAGTGGCGGTAGCGTGAGCGGTGGCGGCACATATAATTATGGCCAATCTTGCACGGTACACGCCACGGCCAACAGCAACTACACCTTCTCCAACTGGACGGAGAATAGCAATGTGGTTTCCACCAATGCCAATTATACCTTTACGGTAAATAGTAACAGAACTTTGGTGGCCAATTTCAATTACAATGGCGGCGGAACTCATGAGTATGTCGACCTCGGCCTGCCGAGCGGCCTACTATGGGCCACTTGCAACATAGGAGCGGACTCGCCCGAAGACTATGGCGACTACTTCGCCTGGGGTGAGACTCAGCCGAAAAGCACTTACGACTGGAGCACATACCAGTATTGTATGGGCAACATGAATACGCTGACCAAGTACTGCAACCATGCTAGCTATGGCTACAACGGCTTTACCGACGACCTTACAGTGTTGGAAGCATGCGATGATGTGGCCACAGCCCGATGGGGCAGCGGCTGGCGTATGCCAACCGCAGAAGAATGGGAGGAACTCTACAACAACACGGCCGTCACATGGACACAGCAGAACGGCGTGAACGGCAGACTGTTCACCGCAACAAACGGCAACAGTCTTTTCTTGCCCGCTGCAGGCTTCCGCGGTGAAAGCAGTCTCTACTGCGCAGGAAGCAACGGCCTCTACTGGTCGAGTTCGCTCAGCACGCTCTACACGAGCAGTGCGTGGTACTTCGGCTTCGGTTCGGGCAATTACAGTATGAGCATGAACTACACTAATCGCTGCGACGGTCGATCTGTCCGCGCAGTACGCACAACACGAGAAAATTAGAAAAAACAGAACAAGGAAGAAACCGAAAATTCTGAAGAGAGTAGGCGTGAATTTAAAACTTATAATAATGGAAATAATAGAAGTTAAAATGACGAAGAAATGATGGAAAAACTGTGCAAATAACTAGATTATGAGTGTTGGACTGATACAGAGGGAGCTATTCATAAGAAATAATACAAATTATCCGTCACTATGGCAAAATTTGAGAGAATAGAAGATTTGAAAATCGCTAATGGGATTATCCCATTCCCTGAGAATGAGCAATTGGAGTATAAACCATCAATATCTGTTGATAATATTCCTCAGTTTTTGAGAGCAATGGTTGGACTGTCTAATACCGAAGGCGGCTGTCTAGTAATTGGGGTCAGAGAAATGAGAAATGGTGGTGCTGTTGTGACAGGTTTGGATAGTCAAGGTCTTCAAAGATTTGAACAATTCGAGAATGCTTGTCAAAGACTCTTTAAAAATGAATTTATCGGTGAACTTAAAGCTTCATTTCAAACAAAGCTTATCAATGGGAAAACAGTTGCTTTTGTTTTCGTTCAGAAAAGTAAAGAAAAGAACATCAGAATTACAGACGAGGCTATTTTAATCAGAAGACAAAATGGAATTGTAGTTGAAAAAGTCAAAGACAATTTACAACGATATAAAAGATTCGAAATTGAAAAGTACACAAGATTCAATGATTATGATGTTTTTGACAACACGCTCCCATCAAAGGCAAGGTACATGCTTTCGGAACAGAAAGCTGGATCAAATGTTTTGTACAAATATATGACATTGGATGCCTTCATTCAGTGCATTGAAAATGGAAGCATAATGTTTCAAGAGCCCAGTGGATGGAATGACCAATTTGAAAAACGGTTTTATAATGCCAATTATAAGAATGTGACAAGGCGTGTTGAAGATTACCCAAAAGTATTTGCTACTTGTTTGACTGAAACAAAAGACAGTGAAGCACCATGGAAGGTTTATTCAAGCCAAAACAAAGGGTTGGGAAGATGCATTCAGATTGAGATAAATTTGGAAAAATTCAGACAACAGCTCTATGCATTTGCGTCAAGCAATGGATTTGATGTATATGAGGGAAAAGTTTTATATGGGTTGGACGAAACAGAAATCATGAACCTACATACCAAAAAATCTCCGTTTTTCAAGTTGTTTTTCAACACATTTAATCTCAATCATTTCCTGTGGCTACTTTTTATCAAAAGACCTGCATATAAATATGAAGATGAGGTGAGGTTTTTCTTGGTTCCACGTGTGACTGAATCAAGGAATAAAAGGAGACCCGAACGAAAATATGTACCGGTTTCTTGGGGAGACTTAATCCGAGAAGTTCGAATAGACGAAAATTGTTCAGACTCTGAAAAACTAGTCATTAATAGAATATGTGAGGAGAATGGCATCCAATTGGTAGATTCCCAATGCGATCCATACAGAGATAAAGGGAGAATGAATATTTACATTGAGTGTTTTAACATTGATAATATGAATGGCAAAAAGACAATTACAATCAGCAAGCCATAGTATAAACAAAATCAATTAATTGCAATTGCTGGCATTTTAGATTTCCCGGTTCATTCTGATTTGCAGTCCAACCGCATAGAACCACAAGAAATAAAATTGTTTGATAATTATTATAAATGATTTATTTCTATCTGCTAACCCGTTCTTCCGCATTTGCAATGCGGAAGGTGTGAATATCAGCATTTGCAATGCGAAAAACAACGATAGGCGGCTGCCGCAGATTTGTTTAGGATTCTCCTACAATTGGCATGTTTTGGACATAATAATGTGTCATAATCGTCCACGAAAAGAAAAAAATGCGTTTTGTGGACAAATAAGCGCGATAATCCGACTGAAATTCAATAAACCAGATGCAAAAAGCTGTAGTAAAAAGGATTAGAAGCAAGTTGTAAAAATCAAACTTGTTCCTTAACTCTTTTCACAAATGCCCGTAATTCAGCGTCTTTGGCCATCAAGTCTTGTGGAATGAGATAAGGGATGATTCTTGGTGCATCGGAAAAAGCCCTCCAACTAACGATGATCACCACCTACGGCGTGGAAAGGAACATGTACAGCAACCGCGTACAGTCGGAAGTGCTGCTTGATGACCTTTTTGGGTGATTTGTGTTTAGGATGCTTATTTCAATAAGTAACTGTTCAAAATTAAACTGCAATATCTTTTGACTTCGTGACACGGGACTTCGAGACTTCGGGACAAGCAAATGCCTCGTAGTCTCGTAGTCCCGCAGCCTCGCGTCCAATATGTAAACTAATTTTGCTCATCTACTTATGCAGAAACGACAATTCCGGAATTTTGTGATATTTTCCTTTGTTTGGTTCGGAATTTTGTGATATTTTTGCCGAAAAATATCGGAATTTTGTGATTTTTGGGCTAAAAATAGTAGGAATTCTGTGATTCATAAAACACAAACAGTTATGAACCAAATACTTAAAAGAAAAATCGATGGCTTTTTGATGCAATGGAAGCAAAATCCGCAAAGGTTGCCGCTCATCATCAAAGGTTCGAGGCAAGTGGGAAAGACCTTCTCGATAGAACAATTCGCCAAAAACTACGGCAACTTCATCGAAATCAACTTCGTGACCGAGCCGCAATACAAAACCATTTTTGACACGGGATTCAAAACCGACGACATTCTGAAACAAATCAGTTTCGTCAATCCCGAGGCAAAGTTTGTGGCCAACGACACGCTCATCCTCTTCGACGAGATGCAAGCCTGCCCCAACTGCGCCACAAGCCTGAAATTCTTCAAGTTGGATGGGCGGTTTGATGTCATTTGTTCGGGTTCGCTCATGGGCATCAACTATCAGGAAATTGAGTCGAACAGCGTGGGTTACAAGGAAGAATATGAGATGCAGTCGCTTGATTTCGAGGAATTTCTGTGGGCAAAAGGCTATTCCGAAACCCAAATCGAAGACCTTTACGCCCACATCGCCGAACAAAAGCCCTTTTCACAACTGGAAATGGATGTCATGTTTGGGCATTTTTTGGATTACATGCTCGTGGGGGGAATGCCTGCCATCGTGAGCGACTTCGTCAGTCAAAACAACTTTTCCGGCATTCTGAAAAAGCAACAAATGCTGCTCCTCGACTATGAGGAGGACATCACCAAATATGCCATCGGCCTCGACAAAGGGAAGATCAAGAATATCTACCGCAACATTCCCAATTTCCTCGCTATGGAGAACAAGAAATTCCAAATCTCAAAGGTGGCAAAAAACGCAAGATCAAGGGAATACATCGGAACGGTCGATTGGTTGGCTGACGCGGGCATCATTAATGTTTGCTATAACCTCAACCTGCCCGAACTGCCTATGAAAGGCAACGCCAATGCCAACGAATACAAGATTTATTTCCGCGACACGGGCTTGCTCATCGCCTCGCTCGACGACGAATCGCAGACCGACTTGCGCCACAACCGCAACTTCAACACATACAAGGGTGCGCTTTACGAAAACATCGTGGCCGACATGTTCGTCAAGGAGGGTTATCCGTTGTATTATTTCAGGAACGAGAAATCGACCATCGAAATGGATTTCTTCATCCGTGATGCCGAGTCGCTGATTCCCGTTGAGGTGAAGGCCAAAGACAATGCCACGGCCTCGCTCAACAAACTGATAACCGACACAAAATACAAGGACATTCGCTACGGCATCAAACTCTGTTACAAGAACATAGGATTCAACGGAAAATTCTACACCTTGCCTTATTTCGCAACATTCCTGCTGAAACGCTGGATTAATGAACGAATCGCAAAGTAAGGATATAGCCACGCTACATCTCTACAAAAAAGCATCATTCCGCAACCAGCCGATACTCCTCCGCCTTCGCCGCATCATCATTAATAAGGTACAACTCGTAAAGGTTGCGGCACACCTCTTCGCGCACATGCTCCTCGGCCTCAGTGAAAGGTCCTTCGCCCAACTTTTCAAGCACGCGTTCGTATTCCGTTATTAATTCTATGCCTTGCTCGCCATTGGCTTCCATTTCTTTGGCGTTATTGAAGGCAATCATCCAGTCTTTTAGTGCCATTTTACCTTATTTTGTTTGCTGTTCAATAATATTGTTTATCTTTGCGCAAAAATAGGAAATTTTGAATTTGAAATCTTAAATCTTTAAATAAATAATAATCGTAATGGACCAAAAAATTGCCATGAACCCCAATCGTCTGGTGCAGTACCTTCAGAAGCCTGCATCGGAGTTCACTCGCGCCGACATCATCCGTTATTGCGAGGAAAACCAAATCGAATTCGTCAACTTCCACTATTGTGGCTGGGACGGCAAATTGAAGACCCTCAACTTCGTGATTCACAGCTTGGAACACCTTGAGAGCATCCTCACCGCCGGCGAACGCGTGGATGGCTCCAGCCTGTTCCCCTTCATCGAGGCGGGCAAGAGCGACCTCTATGTGGTGCCGAAGTACAAGACGGCCTTCCGCAACCCCTTCACCGAGACGCCCACCTTGGACATCCTCTGCTCCTTCTACAACCGCGACGGCGAGCCGTTTGAAAGCTCACCCGAACACATCCTGCACAAGGCGCACGAAGTGTTCAAGAAGACCACGGGCCTTTGCATGGAGACCATGGGCGAGCTGGAATATTACATCATCGCCGACGACGAGGAAATCTACGAGGTGCCCGACCAAAAAGGTTACCACGAGAGCGCTCCGTTCAACAAGTTCACCGAGTACCGCGTGGAAGCCATGCGCCTCATTGCCCAAGCTGGCGGCTTGATTAAGTACGGCCACTCCGAAGTGGGCAACTTCACCTACGACGGCAAAATCTATGAACAGAACGAAATCGAGTTCCTGCCCACCAACATCGAGGACGCTGCCGACCAACTCGTTGTGGCCAAGTGGATTATGCGCCAATTGGCTTACGAATACGGCGTCACCCTGACTTTCGCCCCGAAGATTACCGTGGGCAAGGCCGGTTCGGGAATGCACGTCCACTGCAAGTTCACGAAGGACGGCAAGAGCGTGATGGTGAAGAACGGCGAACTGACCGACTACGCCAAGAAAGCCATTGCTGGTTACATGGTGGCTGGCACTTCGCTGCCTGCCTTCGGCAACCCCAACCCGCTGTCGTTCTTGCGTTTGGTGCCTCATCAGGAAGCCCCGACCTCGCTGTGCTGGTCTTACTCGAACCGCAGCGCTCTGGTGCGCGTGCCGCTCGGCTGGATTAGCAATGGCAAAGACATGTCTGCCAACGCCAACCCGTTGGAAAAGAAGTCGAACAAGGACTTCAGCGAGAAGCAGACCTTCGAATGGCGTGCCTCCGACGGTTGCGCCGACATGTACCTGCTGATGGCCGCCCTCTGCGCCGCCGCTCGTCACGGTTTCGAGATGCCCAACGCCGACAGCTGCGTGGCCGCCGCAAAGGAATTGGAGAAAGACCGCGAGATTTATACGGCCAAGGGCGTGTTCTCCGACAGCATCGTGGACTACATGATCAAATTCCTCACCGACTTCAACGATGCCCACCTCCGCAAGGAACTCGGCAACGACACGAAGAAAATCCTGAAATTGGTGAAGGATAACATTCACGTCGGTTAAAAAAATGTTGCGGCTGCCATAATATGACAGCCCTACAAACGAAAATGGCCATGACAAAGGACAAATTCAATTGGAAATTCTGCCTTTGTTGTGGCCTTTTCATTTGGTTCATTGTCAATCTGTTGCAGGGCATTTTCACTGAAATTCAGGAGGACGAGGCTTATTACGTCCTTTACGGTGAACACCTTGCGTGGGGTTATTTCGACCATCCGCCTATGGTGGGGTTGATGACCTTTTTGAGCAGCCTTTTCTTTTCGGGGATTTTGGGCGTGAGGTTTTTCACGATTCTTGCATCCTGTTTGTCGTTGTTCACAATGTGGAAAATCATCGATGACAAGCAGCCTGACAAGGAAAAGATATTGCTTTTCTTTACGTTGGCTTGCTCCATCGTGATGTTCAACATTTATGGCTTTGTCACTACGCCCGATGTGGAGTTGATTCTGTTTTCGGCCTTGTTTCTGCTGGTGTATCAGCGTTATTTGATCGAAAACACCTGGCCTCATGCCCTGTTGATGGGCGTTTTGATGGCCTGTATGATTTACAGCAAGTATCATGCTTTCTTGTTATTGGGGCTGATTGTGTTGTCGAATCTCAAACTGTTGAAAGACGGCAAGTTTTACGTGGCTTGCCTTGTGACTTTGACTTTGCTTGTGCCGCATATCCTTTGGCAAATCAACACGGATTTCCCAAGTTTCAAATACCATCTTTCGCAACGCAGCGAACCGTTCCGTTGGAGTTATTTCTTTGAATATCTGCCCAATCAGCTGCTGATTTTCAATCCATTGACTTTTGGGGCGGTGGTTTATATTTTGATAAAGCATAGACCTGCAAAAGGATGGATTACTTCGTCGTGCCTCCTCGCAATGACGCCAAAAGACAGGCTTGATGTCATTGCGAGCAAAGCGAAGCCATCCAAAGAACAAACACCACAAAACGTTTTTGAACGGGGATTAAGGTTTATCCTCATCGGGTTCTTTTTCTTCTTCTGGCTGATGGCCTTCCGTGGACATGTGGAGCCGCATTGGACTATCGTTTGCGTCATCCCAGTGATAGTGTTGGTTTACCGCAAATCCTTGATTGACGATAAGTTAAGAAAATACACCATGCGTCTCATTCTGCCTTCCCTCCTATTGGTTTTGACCTTCAGAATCCTCTTGTTGACGCCTTTGGCTGACCGTTTCGGCTATCACGGCAAGGAAAAATATTACAAGGCCATCGAGCAAGTGGCCGGCGACCGTCCCGTGGTGTTCCGAGGCTCGTTCCAGCCGCCGGCTTTGTACCATTATTTCACGGGCAAGGAAAGCTCGACGCTGCAATGCTATTACGACCGCATGACGCAATACGATCTCTGGCAGTTCGACAAGGCTTGGATTGGAAAAGAAGTGTTCATCTGCGGTCACGTCAATGGGCGCTCGGAATCTTATCAAGTGGGCAACGTGGAAATCGAGGGCTTCCTCAGCGACGACTTTTCCTCAGCCAACCGCTTGGTGACCACCTTCGAAATCACCAATGCAGGCAACGACAAAACACCCGTTTTCCACCACGGCGACACCATTCGCGTCGACTTTTCCATCTACAATCCCAGTGAAGCACCCATTAATTTTCAGCACAAAGACTTCAAAATGGCCATCAAGGCGCAATACCTGCCTGGCGATGCCTTCAGTTTTTGTTTCTACAAAAAAATCATGGAAATCGAGCCTCAAGACACTTATCAAGGGCAACTCTATACTATTGTGAATGAAGAAATTAGCCCAGGTGATTACCACTTCAACCTCGGCATAGGCGACCGAGTTTCGTCTTTCGTCACCGAAGAGAGCGGGGTGACCCTCAAGATTGTGCCCTGAGCGCCGCCTGTTGGGCTTCCAGCTCGCGCATTTTTTCCCTTACAGCATTGATATCGTTCTGCTTTTTCTTCTTGTTGATCATCTGCTGCTCGCAATCGGCGATGGTCTCCAACACCTGACGCAAGACCCTGTCCTTCTCCAACACGAAGGCATGACCGATGCCCTCAATCTCGCGCAAACCGCGCATGATGTTGGTTTGCCGCTCGGCAGAAAGAGTGTTTTGGATGAGGAAAAGATAGTCCAGACGCGGATTGAAAGGATACAACACCTTATCCTTGCTTACAAGCGAAACAAGGTTGTAAACATTATAGTTCTCTCCCGCCGTGTAATAGAAAAAGGAGAACGGAGCACCCTCAAAAATGAGGTCGTCATACCTGACCAAGTCGAGCAAGAGCTTGTTATTGATGCTCCACGCCAGCTTATAGTCGACCAAAGCCGAATTGATGCCCACAACGGTGGTGTCGTCAAACGACGCTATTTGTATTTTCCTGTTTTTGGGATTCATGCCGCAAAGATACAAAACTCAATCCTCACCCAGCAACATGTTGCAGGTTTTTTCGGCCGCCAATTGCTCGGCGCCACGGATAGAGCGGTCGAAGGCATCGGCATAAGGCTTGCCGTCAATGACGATTTGCACGTGAAACTGCTTCTTGTGTCCCTCGCCAATTTCTTCAAGTTGCTGAAAAACAAGGGTCTTGCGTTTCTTTTGCGACCATTCGAGCAGTTTGCTCTTGAAGTTGACATCCGTGCTCTGCAGTTGTTCCAAATCCAAATGCACCTTGATGATGCGTTCGATGATGATGCGTTTGGCAAAATCGAAACCACGGTCCAAGTAGATGGCACCCATCAAGGCTTCAAAGGCGTTGCCACCCATCGAACGGGCATTGTTGCCTACGTCGGGCGTGTGGCGGATGTAGTCGCCGAAACCCAATTTCTCCGACAACTTGTTGAGCGAGACACGGCTGACGATGCGCGACCGCATCTCGGTGAGGAAGCCTTCGGGTTGGGTAGGATAAGTGTGGAAAAGG
The DNA here is from genome assembly GCA_902802535.1 of uncultured Bacteroidia bacterium. Taxonomy (GTDB): domain Bacteria; phylum Bacteroidota; class Bacteroidia; order Bacteroidales; family F082; genus Limimorpha. The sequence continues at coordinate 50,289 of CADCML010000011.1, forward strand.
TAGTCGGCCACAGCGGTGCTCAGCACGGAATCGCCCAAATATTCCATGCGCTCGTTGCTGACATGGTAATGCCCGATCGTTTCCACCGCCATCGACTTATGCGTGAAAGCCACGCGATAGAGCGTGATGTTTTTGGGATAAAAGCCGAAAATGTTGTGGATGTACTCGTAAAGATCCTTGTCGGCCAAGTCTTTAGGGGAAGAAAAAAGGGAGAAGAGTGCCATTTTATCACTCAAACTTTTTGAAAATCAAGCTGGCATTTTGTCCGCCGAAACCGAACGAGTTGGTCAAACCGTAGTGCACGTCACGCTTTTTGGCCTTGTTGAAGGTGAAATCGAGGCGCGGGTCAATCTGCGGGTCATCGTCGAAATGGTTGATGGTAGGTGGTATGATGCCGTTCTTGAGGGCGAGGACGGTGGCAATGGCCTCGACTGCACCTGCGCCACCGAGGAGGTGACCCGTCATCGACTTGGTGGAGTTGATGCTGATGTTGTAGGCATGTTCGCCAAACACCTTTTGGATGGCGAGAGTTTCGGCCAAATCGCCCATTGGTGTCGATGTGCCGTGTGTGTTGATGTGGTCAATGGCCTCGGGAGCCAGACCGGCATCGTTGAGGGCGCGTTGCATACTGAGCACGCCGCCTGAGCCTTCAGGATGGGGTGCGGTGATGTGATAGGCATCGGCCGACTCACCACTGCCCACCACTTCGGCATAAATCTTCGCGCCGCGAGCCTTTGCGTGTTCGTATTCCTCAAGGATAAGGCAACCGGCACCTTCGCCCATGACAAAGCCGTCGCGGCTGAGGTCGAAGGGACGTGAAGCCGTCATGGGGTCATCGTTACGGGTGGAGAGGGCTTTCATGGCGTTGAAACCACCGATGCCCAACTGCCCGATGGCTGCTCCTGCGCCGCCGGTAACGATGACTTTGCTCTTGCCCCAACGGATATAGTCATAAGCCAAGATGGTAGCATGAGTCGAAGAGGCGCAAGCCGACACGGTGGCGAAGTTAGGACCACGGAAACCGTAATTGATGGAAATCACGCCCGCAGGCATGTTGACAATCATTTTGGTGATGAGGAAGGGACTGAAACGTGGCACGAGGCCTGTTTGGACGTGTTCCTTAATTTCCTCGTACAAATGATTGACACCGCCAATGCCCGAGGTAATCAGTACGCCCACCTCATCATAGTTGGTGTTTTCGGGATTGATGCCCGAGTCGGCGATGGCTTCGTTGGCAGCCACGATGTCGAACTGGGCAAACAAGTCGTATTTGCGCGCAGTCTTCTTGTCGAAGAAGTTGTCGGGGTCATAGCCCTTCACCTCGCATGCGAAATGCGTCTTGTATAAAGAAGAATCGAAACGGGTAATTTCACCAGCACCGTTTTTTCCATTCACCAAACCCTCCCAAAAATCCTTGACGGTGTTTCCGATGGGAGTGATGGCACCTAAGCCCGTGACAACTACTCGTTTCGATTCCATAAAAAACTTATTTCTTTAGTTGAGTGGAAATCAGTTTTCGGCACGCATCTTTTCGATGAGTTTCACCACATCGCCAACAGTCTGGATGTTTTCCTGTTGGTCGTCCGGGATGGAGAGGTTGAAGTTCTTTTCAAATTCCATCATCAGCTCGACGGTGTCCAATGAATCGGCACCCAGGTCGTTGGTGAAGCTGGCTTCCATAGTGACTTCTGAAGGATCCACGCCAAGTTTTTCAGCGATGATCGGAACGATTTCATTCAAAATTTCTTGCATAGTTCTCTTTTTTTAGTTGATAAATGGGTCGCGCAACCAGAGCTTGTTACTTCTCAAAAAGCAAAAGACTTTATCAATAAATTGACAGTCAATTGTTTAAAAAAGAAGTCAGACTGTCTGGCGACCAATAATTACTCGTTTTCGCGGCAAAGGTACGACTTTTTTTTATAATGGCGTATTTTTTTGGTTTTTCTGCATCTTTATTGGGCAAAAGGCAAACGGATTCTGAGTTCTTCCAAAATGGAAATATTCTGTTATAGTTTAAAGAAAAATACCACCTATGGTATTTCAAAACTTCGTATTTTTACACCATAAAAACGGAACACTATGGAAACCACAGAGAAAAAACTCTTCCTATTGGATGCATACGCACTGATTTACAGGGCTTTCTTTGCCCTAAACAAGAACCCGCGCATCAACTCGAAAGGTGTCAATACCTCGGCGGTGATGGGCTTCCTCAACTCGCTCTACGAAATCCTGAAAAACGAGAAACCTTCTCACATCGGCGTGGCCTTTGATGTGGCTGGCACCGCGCAACGCCAAGAAGAATACAGCGAATACAAAGCCAACCGCGAGAAAATGCCCGACGACCTCCGCGAATCCATACCTTATATAATAAGACTCATCGAAGCCTTCAACATCCCTATTTACGGCGTGGAAGGTTACGAAGCTGACGATGTGATTGGGACGCTGTCGAAAAAGGCTGAAAAAGAAGGCTTTACTACCTATATGATGACCCCAGACAAGGATTTCGGACAACTCGTCACTGACAAGGTTTTACTCTACAAGCCCGCCAAATTCGGCGAACCGGCACAGATTTGGGGACCGAAGAAAGTGTGCGAACGCTATGGCATCAGCGAACCTAAGCGACTCATTGACATTCTGGGACTTTGGGGCGATGCCGCCGACAACATCCCGGGCATTCCGGGCATTGGCGAAAAGACGGCGGCTATCTTGGTCGGGAAATACGGTAGCGTGGAGAACCTCATCGCCCACGCCGACGAGCTCAAAGGCAAACAGAAAGAAAACGTCATCGCATTTGCCGAACAAGGCCTGATGTCGAAGGCTTTAGCTACCATTAATTTGGAGGTGCCCGTCAACTTCGACGAAGACGAGCTGAAAGCCAAGGAACCCGACCTGCCTGCGCTGATGGCCTTGTTTGAGGAACTGGAATTCAAGACCTTCGCCAAACGTTTTTTGGACGATTACAAGAAAACCCACACGGGCGAGGCATCTCTGGATTGCTTCGTTCCTCGCAATGACGGGAAGACATCAGGGAGCCAAGCACCCGATTTGTTCTCCAACGAGACCTCTACTCCATCAGGACAATTCGACTTGTTCAACCAAGATGGCGGCAACGGCCTGTTGGGGTTTTCCGACAAGGACTCCGCCAAAACGGTGCAGCATGTCTACAAACTTGTGGAGACTGATGAAGAAATCAAGGCCTTAGTGGAGCGTTTATCACAACAAACACGGTTCGTCTTCGATACCGAAACCACCAATATTGATGTATATTCCGCTGACTTGGTCGGCCTTTCCTTCGCCATCAAAGCTCACGAAGCTTGGTATCTGTCCATGCCCGCCAACCGCGAGGAATGTCAACGAAAACTGGAGCTACTGCGACCTCTGTTTGAGGACGAAAGCATCATGAAAATTGGCCAAAACCTGAAATTCGACATCTCCATGCTGGCACAATACGGCATCAGCGTGAAGGGCAAGTTGTTTGACACGATGCTGGCGCACTACCTCATTGAGCCGGAGCAACGCCACAACATGGACTACCTCGCCGAGGTCTACCTCAACTACGTCACCATCCCTATCGAGGAGCTGATTGGGAAGGGGCGACAACAGAAAACCATGCGCGAAGTGCCCGTGGAATTGGTGAAGGAATATGCCGCCGAGGATGCCGACATCACCATGCGACTCTATGAAAAACTGTTGCCTTTGCTGAAAGAAAACGGCGTGGAGAAACTGTTCTACGAGATTGAGATGCCACTCGTGCCCGTGCTGAGCCGCATGGAGGCCAACGGCGTGAAGATTGACACGGAAAACCTGAAGCAAATCAGTGATGAGTTTGCCGTCGAGATTCGCAAAATCGAAGAACAGATTTACGAATTGGCTGGAATGCCGTTCAATATCGCCTCGCCGAAGCAATTGGGAGAAATCCTCTTCGAGAAACTGCGCATCGACGAGAAAGCCAAGAAAACCAAGACGGGACAATACGCCACGGGCGAGGAGGTGCTGCAAAAATTGGCCCACAAGCATCCCATCGTCAACCTGATTTTGGACTACCGCTCACTCACCAAATTGAAGTCTACCTATTTGGATGCCCTGCCGGCCTTAGTCAACCCGAAGGATGGCCTCATCCACACTTCATTCAATCAAGCTGTGACTGCCACGGGACGCTTGAGTTCCAACAATCCCAACTTGCAGAACATCCCTGTGCGCACCGAGAAAGGCCGCGAAATCCGCCGCGCCTTCGTGCCTCGAAGCGAGCAATACACTCTTTTGGCGGCAGACTATTCCCAAATCGAATTGCGCATCATCGCCCATTTGAGCCAAGACCCTGCTATGGTCGCTGATTTCAACCTAGGCCACGACATCCACGCAGCCACGGCTGCCAAGGTGTTCCACGTGCCGATGGAGCAAGTCACCAAGGAGCAGCGCAGTCGAGCCAAAGCGGTCAATTTCGGCATCATCTATGGCATGTCGGCCTTCGGCCTAGCAGAAAGGATGGAGCTTTCGCGCAGCGAGGCAGCCGACATCATCAAGAAATATTTCGAGGAGTACGCAGGCATCAAAGAATACATGAACCGCAGCATCGCTCTCGCCAAGGAGCGCGGCTATGCCGAAACCATCTTAGGGCGTCGCCGCTACCTGCGCGACATTAATGGCGCGAATAGCGTGGTACGCGGTTTCGCCGAGCGTAATGCCATCAACGCACCTATCCAAGGCAGCTCCGCCGACATGATCAAGATTGCCATGATTGGCATCCATCAGGAATTGGAACGGCTGAAGATGCAATCGAAGATGATCTTACAGGTACACGATGAATTGGTGTTCGATGCTCACTTGGATGAACTCGATACTTTGAAATCCATTGTTCAGGACAAGATGGTGAATGCCATGCCCTTGTCGGTGCCGGTGGTGGTCGAAATCAACACAGGCGCGAATTGGTTGGAAGCGCATTAAATCATCCAACACTGCAGCCTGGCGTAACCAAATCGCTTGGGGTAAGCAGCACGAGGCGACCGTCCTTGTCCTCGGCAGAGAGAATCATGCCCTCACTGACTACGCCCTTGAGCTTGCGTGGCTCGAAGTTGGCGATGAAGCACACCTGCTTGCCCACCAGTTTCTCAGGTTCAGTGTAATACTTGGCGATGCCGCTCACGATGGTACGTTTGTTCATACCGTCGTCAATAAGGAATTGGAGCAGTTTGTCGGCCTTCGGCACTTTCTGACATTCGAGGATGGTGCCCACGCGGATGTCGACCTTCATGAAGTCGTCGAAGCTGACGGCAGGCTTCACGTCACTGGGTTTCCAAGCGTTAAGTTGATTGGCTTTCTTGGTCTCTTCCAACTTCTTCAATTGGGCTTCCACTACGCTGTCCTCGACCTTCTCGAACAGCAGCTCCGGCTGACCGATGACATGACCTTCTGTGAGTAAAACGGTATTTTCGGCATCGTCCCAACCATTGAACTTCAAGCCTATCATCTGCTGCAATTTTTTCGCGCTGAAGGGAAGGAAAGGCTCGCTCAAAATGGCCAAATGCGCCACAATCTGCAACGACACGGCCATCACATCCTTCACGCGCTCGGGGTCGGTCTTGATTTGCTTCCAAGGCTCGTTGTCGGTGAGGTATTTGTTGCCGAGGCGGGCCAAATTCATCAACTCAGACAGAGCCTCGCGGAACTTGTAGTTCTGAATGAGTGCACCAATCTTGTCGGGATAGCCATTCATTTCGGCAATGGTGGACAAATCGATATCGTTGAGGTTGTCCATGGCGGGCACCACACCTTCATAATATTTATGTGTCAAAACCAAGGTACGGTTCACGAAGTTGCCGAAAATAGCTAATAGTTCGTTGTTGTTGCGGTCTTGATAGTCCTTCCAAGTGAAGTTGTTGTCCTTGGTCTCGGGCGCATTTGCAGTCAACACGTAACGCAACACATCCTGCTTGCCTGGGAACTCTACAAGGTATTCGTGCAGCCATACGGCCCAATTGCGCGAGGTTGAAATCTTGTCGTTCTCAAGGTTGAGGAACTCGTTGGCAGGCACGTTGTCAGGCATGATATAATCGCCGTAAGCCTTCATCATGCAGGGGAAGATGATGCAGTGGAACACGATGTTGTCCTTGCCGATGAAGTGCACCAACTTGGTCTCGGGGTCTTTCCACCATTTCTCCCAATTTTCACCACGTTTCTCGCAAATCTCCTTCGTATTGCTGATATAGCCGATGGGTGCATCGAACCAGACATACAGCACTTTGCCTTCTGTGCCTTCAATCGGGACGGGAACGCCCCAGTCGAGGTCGCGGGTAACGGCGCGGGGCTGTAGACCACCGTCCAACCAACTCTTCACCTGACCGTAGACATTCGATTTCCATTCCTTGTGACCTTCGAGAATCCACTCGCGGAGCCAAGTTTCGTATTGGTCCAAAGGTAGATACCAATGCTTGGTAGGTTTTTTCACCAAAGCTGCGCCGCTGAGTTGCGAGTGCGGATTAATTAATTCGTCGGGACTCAGAGATGAGCCACATTTCTCGCATTGGTCACCGTAGGCACCGTCGGCACCGCATTTCGGGCAGGTTCCCACAATATATCGGTCAGAAAGGAACTTCTGTCGCTCAGGGTCAAAGTATTGTTCGGTTTCCTTCTCAATGAACTTCCCTTCGTCGTAAAGCTTCTTGAAAAACTCCTGGGCCGTGGCACGATGCATCTTCGAAGAAGTGCGTGAATAGACATCATAGCTGATGCCCAGCTCTTCGAACGACTTCTTGATGATTTCGTGGTAACGATCCACAATATCCTGAGGCGTAACGCCCTCTTTTTCAGCCTTAATGGTAATCGGCACACCGTGCTCGTCGGAACCACCGACAAACAACACCTCCTCACCGCGCATTCGCAGATAGCGCACGTAGGTGTCGGCAGGGATATAGACGCCAGCTAAGTGTCCGATGTGAACGGGGCCATTGGCGTAAGGCAATGCAGTGGTTACGGTGTAACGCTTGAAGTGTTTGTTCGTTGATTCCATACTTATTAATCGTTTAGGTGAAAGTTGAAAAATTGTTCGTTTAATCCCCCGCTTTCGGGCACCCCATAAAAGGGGGATGGGAAAAACGGGTGCAAAAATAGTGATAATTGTTGAAATTTGGGAAGGGTTGTTTATTTTGGCAACAAAAAAAGCCAGTGGCTTGCGTCACTGGCTTTTCTGATATAAATGTGACTCTTACTTCACAACCACCTTTTGGACTTTCACGTTGTCGCCGTTGATGAGGCGGAACATGTAAATGCCATTGGTGATGTCAATCTTCTTTTCGATGCTGCCATTGAAGGTATCGGTGCTAATCACGCGACCCGTCATGTCAATCATTTGCAAGGTGGCTTCGCCTTCGATACCGTAGACGCTGAAGTTGCCACTTTCGTTAATGAAGCCAAAGCTTTCATCACCTTCTATCTTGCTGTTGGAAGCATACACCAGTTTGAAGCGGCTTTCGTAATCCGAAGTCTTGGCCTTGAAGGTGTAGCTCGGGGTGCTGAGGAGGTCAATGTCGTCACTGGTCATATTGTCGATGAGGTGCAAATAGCTGAACTCGACATTATCTTTGCTGAAGCTCAAAGTATAATTACCGTTTTCGGCAGCGCGGAAATTGATGGGCATTTCGCCTTGGCCTTCGGCATTGACGACAGCGTAATCCTTACCGTTTTGCGGGATGTAAACCTTGGTGTGGTTCGGGTTAAGCTGGAACTTCGGCAGGGTGCTGCCTTCGTCGAAACGCAGGACAGTACGGTCGATGACCTTATCATTGGCACTGCTGAGGTTAAGGGCCATAGTCATACCGGTGGTTTGGTTGCTGGGAATTTTTGTGAAGGTCTCGATATCGCCATTATTCTCAGCGATCACGAACACAGCTTCCATCGGAGCAACATTACCAGTGCCAGCAATAACTTCATTGCCTGCATCATTTATTCTGTAATAAGATCTCGTGATAGAAGCATAATTATTGCCCCAAGGATTACCAATGAGGTTCCAGCCAGGGAACTCAACTGCACCACCATCTTGAAGCGTTTCAACCTTCTTCAAAGTAACTTTACCATCACCATAATAAGGCACGCCTGTGAAGGTAAGATCGTCACCAGCTCTATTGGCATAGAGATAACCTCTCAAAGGCTCAAGGTCGTAGGAGTTAGCTTTCCAGTTCTCCCATTCCAAGCCATGCTCCAGTTCATCAAAATAAATAGTATTCTGTTCGAAGCGGTACAAGTCGAAGTCTTCGGGGTTGGTGTTGTTAAGCATGTTCTGCACATTTGCTGGATCGGTATCACCATATAACGGTGAAGAAATCAGGAACCAGCCACCGGGTTCTACGGTTCCAGTACCATCAACCCAAGGATCAATTTCCTTGATGAACGTAGAAGGCATAGGCACTGTATAGTCCACAGAAATATCGTCGATGTAGATGCGACCATAACGAATAGTAGTACTTGCAGGCACGTCCATCATAAAAGCAATACGATTGCCTGTACCCGTATAGTTACTAAAATCTGCGGTACAAGTCTCATAATTCTCCGTAGTCGGATAAGAGGCTCCATTACCAGACCCATAATTTGATAGAGTGAAGGATTCCACCTCAGTGAAAGTGCCATCCTCTTCCATGACACCAATTTTGAATGTACCAGACCAACTGTTCCAATCTCCAGGCATAAGCTTGGTTTTAACTGCCTGACAAGTAACTTGCATCAGTTGGATGTGTTGCATTGGAGGCATTATCGCATATTGGGGTTGAGGATCATTTTGGTTCTTATCAAAATGAAACATCAAACTGTTGCTCGGGCTGTAGGCAAAAGGTGTCGTGTTACCCTCAAACTTTGTCAAATAATAAGAAATAGTTGGAAATACCCTATTTGGAGAAGTAGGATCTGCACAAGCATTGACAGACTCCCAGCATCTAGGCATCACATGTTCGTTTGGAGTAAGCATGCTACTTACAGTATAGCTGTCGAAATTCTCTGTGTAGGCTTCATTAAGTAATATAGGTGTAACAGCACAATCTGCAATGAATGTTACTCTTGTTGGAACACTTTCATTCGAACCATACAAAGCTTTGACACGGAAATCATATTCCTCACCAAGAACCAAATCGGTGATTTCCACTGAAGTGTTTTGTGTTTCTGTCCATTCTTCAGACCAAGCGTCCGAGGATTTTTTGAATTGGTAGGCATAACCGGTAACCTGATTGTTCGGAGCCCCCCATGACAAATTCACGGTAGTTCCATTAACAACGGGAACGACAGGATACACTCTTTGATAAGGCAAAGTCTGATAATTGAAAGTCATCTTAGGTAAATACGAAGTAGTATTTTCCTCGACAACTACACTCTGAGGATTTTCCCCAACAGAAAACAAAGCCGAATTTTTGTCAGTTACAGCATACAACCATCTCGTGGGGTCTCCAGTGCCAGTTTGGCTCAAATCAAAGCCAACCAAAAGGTTTTCGCCAGTGTAGGTGAATTGCTCAGAAAAGGTTATCGTCATCTGATAATTGCTAAGGCTGACGCTACCTTCATACACTTGGGTCAACGATTCCCAAGCGATATACTCATTCTTTATAAATTGATCATTCGGCACTTCGGCCATGAACACTTTAAACTGAGCAGTACCCCAATCTTTCGTAGCGTCATTGCTGTAGAAAGTAAGTTTTCTTACTTTACTACCAGTATTACCAACCATGTCAACCAAACTCGTAGCAGGAATGATGAACTGGCTGGAAGTGGCTTGGTCGACACTTCTACCTGAAAAAGGTACATAATAGCTTACGTAATTGGAAACATTGGAATTGATTGTCAAATCTTGCCAAGATTCAGTCTTGGGACCGTTAGCAGGGAGGTTTTGTGCATTCACGATCCCTGGCACCAGAAGTGCCATCATCAGAAGATGAAGTAAGTGTTTACTTTTCATAATGGTTGATTTTTAATTAATTAATTGTTTATCTATTTATTATTTTTCCGTTTTTATGACCGCATAATGGGGTCTATTTGGGCGACAAAATTATTACTTTTTTTTGAATTAGAAGCAAAATAATTAATTTTTTTGCAAAAAAGTCTTCATTTTGCACTAAAATGAAACCTTTTGCGTTACATGCATAATCTAAACATTCAAAACAAACTGGAATGAAACATCACCTTTTCAGCCGATGGCTTGTCGCTGTCGGCTTGGTTTTGGCCTCGCTGCCATCCTTCGCGCAACGGCGCACCATCAGCGGCTACGTAATGGATGCCGCCAGCAAGGAAACCCTCATCGGGGCGACCATCTTTGACAAAAACTCCGGAAAAGGATGCGCCACCAACAGCTACGGATTCTACACTTTAACCTTGAACCAAGGTCCAGTTGAGCTGCAAGTGTCTTATGTAGGCTACACTCCGCAAACCCGCACCATCGACCTGAAAGAGAGCCAAAGCCTCAACTTCGACCTTGAAGCTAACACGACTTTGGACGAAGTGGTGGTTGAAGCGCAACGTGCCACGGCGAGTGCCCGCAGTCCGCAGATGAGCGTAGTGGAACTGCCCGTGCAGCAAATCAAGAGCATCCCGACCTTGTTTGGCGAAACGGACGTGCTAAAGGCCATCCAACTGCTGCCTGGCGTGCAGAACGGTTCAGAAGGTTCTGCTGGCATGTATGTGCGAGGCGGCGGTCCAGACGAGAACCTTTTGCTTTTGGATGGCGTGCCGGTTTACAATGTCAACCATGCCTTGGGCTTCTTCTCCGTATTCAATCCCGACGCGCTAAAAAACGTCACCTTATATAAAGGTAGCTTCCCTGCGCATTTCGGAGGTCGTCTTTCATCGGTAGTGGACATCCGCATGAAGGAAGGTGACATGCAAAAATACCACGGCAACGCGAGCATCGGCCTGATTTCTTCGAAAATCAACTTTGAAGGTCCGATTGTGAAGGACAAATTGTCGTTCAACCTGTCGTACCGCCGCACCTACGGCGACTTACTCCTCAAGCCCGCCCTTTGGATTGCTTCGATAACCAACCCCGAGCTCAACAAACTGAGCGTGGGCTACTATTTCTACGACCTCAACGCCAAACTCAATTGGAAGATTTCGGACAAAGACCGTCTTTACCTCAGCTTCTACACTGGGGATGATGGCATATATTTCGGCGTGAAATACAAGGACTATACCGTTGATGACATCCAGTACACCAACAAAATGAACCTCAACTGGAAATGGGGCAACAAGGTGGCCGCCTTGCGTTGGAACCACGTCATGTCGCAGAAGCTGTTTATGGACGCCTCGGTCAACTACACACAATACCGCCACAACTTGGGTTTGAACATCTTCGAAGGAATGGAAGGAGGTGCTATCACTAACGTCAATTCCAAGACTGAGTTCGACATGGCCTACAAGTCGAACATCAACGACCTGACCGCCAAAGTGGATTTCGACTACACCCCCCTGCCCAACCACGAAATACGTTTCGGTGGCAACTACACCTACCACCGCTTCCGTCCCGATGTGCAGTCGATAAAAATGTCTTTCGGGAGCATGGGAAGCTATGACACGGTGATGGCACCTTCAAAAGTCATTGCCCACGAAACGGCACTTTACGCCGAGGACAACATGACCTTCGGCGACATCTTCCGAGTGAACGCCGGCGTGCACTACTCGACCTTCACCGTTGAAGGCAAGACTTACCAAAGCGTGCAACCACGCATTAGCACCAGCATCATGTTGGCTTCCAACCTTTCACTCAAGGCGGGCTATGCCTACATGACGCAATACGTCCACCTGCTTTCCAACAGTAGTCTGAGCCTGCCCACAGACCTTTGGGTGCCTGTCACAGCGAAAATCGAGCCGATGAAGGCGCATCAATGGTCGGCAGGCATGTTCTGGGAATTGCCTCAACTGTTCGATGTGTCCGTTGAGGGCTACTACAAAATGATGGACAATCTCTTGGAATACAAGGACGGTGCGTCATTCTTCGGCTCTGCCGAGACTTGGGAGAACAAGGTCTGCATGGGCAAAGGCTGGGCTTACGGCATAGAGTTCCTCGTGCAACGTTCGTTCGGTAAGACCACTGGCTGGATTGGCTACACCTGGTCACATTCCAAGCGCCTGTTCGACCGCGAAGGCCAGATGATTAATAACGGCAATGTGTTTCCGGCCAAATATGACCGCCGCCACGACATCAGCATCACGGTGCAACACAGATTCGGCGAAAACTTTGACCTTTCGGGAACATGGGTGTTTAGCAGCGGCAACTGCGGCACCCTCGGCACGCAAATCTACGAAGGCTTGCCCAACCAATGGGGCTACATCCCGCAACTGCAAGCCCTCGAACGCAACAACTACCGCATGGGCAACTACCATCGCCTCGACTTGGGTGCCAACTACCATATCAAGTTGAATCCAGGCTTGCTCACCCTCAACCTCAGCATCTATAACGTGTATAATCACAACAATCCCTTCATCGTCTATTCCGACTACAATTGGGACGAATCCACCCAAGAAGAAAAGAAAGTCCTAAAGCAGGTCAGCATCTTCCCCATCATTCCATCATTCAGCATCGCATATAAGTTTTAAGCCATGAAAAAATTCATTTTATTAACCATCAGCGCAATATTCCTCACTTCCTGCGAAAAGGAAATCGAATTCAACGGAGAACAGACCGACCCCCGTTTGGTCATTAATAGCATTGTGGATGTAGGCCAACCCGTCAAGGCGCATGTCAGCAAAAGCCTTTTCTTCCTCGACAACGAAGGAACCACCTCCGCGCCTGCCGATACCCAAGTGGAACTTTGGGTGAACGATGCCCCTAAAGAGACCATGCACACCGCCGACACCACTTATATCAACGGACGTCCCATCGTTTGGTTTGAGAGCCACTACTGCCCCATTGTCGGCGACATCATCAAGATTACGGCCTCGGCCAACGGCTTCGAGGATGTGGAGGGCACCACGAGCACGCTACCTTCATCCGTAGAATTTCGGCTGGCGGACAAAACGGTGAAAGAGATTGACTCCTATTATATTTCTTATGACGATGAAGATAGTGCGCTATACGTATACGGACAAATGGACATAATCGTAGAAATAACCGACCCCAATCCTGGAAAAACCGACCTTTTCAGATTATGGATTCAGATGAATGAATACGATATCGATACAGTAGACCAGTATTACGCAAGCAATTACTATGTGTCGCACGAGTTCACCGATCCTGTTTTCGGAGCCGCCATTGCGACGAACGATTATGTTGACATCAGCGACTTGGACACGCGTCCCGAAGGCGTGTTTTCCGACGCACTGTTCGACGGTGGTTCTTATCAAATCAAAGTGCCACTTTATTTCAACCTGACGCGTCGTGACAACACCGACCCCGATTTCTTCGAAGTGCCCGTCATGATTGAGCATCTTTCGAAAGAATACTATTACTATCTGAACACCTGCGAACAAGGTAGTGAAATTGCGAGCTTTTTCGCCGAACCTACACAGGTTTATTCCAATGTGACCAATGGTTTTGGCATTGTAGGTGGGCGTTGGATAGACTCGACTTGGATGGCGTTGCCCATAGTGGAACCATGAAAAATTCCACATTTGTGCTTGTTTTTTTCGATTCTTTACTAACTTTGCGGTTTGTAACACGCAAATTTCACTATTTATAAAAACTTACAACTATGGATTTAACGAACATCTTAGGTGCTTTGACAGGCAATGACGCCATCGGCACCATCGCAGAAAAATTCAACATCGACTCGAGCCAAGTGTCTTCGGTCATCACCAATGCTTTGCCGTCCTTCTTGGGCGCGATGCAACAGAACGCCTCCACCGAAGGCGGCGCTGCATCCTTGGCCAAGGCTCTCGGCGACCATGCTGGCGAAGCGGGCGACATCATCAACAACCTAAAGGGTGCCGACCTCACCGACGGCTCCAAGATTCTGAGCCACATCTTTGGTGGCAACCTGTCGTCAATCATCAGCGGCATCTCGCAAAAGAGTGGCGTGGCCTCCAATGGAGTGAGCAATATCCTCGCTGCCATTGCCCCGAGCATCCTGGCCCTTTTGGGCAAAGGCCAACAAGGCCTCGGCAAGAATATGGCTTTGGCTGGTATGTTGGGTGCCATCCTTGGCGGCACGTCGAGCAACAGCAACAGTAACAGCGGCGGCCTCGGCAGCATATTGGGCGGCCTCGGCAGCATCTTCGGGAAGAAATAAACTCTCTTTCTTCCACCTCAAACCATCATGCTGGGCTTGACTAATTCCATACAACCATGAAAATCAATTCAACATTATGCAAAAAAGCAGCGTATGCGGTCGTATCCCTTCTTATGCTTGGAATTACGGGAACGATGCAACTGCATGCGCAAACCCTTTTCACCATAGGGAATTTGTATTATCAAATTAATGCTGACGGTGTTTCTGCAACACTTGTTGGTCCTGTCGACATCACAGAAGTGGCCGGTGAATTAAGTATCCCGTCAACCATCAGTTATGATGGAAACGACTATCCCGTGACCAGGATTGGGAACAATGCCTTCATTTCGAGTGGAAGATTGACAGGTTCCTTGACCATACCCAATACGGTGACATACATTGGTGAAAACGCATTCTTGGCTTGCAGCGGATTGACCGAATTACACCTCGGCAATTCGTTGGATACCATTGGGCCTGCGGCATTTTATGGTTGCAAAGGATTTACCGGCTCGCTGACCCTCCCCAATTCGGTGAGGGTCATCGGGATTGCGGCATTCTATGGTTGCACTGGATTTGACGGCTCGCTGACTTTTGGCGACGGCTTGAAACGCATCGAGAATGCGGCGTTTTATAAGTGCAGTGGGTTCACCAGTTTGAACATCAGCAATGCCGTGACCACCATCGGCACTTCTGCATTTTGGGGCTGTTATGGATTGAGCGGTTCACTGACCATCCCTAACTCCGTGACGAAAATCGAGCCTAATGCATTCCGCAATTGCAGCGGATTTACTGACACACTAACTCTCGGCAGTGGATTGGACAGCATTGGCGGGGAAACCTTCTGCAATTGCAGCGGGTTTACCGAAGTCGTTTCCTTGGCCACAGAGCCACCAGTGTTTTCATTTGAAGATGTGTTTAAGGGATTCAACTGCACCAAACTCACTGTTCCTTGCGGTCGTATTGCCGCCTACGAGAACTCGGAGTGGCATGATTATTTCGCCACCATCATCGACGATTGTAGCAACATACCAGAACTTGATGAGGAAATGGCAACCGTTTATCCCAATCCGACTAATGGAACTCTTAGAGTTGAGGCTGAAAACATGGAAGGCCTCAGCATCTACAACATGTTGGGAGAAAAACTATTTGAAGCTTTAACAAGCGGAAACTGCTTTGAATACGACTTCAGTCCGCATGAAAGAGGAGTTTACATCGTCAGAATCCAAACGGAAAAAGGAATGGTGACGAAACGTGTTGTTATGGAATGAAAAAAGGCGGTAAAACCGCCTTTTTTCATTCTATGATAGTCATCTCCTCAATCAAATGTCCTGCGCCAGCGAATTTGTCGATAATGAAAAGCACATAACGAATATCGACGGAAATGTTTCGGCAGATGGCGGGGTCATATATCAGGTCGCTCATCGTGCCTTCCCAGCAACGGTCGAAGTTGAGGCCGAGCAGCTGGCCTTCGGAATTCAAGATTGGGCTGCCTGAGTTGCCACCTGTGGTGTGCACACTTGCGGTGAAGGCCACATGCATTGTGCCGTCCCTGTCGGCATAGCGGCCATAGTCCTTATTAATATATAGCTGCTTCAAACGCGGCTCCACGACGTAATCGTAAATCTCCGGGTTTTCCTTCTGCATGATACCTTCAAGCGTGGTGAAGTGGCGATAGGTCTTGCCATCCTGCGGCTTGAAACCCTCCACCCTGCCGTAGGTGACGCGCAACGTGAAATTGGCATCGGGATAGAAATGCTTTTCAGGTTCCATCTCCATTTGGCCTTTCATGTAGATACGTTGCAGGCGAGCGTTGTCGTTGGTGAGACTGACAATGTGGTCATAGACTTCGTCGCGGTAGAACCCATTAAGGCTTTGGAAAACTTGCAAAGCGGGGTCTTTGGCCAGTTTCTTGGCATCATTGGCTTTGAAACCATTAAGTAAGGCATTCACTTTTGCCTCGTCGGTGAACATCGATTTGTTGAACAGGTTGTCGACATAGCCGTTGATGTCCTTGATGTCGTTGAGGAAGGCGGGGCGGAAGTCGGCGGGTTGGGCTTTGAGGTATTCGCCGAGCAGCATGGCGGCCACTTCGCGGTCGATCGGTTCGTAATAATCTTTGAAGAAGGTAGCAGAAGCCTTTTTCAGCGATTCAACCATGCGGTTGATGTCCTCCTGCGGGGTTTCCTTGGTCACTTCAGAGAGTTTGGTGAAGCGTCCCGCGAAGCTCACCAACTCGATGCGCCGTCCGGCCTCGGCCATATAGGTATAGGCCAATTGGTATGGCTCCAGCGTCTTGTAGTTGCTCTTGAAGTCCTTCAGCAGATTGGCATACATGTAGCGGCTGCGCGACTGCATCACCCAATCGTAGAAACTGCTTTCGTAATCCATTTTCCTCTCGATGCCATGGAAGTGATTAATGCCTTCGGTCACGCCCATCCATTTTTTCCAGCCGTTGCCCAATCCGGCGTGTTTGGAGGCGTACTGGATGCGCACTTTCGGGTCTTGTTCCTGATACTTGTTGTAGATGTCGAGCACCTTGCCGCGCAAGTCGACCATGACGGGGTCGATGACGT
The DNA here is from genome assembly GCA_902802535.1 of uncultured Bacteroidia bacterium. GTDB lineage: Bacteria > Bacteroidota > Bacteroidia > Bacteroidales > F082 > Limimorpha. The sequence continues at coordinate 67,033 of CADCML010000011.1, forward strand.
TGGCTTCCTGGTCGACGGCCACGGCAGGCAAATATTCGTTGGTGCGGGCGGGATAGCCGAACACGAAGGCAAAGTCGCCCTCCTCGACACCCTTCAGGGAAATATCCAAGTGCTTGGCGGGCTTGTAAGGCACGTTGTCCTTGTCGTACACAGCAGGATGGCCGTCCTTGTCGGCATAAACGCGGAAGATGCTGAAGTCACCCGTATGGCGGGGCCAAACCCAGTTGTCGGTGTCGCCGCCAAACTTGCCGATGTTGCTCGGCGGGCAACCCACGAGGCGCACATCGGTGTAGACCTCGTTGAGCAGCAGGTAGTATTCGTTGCCCTGGAAGAACGGCTTGATGCTGACTTTGTAGCGTGTTTCTTTCTCCACCTCGGCGATGATTTTTTTCATGTTTTGGTCCACTTTGGCCTTCCGTTCGTCTTCGGGCGTGTCGATGGTGATGCCTTCGAGCACACGTTCGGTCACGTCGCGCATTTCGCGGAGGAAAGTGACGCTAAGGCCTGGGCAGGGAAGCTCCTCGCCCCTATTCATGGCCCAGAAGCCGTTGGTGAGGTAGTCGTGCTCCACCGAGCTATGCTTCTGGATGTAGTCGTAACCGCAGTGGTGGTTGGTGAACAGCAGGCCGTAGTCGCTGACGATTTCGCCTGTGCAGCCGCCGCCAAAGAGCACGATGGCGTCTTTCAGGCTACTGTGATTAATGCTGTAAATGTCTTCAGCGGAGATTTTCATGCCCATTTCCTGCATTTCTTTCTCATTGTATTGCAGCAACATGGGAATCCACATGCCCTCGCCAGCTTTTGCGATGCCGACCGCGAGGGTGAGGATGAGGGTGATTAATAATGTGATGCGTTTCATTGGATGATGTTTAATTGTTGATTTATTGGGGGCAAAAATAAAAAAATTGTTTCAATCCCAAAAATAAAAGAAACAAACCAACCGGCAAAACAACTCGCGCCACCAAGCTTGTTTCAGTTCGAGGTCGACGTCTTTGGTGCGACTGCGGAAGACATGGAACTTGTAGAAAAAATTATGCGACCGCCATTCGCAAACCTGCGACTCTATATCGCGCTGGTTGACAGCCATTTCAGAATTAACCGAATCACGCAAACTTTCCAAATAAGCCCTCATTTCGGCCTTGCTTTTCACCTTGCACGAATCGTTGATGTGCGTGTTGGTCGGGGTCGTTATGGCATTGGAAAGGTCTATCATTCAGCAGGTTTGAACACATGACGTTGCGTGAGCATGAGCAAGAAAGCAAGCAAGGCACCGAGTACATCGGAAATGGTCATCGAGGCCCAAACGCCCGTCAGGCCGTTGCCGCCCACATTAATGAATAAGGTGGGAACAACATAAATCATCGGGGCGAGGAACAACACCTGCCGCGAAAGACTCGTGACGATGGCAATCCAAGGCTTGTCGATGCTCTGAAAGAAGTTGGAGTTGGTGATGGTGAAACCCACCAAGGGAAACATCACCAACATGAAACGCATGGCCGGCACGGCGATTTGAATCAACTCATCCTCCTTGGTAAAGGCACGAAGCAGGATTTGGGGAATGGTCAAAGCCAACAGTGCCCCTGCAAGGCCAATCAGCACATTCACTTTCATGGTCAAGGTGTAGACGGATTTCAGTCGGTGGGGATGGCCAGCACCATAATTATAACCCGCAATAGGCTGCATCCCTTGGCACACGCCAAGGATGAGCATCACGCTGAGGCTACCGAAGGTATTGACAATACCGTATGCCCCCACGGCAAGGTCGCCGCCATAATGGATCAGTTGCCTGTTGAGCAAGGCCACCACGCCCGAAGCGGCCACATTCATCAGGAAAGGACTCATGCCGATGAGCAGGATATTGCGGAAAATGTAGAGTTTAGGTTGCCACGAATGGCGGCGGAAACGAATGAAGGAACTTCGTTGCAGGAAGTGCCAAATGGCAACAACACCTGTACAACTCATGGAGATGGTAGTGGCCCATGCCGCACCAGCGATGCCCCAGTCCAAGACGTAAATAAACAAGGCATCAAGAGCGATGTTAAGGATAGCACCACTCACCATAATCCACATCGATTTCTTGGGATAGCCCGTGGCGCGAATCAAGCCAGTAAGGTTGAAAGTGACGGTGGTCATGAACATACCGGGCAGCACAATATCCATGTATTCGCGTGCATAGGCGATGGTGTCTGCCGATGCACCAAACATGGTCAAAATCTTGTCCATGAAGACGTAACCACCCGTGACGAAAAGGAAACCGAAAATGAAGGTCAGCAGCATACTGTTGCCCAAAATGTCCTCGGCCCATTTGTAGTCCTTCTTGCCGAGCACAATCGACATGCGGGCAGAAGAACCCACACCCACCAACGAGCCAAAGGCATGGATGATGTTCATGATGGGCATGGTGATGGCCAAGCCCGCAATGGCAAGCGCACCCACACATTGGCCCAAAAACATGCGGTCGACGATGTTGTACACCGAGGCAATAATCTGGCTGACAATGCTCGGCAGCGCATACATCCACAGCAAGCGACGGATACTTTTGGTCTCCAATTCCAATGTCCTGTCAAGTTGTTGCATAGTTCCTGAGTTTGTCGAAGTATATCCAAAAATTGAGGGCGCAAAAGTAGCAAAAAAATGATTATCGAGTTTATCAAAATTGGCATCTTTAATCCAAAAGAATTGCTTATTTTTGCCGCTCATTTTGGGAATCAGCCCAAAACGATGGACAAGTTTTTGTAAAATAATGAAATTCAGTAGATTATTCATATTATGGTTGTGCATTTTTTGTCTTGCGGCAAACAATTGTTGCGTGTCGTCGGACAGCGACCGACTTGCCCATGGGCTGAAAAAATGGGAGAACAACATCCCCCTACCCTATCACGAAGAACTGGACAATACGGTAAGACGTTTTGCCTCAAAACCGCTTCCCTTCAGCCGCATGGCCTATTTCCCAATGATTGATTCGGCCCTTATGCAGCGCAACCTGCCTTGGGAACTCAAATATTTGCCGTTGGCGCTCAGTAGGATGCAGCCCAACTGCACCCAAGGCGACCGCAGCGGCATTTGGCAACTACCCACCTTGACGGCAATGCATTACGGCCTAATTATCGACGAAACCCGCGACGAACGCTTGGACGTGGAAGCCTCCACCCGTGCCGCCTTGGATTACTTGAGCGAGCTTTACCAGCAATACGGCGACTGGTGGTACAGCATCTTGGCCTACACCAACAGTCCCGTTGCGCTGCAACACGCCTTGGCACAAGCTGGCGAAACCCCTGAGCTTTGGGCTTTCCGCGAACAGCAACTTCTGCCCAACACCCAAGTCATCCCCGACTTCATCGCCTGCATCTACCTCGTCCATGAAAACTTGCTCGAATTTGTCGATAAGTCCGACGCCGAGATTGACGAAGCCGATGAAAAACCCGTCCAGGAAACAATGACAAACGATAACAAAGACATGAGTCCTTCGACCGACTCAACCATCCAATATTACAAAATCAAAAAAGGTGACATGTTGAGCAAGATTGCTGTCAAATATCACGTCACGGTCTCCGACTTGATGACTTGGAACGAATTGGACAGCGACTTGATTTACGAAGGCCAAACATTAATTATCAAGCAATGAAATCCATACGCACACTTGCAATCATCCTTACTATCATATTGATTTTAGGCGCGGGCTGGTTCTTTTTCCCCGCCGAAGGCATCACCGTGGGCAACCAAAACCTGCGATTCCCGTCGTATGCCGAAGACAGCAAACCCGCTGAAAAAGAAATCGACGTTGACGATGTGTTGAACAGGGTAACGAAGAGCTTCGAAATGACCTGCTCCGACAACCTGTTGGACAGTATGCGCTTCTTCCGCAACTACCTCAAGGAAAACCCCAACCGCATCTACCTGCCCAACGATGACTACACCTACTTTGACTCTTTGTTCTCGCAATTTGAACAAGCCCAAAACGAAGGCAAGACCTACCGCGTGATGCACTACGGCGACTCACAGATTGAGATGGACCGCATTTCGTCGGTGCTGCGCCAGAAACTGCAAGACCTTTTCGGCGGCTCGGGACCCAACATGATTCCTGCCGTGCAACCCGTGCCCACCATTTCGGTGGTGCAACAGTCGTCGGGACTTTATCGCTACGCCCTTTACGGCGATGCCACCAACAAACGCGCCTCACACAACCGTTACGGCGTGATGGCACAATACAGCCAAGTTGTGGGTGGAGGCTCCATTTCCTTCAGCCAAACCAAACATTCCCAAGCCTTTGACAACGCCAAAGAAATCTCGTCCGTTTCGGTATTGTTGGGCAAAAACAGCAAAGGATTCAAGGCCACGCTGAAATGCGACAACCTGACCTTAGAGCCTAAGACACTGACCAACAGCGACAGCGTTTCGCTCATCACTTGGGATTTGCCCGAAGATGTCAAGAAAGGTACCATCACCTTCAAGGGCAACGCTGAAATTTACGCTGTTCTCCTCGACGGAGACCCAGGCGTGGCCATCGACAACATTTCACTGCGCGGCTGCTCGGGCACCATCTTCACCCGCATGAACGAATCCATTGTCCGCCAGTCGTTCGACCTCCTCAACACGCGGCTCATCATCATGCAATTCGGCGGCAACCGTATGCCCGACATCAAGACGACCAAAAACATCACCCCATATTTGGCCGAACTCGAGAAACAAATCCAATACATGCGGCGCGTCGCCCCCGAAGCCACTTTGCTCTTCATCGGTCCTGCCGACATGGGTCGCCGCTACAACGGCAAAATGGACACTTGGCATGGCCTGCCTGAGCTGAACGACTCGCTTCGCGTCATGTCGCTGCGCAACAATGTGGCCTATTGGGACATGTTCAACGTGATGGGCGGTCAAGGCTCGATGGCACAATGGGTGAAACACAAACCCGCCTTGGCTGGTGCCGACCATATCCACTTCACCTTCAACGGCGCCCAGGAAATCGGGGCCGACCTTGCCCGTTCGTTCACCACCTACTACGACTTCTACAAGCTGCGCCAACGCGTGCCAAGCGAAAAAGTCATCGAATTTGTCAACCTCGACCCCACAGAAGACTCCATCCGCACGGCAGGCCGCATCAGAATGCCCTACTATAATCCCTACGGTATCAAGAAAAGATGAAGAAACTGCTGATAGCCATAGGATTGTTGCTCAGCTTGTGTGGAGGCTTCGCCCAAACGGAACCCCTTCAGAAGCCCATCGAGGACTTGGCATTCGCCCACTTTGAGCGTAACCGGCTCATTTACCCGGGCGACAGCCTCGCCATGGAACGGTTCTTTACCAAGTTGGACTCGGTGCTTTTCATCGGCGAAGGCAACATCAGCATCATGCACATCGGCGGCTCGCACGTGCAGGCCGGCGTGTTCACACAGCAATTTCGCGACAACCTGCTCGGCATCGGCACCGACCTGATGGGCGGACAAAACTTCGTCTTTCCCTTCACGGCGGGAGGCACCAACAACCCCTCGCATTATTGCGTGAGCTACACGGGCTCATGGAGCTATTGCCGTAACGCCGTGCGCAAGGAGACCGACAAACGCATGGGATTGGCCGGTGCCGCCATCACCACCACCGACCCCACGGCTTCGGTGAGCATCGTCAGTCGCGAACGCCGCCCTTCCGAGCTTGACCCCGTCTTCAGATTCAACAAAGTGACCCTCATCGGTTTTTCGGAAACCGAAAACGTGACTCCAGTGATTGGCTACCAAGGCAAGACCCTCAAAGGCAGCTATAACGACAGTCTTTCGACTTACGTCTTCCCCTTGCCCGACTTCACCGACTCCATCTGCATTTTCTTTGACTCTGTTCCAGGCGAGTTTACCCTCACCGGCGTGCTGTTGGAAAACGGCTTGCCAGGCATCAGCGTGCATGGCATTGGTGTGAACGGTGCCAGTGTGCCCTCCTACCTGCGATGCGACGATTTCGAGCGCGACCTCAACCTCATCCGCCCCGACCTCATCATCTTCGGCATCGGCATTAATGATGCGGCCGAAAAAGACTTCGACAAAAGAATCTTCAAGAGCCACTATAACGAGCTTATCGAAGTCATCAAGCGCGTCAACCCTGATTGCGCCTTGCTCTTCATGACCAATAATGACAGCTACAAGCGGCTGAAAGGCTATCGGAAAAAGGCACGTTACGAGGTCAATCCCAATGGCATCATCGCTGAAGAAGCCTTCATGGAGATGGGAGAACAATACAATGCCGCCGTGTGGAACCAGTTCGACATCATGGGCGGACTGCGTTCGATGCAGGACTGGGAGAAAGCCGGACTGGCACAAAAAGACAAGGTCCACTTCACCAGCATCGGCTACCAACTCCTCGGCGACTTGCTCTACAACGCCCTGATTAGCCGATATATAGAACACGTCAAATCCACTGCAAAACAAAACTAAAATGTTGAGCTTCACCGACATAGCATTGGATTTTCTGAAAAACCTGTTCTCGTTCGACAAGGCACACCCTTTGTTGTTCACCCAGTTCTATTTCTGGGCCTTCTTTGCCTTGGTGTTCGCCGTGTTTTGCCTACTCAAAAACAAGTGCCTGCTGCGCAATATCTTCCTGTTTTTCGTCAGCCTGTTCTTCTACTTCAAGACCAGCGGGCTTTTCGTTTTAATACTGATTTTCATCACTTTATATAACTTTTTCGCAGCCAAATGGCTGAATACGAGGAAGAAAGACGGGAGCCGCAATTTCGTATTGGGGCTCAGCGTCATCGTCAACCTGTCCATCCTCTGCTATTTCAAGTACGCCTATTTCATCACCGATGTCGTCAACAACCTGACGGGCCTCCATTTCCGCGTGTTCGACGTCTTCTCATGGATAGGCAACCAAATCACGGGCGACAACCGTTTCAGCGTCGACCTTATCGTGCTGCCTGTGGGCATTTCATTCTACACCTTCCAGGCCATCAGCTACATCATGGACGTGTATCGCAAACGCATCGCACCCGTCAGCAACATCTTCGACTTCGGTTTCTACGTCAGCTTCTTCCCGCAGCTGGTGGCCGGTCCTATCGTGAGGGCCAACGAGTTCATCCCGCAGCTGCACAAGAAATACTTCCTCAGCCGTCGCCATTTTGGCATTGCCGTCTTCTGGATCATGAACGGTTTGGTGAAAAAAATCGTGCTGAGCGATTATATCGCCGTCAATTTCATCGACCGTGTGTTTGACCAGCCTCTGCTTTACACCGGTTTCGAGAACCTGATGGCCCTGTTCGGCTATTCGCTGCAAGTGTATGCCGACTTCTCGGGCTACACCGACATCGCCATCGGCGTGGCCATGCTGATGGGTTTCTACCTGCCCAAGAACTTCAATTCGCCCTACAAAGCCAAAGACCCGGGCGAGTTTTGGAACCGTTGGCACATGTCGCTGTCGCGCTGGCTGAAAGACTACCTTTACATCCCCTTGGGCGGCAACCGCAACGCCACCTTCGGCACCTTCTGCATCATCGTCATGATTGCTGCTATTGCCGTGTTCCTTTCGGGCAGCTGGTGGGTCGGGCTCGGCGTGGGTGTGCTGGCCATCATTCTTACTTTAGTGGCCATTTTCAAACCCGAAAAACGCAAGACCATCACCACTGAAATCAACCGCATGGACACCATGCTTTTGGGTGGACTTTGGCACGGTGCCTCGTGGAACTTCATGATTTGGGGCGGCTTGAACGGCATCGGCATGATTTTCTACCATTTCTGGAAAGACTGGAGCGTTTACGGCCGCACCTTATTTATATTGGCCGTCAGCTTCGCGCTGCGGGTGCTGTGCGTTTATGTGCCGCAACCCGTGTTCAACGTGCTTTTCGTTTGGTGCATGATTGTGCTGGCAGGCAACGTCGTGAGGATGCTCTACAACCTCTTTGGCGGACAAAAGGCCTGGCAGTGGCTGCAAGACACTTGGGCGGTCTTCCAAACCTTCACCTTCATCACCTTCACACGACTATTTTTCCGTAGCGGCTCCAACCTCGACCCTGCCGTGGCCAACGAAACCGCATGGAACACTGCCAAGAACATGGTCAACCAGATGGGCAGTCGCTGGAATTGGAGCGTAGTGCCCGACATTATCGTCAATTACCGCATCGTGTTCTCGCTCATCCTGATAGGCATGGTTATCCACTGGCTGCCCGAGAACTTCAAGCGTCGCTACCGCCTGTGGTTCGCCAAAATGCCCACCTTATTGATGATTCTGGTGTGCGTCATCATCGTGTTCATCATCTACCAGTTCATCACTGCTGATTTGCAGGCGTTTATTTATTTCCAGTTCTGAGTGTTTGGTTTATTGTTATCTTTGCCGGCATGAAACTCAATTGTCTCATAGGATTGCAGTTACTGTTGGCCTTGGCGAGATGTTTGAAGAACAATTGTTGGCCGAGCCTGCCATTACTTGATTGCATTGACGGCTGGAAAGAAATGGATGTTGACACTACTTATCTGACATCTGATGTGGTTATGGCAAACTTCGACAGATTGAGAATCCAATTTGGAAATGGCAACATCGGAATTAATGTCGACAACGGAAACGCTCCCATTTCAATGATTGTCAATCCAATAATCAAAGAGAATGGAGCATTAGAGTTCCCCTATCCTGAATATCCGAGTGGCGGATTCAATAGTTTTATGGGAAACTACATCGGCACAGATACCATTGTCATCAGCATAAAATACGGCTACTTGATGGGAAGCTATAACAAATATCAAATTGTAGGCGTAAAAACTCGTTGATTATCCAATATGTGTGTACAACTATCTGCTGGCACTTACACGATGCGGGTTGCTTTGGAAGACGGGAAGGTGTTTTCGGATAAGGTGATGAAGGAATAATCTACCCCTTCAAAATCATCTTTTCCAGACGATTATACCAATCCTCGCCAAACTTGCGGATCATCGGCTCGCGAAGGAATTTCCACAAGGGAATGCCTTCGCGTTCGCCTTTGCGCTTAGCGGGCACGCAGACGCTCCATTCGTGGTAGAGGATGTGGGTGAAGCCGTCCTTTTCCACCAAGCGAATAGGATAAAGGTGGCATGAAATCGGTTTCCAGAAGTCGCATTTGCCTTCCAAATAGGCCTTTTCGATGGCGCAGAGGGCGGTGCCGTTCTCATGAAAATAGACAAAAGCACATTCCTCGCCATTCACCAAAGGCGTGACGAGTTCGCCCGTTTCGTCATAATCGTAAACGTCATTTTCTTCCACCACCTTGATGCCTTCGGGGCGCATATACGGTTTGATAGCTTCGAGGTTATCTTCAATTTGCTCTATTTCAGCGGCTTCCAATGGCGCGCCCGCATCGCCGGCCACACAGCACCAGCCTTTGCAGCGCGGCAGGCAGCAGCAGAATTGGGCGTTCAGGAATTCGTCAGTGACGATGATGTTGTCTAAAATAATCATGTTTGCAAAGATAAAGGAAAAAACCTTACCTTTGCCGCGAATTTTAAATCATTAAATTTTAAATCTTTAAATCATAAAGAAATGGCATTTAACCTCAGAAACAGAAACTTCCTGAAGTTGTTGGACTTCACTCCGGAAGAGATTAAGTTTTTCCTGAAGCTGGCCGCCGACCTCAAGGCCGCCAAGTATGCAGGCACCGAACAACCTCGTTTGACGGGCAAGAACATCGCCCTGATTTTCGAAAAGACCTCAACCCGCACCCGTTGCGCTTTTGAAGTCGCCGCCAAGGACCAAGGTGCTCACGTCACCTATCTCGGCCCCTCTGGTTCACAAATCGGCATCAAGGAATCGATGAGAGACACCGCCCGCGTGCTGGGTCGCATGTTCGACGGCATCGAGTATCGTGGCTTCGGTCAGGATATCGTTGAAGAACTGGCCAAATACGCCGGCGTGCCGGTATGGAACGGCCTCACCAACGAGTTCCACCCCACCCAAATCCTCGCCGACTTCCTCACCATGATGGAACACAGCGACAAGCCCCTCAACCAAGTGACCTTCGCCTACTGCGGCGACGCCCGTTTCAACATGGGCAACTCGCTGATGGTGGGTGGCGCCAAGATGGGCATGGATGTCCGCATCGTGGCTCCCAAGGAACTGCAACCCAACAAAGAACTCATTGACACCTGCAAGAAGATCGCCAAGGAAACGGGTGCCAAGGTGACCGTGACCGACGATGTGAAAAAGGGCGTCAAGGGCTGCGACTTCCTTTACACCGACGTGTGGGTATCGATGGGCGAACCCGCCGAGGTCTGGAAGCAGCGCATCGACCTGCTCATGCCTTATCAGGTGAACAAGGAGATGATGAAGGCTACGGGCAACCCGAACTGCAAGTTCATGCACTGCCTGCCGGCTTACCACAACCTCGAGACCCAAGTGGGCCGCGACGTCAACAAGCAATTCGGCTTGAATGGCATCGAGGTCACTGAGGACGTGTTCGAGAGCACGAACAGCATCGTCTTCGACGAGGCTGAGAACCGTATGCACACCATCAAGGCCGTCATGGTGGCCACGTTGGGTGACTGATCTTAGTCCAAAAGCATCAAAAATGAAAGGAACCCCGAAATTCGAGGTTCCTTTCTTGTTTTCAGGAAACAGCTTCAGCATCAGTGGCTGACCACCACACGCTGGTTGCTGATAGTGCCGTCGCTCTGGCGGATGTTGAAGAAATACACGCCGTTGCTGTATTGGCTCAGGTTCACGTTGACAATCATGCTGTTGGCGGGGATGGTTTCCACCAAAACACCCATCACGTTGTAAACCATCACACTCTCGATGTTCCTGGCCGATTCGATGCGCACTTGGTTGTTGGCAGGATTCGGATAGACCTTAGCCGTCGATGAAAGCTCGGTGACAGTCAGCAGTTCGCCGTCAACGGTAACATTAAACACCACTTCTCCACCATCAGATTCCACCTTAACAAAGGTTTCAGCCACACTTCTGCCAGCAGGAGCATTGGGACCAATCATGAAATGGAATTCTTCTCCTTCAGCAAGCGTATAAGGCAGGGCGTTCATGGGCTCTATGACCACATATTGGTCACCTGTAGGATTAGCTTCGGTGATGGCGGTAACCTCGATAGGCGTATGCGAAGCGAAATTGGCGTTGGTCACATAGACATCGGCTTCGGGTTCTTCGACTGTCAGATAAACGTAAGGCGAGCCATAGTTCACCAATCCCATGTCTTGCAAAGTGCTTGACGTAGTGGCCAGCACCTTCACCGAGGTCATGCCACCTTCATACAAAGCGACCACGCCCACCACATAGAACACATCCGGTTGACTTTGGAAACTATACGAATTTTCAGTAATATTCTCAGCCACCAGCTCATTGTTGACATAAACATTATATCCGATAGGATTGCCGTTGGCAGGGGCATCCCACACGGCGTACATCGTACCCTTCATCGGAGCTTCATCCATCACAGTGAGGTTCTCAACAGGATAAGGATGCACATCAGTGTATTCGTAAGCAAAATGACTGTTGAAGGTCTCCTTGGTGTTGTAGTTCTGCACCCAAATGGAAACCTCAAGGTCGCTCATCTCCTCGACGTGCGTTCCCGACATGTCTTGGGTGAACTCCAAGTGCTGGTTTTCGCAAGAAGTGAAATTGACAGAAGTGCCTTGTGCATCGGGCAACATCTTCATGAAGACATGGTGGAATGAAGTTTCGCCGTTGCCGCCCACATTGTTGTGTGTCTCTTTTTCGTTCACGGAGATGAACACACGGGCCTCGGCATCAATGTAAGGCATCACATCGGCCTTGACGGAGATGGTGTTGCCGCTCACCGAGAAGGAACCACGGACTTCCATGAAGGCCGTTCTTTCGGCGTGTTGATCGAAAACGGCTTGTGTAATAGCGGCATAGCCTTGGTCTTCACCATCGAGGAAGCACTGAGGAACAGCATTGACACCATAATAGTTGCGGCGCACGCCACCTTCTTCGGTGTAGTACGGGTCGCCGTTGCCAGGCCAGTTCATCTGGTACTTGGTGTAGGTGAAACGGCCAGGGTTGTTGTTGCAGAAGTTCAGCATGGTGGTGTTAACGTTTACGCAAGGTCCGCAGGTTGAGGACGAGAAGTGCTCAATCATCGGGATCTTTTCGGCAGCGCCGATGGCCACGGAAACGCCTTTTTCATACGTGTTGTTGGCAGTCACATCGTCTTCCTGTCCATTGACCAGGTCGATGCTGTAGGCCACATTGTAGCTGCCAGGAACCAGCATGGTCGAAGTGGTGAAATTCAAGGTCTGGGTTCCCAACGAAGGGATGTTGACGGTGAAAGTCTCGGTGACAGGCTCCAAGCCTTCCACAGCGTATGTGGCTTGCACTGAGGTCACGGTGGTGACACCATAGTTAAACACGTTGATGCCAAACGAAGTCTCGCCGCTGCCGACGAAATCGTTAAGCGTGACGGATTCAAGACCGAGGTCGAGGTTTTCGAGGGTGAAGGCCGAGATGTCGTCGAAGAACCAGTCGTTGATGTTGTAGCTGCTGCCATTGAAGAAGATGCAGAACTGCACATTGGCCTGACCCATGTCGGAGGTGCTGATTTCTTGGCTCACCGACCACGCACCACTCGTGCTGTAGCTTTGAGTCCAAGCCTGATTCCAAGTGGTACCGCCATCGGATGTGGTAGCCACACCGATGGTGTTGGCACCTGAGTAGTTGTCAAGCGCGTGCTTGAACGAGAACACGAGGCTGTTGATACCCGTCAGGTCAACAGCAGGAGACACGAGTCGCGACATACCGTTGAATTGGGGGCTCCAAGCGAGATGCATCTCATTGGCTTGTCCACCAGCGTTGTTGGTAGCCGAAACCGACCAGTTGCTTTCATGTGCGTCAATTGACCAGCCAGCGGGCATTGAAGCACCATCAAATGATTCCTGCAGCAAAACCACGCGGTTTTGTGCCATGCTTGCCGTCGCAAGAAGCAACGCGAAAGCGAAAAGTAAGAATTTCTTCATAGTGAATTGATTTAAGATGATTAGTATTAATAAATTAATTTCGGTGCAAAAATAAGAACATTTTTGAATGTTCAGTCTGTTACGGGAAAAAAAGCCTTATTTTGACGAAAATAAATCACAAAGTGTAGTCTACAACGCACTCGGTGAGTTATTACGTACCGTCCCAGGCAACAACACACTCAAATTGGCACAAACAGGTAAGCATTCGCAGGAAATTTTCGCTCTTAATATTGATAACAAAGTGATTGAATATACTTCCGTTCCAAACTTTTTGTTGGAAAAGTCCAAGAATTTTGCTTGTTTTGGGCAAAAGTGTTGTCTATAAACAACAGTTTTTATTAAAAAATGATGTCTATAATCAACATTTTTTGTAGAAAAGTGTTGGATGTAACCAACATTTTTGTATTTTTGCAGGCAAAATGAAGATACTGCCATGGAAACACTATTCGTAAAACACGATCGACTCATCGCCAAAACCTCTTTGGACATCGTCAGGGAAATGATGAACCGTGTGCATTGGAATGCCCAACTGCTGTCCATCCAAGGAGCTAAAGGCGTGGGCAAATCGACGCTGCTCAAACAATTCATCAAAATGAATTACCAACCTGGCGACCGAAAAGTGCTGTACTGCTCCGCTGACACCATCGATTTTTCCCGCCGAACTTTGGTTGATCTTGCCGGAGAATTTGTCATGAACGGCGGAGAAAGACTTATTATCGACGAAATCCATAAATATGAAGGATGGAGCCGCGAAATCAAAGAAATTTACGACCTTTATCCCGAATTGAAAATGATTATCAGCGGTTCGTCGCTGTTGAGCCTATTGGCTGGTGACGCAGACTTGTCGCGCCGATGCATCAAATACACCATGTCGGGTTTGTCGTTCCGCGAAGCGTTGAGATTTTACGAAAACCTTGAATTTCCCGTCTGGACTTTGGAAGACATTCTCACGCGTCCTTACGAATTATGGCAAACTGTCGCTGCTCAATGCAAACCTATTGAGCAGTTCAAGAAATACCTTCAATACGGCTATTATCCCTTCTTCTTGGAAGGACAACAAGATTATTTTACGAGAATCGAGCAGGTGGTCAACTATGTCGTGGAAACGGAACTTCCCATGATCTGCAAGGTCGATGTGGCCTACACCCGAAAACTCAAGGCCTTGATTTCCATCATTGCTGAAAGTGTGCCTTACGAAGTGAATGCCAATCGATTAGCCGCAGCCATCGAGATAGGCAGAGATACCGTTGTCGGCTATCTGAAAAACATGGGCGATGCCAAACTGCTGAACTTGCTCTATTCCGACAAGAAAAGTATCGGCAAACTCACCAAACCCGACAAAGTTTATCTCGAAAACACGAATTTGCTCTATGCGTTAAGTCCTACTTCGGTCGAAATCGGGACGGTGCGTGAGACTTTTGCCATTACCCATCTCTCTGAAAACCATCTTGTTGAATACGGAAAAGACAAAGGCGACTTTAAAGTGGATGACAAGTATCATTTTGAAATCGGTGGCAAGGACAAAGGCTTCAACCAAATTGCGGATTTGCCCGATTCATACATTTTTGCTGATGACATAGAATCGCCCGTTGGTGCAAAACTGCCTCTTTGGATGCTGGGGTTTTTGTATTGATTTCTATCGATTCTTCCGCACCAGCACGGCAATCCCCAACAAAACCACTACTCCACCGCCAGCAACCCAAAGCCAAGGGAAGCCCTTCCCTGTTTCCTCAATCGAACCAAGCGTTTCAGGTTCAGGCTCAACATAATAGATGTACTTCCCCTCGCGGATGAGTTGTTGGGTGTAGTTCAGGATGGAGTCGCCGTGGGCAAAGGATAGCTCCTCGGGCGTGAAGTCGACGGGATAATCGGGCAGCACACCGCGACCGTATGGGAAACGCTCGTTGACCAACGTGTCCGCCACAATTTTGATCATCGGAATTTGCACTGTGATGCCGGAAGCAGGCATCATGTATTGCGTGAAATGCTCGGCTTTCATCTGATGGTAGGCCGAACCCGTTTCGCGCCCGACGATGATGCCACGGTTTTGCTTCTTCACATAGCCCGCAAAGGACGTGGAAGCCGAAAAAGAGGCCTCGTTCGTCAGCACATACAACTGGCCCTTGTAGTTGGCCACACTGTCAGGCTCGACCCATTCTGGCTCGTTCTTCACGAAGCCTTCGCCATTGCCAAGCGGCTCATATTCAGCGAAAACACCCATCGGTTCCTCGTCCAAGGGACAATTGCCGCCGAAGCATTTGAAGCCGCCTCTTTTGTTCACAAATCGATAGAGCGAGGTGCAGAACGGCTTTTGCGCGAGATAGGAATAAATCGTTTCCATCACTTTGCGCGGGCCACCGTAGTTGTCGCGCAGGTCGATGATGAGGTTGGGAATGCTGTCAGCAACGATTTGTGTGAAAAATGCCCTCACGCTGTCTTCTTGCATTTCGTCTAATTCGAAAGTTCGGATATCGAGATAAGCCACCGAATCCGAGAGTTTTTTATACTGGAAAAGCGCTTTTTCATCCAAATGGTAATGATGGTATTGGTATTTCGTCCAAAGCGGTTCTCGGTCAGGGTCTTTGCGCGACATCTGCTCAAAACGCTTCGTCTCACCATCGGCAAAGGTGACAGTGATATTAAAATCTTTTGCAATTTGTCCACAATAATAATAGTCCATTCCGTTGATAGTAATAAGATCCCCGCAACTTTTCACATAGCCATCGGAAGATGTGTTAAACTCCAACAATATGGTTTTCAGCGAGTCGGCAGGGATGCCGTTCACCGAAACCACCTTTTTGCCAAGATATTCCTTGTACTTCGGAACGGCTCGCCACACCTGAAGCGTATCGTTGAACCAGCCCAACAACACCGATGAAGGCCTTGTTACACTCTTCATTTTCGTTTGTGAAATGATTGCTGTGTGGCTATCGTGAACTCTGGAAATCACGGAACGAACCATCACTTCAAAGTCGCCGACAGGAATGGTTTCGCCTATCGTGGCCTTCTTTCGGGCGAGAAAAGCGTCAAACTCGTCTTTCGGGGTATAATCGTAAAATCCAGGAAAGGCATCCTCAAAGGCTTCCATCAGTCCGTCGAGGTCGGCAACGGCCTCATCGCGCGTCAGTTGGGTCTTGTTGTTCGCCTTGGGCGGGATGAAAGTGGTCTTCAGGCCAAAAGGCGTCATCGGGTCGGCGGCTTGCGAGTTTTTCGAGATACTGACCACCACACAAGGCTCCTTGATGCGCTTGTAATAATAGCCCACGGTGCCCAACACATCGCCCCGATGCAGGGTTTCGCCCGTCTTGAACAGCCGCAACGGGCGCATA
>CADCML010000012.1 GCA_902802535.1 uncultured Bacteroidia bacterium
TGGCAGTGCGCAAGGTGTTTGGTGCCAGCACCAGAGAGGTGCAAGGGCATTACCTGAAAACCCGGCTGAGGATGTATATTTTGCCTGTCATTGCGGCAACGGCGTTGTCGGTCTATTTCTCGCTGCAATGGCTTCAAGGCTTTGCCTATCATGTGCCCGTTTCCCTTGTGCTGACGGTGGCTCTGTTGTCGTTCTTCGCGGCTTTCCTGCTCCTTTCGCTGATTGTTTCGGGCGTGGTGCAGGTCATTTGCAGCAAGAGGATTACAGAAGTGTTGCAGAAAGGGTAAAAATGAAAAAATTAGGTAAAAAATGATGGTTTTTGTGCACGGTATTCAAAAAATACCTATTTTTGCTTTCTATAAAAAGCAGAATTGAGTAAAAACTGCTTTATGTAAAAAGCAAAAGTGATTCAAAAATGCTTTCTGTAAAAAGCAAATTAAACTAAAGTGCTATGGAACAGTTATTTGAGAAACAAGACGCCTTGCTCAACGCCACCAATATGGAGATTGTGAGAAACTTCATCAACCACGTCAATTGGGAGGCTCCTATGCTTTGCATCCGAGGACCGAGAGGCGTGGGCAAATCCACTTTGTTGAGGCAATACATCAGGCAACAATACGGTGTCGGCAGCGAGGAAGCACTGTATTGCTCCCTTGATTTCTCTTATTTCACCCAGCATACTATTTTAGAGGTCGCCGAGAAGTTCTACAAACACGGAGGCAAGTTGCTGGTGCTTGACGAGGCGCACAAATACGAGAACTGGAGCCGCGAGGTGAAGGAAGTGGCCGATACCTATCCCAACTTTCAAATTATCTTGAGCGGCTCGTCGTTGCTGAAGTTGATTGACGGCGACGCCGACCTCTCGCGCCGCTGCCGTGGCTATTATATGCCTGGGCTTTCGTTCAGGGAATATCTCCAATTTTATAAAGGTATCGTTCTGCCTTGCCATTCGTTGGAGGAGATACTGGCTAATGCCAAGGAAATTGCGGCTGAAGTGAACAGCAAGTGCCGCCCGTTGCAGCATTTCCACGACTACCTGAAGTTCGGGTATTATCCTTTCTATCTGAAGAACCCCATCGATTATGCAATGTGAATCCGGGCAATTGCAGGAAGGTCAAGGCGCTGTTGAATGTGTTGGCGCAGCAGGTTCCTTTTGATGTGGACATCTCCAAGATGGCTTCGATGATTGAGTTGCAGCGTAACACTGTCATTGAATATTTGGGTCATTTGGACGATGCAAAACTTATCCATCTGCTCTACAGCGACCTCGTTTCCGTGAAGAAAATGCAGAAACCCGACAAGATTTATCTTGAAAACCCCAACCTCCTTTATGCTTTGGCAACCACTTCGGTGAAGGTTGGTACAGTGCGTGAATGCTTCGCAATCAATCAGTTGAGTTATAGTCATACAGTGGAGTACGGCAAGCAGCAAGGCGATTTCAAGGTGGACGGGAAGTGGACATTTGAAGTCGGCGGCGAAGGCAAGACCTTTGATCAGATTGCCGATTTGCCCAATTCCTATGTGTTGGCTGATGACATTGAGTCGCCCCACGGTAACAAGTTGCCGCTTTGGATGGTCGGACTGTTATATTGATGATATTGCAAATTATGTTTTTTCGGTAATTTTTTTTCGGTAATTTTGCCGTCATGAGTAAACTCAAATCAAAAATACTAGTCGTCGATGACAACGCTGGCATCCGCTCGGCACTGAAGATTTTGCTGCCGATGCGCTTCGACGAGGTGGAACTCATCGCTTCGCCCAAGGTGCTGATGGAAACGATGCACAAGTTCAAGCCTGATGCAGTGCTTTTAGACATGAACTTCGACACTGACATTAACACGGGCAACGAAGGCCTTTTCTGGCTCTCTGAACTGAAGCGCGACTTTCCCTCGGTGGAGGTGGTGCTGTTCACGGCCTACGCCGACATCTCCCTCGCCGTGGAAGGCATGAAACGCGGCGCCTTCGACTTTGTCGTAAAGCCTTGGGACAATGCCAAACTGCTGGCCACCTTAGAAGAGGCCTGCAAAAAGCACAGAAAGAGCACTTTGCCTGAAATGGCAATCGTTTCACCCGCCATGCAATGGGGCGAGAGCGAGGCCATGACCCGACTCCACCACGAGGTGGAAAAAGTAGCTCCAACCGATGCCACCGTCTTGATTACGGGCGAAAATGGAACGGGTAAAGATGTGCTGGCCAACGAGATACACCGATTGTCGCGTCGGGCGGGCAGACCTATGGTGAGCGTCGATACAGGTGCTATCACCGACACCTTGTTTGAAAGCGAAATGTTTGGCCATGTCAAGGGTGCTTTCACGGATGCCTACGCCGACCATATCGGGAAGTTCGAGCAGGCCAACGGCACTACGCTTTTTCTCGACGAAATTGGCAACTTGCCGCTGAACCAACAGGCCAAACTGTTGCGTGTGCTGCAAAATCGAAGCATCACCAAGGTGGGCGACACCAAGTCGGTGCCCATCGACATCCGCCTCATTTGCGCCACCAACCGCGACCTGAAAGCGATGGTCAAAGAGGGCAGTTTCCGTGAGGATTTGTATTACCGCATCAACATGATGCCTTTGCATTTGCCGCCTTTGCGCGAGCGTCCCGACGAAATCATCAGCCTCGCGGAACTATTTGTGAAGGAGTTCGCCGCCACCTATCCTCGCAAAGCGCAAAGCCTTTCCGACGAGGCCAAACAACTCTTGTTGCGCTGTCGCTGGAGCGGCAACATCCGTGAGCTGCGGGGCTGCATCGAAAAGGCCGTCATCTATTCCGAGACGGAACAGATTCGCGTCGAAGACTTGAAGATCGGCGAAACGGAACTGATGGACGAGAACATTGCATCGATGTCCGACTACGAAGAAAAGATGATTCGCGAGGCCTTGAAGAAATACAACGGCAACCTTACCCTCGTTTCCAAAGCCTTGAAAATGAGCCGCCCGACCTTGTATAACCGCTTGAAAAAGTACGGAATATGAGCACGTGGCTTTGGATAGGGGTGGTTTTGGTGGCAGTCGTGGTGGCCGTTTTGCTGACGCGATTTTTGGTGCGTCGCAACGACACCAAAAAAGTGTCGTTCATGATGGATGCTTTGGAGGACGGCGAACTGAACTTCCGTTTTCGCGACAATTCGGCATTGAACCGCGCCTTGAACCGCATCCGAGGCATCTTCGAGCGGCGCAATGCTGTCAATGAGGAAGCCTCGTGGAGCAAGCTTTTCCGCGTGATGACGCACGAAATCATGAACACCATCGCGCCCATCGCTTCATTGAGCGACGCGCTTTCGAAAGACGAAAACCTTGACGTGAAGGCAGGCTTGGAAACTATTTCCACTTCGTCGAAGGACTTGATTCGCTTCGTGGAGTCGTACCGCAGTTTCACGCAGGTGGCGCAGCCCCTCCGCAAGGCCGTGATGGTGGACGAGATGATGAACCATGTCATTCAACTCAACAAGGCCAAGGCCGCCGAACAGGGTGCCACCTTAACCTACAGCACCAAGACCAACGACCTGCTCATTTTTGTTGACGAAGGTCAAATAATGTTAGTGTTCAACAACTTGATTAAGAACGCCATACAAGCCGGTGCCAACTCCATCCGCATCACCGCCGACCTGAACGCTGACGACCAAACTGTCATCCGCGTGACGAACAACGGCAAGCCCATTCCGCTGCGGCAAATCGAGGAAATCTTCATCCCGTTCTATACCACCAAACCCAACGGCACGGGCATCGGACTGAGTCTTTCGCGCCAAATTATGATCAAGCACCACGGCGACCTCCGCCTCGAACAAAGTGATGATAAAATGACAATCTTTGCTTTGATATTTAAGTAAGTTGTAATTTTATAATTATTTGATATACAAATAATTGATATTTTTTTCAATTTGGATAGCGGGCTAAAACTGCATTTTTTTGATGCTTTTAGCCCGCTATCCGAACATTTTTTCTACTTTTGAAATCCTAAAAAATGAATCGAATATGAAGCAAATTACCCTTTTCATCATCCTTGCATTGAGCCTGATTTTGGCCTCCTGCGGCAACACAAACAAACCCAAACAACAATCGGAACCCGTTTCCGATACCATAATCACTCGCACGGTGCTCTATCGTCCTGGCGATTATGGCTCACGGAACTACCGCATTCCTGCTATCATCACAGCCAAGGACGGCTCGCTTGTGGTGGCCACCGACAAGCGGAAACACAACATCGACGACCTGCCGGAAGACATTGACATTCTGATTAATAGAAGCACCGACAGCGGTCGCACATGGAGCGAGCCTTACACCCTTGTCGAAGGTCAAGGGGTGGGGAAGGGCTTCGGTGATTGCGCTTTGGTGCACTCCCATGACGAAGGCGGTCTTTTGGCGGCTTTCGTGGGCGGAACCGGCTTTTGGCAGGGTCGGCCCGAAAACCCGCAACGCACCTATATCGCAAGAAGTTACGACAACGGCCAGACTTGGACACAACCCAAGGACATCACCGACGAACTTTATGGTGCGAAGTGCGAAAACGAGGTGAGTCGCACATGGTGGTCGGCCTTTTTCGCTTCGGGCAACGGCCTGATGACCTCTACAGGACGCATTATGTTCGTTCTCGCCGTGCGCGACACCGAGGCATGGGCGGCCTGCAACTATGTGGTTTACAGCGACGACAACGGCGAAACTTGGCACATTTCGGGTCGGGCTTCGCAACGTGGTGATGAGGCCAAAGTCGTCGAACTCGCCGACGGTCGCATCCTGATGAGCATCCGTCACGAGGGCGAGCGTTGGTACAACATCTCCGAGGATGGCGGCCTCACTTGGCGACCCGAAACTTCCGCATGGACCGACCTCGTGGCCACCGCCTGCAATGGCGATATCATCCGCTATTCTTCTGTGAATGAGGGTGCTGAAAAGAATAATCTGCTTCATTCCTTGCCTGGTCCAGAACGCCGTGAGAATGTGACAGTATATGTCAGCTACGACGAAGGCCAGACTTGGCCCGTGAGCAAGTGCATCGTGCCTTACGATGCCGCCTATTCGTCGCTCTGCATCCTGCCCGACCATAGCATCGGCTTATATGTGGAGGAATCCGATGGCGACACCTTAGGCTACTCGATGGTGTTCTACAACTTCGGTTTGGGGTGGTTAGAAAAATGAATCCATGATTTTAGTTTTGCCGATTGAGGAATATCCCGTACCTTTGCCGCATCATGTAATTCCTAAAACGTAAATAAAATGAACAAATCAATGAAAATGTGGATGTTAGCCGCTATCCTTGTGTTTTGCGGCACGAGCATGACAAGCTGCGGAAACAAGACCGCCAAGCAAACCGAGAACAAAGCGCAAACCGAAACGCCAGCTCAACCTGAGGCCGAAGTAGCCGAAAAAGTGGTCGAAAAACCGACTTGCTTCACCGCCATTGAAGACTATTTGGTGAACGAAATCGGCAAGGATTATAACCAAGGCGATGTGTGTGTGCCTTACGTTTACGTGGTCAGCACGGATGAAAGCAATCCGGACGACATCCTGGTATGGGGCGATTTCTGGGTCTTCAATTATGAACAGTCGGGCGACACGCTGAAGACCGTTTCGGGCGGCAGCCATCCCGGCCTGATGCACGTGAAAAAGACCGAAAATGGCTTTGAGGTGACAAGCTTCGATGCCGTGGCCGACGGTGCCGACAATTTGCCTACGGCCAAAAAGATTTTCGGCGAAAAGTTTGATGCTTTTCAAGAAATTAACAACGACCAAGTGAGACGCGAAGAAAAGAGGATGCAAATCACCGCCGATTATGTGAAGAAGCACAACCTGTCGGCCAAATTGCTCCAAGACTTTGGTTGGCCCGCAGTGGAACTGCCGCAATGACCTGCTTCACTTCACATTACTATTCCCCATTGGGCGGTATGACGATGGCCTCTGATGGCCAAGCCCTTACCGCCCTTTGGTTTGATGGGACGAGGCGGGAACATCATTTTGCGGACGTGACATCCGCAACGACAATGTTGCCCATTTTCAATGAAACCCGTCGTTGGTTAGACCTTTATTTCTCTGGTGAAAAGCCCGATTTCACTCCACAACTGGCACCGAAAGGAACCCCATTCCAGCAGCGGGTTTGGGAAATCCTTCTCACCATACCTTACGGAAAAACAATGTCATACGGTGACGTTGCCCGACGCATTTCTCCAACCATGTCGGCACAAGCTATCGGGGGAGCAGTGGGGCGCAATCCCATCGGTATCATCATTCCCTGTCATCGTGTGATTGGAGCTGATGGCTCGCTGACGGGCTATGGCGGCGGTTTGGAACGGAAACGGTGGATGTTGGAGTTGGAAGGATTGCGTTTATTCTCATAGTTCTGCGATTTCTGCGTGAGAATATTCCCTACCTTTGCCGAAAATTTCAACCATGTCCGAAACCCTTGAAAAATTCCTAAACCGAGTGGCCGAGTCCGCCGAGCAAAGTACCTTGGTGAAAATGACGCTGAGCAAACCTGCGCAGAAGCACGATGACTTGCGAAACATCTATGTGAAGCCCGTATTAATAAAGGAGAAGCGACTTTTCGCCTTCACTTACCATTACGAGCGCCGCGACGAGGTGAAAAACTACGATGCTGCGCAAATGCTTGACATTCTACAAGCAATGCTGCCCGAACGTTTCCTCAATGCCGTGCTTTTCACCGTGAGCGAGGATGTCACTTTGTTGGTTTCCAGCAAGGGCAAAGCCACGATTCAGACGAAAAAAGTGCAGGAATGTCGCGAGCAGAACCTTGATCACGACAAGCAGAAAAACCGCCTCATCAATCCGGCCAATCCGTGGTGGTATCAATTGGGCTTGACCACCCGCGAGGGCAAGATTACCGCTGACATGCAGCACAAGTTCAAGCAGATTTACAAGTACGCTGAAATCGTGGAAAGCCTTATCAAGCCGATGAAATTCGACGGCACCGTCCACATCGCCGACATGGGGGCAGGGAAGGGGTATCTCACTTTCGCACTATATGAACTGTTGACCCAACGGCTGAACCTTGATGTGGACATCAAAGGTGTGGAAATCCGCTCTGATTTGGTGCTGAAAATCAATGAAATAATCAATTCCAACCATTTGAAAGGTTTGGAGTTTGTGGAGAGCAGCATTGAAGCTTATCATCCTGAGAAATTGGACGTTTTGATTGCCCTTCACGCTTGCAACACAGCCACTGACGACGCCATCGCTTCAGGCATTAAGGCGGGTGCGAAACTCATCGTTTGTGCCCCGTGTTGCCACAAGCAAATCCGGCAAGAAATGGAGCGTTCGGGTAAAGTGAACGCTATCATCCAATACGGAATTTTCCTTGAACGCCAGGCGGTTATGATTACCGATACCATCCGCGCCCTGATTTTGGAATATTTCGGCTACAAAACCCAAGTGATGGAGTTCATCGAAATGGAGCACACGCCGAAGAATGTGTTGCTCGTTGGACAGAAAACCTCGAAAAAACCCGACAAAGCGAAAATCTTACAGCAAATCAATGAGTTGAAGGCGCAGTATGGCATCAAGAAACACTACCTTGAGACGATTTTGGACTTTAATTGCTAAATTTCGGAGAAAAACCGCTGAACATTCAAATATTTTTCGTAATTTCGTGGACTTTTCAGAAAAGAAAGAATCTATCAACTAAAATAATAGAATTATGCAAAACATCGATTGGGCAAACTTAACATTTGGTTATTATCCAACGAATTACAATGTCCGCTGCTATTTCCGCAACGGCAAATGGGGCGAATTGGAAGTCAGCTCCGACACTTCAATCAACATCCACATGGCTGCCACCTGCCTGCACTATGGTCAGGAAGCCTTCGAAGGCATGAAGGCCTTCCGTGGCAAGGACGGCAAAGTGCGCGTGTTCCGCTGGGACGAGAACTGCAAGCGTTTGCAGCGTTCGGCTCAGGGCATCATGATGGCCGAGGTTCCCGATGAGAAGTTCTGGGAAGCCGTCGAGAAGGTCATCCGTCTCAATGCCGACTTCATTCCGCCATACGAGACGGGCGCATCGCTCTATCTCCGTCCGCTGCTCATTGGCACGGGCGCTCGTGTAGGTGTGAAACCCGCTGACGAATATCTGTTCATGATCTTCGTGACCCCCGTCGGTCCTTACTTCAAGGGCGGTTTCATGGCCAATCCCTACGTTATCACGCGCAAGTACGACCGTGCTGCCCCGCTGGGTACCGGTACTTATAAGGTCGGTGGCAACTATGCTGCTTCGTTGCGTCCGCACGTCGAGGCATGCCACGGTGGCGAGTACGCCTGTGAGTTCTATCTCGATGCCAAGGAGAAAAAGTATATCGACGAGGCTGGCGCTGCCAACTTCTTCGGTATCAAGAACGACACCTACATCACGCCTCAAAGCACGTCCTATCGCTGAAGAAGAGCTGACCACCTTCGAAGAAGCTGGCGCATGTGGCACCGCTGCCGTCATCAGCCCCATCTCGCGTATCGACGACCCCGAAAACGGCAAGTCGTACACCTTTGGCGACGGTAAGCCGGGTCCTTGGAGCTTGAAGCTTTACAACAAACTTCGTGGCATCCAGTACGGCACCGAGCCCGACGAATTTGGTTGGACGACCGTCATCGAAGGCCTCTAATCAAGTGGCTTTTGAAAAAAGTTTGAAAAAATGCGTCATATTATGGCGCATTTTTTTTGATAATGTGTATTTTTGTAGCGAAAATATTAATCAACTAAATCATACTACGATGAAAAGAATTACCTTTGCCTTAATGGCTATGCTGGTCTTCTCCTTTTCGCTGAAAGCCCAGCAGTTTGTCTCGACGGAGCCTTCCAACAGAAATGTCATCCTCGAAGAGTTTACTGGCCGTAACTGCCAGTATTGTCCTGACGGTCACGCGATTGCCAATCAAATCGCTGCAGCTAATCCTGGTAGGTTTTGGGCGGTCAACGTCCATGCGGGAAGTTACGCTCCTACAAGTTATCCCAACTTCAACATTCCAGAATCATCTACCATTCTTGGTGGTTTCAACGTGTCTGGATTCCCTTCAGGCGTGGTCAATCGTTCTACCCCTTCCGGTCAAGGCCGTAACGTTTGGACAAACCTCACCAACCAACAGCTGAACCAAGCCTCTGAGTGCAATGTCGGCGGTATGGTGATTGTCAATCCCGATACGCGTATGGCAACCATTACCGTTGAAGTGTATTATACGGCCAACAGCTCGGCTGACGAGAACTACCTGACCGTGGCCATGCTTCAAGACAGCATTCTCGGCTCCCAGTCGGGTGGTGCTACATACAATCCTGGGCAGATGATCAATGGCCAGTATGTCCACATGCACATCCTTCGCGACATCATCCAATCGAGTGCTTGGGGCGAGGCCATTTCTCCCACCACGCAAGGCACTTTGATTACCCGTACTTACGAATACGAGATTCCCGAGATTATCGGTAGCCCCAACGGTGTCGCGGTTGACCTCAACAACATTTCTTTCCTTGCTTGGGTTTCGGAGCGTTTCCAAGGTACACCCACCCGTCCCATCCTGACGGGTTGTGAACTCGACATGATGCAAGGCTCGAACGAACCGATTTATCCGGCTGTCATGGGCGTTTCGCAAAACGGAACGACTTGCTCACACACAAAAGATATTGAAGTGAGCATCCAAAACATTGGTATGGAAACCTTAACCTCGATGACGGTTGTCGCCGAGCTGGAAGGCACGACCTATACCGTTAACTGGGAAGGCGAACTGCCGAGGTTTGACGTTGAGAAGATGGTTATTCCCATGGAAGTTTCCTTTGGCACCCATCCTGTGACAATCACGGTCACCGAAGCCAATGGCGTGTCTCAGTCGCATAGCGGTAGCGGCAATGTCACCTGCATGGAATGGCAAGATCTTGAGATTGAAGGCGAAGAGGAAGAGCTGAGGATTGAAATCATGCAGGACAAGTTCGGCAATCATATCACATGGAATATCACGGGTTCCGACGGCTCCGTTTTGGGCTCAGGCGGACCTTACACCATGTTGGCTGCTGGTGCGGGAACGCAAATGCACTTGGAGTATGTCACCGTTCCTGCCAATGAATGTGTCAAGTTCACCATCCATGACGAGATGGGCAACGGCATTTGCTGCTCATACGGTCACGGCTATTACATTGTCAAGGATAGCCAAGGCAATGTGATCTTCGGTGATGAGAATGACGGTGAGTTTGGTGAGGAGGCCTCGCATCTGGTGTCTGTCAAGAATCCTATGGCGCAAGTGCAAATCGGTGGAACCGACGTCAGCAATGTGGACTACAACCACGCTGACTTTGCCGCCCATTTGGATTATGAAGGCTATCCCGACGAGGTGGGCTTTGAATGCCGCAAGGTGACCAGCTCCGAACCGATGATTGTCGTGGGCTTCCTCAACGAATTCCGCAATATTCTCGGCTATACCGACGACCTTGAAATGTCGACCCTCTATGTGGTGAGGGCCTACGCCATTGTCAATGGTGTTACTTTCTATGGTGCCGAAACCACTTTCCAAACTTGGATGGAAGGTGTCAACGAACTCGAACAGAGCCTGAAGGTCTATCCTAACCCGACTGCCCACATGCTGAACGTCGAAGGCGAAGGCATGGTTAGCCTCGAGGTTTATAATACTGTCGGCCAGCGCGTGATGATGCAGCAAGTTGATGGCAACGCGGTGCAACTCAACACCGAGAGCCTGAACAACGGCATGTATTTCATCCGCATTCATGCCAACGACGGTTCCGTGCTGAACCGTACCTTCTCGGTGGCCCGCTAATCGGCCAACCGACTGAAACTGAAAAGCCATCTCGATTGAGGTGGCTTTTTTCGTATGTCATTGCGAGCTGAGCAAAGCAATTCAGAAGGCATGTGTGTGGCTCCCCCTTTGCAAAGGGGGTAGGGGGGATTAAATCACCCCTCTCTCCTTCAGCAACTCACTCATCTGCACTTGCAACTTCTTCGCTTCCTCACCAGCACGAACAGCAAAATCACTGCCATTCGAAGCATAAATAATCCCTCGTGACGAGTTGACGAGCAATCCACATGCATCATTCAAGCCGTTATGTGCCACGGCCTGTAAGTCGCCGCCTTGGGCACCTACACCTGGCACAAGGAAGAAATAGTCGGGCAACATTTTGCGGATTTCTCCCAATTCCTCGGGATGCGTGGCACCGACTACGAACATCATTTGCTCAGAAGTAGCCCAAGTGGTGGCGGTTTGTAGCACTTGTTGGTGCAGCATCCGCTCACCGACATTCAGGTATTGGAAATCCTGAGAGCCTTTGTTAGAAGTCAAGGCCAGTAAGATAACCCATTTGTCCTCGAAGTTGAGGAAAGGCTCCACGGAGTCCTTGCCCATGTAGGGTGCCACGGTCAGGGCGTCGGCTTTCAGGGTGTTGAAGAAAGCCTTGGCGTAGTTGGCAGAGGTGTTCCCGATGTCGCCGCGCTTGGCATCCGCGATGATGAAAATCTCGGGGAAGTTGACTTTGATGTACTGGATGGTGCGTTCCAGACTTTGCCAGCCCTTGGCGCCATAGACCTCGTAGAAGGCCGTGTTGGGCTTGTAAGCCACAGCGTAAGGCGCGGTGTGGTTGATAATCTGCTTGTTGAATTCAAAAACAGGGTCGTCCATAGCCAACAATTCCTGCGGAATCTTGTTGATGTCAGTGTCCAACCCGACACAAAGGAACGACTGCTTTTTCTTGATTTGCTCGAATAACTGGTGTTTGTTCATATTGGTGTTTTTTTGTCACAAAACCTACAAAACCTTCAAAACATTGAATTGTGTAGTGCGGCTTGCCCAACCGGGCAGCCGCTGGAAGCCGCCGGTTGGCGGGCTTCCCCAACTATGAAATAAGGTTTTGTTCGTTTTGTCGGTTTTGTGAATATCATGATTCAATGTTTTCTTTCAGTCTTTCAGCGTTTTCCGCCATTTGCAAGCGGTTGATAATCTCATCCAAGTCACCATCCATGACGGCAGCAAGGTTATAGACCGTCAGACCTTCCACACGGTGGTCGGTGACGCGGCCTTGGGGATAGTTGTAAGTGCGAATCTTGGCCGAACGGTCTCCCGTGGAGACCATGGTCTTGCGTTTGGCGGAGATGTCGCTGATGTATTTCTGGTACTCCATGTCGTAGATGCGCGTGCGCAGGCGCGACAAGGCGCGTTCTCTGTTCTTGGGTTGGTCGCGGGTCTCGGTACACTCGATGAGGATTTCCTGCATCTCGCCCGTGTTGGGGTTCTTCCACATATAGCGCAGGCGTACTCCTGACTCCACTTTGTTCACATTCTGTCCACCCGCACCCGATGAGCGGAAGGTGTCCCACTTGATTTCGCCCTCGTTGATTTCCACATCAAACTCCTCGGCTTCGGGTAGCACCGCCACCGAAGCGGCAGAGGTATGGATGCGGCCTTGAGCCTCAGTCTTGGGAACACGCTGCACTCGGTGTACACCCGATTCGAACTTCATGATGCCGTAGCAACCATTGCCCGTAACGGTGAAATCGATTTCCTTGTAACCGCCGCTCGCGCCTTCGCTGACACTGGTGACTTCAACTTTCCAGCCTTTGGTTTCGCAGAATTTGGAATACATGCGGAACAAATCGCCGGCAAAGAGGCAGGCCTCATCGCCACCCGTGCCCGCACGGATTTCCATAACGGCGTTTTTGCTGTCTTGTGGATCCTTGGGAATCATCATCACGCGGATGTCCTGCTCCAGCTGCTCTATGCGTGTTTGGGCGGTGTCCAACTCCTCTTGGGCCATCTTGCGCATTTCCTCATCTTTCTCGGTAACAAGGATTTCGCGGGCTTCTTCTATGTTGGCTTTCAGGGTTTTGTATTCCTTGAAGGCCATGACGATAGGCTCCAAGTCCTTATAGTCCTTGTTGAGCTTCACGAACTTCTTCATGTCGGAAGCCACGGCGGGGTCGGCGAGCTGTTCGCCCATTTCTTCCCAGCGGTGCTTTATCGTTTCGAGTTTTTCAATAATGTCCACGGCGGGTACGGTTTGTTATTCCTTTTCTTTAAACTTGAATTTGTAATCCACGGTCGACTCTATTCGTTCTCCAGTATCTTCATCGGTGACATACACGTCAACCACGCTCGTTTCGGGGTTAGTATCGGTGTGGATGATATAGGTTTTGCCTGCTTCTGCATTGAAAGAGACCAAATATCTTCCAATAAACCATATGATCTTGTGGTCTCTTTGGTAATGAATAATATCAATAGTGTGCAGTCCAGGCAAAATCATAAAACGATATTTGCCATCAATAAAAGGGGTCTCTCGTTTAAAGGGAGTATCATCAATTTGTATGATTATAGTGAATTCTCCTATCTTGGGAGGGTAATTGACTCCTTGAACAATAGCCAAAGAAGTTTTGTCTTTTTTAGGGCCATCATAAGCTTTTATTTTTTGATTTGTAAAACATGATGGTAAACATAGAAGGATAGTAGTGATGACTATAATGCTAATAAGGGCCTTGGTTTTCATAGTGGTTATTCTTTTTCTTTCAAGACGTATCTATATTTCACGGTTGACGCAACCCGTTTTCCGCTATTGGCATCGGTGACGAATACGTCAACAATACCTGTTTTAAGGTTTGTCTCCGCATTGATGATATAGGTTCTCCCTGCTTCAGCATCGACAGTAACTATATATCTTCCTAGACATTTTCCAAAGATACCAAATGTGTCGTCATTTATGTAATGATGGAATTCTATAGTGTGTATTCCTGGCAAGAGGTCACAACGCTTTGGGGTTCGTACTCCGAACCTTCCGCTTAAAACGGAAATGGAGTCAATTCGGTTGATAAACGTATACTCCTCTTGTTTATTAGATATATGGTATTTTCCAGGTGGGTCAATTCCTTTGACAATGGCTATCGAAGCTTCATCTCGTTCAGGTCCATCATAAACTCTTGCTATTTTGTGATAGGGCTTACAGGAAAAAAGCCCAAATAGAAGAAAAATGATGGCAATGATAAGAGTTTTAAATTTCATAGCATTAATACTCAAATGTTCCAAATTCGCTTTTGATAGTCAGTTGTTTCGTATCCGAAGCCTCCACGTGCCCAACAATTTGGCTCTCGATGTTGAACTCTTTTGCAATAGCAATCATTTCATTAGCAGCCTTTTCGTTGGTGTAAATCTCCAAACGGTGGCCCATATTGAATACCTTGTACATCTCGTGCCAGTCGGTGCCCGAGGCGGCTTGGATCATCTTGAACAAAGGCGGCAACGCCAGCATATTGTCTTTCACAATGTGCAGCTTGTCAACGAAATGCAGCACTTTGGTTTGGGCACCGCCGCTGCAATGGATGATGCCGTGGATTTGTTTGCGGAATTCCTTCAGAATCGGAATCATCAGCGGGGCGTAGGTGCGGGTGGGCGAGAGGATGAGTTTGCCTACATCCACGCCTGGGACTTCGGTCGGGTCGGTGAGTTTGTGCGGGCCAGAATAGACCAAGCTTTCAGGGATGCTATGGTCGTAACTCTCATCGTATTTCTCTGCCAAATAATGGTTTAGCATATCGTGGCGCGCTGAGGTGAGGCCGTTGCTGCCCATGCCGCCGTTGTAACTGTCCTCGTAGGTGGCTTGTCCGTAAGAGGCGAAGGCCACAATGACATCATTCGGTTGTATGTTGTTCTCAATCACTTCGTCGCGGCGGATGCGTGTCGTCACGGTGCTGTCGACGATGACGGTGCGCACCAAGTCGCCCACGTCGGCGGTTTCGCCTCCGGTGAGGTAGATGCCGATGCCCAAGTCGCGGAGTTTCTGCAAGAAATGCTCCGTGCCGTTAATCAAGGCGGAAATCACCTCGCCTGGAATCAGGCTCTTGTTGCGCCCGATGGTGGAGGAGAGGAGCATATTGTCAGTTGCGCCCACGCAGATGAGGTCGTCGGTGTTCATCACCACGGCGTCTTGCGCCACGCCTTCCCACACGCTCATGTCGCCGGTTTCTTTCCAATAGAGGTAGGCGAGCGAGGATTTCGTTCCCGCACCGTCAGCGTGCATGATGTTGCAATATTCAGGGTCGCCGCCGAGGATGTCGGGGATGATTTTGCAGAAAGCGTTGGGATACAAGCCTTTATCGAGGTTCTTGATGGCGTTGTGGATGTCTTCCTTTTCGGCGGAAACGCCGCGCAGTGAGTATCTTTGTTGTTCCATTTCCTTCTTTTTTACTATGGCTTATGGCTGATGGCCGATGGCAGCTTTTACTAATGTTGAAGCTACAACTTCTGTTAAAGCAGCCATAGGCCATAGGCTATTGGCCATAGTTATTTGAACTTTAACTTTTTATCCTTTGTATCAAACTCGAAGTTGCCGAGCTGCTTCATGTTCTTTTGTCCGATGACCCATTGCTCAAGCATCTTGCTGACGACTTTACATTCGACATTGAAAAGCGAGCGACCGGCAATTCTCACCTCTTTGATAACGCAAATCGCACCGTTTTCGATGCCGCCTGTGGTGAGGATTTTGTCCACGTCACCCTTGAAGTCGTCGGCGGAGAGGCGACCGTCTTTCAGCAACTCCAAGGCACGGCTTTCCGACACACAGAAATCGGCGTTTTGGCTGTAGGTGAAGGGTTCCTTGTAACCGTCCACGGTGGCGAAGAAGGTGAAATATCCTTTTTGGGTGACGTTGAACATTTCGCTCTGGTCTTCTTGTGGGTTGATGGCGATGTTGACGGTGCCGCCTTCGTTAATGTGCTCGCGGGGCACGTAGTCCTTGCTCAAAATACGGAACTCGGTGCGGCGGTTCATCTGGTGCGCGGCTTCCTTTATTTCGTTGTTGGGCAATGAATTGATGAAGTCCTCAGTGAGCCTCGTTCCAGCTTTGAACGTGTAACCCTTCACGGTGATGTCGTTTTGGAGGGTGCGCGGTACACGCTCACCATAGCCTTTGGCCGTGAGTCGCATCGGGTCTATACCTCTGATAATCAAGTAATCGACGACGCTTTGGGCACGTTTCTGCGACAGGATGTCGTTGTGCTCGTCGGTGTCGCGCAAGTCGGTGTGCGAAGCCAATTCAATCGTGATGGTCGGGTTGACTTGCAGGGTCTCAATCAGGCCTTGCAGCGAGTCCTCAAACTGTGGCTTCAGGTCCCATTTGCCCAAATCATAGAGAATGTCGGGCAGCATGATGGGCTCTTGTGGGATGGGTTCGATGTCGTATTCTTTCTCAATGTCCTTGCTGAATTCCAAGCCGATAGTGGTTTCTTGCGCGGTCAGGGTGAAGTAGTTGTCCTTGTCGATGGTGATATCGTAGGTAGTGTTCATGTTCATTTGGCTCTCGCTGAAGTTGAAGTAGCCTTTCTCGTTGGTTCGGGTCATGTTGCTCGAACCGTCGCTACCCACCATGCGTACCGAGGCGTTGCTGACATATTGCTTGGTCTTGGCGTCCTTAACGGTGCCCGAGAAGGTGAACAGGATAGGCGGCTCTTCAAAATAATAGATGTTGTCCAAACCACGACCGTTGCCACGGCTTGACGAGATGAAGCCGCGCTCCTCGGTGGGGTGGAACATGATGGCGAAGTCGTCGCCCGTCGAGTTGATGGGATATTTCAGGTTGCGGGGCTCACCCCATTCGCCTGCGGTGTCCATGGAGGTGACGAAAATGTCCAAGCCGCCCATGCCACCGTGACCGTCGGAGGCGAAATAGAGCACGGTGTCGTATCTCAGGAACGGGAACACCTCGTTGCCGGCAGTGTTGATTTTCTCGCCGAGATTGAAGGGGTGCTTGAAAGATTCCGAGACATTGTCGCGCATGGCAATCCAGATGTCGTTGCCGCCGAAACCACCTTTGCGCTCAGCGGCAAAATACATGATGAGCTCGTCGCTCGAAAGGGTGGGGTGACCGACGATGTCCAAAGTGTCGACGCCGGCTATCTCTACGGGATGGGCCTCTGAGAAGGCACCGCCGCTCTTGCCCGCCACCATGATCTGGCAACCGTTTTTGCGGTGGGCACCATTTTGGCAGCGGGTGAAGTAAAGCTTCGAATATTTCGAGTTCATGAAAGGCGTGCCTTCGCTGGCTTCGGTGTTGATGTTTTCGCTTTCATCGGCCAAGACAGGGGTGCTCCAGTCGCCCTTGCGGTCTTGTTTCGAAGTGAAGAAATCGGCAAATTCTTGTCCAGTGATGCCGTCTTTTTCCTTGCCCGTGGCGGCATCGCGGTTGGAGGTGAAGATAATTTCGTTGTAGTTGTTGTTGAGCCAAGTGGCGCAATAGTCGTTGTCCCGGGAGGAATTCACTTTCTTCAGCTCGGTGAGTTGGTATTTCGACGGGTTCTCCATCCATTCCTCAATCATCCGCGTGGTTTCCGCGCCCAACGGCCCTCGTGGGTCTTCGGGCACTTTTTCAGCATAAATCTCATACATCTCGATGGCGTCCTTGAATTTCTCATTCATCTTGTAGGTGTCGGCTAAATAGAGATATACCTCGGGATGGGTGTTGGGGTATTCGGTTTTCAGCAGGCGCTTGTAGAAAGGCTCGGCACGTTTGGTGAGGCCGATAAGTCGGTAGCACTCACCCATTTGGAAGCTGATGCGGTTGCGCTCGTCCTTGTTGCGGCGCACCTTGCGGTAGGCTTTCTTGTAGCGGTCGGCGGCCTCGGTGTATTGTTTCCGCCCGAAGGCTAAGTGAAGATGAACAGGGCCGACATGATGATTAGGAGGTATCTTTTCATAGACATAAATTCTCTTTTTGCAAACGCGGGAATGGCGTTTTTATTATTGGGCAAAAGTACAATAATTCCGTGAAATGAAACAGGAATTGGCCACAAAAAAATCCCGCCGTCACCAGCGGGATTTCTTGCAAGCAGTTTAGAAGGTTAATATTGGATTATTTCCTCTTTTTGCTGTCGTTGCTCTCTTCGATGGCCTTGTCTTTCTTGTCGCCTTTCATCAAGACGTAGGCGAACGGCGAGGACAGGAACACTGACGAGAACGTACCGGCTAACACACCGACCAACAAGGCGAAGATGAAGCCGCGGATGGTGTCGCCGCCAAAGATGAAGATGGCCAGTAACACGACCAAGGTCGAACCCGAGGTGTTGAACGAACGGGTCAAGGTGCTGTTCACGGCATTGACCATGTTCTCCTTCCAAGAGGTCTTCGGGTGCAGGTTGACGTTCTCACGGATACGGTCGAAGATAACCACCGTAGCGTTGATGGAGTAACCAATGACGGTCAGCACGGCAGCGATGAAGCTCTGGTCGACTTCCATGGTGAAGGGCAGGATGTTGTAGAACAAGGAATACATACCCAACACGATGATAGTGTCTTGTGCCAAGGCCATGATGGAGGCCACACCATACTGCCACTTCTTGAATCGCATGGCGATGTAGCAGAACATCAAGGCCAAGGCCACGATGATGGCGATGATGGATTTGCGGGTCACGTCGCTGGCTATGGTGGCACCCACCTTCTGGGTGCTCAAGATACCCACGGTTTCGTCTTCCGAAGAGAACTTCGAGATGCTCATATCGTTCTTGTAGAGGCTCTTCAAGTTGTCATACAGGATGACTTGGATGACGCTGTCAACTGACGGGTTGTCGTTGTCGATCAAGAACTTGGTCGTAATCTTCACTTGGCCGTTGGTGCCGTAGGTCTTCACTTCAGGCGTTGACCAGTCTTCCACATCTTCGCCATCGCTCATTTGGAGGGCACTGTGGATGCCAGCCTTGTTGATGTTGACGTTCGACAACACGTCACGCACTTGCTCGACCTTGATGCTCGGGTCGTCGAATTGGACGACGTAGTTGCGACCACCAGTGAAGTCGATGCCGAGGTTCAAACGACGGATGCCGAGCGAACCCAAGCTGACGACGAGGAAGCAAATGCAGATGATGAACGAGGTCTTTCGCATTCCGATGAAATCGTAGTGCTTGTCTTGCAGGAAGTTGCGGGCGAAATTGCTCGAGAAGCTGATTTCTTGGTTCTTGTCTAACATGCGTTCGAAAATCAAACGGGTGATGAAGATGGACGTGGCCAAGGAGGTCAGGATACCGATGCAGAGGGTGACAGCGAAGCTGTGGACAGGACCTGTACCCAAAATAATCAGGATGATACCGGTAATCAAGGTGGTGACATTACCGTCGATGATGGCGGAGTAAGCGTTCTTATAACCGTCTTGGATGGCGAGCTTGATGCCCTTGCCAGCCTTCACTTCTTCCTTGATACGCTCGAAGATAATCACGTTCGAGTCAACAGCCATACCTAAGGTCAACACGATACCGGCGATACCAGGCAGGGTCAGCACTGAGCCGAGGCAAGCCAACACACCGAACAGGAAGAATACGTTGACTATCAAGGCGATATCGGCAACATAACCAGCTTTCTTGTAGAAGAATACCATGTAAGCCAGCACGAGGATGAAGGCGAACACCATCGACCACATACCTTTACGCACGGATTCCTTACCGAGGGTAGGACCAACGACCTGCTCTTCAAGGATGCGGGCAGGGGCGGGCAACTTACCGGCCTTCAGGATGTTGGCCAAGTCTTGTGCCTCTTCGATGGTCATGCCACCACCGCTGATGGAGGAACGGCCGTTCGGGATTTCACCATTGACGACGGGATAGCTGTAAACCAGGTCATCGAGGACGATGGCGATTTGCTTGCCCACATTGTCACGGGTGAGGTTTCTCCACTTGTTGGCACCTTCGGGGTTCATCTGGATAGTGACTTCCACTTGGTTGCCTTGACCGTAGTCTTGACGGGCGTCAGTGATGACTTCACCGCCGAGGGCGCAAGTGTTGTCGCGCGACATCTTCAAAGCCACGAGGTCGAGCACTTCAATGCTCTCACCGTTTTCGCCAGGCAGGGTTTCGGGTTTCACCGTCCAAGCGAGTTTGAGTTGGCGCGGGAAGAGGTTCTTGCACTCAGCCAGCATCTGGTTGATGGCAGCGGTGTCTTTCACCATGGCGATACCCACGCGAGCCGAAGCACCGTTGATGGGTTGTAGCTTGGAGAACAGCGGGTGTTCGGTGTCCAACTGACTGTCGGTCAATTGCTCCTCTTCGCTTTGGTTCTCGGCCAACTGGTCGATGAGGTCGGTTTCGGCTGTGCTGTCGGCAACAGCGACCTCCTCGCCTTCGACTGTTGTTGTTTCGGCTTCGGCCACCACTTCTTCTCCCGTGGTTTCGGTGGCTTCGGTCACGGCAGGAGTTTCAGCGTTTTTCTTGTTTCTTCTGTCGGCGGCCAGTTTGGCATCAGCGTCAATGAAAGCCTGTTGGATTTCGGAGAAGTTGTAGGTCTCCCAGAATTCGAGTTGTGCAGTTCCCTGGAGGAGTTTACGCACACGCTCCGGATCCTTGATGCCCGGCAGTTCGACGAGGATACGGCCTGAGTTTTCCAGTTTCTGGATGTTGGGCTGGGCCACGCCGAAACGGTCGATACGGGTGCCGAGGATTTGGTAGGAACGGTCGATGGCAGCATCGCTCTCTTCCTTCAAAACTTTCAGCATGTCGTCGTTGCTCGAATTGATGTTGATGTCCTTTTTATCCTTGAATTCCAAGAGGAATATGGAGACAAGCTTGGCGTTGGGGTCGACTTCCTTGTAGGCTTCGCCGAACAGCGTGACGAAATCGCCCTTGCTTTCCTGCTGGCGCTTGGTGGCCAGTTCCATGGCTTTAAGGAAGGTGGGGTCTTGGGAGTCGTGCGACAAGGCCTTGACGATGTCTTTCACCGAGACTTCCAAAGTGACGTTCATACCGCCCTTCAAGTCCAAGCCCAAGTTGATTTCTCTTTCTTTTGCGTCACGATAGGTGTACTTCTTGAATCCCAGATTGTACACGTTGACGTTGTTCATTGAGTCCAGATAGCTGTTTTCAAGCTTTTCCTTTAAATAGGTCTTCGCCTGCCTTTCATCCATGCTCTTTTTTTCCATGGTTTCGGCAATGGCCTCCTGAACGGACTCTGAAACGGCGATTTCTTGACCACTCGCATCTTTGGGGAATACTTGTGCCATGGCGTGTTTAGCCGCTTTCTTTTCCACGATGTTGGTCACCACGGTAAACGAAAGCTGGTACAAGAAGATAAGCGCAAAGATAATGGCTATCGCCCTGATTGCTCCTTTGTTTTGCATTGTAAAACTGATTTAATTATTTGACTTTTAATTTGTTGATTATTCTTTCTTGACTTTTTTAGCCCATTAGAGCCTGCAAAAATACGAAATTATTCTATTTATATTTCAACCACTTGAAAATTTCCTTATAACTTAGTTTTTTTCCGTACATCAAAATGCCTGTGCGGTAAATTTTGGCGGCAATCCATGTCATTAGGACGAAAGTGGCGGCCAAAAGAACGACCGAAACCGCAATCTGCCAAATGGGCACGCCGAATGGAATCCTGACCATCATTGAGATGGGGGAGGTGAACGGAATCATTGAAAGCCAGACGGATAGGCTGCTGTCAGGGTTGTTGACGATGTAAAACGAGGAAATGATGGCAACGATTAAAGGCACGGTGACGGGCAATGTAAACTGTTGGGCATCGGTGTTGTTGTCGACCAACGAGCCGATGGCAGCATAAAGGGTCGCGTACAGCAGGTAACCGAGGATGAAGAAAATGAGGAAAGTGGCGATGATGGTGCCGAAATCGATGGAATGGACGATTTGGAGAATGTTTTGGACGCTTTCGTTGCTCATGATGTCGTTGGAGGTGATTTCCTGCGCCATCACGGTGCCCGACGACAACATTCCGGGATTGCTGAGGCCCAAATAGGCGGAAAAGCCTACATATAGTACGCCCGTCAGCAGAATCCAAAGCACGAATTGAGTCAAGGCAACCAACGAAACACCGATGATTTTGCCCATCATTAGTTGGAAAGGTTTCACCGAACTGATGATGACCTCGATAATGCGGCTGGTTTTTTCTTCCGAAACGCCTTGCATCACCTGCCCGCCGAAGAACATGATGAACATGTAAACCAGCATGGCAAGAATCATGCCGAGGAAGAACTGAACCTCCGTGAAGGTCTCTTTCTCGTTGCCTTTCTCGTCCATGCGCATGATTTGCAAGTTGACGTTGGTCTTGACTGCGCTAACGATTTCAGGGTCAACGCCATTGGCCATCAGTTTTTGGTCTTCAATTTCCTTTTCCATGACGTTGCTGATGTAAGTTTCCACTTCCATCGGCACTTGCCGGATGCTGTAGACGACGGCATTTGAAGGGATGTTGAGCTGGGTGCGGGGCACGTAAAGCGCCATGTCGAACACGCCGCTTTTCACCATTTCCTTCACGGAATCAATGGGTTGGCCGGGCATGAGGACGAAGGTGTGCTCCTTGTTGTCGACGAAACGGTCTTCAAACCAACGGCTTTCGTCCACCACGGCTACGCGCATCTTTTCGTTGCTGGCGTTGAGGGCAAGCATGATGGGGATGATGTATATGGCGGCCATAAGGATGGGACCCAAGAAGGTCAAAATGAGGAAACTACGCTTTCGCACGCGCGTCAAATATTCGCGCTTGATGATGAGTCCAATCTTGTTCATGAGGCTTGGTTTTTGGATTGCACTTCTTGGATAAAGATGTCGTTCATCGAAGGCAGCACCTCCTTGAACGAAACGAGCTGCCCGACTTGCAACAATTGGCTCAACAATTCGTTGGGCGACTCGCTGAAAAGGGTCAGTTTGGTTTCGTCCGGGAGGTCGG
Organism: uncultured Bacteroidia bacterium; assembly: GCA_902802535.1. Lineage (GTDB taxonomy): Bacteria > Bacteroidota > Bacteroidia > Bacteroidales > F082 > Limimorpha. The sequence continues at coordinate 22,632 of CADCML010000012.1, forward strand.
TGTGCTCCACCTTTATATTATTATAGGTGTCGGCGATGGCCATCACCTTGTTGAAGTCGTCGCAGCGCACAATGATTTCCCTTTCGTGGGTGTCGTGTTGCCGTTTGATGTCGCCGACTTTGCCCTGCAAAATGCTTACACCTTTATTAATTAAGGTGATGCTGTCGCAAAGTTCCTCGACGGAGGCCATGTTGTGGGTCGAGAGCAGGATGGTGGCGCCTTTGTCGCGCAATTCGAGGATGGATTCCTTCAAGAGGTTAGCATTGATGGGGTCGAAGCCACTGAAAGGCTCGTCGAAAATGAGAATGTCGGGCTCATGGATGATGGTGGTGATGAACTGGATTTTCTGCTGCATTCCTTTCGAGAGTTCCTCGACTTTCTTGTCCCACCAACCGCTGATTTCAAACTTGTCGAACCAAACCTTCAGCCGTTTTTGCGCCTCGGCCTTCTTGATGCCTTTGAGCTCGGCTAAGTAAATGGCCTGTTCGCCGACTTTCATCTTCTTGTAAAGGCCGCGTTCTTCGGGCAGGTAGCCGATACGGGCGATGTGCTTTTGGTTCAGCTTTACGCCGTCGATGAGCACTTCGCCGCTGTCGGGGGCGGTGATTTGGTTGAGGATGCGGATGAGGGTGGTTTTTCCCGCGCCATTGGGACCCAAAAGGCCGTATATGCAATGCTCGGGAATGTCAATGCACATACGGTCTAATGCGGTGTGGTCGGCGTATCGCTTCGTGACCTCGTTGACGGATATTTTGGTCATGTTTTTATTGACTATGGGACTACGGGACTGCGGGACTGCGAGTCGTTGGGTTCAAAGTCCCGAAGTCTCGTGTCCCGAAGTCTCGAAGTCAATTAAAATAATCCTTAATCTTACTGAAAAAACTCTTCTCCTCGGCGGTGGGGTTGGGCCTGAAGTTCTCCGATTGCGAGAGTTGCTGCAACAGTTCCTCCTCTTTCTTGTTGAACTTCTTCGGAATCCAAACGTTCACGTTGACGAGCATGTCGCCTGTGCCATAACCATTGACCACAGGCAATCCTTTGCCTCTCAGCCTCAGCACCTTGCCGCTTTGTGTGCCAGGGGCAATCTTTATCCTCACCTTGCCGTCGACGGTGGGCACTTCGGCCTGCGTTCCCATGATGGCTTCAGGGATGGTGATGAATAGGTTGTAAATCAGGGTGCTTTCATCGCGCTCGAAGTCGGGATGGGCTTCCTCCTCAATGAGGACGAGCAGGTCGCCGTTGATGCCGTTGTGCGGACCGGCATTGCCTTTGCCGCGCACGGTGAGTTGCATTCCTTCGCCCACGCCGGCAGGGATGTCGATGTCGATGATTTCTTCGCCTTTCATAATGCCTTCGCCGCCGCAGTGGGTGCATTTCTTCTTGATGACGGTGCCTTGTCCGCCGCAAGTGGGACACACCGAGGCGGTCTGCATCTGGCCGAAGAAGGAGTTGACGGTTTGCACCACCTGACCGCGACCGTGGCAGGTCGGGCAGGTTTCGGTGGAGCCGTCTTCGGAGCCGCTGCCGTGGCAATGCGTGCAGGTCACGAACTTGCTGACCTTGATTTTCTTCTTCGCGCCGTGGGCAATCTCTGACAGGTTGAGTTTCACTTTTACACGCAGGTTGGAGCCGCGTTGCTTGACGGTGCCGCCGCGACCGCCGCCTCCACCAAAACTGCTGAAGCTGAAGCCCCCGCGACCTCCACCGAAGTCGAAGCCACGCCCGAAAACGCTGTTCAGGATGTCGTTCAAGTCGAAGTCGGCGAAACCGTCGAAACCGCCACCAGCCGATCCACCGTCCATGCCGGCGAAACCGAACTGGTCGTAACGCGCCTTCTTGTTGGCATCGCTCAACACGGAATAGGCCTCCGAAGCTTCCTTGAAGTTTTCCTCGGCGGTCTTTTTCTCGGCATCGGTGCCGTTCACCCACTTGTCGGGGTGCCATTTGAGCGCGGCCTTGCGGTACGCGCTCTTTATTTCGTCGGGCGTGGAGTTTTTGTTCACCCCAAGCACCTCGTAGTAGTCTCTTTTTTGTTTGTCTGCCATTATATTAGTTTCCTTTCTTCATTTACTATCTTTCTTTTTTCGTCCGGCAGGGACAACGGGGCATGCCCCGTTGTTGGCAAAGTCCAGTCCGCTATCGTATCAGTTACCAACGACCACTCTCGCAAATCGTATCACCTTGCCATTCAGCTTGTAGCCTTTCTGGATGACATCCAAAACCTTGCCTTTCTTGTCCTCTTCGGGCGCGGGAATCATCGTGAGGGCCTCGTGCTCATCGGTGTTGAAGTCTGCGTTCATTGCCTCGATTTCCTCCAAGCCTTTCTTCTTCAATGTGTCTTTCAATTTGTTGAAAATCAAGGTAACGCCTTGCAGGTCGGTTTCGTTTCCGTTCTTTTCCATGTTTTGCAAGGCACGCTCAAAGTCGTCAAGCACGGGCAAAATGTCCTTGATGACGTTTTCGGAAGCTGTGGCCATCAGGTCCAATTTTTCCTTGGCCGTGCGCTTGCGGTGGTTGTCGAACTCCGAGAACAGGCGCAAGTATTTGTCGTTCAGTTCGGCATACTTGGCCTTTTCCTCTTCCAAAGCCTTTTCAGCCGCATGACGGATCTTGAACCGCTTTGACTTTTTGTCCGAAACCTTGTCAGCGGCTTCTTCCTTTTTCTCGTTTGCGGTTTGCTCTTCGGCGGGTTCTTGCTTGTTCTCCATGTCGGGATTGACGGTGTCTTTCAAGGCATCGTCCTGATTCTTAACGTTTTCGTTTTCTTCCATGATATGTGTTGTTTTACTATTTTTTTCATTTTGCCGCAAGGTTCATCAAATCCTTTGCCAAACGTTGGGTTTTGACAAAATGGCAGGGGGCAAGATTAAGATGATTTTGGCTTTATTCTTCAATCAAACGTTTCATGTCTTCCTCTGGCGGCAATAGTTCACGCAACCTGTTCTGCATTTGCTGGTATGTTGCCACTCCCATCGGCTTCAAATAGTCTTGAAGTACATACTCCACGTATGCCTTGTCCGCTTTTTTACAGAGTATGATACCAACTGAAGGATTTTCTTCTGGAAGTTTTTCCTCGTCATCAAGAACATGGAGATAGGCCGCAAGTTGACCCAAATAAGACGGCTTGAACTGGCCTTTTTTCAATTCTACAACCACAAGGGATTGCAGTTCTCGGTTGAAAAACAGCAAATCTATCCAATGGTCGTGACCCAATTTGTCGTAATGAACCTGATGCCCTTTGTAAGTGAACGACCTGCCAAAAGTCATGATGAAATTTTTGATATTCATCACAATCTTGCTTTCAATGACTTTCTCATCCACATCAATGGGATCCGAAACGTCAATGTCTTCCACGTTGATGTAGTCCAACAGATAGGAATCCTTGAACATTTGCAATGTGTGGAGGGCAAGTGCTTTGTCGGGAATGGCCTTGAAGAAGTTGTTAGGGAGCGCCTGACGATGGTCGTAGGTTTTTGCTTTTATTATCTCCTCAAGGTCGTCCACCTTCAGACGCTGTTGATAGGCCAACTGAATATAATATTTCCGTTCATCATATTGCTCTGCATAACGGAAAATGGCGACATGATGTGAGAAAGAGATGTTCAGGAAAGCAGTGACGGGGAACGTTTCATCATTGGTCAGCCGTAATTGATATATCGGTTCGGCCTCTAATTCAGTAGGTTGCAATTCGGTAGACGGGACTACTGATTTGTTTGGTAGTGAAAGAGGTTCAACTTCTGCTATTTCGGTAGACGGGACTACCGAATTTACCTCCAGTTCTTTCCATGCTTCATAGAAACGCCTCATCAGTTTGATGTTCTCCGCAGAAAATCCCTTCAATCCGGGCAGTTCAGCCTTCAATTGTCGGCTGATAGTGTCGATGGCGCCAGTGCCCCAATATCCTTTGCGTGAATGTTCCGAAACGTAACGGCCAATGCCGTAATAAAGAGACAGTTGCTCATGGTTGATCATCTGTGCTGCTCGGGCTTGACTTTTCAAAATGGCCGCTTTTATCGACAGAACGGCATTTCTGATTTCAGCAGTAATCGGAATCATATCTTCTTTCTTCATTTTTGCCATATTGTGATAATGTTCAGAATAATGCGCAAAATGATGGCTTCTTGTTCATATTTCTGTACATTAGAGGAATGGTTTACATCCGCTCAATCTCCGCCCCCAAAGCATTCAACCGCCTATCAATATACTGATACCCGCGTTCAATCTGGTCGCTGTTGTCGATGATGCTGGTGCCGTCGGCGGAGAGGGCGGCGATGAGCAGGGCGACGCCAGCGCGGATGTCGGGCGAGGCCATGCGGATGCCGCGAAGATTGTGGGAATGGTCGAGGCCAATGACATTGGCGCGGTGCGGGTCGCAAAGGATGATTTGCGCGCCCATGTCGATGAGCTTGTCGACGAAAAACAGGCGGCTCTCAAACATTTTTTGGTGGATGAGCACGGTGCCTTTGGCTTGCGTGGCCACCACCAAGACGATACTGATGAGGTCGGGCGTGAAGCCGGGCCAGGGCGCGTCGGCAACGGTGAGGATGCTGCCGTCCATGAAGGTCTGCACCTCGTAATGCGCTTGTGCGGGAATGAAAATGTCGTCGCCACGGAAATCCATTTGGATGCCGAGCCTGCGGAACACATCGGGGATGATGCCCAGCTGCGCGATGCCCGCGTTCTTGATGGTGATTTCGCTGCCCGTCATGGCGGCCATGCCGATAAAGCTGCCCACCTCGATCATGTCGGCAAGCAAAGTGTGTTCCGTGCCGTGCAAACGACTTACACCGTTGATGGTCAAAAGGTTGGAACCCACGCCCTTGATGTCGGCACCCATGTTGTTGAGCATGGTGCAGAGCTGCACCAAATAAGGCTCGCAGGCGGCATTGAAGATGGTGGTGGTGCCTTGGGCCATCACGGCGGCCATGACGATGTTGGCCGTGCCGGTCACTGAGGCTTCGTCAAGGAGCATGTAGCATCCTTTCAGTCCGCCTTTTTGCACCCCGACTTGGTAGGTGTCGAAATCGAAAATGGCACCCAATTTCTGCAATCCGATGACATGTGTGTCCAACCTGCGCCGACCGATTTTGTCGCCGCCAGGCTTGGGCATGTAGGCCTTGCCGAAACGGGCCAGCATCGGGCCGGTCATCATCACGCTGCCGCGCAATTTCGAAGCGGTTTGCTGGTAGTCAGCTTCGTTGAAGTAGTTGAAGTTGAGTGATTTGGCCTGTAAAGTAATGTCATGCCGTGTCGGGCGTTCCACGCTCACGCCCATGCCTTCCAACAGGGCAATCAGGTTGTTGATGTCGAGGATGTCGGGCAGGTTGTGGATGGTGACTTTCTCGTCGGTGAGCAGGCAGGCACAAAGGATTTGCATGGCCTCGTTTTTCGCGCCTTGCGGTGTGATTTCGCCATGAAGCGTGTTGCCGCCTTTGATTTTCAGTGATGCCATATTTTTTTGAGCTTTAAGCAGTAAGCAATAAGCAGTAAGCTTGTTTGAACCGTGTTTTTGAGCTTTAGCTGTAAGTTGCTTATGGCTTACGGCTTACAGCTTAGAGCCAAACTACACCTTTCCCATCTGTTGCATCCTCAGCTTATACGCCGGGTTGTTCGGGTTGTTCATGTTGGCCTTCAGGTTCGGCACTTTCTTCTTTTTCTTCTTGCCTTGCTGTTGCAGTAGGGGCTGCTTGGCTTGCGGCAGGCCTTTTCCTTCGCCATTGTTGCTCAGCTTCGATTCCTCGGGGATGATGAGGCGACCGCCGCTGATGGTCTTCAAGTCGTCGATGATGACCTGGTCGTTGACGACGTTCTTGTTCCATTCCAAGTAGTTGCGCTTCATCTGGCCGGCCAAAGAGTAGGCGAGGGCCTCGCGAACCTCCTCATTCTCCTCCTGCGATGCGGCTTCAATCATCTTGATGAGGTATTGGCCGTAATGACCGTATTTGATATTATTGTTCTGATAACCAATATGCTGCGGCTTGCTTTGTTGCTCCGCCGGGATGGGGGGAGCGAATGGACTGTCCACATCGAGGGTGTAGCCCGAAATCATGTAGAGGTGGTCCCAAAGTTTGTGTTCGTAGTCGCTCGACTGCCTGATGTTCGGGTTCATCTGCACCATCACGCTGATGATGTATTTGGCGGCTTCGGTGCGCTGCTGCCGGTCTTCAATTTCCTGAATACAACGACCGTATTCGGGAATCACAATCTGCTCTTTCTCAGTATTGTAGGTTAATCCGATTTTGTCCATCTTGTCTTAAAATTTTTGCAAAGGTACACATTTATTTCAATATCGCCAATCTAGCAAACTTCAGCATGAGCATTTTCACGCCGCCTGCGTCGAAGTTGACGGAGGCTTTCTTGTTGGCGCCAGCGCCTTCGATGCTGAGGATGGTGCCGGCGCCGAACTTGGCGTGCATAACCCTCATTCCTTCTTGAAGCAGGTCGGGATTGGAAGGCTCGAAGTTTTGAGGCACAGCGGGTTGGCTGGATGTCGGCCTTGCCGATGGCGTGTTCTCTATCTTGCGGAAACCGTGTTGCTCCGGCTCGGCGATGGGCTTGCCAAAGCGTCCTCCGAAGCTGCCTCTGCCGCCCATCGGTGAAGTGCCTCTGAACGAGGCCTTTTGCGTCTGCTCGATGAGACTTGGGTCAATCTCGTCGACGAATCTCGAGCGCTCGCTGAGGGTGAGGTTGCCGTAGCGGTAGCGTTGCTCGGCGTAGCTCAAAGTCAATTTGGTCATGGCGCGGGTGACGGCCACGTAGAATAAGCGGCGTTCCTCTTCCAGCTCCTCGCGGGTGCTGAGGCTGAGGAAGCCCGGGAAGAGGTTCTCTTCCATGCCGACGACATAGACATACGGGAACTCCAAGCCCTTCGCGCTGTGGATGGTCATCAGGCTGACGAAATCATCATTACCGTCGTCCTTTTTCATTTCGTTGTCGGTGAGCAGGGCCACGTCTTCCATGAATTGAACGAGGTCGACACGGGCGGTCTCGCCGGTGGTTTCGTCCACTTGGCGGTCGCTGAACTCCATGATGGCGTTGAGCAATTCCTCCACGTTCTCTACCCTCGAAATGCCCTCGGGCGAGTCGTCTTCCTTCAACACCTTTATTAATCCTATGGCGTTGGTGATGTGCTTGGCCAACTCGAAGGCGTTCATCTTGGCTTGCAGGGTTTGGAAGCTCTTCATCATCACCATGAAGTCGCGGAAACGATTGATGGTGCCCATGTTGAAGTCTTGCGGGAACACGTTGTTTTCCATGCACTTCCAGATGCTTGTGCGTTGCTCGTTGGCGGTGACCATCATGCGCTCGATGCTGGTCTTGCCGATGCCACGGGCGGGGTAGTTGATGATGCGGAGCAAAGCCTGTTCGTCCTCAGGGTTGATGACGACGCGGAAGTAGGCCAACAGGTCCTTGATTTCCTTGCGGTCGTAGAACGAGAGGCCGCCATATATTTTATAAGGTATGTTCTGCTTGCGCAGGGCTTCTTCCATCGAGCGGCTTTGGGCGTTGGTGCGGTATAGGATGGCGAAGTCCTTGTTGGCGAGGTGGCGCGTCATTTTGTAGCCGAAAATGCTGTTGGCTACCATTGTACCTTCCTCGGTGTCGCTGTTGGCGTGGATGAGGCCGATGAGTTCGCCTTTCTCCTTGTCGCTCCACACCTTTTTCTTGATTTGGTCCTTGTTGTGCGCGATGACGCTGTTCGATGCATTGACGATGTTTTGTGTGGAACGGTAGTTCTGTTCCAACCTAATCAGCTTATAGTCAGGGTAATCGTTCTTGAAGTTGAGGATGTTCTGGATGTTGGCGCCACGGAAGGCGTAGATGCTTTGCGCGTCGTCGCCGACCACGCAAATGTTCTCAAACAGTGCCGCGATGCGCTTCACGATGAGGTATTGGGCGTAGTTGGTGTCCTGATACTCGTCGACGAGGATGAACTTGAAGTGGTTCTGGTATTTGTAGAGCACATCGGGATTGTCGCGCAACAGCACATTCGTAAAATACAGAATATCATCGAAATCCATGGCGTTGGCGCGGTGCAGGCGTTCGTTGTAGAGTTTGAACAGCTGCGCTATCAGCGGCTTGTTCGACTTGCGGTCGGTTTCTTGGATGTCGGGGTCGTTGGCGTAGTCTTCGGGCGAGTAGAGGCTCGACTTGGCCGCCGAGATACGCGACAGCACCTGTTTGGGCGGATAGACCTTGGTGTCGATGCTCAAATCCTTCAGAATCTGCGTGATGAGAGCCTTCGAGTCGTCGGTGTCGTAAATCGAGAAGTTGGACGTGAAACCGATTTTCTCCGCCTCGATGCGCAAAATTCTTGCGAAAATAGAGTGGAAGGTGCCCATCCACACATTGCGGGCGTCGCTCGCGTTGACGAGTTGCATGATGCGTTCCTTCATCTCGCGGGCGGCCTTGTTGGTGAAGGTCAGCGCCATGATGCTGAAGGGGTCCACGCCCTCCTGTATCATGTAGGCGACGCGGTAGGTGAGGGCGCGGGTCTTCCCCGAGCCGGCTCCCGCAATCACCATCACGGGGCCTTCTATGGTGGTAACGGCCTCACGCTGAGGCTCGTTCAAGTCTTTCAATAGGTCGATCATTGTCGGTATGTTTGAAGCGCAAAGGTAATGCTTTTTTTAAAATGCTGCACCTCCTTGTCTGCAATCCCAAATCGAAGCGATGTAAACACCATCATCCTCTACGAAATAATACACTTTATAGGTCAGGACAACCAAATAGCGATAATGTCGTATGTGTGTGAAATCTTCGTCTTTTCTTCCCAAATAAGGCATGGTTTTAAGAAGGTCGGCACTATGGATAATTTTCCCAATCCTACGTTTTGCCACTTGCTCACTTGCAAATTCTTTGTAGAATTGGTAAATGGCATCGAGTTCGTTGGATGCCCTTCTCAGCCAATGGAGTTTATACACCATAGCGTTCACAAATGGAGGAATGACTCACAAAATTCCCGTTTTGGTAGTCGGCTTCGGCTTCTCTAAGCGACATTTCCATCTGTTCGTAAGTGTAAGCACATGGCAAAGGCATACCACTAAGTATAGCTACAGCTTCGGCAAGCAATTCTTCGCTTTCGGTTTGCGACACAAGCAACGATGCCCGTTGGCGCAAAGCCAATAAAACATCAATATCCTTTGGATGAAATCTTTCCTGAACAGTTTCCATTTCGATGTGTTTTTATTGCCGCAAAGATACAACTTTTCCCTGAAACCCAAAAGGGAGGAATGAAAAAGTCCTACCCGACTTGTCAGATAGGACTTGAAAACTTACCTTGTGACCTGGCTGGGGCTCGAACCCAGGACCCCCACATTAAAAGTGTGATGCTCTACCTGCTGAGCTACCAAGTCATCCTTTTTGCGGCTGCAAAATTACTACTTTTTTCGTTATTGTGGCCTTTTAGCCTCAATTTTTTTTCATTCGTCGAGCCAACCCTTACCCTGTCGGACGATAACAATCTCATTGTCAGTGCAATCCACCACTGTACTCTCCTCGTTTTCGCCCGCACCACCGTCGATGACGATGTCCACCAAGTCCTTGTAGCGGTCGTAAATTTCCTCAGGGTCGGTGAGGTAGGGATTAATCTCGTCCTCCTCGTCGGCCAACGAAGTGGTCATGATGGGCGAGCCGAACTCCCTCACAATGTTGGTGATGATGGGCTGGTCGGGGATGCGGATGCCGATGGTCTTCTTCTTGCTTTGGAAAATGCGCGGAATGTTGTTGTTGGCCTCCAAAATGAAGGTGAACGGTTGATGCCCTTGATTTGGCAGATGCGCTCGAAGGTGCGTGGGTTGTTGATGCATCCACCCAGACCGTAAAGCGTGTCGGTGGGGAAGATGATGGTGCCGCCGTCAGCCAAACATTCGAGTATCATCTTGACATAGCGCGGGTTGGGATTGGTTGGATAAAGTTTGAGTATCATAGGCTTACAAAAAAATCGCGCAAAAATACAAAAATGTTGTCGAACAAAGATGAAAATCCGTACTTTTGCAGTCCATCTACGGGACGTTTTCCTTCGACAAACTGAGGAACACTCCCGCAGATGTTTTTGTTTTTATAACCTAAATTGAAACTACTATGGGAGGCTTCTTCGGCACAGTATTGAATCGACCCTGCGTGCAGGATTTGTTCTATGGCATTGACTATCACTCACATCTCGGCACCAAGCGTGCCGGCATGGCGACTCACGACGGCGAGCGTTTCCATCGCTCGATCCACGACATTGAAAACACCTATTTCCGCACCAAGTTCAGCGACGAGTTGGACAAGTATTTGGGCAACAGAGGCATCGGAGTCATCAGCGACACAGATGCGCAACCTATCATCGTCAACTCGCACTTGGGCAAGTTCGCCATCTGTACAGTGGCCAAAATCAACAACATGGACGAATTGGTCGACCATTGCCTCGAGAACAAGCAGCATTTTGCCGAGCTGAGCATGGGCTTCACCAACCCCACCGAATTGGTGGCCTTGCTCATCACTCAGGGCGAGGACTTTGTCGACGGTATCAAGAACGTATATAATAAGGTAAAAGGCTCGTGCTCGATGCTCATCCTGACCGAAGACGGCATCATCGCTGCCCGCGACTACTACGGCCGCACGCCCATCGTCATCGGCAAGAACGACGACGGCTATGTGCTGGCATCGGAGAGCCACAGTTACATCAACCTCGACTATGCCACTTGCTACAGCATAGGCCCGGGCGAAATCGTCAAGGTGACTCTCGACGGCGTACAGCAGCTTTTGGCACCCAGCCCGAAGAAGCAAGTCTGCTCCTTCCTTTGGATTTACTACGGTTTTCCCGCTTCCGACTATGAAGGCGTCAACGTGGAGGAGGCACGCTACAACGAAGGCCGCGAGATGGGCAAGCAGGACTATATCGACCTCGACTATGTCTCCGCCATCCCCGACTCGGGCATCGGCATGGCTTTGGGTTATTCCAACGTCAGGAAGATTGCGTATATGCGCGGCGTGGTGAAGTACACGCCCACTTGGTCAAGGAGCTTCATGCCTGTAAATCAGAGCCAAAGGGAGCATGTGGCCAAGATGAAACTCATCCCCAACCGCGCTTTGTTGGAAGGCAAGAAAGTGGCTTTCTGCGACGACAGCATCGTGCGCGGCACCCAGTTGCGCGACAACGTGAAGATGCTCTACGACTACGGCGCCAAGGAGGTGCATGTCCGCATCAGCTGTCCGCCCTTGCTCTTCGGATGTCCTTTCCTCAACTTCTCCGCCTCGAAAAACGTCCTGGAGCTCATCACTCGCCGTTGCATCAAGGAGATGGAGGGCGACGACAACCGTAACATCGAGAAATACTGCGACCCAACGACTCCTGAGTACGCCAACCTTGTGGAGCTGTTGCGTAAGCATGTAGGAGTGGACTCGCTGAAATTCAACACCTTGGAAAGCGTTGTAAGAGCTATAGGTCTTCCCAAATGCGACCTCTGCACCCACTGCTTCGACGGGTCGAGCTACGGGCATTGAATCTGAAATTCCTCAAATTCTCGGCTTTTTGCCCCGTTTCGATTTTTATTTTTAATTTTGCAGTATAATAAGGGTTTTTTATGCCCTTGAAATTCGTTTTTAAATCGAATCTTAAATCTTGAATTTTAAATCTTAAATCCCCGAAATCCTCCACTTATCAACACACGTTGAAAAAAACATAAAAAATTAATCCCTTTGCCCCTTGACGCGCATAGGGATTTTTTCTTATTTTTGCACGCGAAAAAAAGGCAAAACCATGGAAAGGCAAAACCCCATAGAGGAAGCCCGACGCTATGTCGACAACGCCAAGCAAACACTGAAAGCGAACGGCGAATACGACAGGGCGTTGAAACGCTATGGTGACCAAAAATATGTGAAGTCGGCAGGACATTTTTTGTGGACGGGTATGTTGGTCCTGCTGGATGCGCTGTTTCCTGTTAAGACCAAACAACGGCCGCATCCTGACATCAAGGACTACAAGGATGCGGTGGCACAACGCGACCGTAAATTGTTGGCCTTGGTGAGTGACGGTTATGCCACCATGCACATTGCTATGGGCTACGACGGCAACCAACAGAAAGCTGTGTGTGATGCAGGCTTCCGCCTCGCCGATGAAATCATAAAGATTTGCTCAAAGATGTTGCCGAAACAGCAGAACCCTTAAACCTTGAAATGCAAAACATTCAACGTAGTTAATCTTGAAATCTCAAACAATTAAATAACCAACAATTAAAAACGACAAAACAAAAACAAACAACAAACAACAAGCCATGTGCAGTTACAACATAACACTGAGCGATACTTTGGTGGAAAAAGTGAGACCTTCCTTTGCCGACGACAACGCCTTGCAGCTTTGGCTTCAGCAGCAAGTGGAGGAAATCTTGCTCAATCTTTCTTTACGGCAAGAGACAAAGATTCGCGCGAGGAAAGCTGTGACGGCCATGCGCCAACAAAGCGAAAACAATGGCAACCCTCAATTGACGCTCGATGAGATTAATGCTGAAATATGCCAAGCAAGGCAAAAACAAACAAAAGAGCAGGCTATTCCTGATGCCGTGCTCCGTCTGCTTGGCGCAGGCTTACCTTTGGACGATGACGACCTGAATGGGCGCAAAGCCTATTATCAACACCTTGAAGAGAAATACCAATGACTAAGCTTTTTCTTGATACAAACGTCTCTCAATTTAAGGACTTCGAGGATGCCATGCAATATCATTCAGCAATGCAAGCTGGTACCGAGGCTGTCATTACTAGAAACGGCAAAGATTTCACCAACTCGAAACTCCCTGTTATGACCGCTGGTGAGTATCTTACCATGATAAGCCCAATAAACTAAAGAGGAATCTTAAATCTTTGAATTATAAACCTTGAATCATAAATCTCAAATAATTAAATAACCAACAATTAAAATCAACAAACAAAATGACAAGAAAGTTTACAAAATTGATTGCAGCCCTCGCGCTGCTGGTCTTCATGACGCCGAGTATGGCGGGATGGGGACAGGTTTCATCTGTGGCTCCAGTAGACGGCAACAGCTATGTGGTGGCTGCTTATGTTAACAATAAGTATTATGCTTTGCCTAATGGTACTGTAAATGGTAACACAATTACTGGAGTTGAAATCACACTTAATTCTTTAAACAAGGTTAGCACTTCGGTTGCTGCTGGAAAGACTTGGACATTAGAATCGGGAACATATAACAATACGTCGGGATTCCGCTTTAAATATACAAATGGTAATAAAACTTATTATCTATATAAAAATGGGACGGGTACCGGTAACTATAATTTTGCTGTAGGAGAAACCAACAAAACCCTATGGTCATTCACCACTAATGGAACTGGTTATACAGTTACTGCTATAGATAGAGGAACAACGAATAATATCTTAATCCAATGTAATAATGGTATTTTCCGTTGCTATAGCACGGCCACACCGATTATCCTATTGGAAATTGGCGATGCTCCAACTGCTTATTCCGTCACTTACAAAGCCAACGGTGGCACTGGTGATAATTTAGTTGATGGTGGTTATGTGAGTGGCGCAACTGTTACAGTTAAGGCTAACGAAGGCACAGGCAACCCCAACTTCACAAGAACGGGCTACACCTTCAACAAATGGAACACGAAAGCTGATGGCACAGGAACTGATTATTCTGCTGGTAACACTTTCAATATCTCGGGCAATACTGATTTATTTGCCCAGTGGACGAAAAACAATTACAATGTGGCTATAAGCTCCATTAATGGTGTTACCTTGACTGCTACTTACGGTGCCAACACTATTACTGAAGGCAATAGTGCCAATGTACCTTATGCCACCGCTGTAACGCTGGTTGCAAGTGAACTTGGCACAGGTCAGGTTTTTGTATGGAATATAACTAAAACAGATGGTGGAGAGGATGTCACCGCTTCTGTGTTGTCTGGCATAATCCTCACGGTTCCGGATTACGGTATCACCATTGGAGGCACGGTTGTGCAAACTTATACTGTCACTTACAAGGCTAACGGCCCTGCAAACTTGAATGATATTGTTGACACATTCAATGAAAATGAATCGGCTACTATTCGCCCAGCAAATACATTTTCCTTTAGTCAACATGCCTTCACTGGATGGAATACCGAGGCCAATGGTTTGGGTACAGGTTATGCCCCAGGCGATGCCATCGAAAACATCAGTGCCAACTATACGCTGTATGCCCAATGGGAATCATCAATGATTGATGTTTTGAATCGTGCACTAACGGGTGTCGCTTCAGGGGGTGGTTATTCCGATTGGAGCGGTAAGACTTGTACTAATGGTTCCAATGCCGTTTACGCAGGCAATTCTGCGGGAGGCAATAGTTCTATCCAATTGAGAAGTAGTGATGGTTCTGGTATCATCAGTACCACATCGGGGGGAAAAGTGAGAAAAGTGGAAGTCGTTTGGAATAATTCAACTGCCAATAATAGAGTTTTAAGTGTTTATGGCAAAAACACACCGTATACGGCGACATCAGATTTATATGACGCTGACAAACAAGGCACGTTGCTAGGTGAAATTTTATATAACAGCAATAATGTTACTACCACTGAACTCAACGTTACTGGCACTTATTTGTACATTGGTCTCCGCTCCAAAAGCGGTGCCATGTATTTGAGTGAAATCGACATTAATTGGACAGAAGTAACCGAACCTTTCATGGCTGTTAATTCTAATAGTGTTGATATAGATAAAGATGGTGAAGCGATGGCAGTTCCAGTGACATATTACAATATTGAGGATATGTCATCTGTGAGCATTGAATTACTCGAATCCAATGGAACCACTCCAGCCACTTATGATTGGTTCAATCCTGCTTTTGATCCAGAAGATTACAAGGTAGTCCAACAGATTGGGGAGAATGTTGGTCCCGCTCGCAAGGCATACTTCAAAGTGAAATACGCACCAACAGGAGAAGAGCCAGTTTATTCTGAACTTGTTACTGTTACTCAGGCAGCTGCCACTTATGACCTGAATGTAAGTTTTGTTAATGCGGATGTTGATGAGTTTCACTTATTCGATGGCAACGAGAATGAAATAGTTTACAACGAAGTAACACATAAAGCTACTGTGGAAGCGGGTGTCGAGGTTCATGCAAGCATTCAAATTACGGATAGTGTGGCTTTAAGGTCGGTGTTGGTTACCTTCGGAAATGAGCAATCTGTACCAGTAACTGAGATTACTCCGTATGTGTATTATTCGTTTACCATGCCTTCAAACGAGGCAAATCTTTCCATTACAACAGAAGCCGCAACTCCATACACTTTGTCCATTGTCAAACCGACTGAAGTCAATTTCTCTAACTTGCTTGTGGGATGGGATGGTGATATAGTTGATCCTTCAGGCAATCAGGCTTCAATCTGTGAGCAAGCCACGGTGGTAGTTAATGAATTAAGCGTTACAGGCGGCAAATTCTTGGAATCTGTGACACTTACATACGGCGAAGAGGGCAACGAAACGGTTGAAGAAGTGAATGAAAGCGATGGATTGTATATTATCAACATGCCATCCAGTGATGCAACCCTTACTTTCGTGGTTCGCGGTGCATCAACTTATACCTTGGTTGAATCGATGAGCGACCTTGTTCCCGGCAAGCATTATATCATTGTTGGTGGTAGAAACATAAGCAATGTCCATCATGATTTTGCTATGGGTAAACAAGAAAAGAATAATAGAAATGCAGTTGAAATCAGCATTGACAACAATACGATTACTGAAGTAAGTGGCGTATATGAATTCGTCATCAATGGACCTGAGATTATCATGAAGGATGATGAGCCTGTTGAAGTGTATACCATTTATGATGCAAGTGTTCCTGGATATCTGTATGCAGCAGGTTCTGGCAGCAATAATTATTTGAAAACTCAAGCTCCTAATAATGATAATGGAAAATGGACAATTTCTATTGGTAGTGAATCTGTGGCATCCATTGCTGCACAAGGAAGCAACACCAATAATACATTGCAGATGAATTCAAACAGTAACTTTTTCTCATGTTATGGTTCTTCAAGCCAAAAAGATGTTTATTTATACAAGAAAGACAATGACGCGAACTACGAGTTTTACAAGGACATTGCCAAAGACACTTGGTACTTTATCGCCTCTCCTGTGGGTACTGCTCCTGTCAATATGGGTGATTTGACAGACTTGTATTTCTATGACGAGGCTGACCATTATTGGAGAAACAAGGAAGTGGCCGCTAATGCTGATGGTTTTGACTTTGATTTTGGCAAAGGCTATCTTGCGGCCTATCATGTTGAGGGGAATTCAGCGAATGGTATTACACTGACATTTGAAGGAACCTCAGTTTGTACTGACAATACGCAGACTGTCGCTGTTTCTTATAACGACAATGAAGATACCAACCCATTGACAGGCTGGAACCTCGTGGGCAATCCGTATCCACATGCAGCCTATCTGAGCCAAAGTTTCTATACGGTTGCGTATGACACAGAAAATAGTAAGTGGGTTGTTCAAGCCAGTACAGCTGGAACCGTTGCTGCTTGCACTGGAGCAATGGTGAAAGTTGACAGTGGGGTTACAAGTGTCCTCTTCAGCAAAAACGCTCCCTCAGCACCCAGCAATGGTAGCGTGAAGATTACAATGGGGCAGCAAGTGATGAATAGAGACGGCGTTTCGTCCACCACCATCGACAACGCCATCGTCAGCTTCAACGAAGGCAATGAGCTGCCCAAGTTCTACTTCATGGAGCAAAACGCCAACCTCTACATCCCGCAAGGCGAGAAGGAATACGCCATCGCCACGAGCGAAGGCCAAGGCGAAATGCCCCTCAACTTCCGCGCCAACGCCGATGGACAATACACCCTCACCGTCAACCCCGAAGGCGTGGAGATGAACTACCTCCACCTCATCGACAACATGACGGGCAACGACATCGACCTGCTCCAGACCCCGAGCTACAGCTTCAACGCCAAGACGACGGACTACGAGAGCCGCTTCCGCCTGGTGTTTGCCGCCAACAACGAGAGCAGCGTTTCGGCAAGCTCAACGACCTTCGCCTTCTATAGCAACGGCAACTGGATGGTCAACAACGAAGGCGAGGCCACGCTGCAAATCATCGACGTGATGGGCCGCGTGCTCAGCAACCAAACCATCAGCGGCACCGCCGAGCTCAGCCTCAACCAACAGCCCGGCGTGTATGTGCTCCGCCTGGTGAACGGCAATGATGTTAAGACTCAGAAAATAGTCGTAAGATAATGTCACAAGACGAAAACATAAACAACAACAAACATAACCAACTTTAAAACAAATCAAAAAAACGATGAAAAAACTTATTTTGACAGCTGCAATCGTCCTTTCAATGGGAATTGGCGCATTCGCGCAACAAGGTGAAGGTGCCCTCTTGAGATCCAACGCTACGAGAGGCGACAGAAACTTGACTACTCCGAGCATTCCGCAAGGCTTTGGTGAAACTACTGACGCGAATGCCGACACCCCCATCGGCAGTGGCATCGCCGTGCTCGTGGGTCTTGGTGCTGCTTACATGGTAGCCAAGAAGCGCAAGGAGGACTAATTGAGCTTGCTATCGAGGGATGGGAATCCTCCCATCCCTCTGCCATTGGGCAGCTTGCGGTGCTTACGGTTTGTAGGCGTTGTTAGCTGCTTTTTTGTGTCATTGCGAGGAGGAACGACGAAGCAATCCATGGGATTCCCGAAAGTACGCCGCTTCAAATCAGACACTTGACGTAAAGCAAGAAAAAAACATAGAAAAACGCTTGCCAGTCCAAGAAAAGTCCGTACTTTTGCATCGGGTAAGTCTTATACGACCAGCTCCCTCTGAAATCCCCCAGGACAGGAATGTAGCAAGGGTAGGAGGTCGTAGCGGTGCGATATGAGTAGCTTACCCTTCTTTTTTTGTGACGCGAGACTACGAGACTGCGAGACTGCGAGACAAGCCAATCCCCGAAGTCTCGAAGTCCCGAAGTCAAAGAATCAATTATTTCCCTATCTTTGCAAAAAATCTTACACCATGAAAAAAGTCCATTTCATCGCCATAGGCGGCAGTGCCATGCACAACCTTGCCATTGCCCTGCACCGTAAGGGGTACGAAGTCACCGGATCAGACGACGAAATCTTCGAGCCGTCGAAATCACGCCTCGCCAAAGAGGGTATCCTGCCGCCTTGTTGGGGCTGGTTCCCCGAAAAGTTAGACAACAGCTACGATGCCGTCATCCTCGGTATGCACGCCCGTATCGACAATCCCGAACTTGTCCGCGCCCAAGAGCTGGGCCTGAAGGTGTATTCCTATCCCGAATACCTCTACGAACAAAGCAAGGACAAGACCCGCATCGTCGTCGGCGGCAGCCACGGCAAGACGACCATCACCTCCATGATTCTGCATGTGCTGCAACGGGTCGGCATCGAGACTGACTTCATGGTTGGGGCGCAGTTAGAGGGCTTCGATGTGATGGTGCGCCTCAGCGAGACGGCGAAATACATGGTGATGGAGGGAGACGAATACCTCACTTCGCCCATCGACCGCGTGCCCAAATTCCACCATTATCATCCTCATATTGCGGTGATTAGCGGCATTGGCTGGGACCATGTCAACGTGTTCCCGACCTTCGACAACTACTTGGAACAGTTCCGCATTTTCGTCCGCACCATCGAAAAAGGCGGTTGCCTGATTTACGACCAAACCGACGTGGAGGCCGAGAAGATTGCCCATGGCGCACAATGCCAGACCTTTGGCTATGGCGTGCATCCCTTTGAGAGCAACGGCATCAAGACCACTTTGCTCATGCCTGACGGCAGTAGGAGGGAAGTGGGTGTGTTTGGCAGCCACAACATGAAGAATATCAACGCGGCACGATTGGTTTGCAGGCAGTTGGGTGTCACCGACACCCAGTTCTACGACGCCATTGCCACCTTCAAGGGTGCTGCACGACGCTTGGAGCTTTTGTTCGACAATGGCGACAACTTCGTTTTCCGCGACTTCGCCCACGCGCCATCAAAAGTCAATGCCAGCGTGAAAGCCTTGCGCGAACAATTCCCTGAGAAGCACTTGATTGCGGTTTTCGAATTGCACACCTACAGCAGCCTCAGCGAGGTCTTTATCGACCATTACCGCGATGCCTTGAAGTTGGCCGATACCGCCATTGTGTTCTACGACCCGCACGCCGTGGCCATCAAGAAACTGGAGCTGATGCCTGATTCGAGAATCGTAGAAGGTTTTGGCAGGCCCGACTTGAAGGTCGTCCACAACAAGGTCGAATTAGTGACTCTTTTGGAAAAAGGCCAACGCAAGAATGTGGTCGGTGCGTTTATGAGCAGTGGCGACTTCAATGGCCTGACGACAGACGACCTAAAGTCCTTGTACGCATAACTCTACAGGCTGAATTTGCTTTCATCCATTTCTCCGTTAATGACTGGAGCGAGGAGCCGATAGGTGTCCTGTGTGTTGCTGTAGTCGGTAAGAATGAGTTCCTTGATGAGCAGGTCGTCATGTCCGAAATGGAAGACCGCCGTTTTGTAGCCAAGGCCGAGAAAACTCTTTTTCTTGGTTGTAAGGGTTACAATGTGGAAATGCTCATCGGTTTGTGTTTCAATGTAATAGTTGTTTTCTTCGGCCAAGTCTTGGCATCGGCCTTGGAAAGCATAGAGAAACAGGTTGGCGAAGGAGCGCATCAACCCTTTTTTCCTGATTTTGAATGTCCCGTGGAAATACCCAATGTCGAGTTTGATACGGTTGCCATTGATAATCAGATAAGTACCGTTGTCAAATTCGGTGCAAAGTTTGTCGGGGGTCATGAAATGGAGTTCTCCGTTGCGGTCGGTGATGTCGCTTGATGTCACCAAATGCCTTGTGATGTTGGATTGGAAAGTGGCCACTTCCATGTTGGCCTCTTTGATGTGTTGTAGCAAAACAGTGTCTTGTGCGTACAATTGCACTGAAAGCAAGAAAGTTACGAGAATCAGTAGTTTTTTCATACGCCAAAAATAGACAAAAAAAGTGACGCGAAGATTGTCTTGCGTCACTTTTTATAGATTTTGTCGTGAATTTATTTGTCCAAACTCATCAAAAACTCTTCGTTGTTGATGGTCTTGGAGATGCGGTCTTTCAGGAATTCCATTGCTTCCACGGGGGTCATGTCTGAGAAGTGGTTGCGCAAGGCCCACACGCGAGCCAGTGTCCTTTCGTCGACCAAGAGGTCGTCGCGGCGCGTGCCGGAGGCAACGATGTCGATGGAAGGGAAGATGCGCTTGTTCGACAGGCGACGGTCGAGTTGCAGCTCCATGTTGCCAGTGCCCTTGAATTCTTCGAAAATCACTTCATCCATTCTCGAACCCGTGTCGATGAGGGCGGTGGCCAAGATGGTCAGCGAGCCGCCGTTTTCGATTTTACGTGCAGCACCGAAGAAACGCTTCGGTTTTTGCAGGGCGTTGGCCTCCACACCGCCGGTGAGCACCTTGCCCGAGGCAGGCGAAACGGTGTTGTAGGCGCGAGCCAAACGGGTGATGGAGTCTAAAAGGATGACCACGTCATGACCACATTCGGTGAGGCGTTTGGCCTTCTCCAGAACGATGTTGGCGATTTGCACATGCTTCGAGGCAGGCTCGTCGAAGGTGGAGGCGATGACCTCTGCATTCACGCTGCGTTGCATGTCGGTGACCTCTTCGGGACGCTCGTCGATGAGCAGCACGATGAGATACACATCGGGATGGTTGGCTGCGATGGCATTGGCCACTTCCTTCAGCAGCACGGTCTTACCGGTCTTGGGCTGGGCCACAATCAGTCCGCGCTGGCCTTTGCCGATGGGGGCGAAGAGGTCCATGATGCGGGTCGAGAGGGTGCAGCCTTTGTGTCCCGTGATGTTGAATTTCTCGTTCGGGAACAATGGCGTGAGGAAGTCGAAGGGGATGCGGTCGCGCACTTCTTCAGGCCGTCTGCCATTGATGAGGTTCACCTTGATTAAAGGGAAGAACTTCTCGCCGGCCTTTGGGGGACGAATGATGCCTTGGACGGTGTCGCCGGTCTTCAGGCTCATCAGCTTGATTTGCGACTGCGACACGTAGATGTCGTCGGGTGAAGGCAAGTAGTTGTAGTCCGACGAACGCAGGAAGCCGAAACCTTCGGGCATGATTTCCAACACGCCTTCGGCTCGCACGGTGCTGTCAAATTGTGCCAACAACTCTTCACGGCGCGGACGCGGTTCGAAACGCTCCTTCTCCTGACGCTCTTGCTTGGGCATCATGGGGACTTGAACCTCTTCCTGTACGGGGACGTTTTCAACCATCACGGGCTTGGGTTCCTCAGGAGCCACGGACTCCTTCGGCATTTCCTGTGCGGACATGTCTTCGGCGACGTTTTCATGCAGGCGTTTGCGTTTCTTCTTGAAGTTTTCCTTTTTCTCGTTGGCGGGTTTGGGCTCTATGGGCGTTTCGGCAGGGGTTTCTGGTTTGTCTGCAGGTGCTTCGGCCACGACTTTGGCGGGCTCTTCGGCTTTTGAGGTTTCAGGTTCCGGAGTGAATGGCGTGGCATTGTTTTTTTGCCATTCAGCGATGTTGGCCTCGGCCTCTTTGCTGATGCGCGGGCGCTTGGTGCGTTTGGGTTGTGGCACTTCGGCGGGTTCCTTTTCCACGGGCTTTTCCTTCGTTTCCTTCACCTTGACGGGCTCAGGTTTTTCGACAACGGGCTTTTCCGCGGGCTCGGCCTTTTCGGCTTTCGGTGCCTTTTGTTTCTGTTTTTTTGGTTTTGCGGTTTTCTTGATGTCAGGATGGTCTACCTGATGGTCGATGATGTCGTAGATGAGCTGTGTGCGGTCGCGGTTTTCATCGTCAATACCCATTTCGGTAGCAATGATTTTGAGGTCGTCCAACGACTTCTCATTGAGTTCAAAAATGTTGTACATAAATAAATAGTGTGAAATTCCTTATGGAATAAAATGGTAGTTGGTAATACAATAATTTCGGTTGGAATACTTTGAGAGAAGCCTTACTGCTGCTTCCAAAAGCGGGGCAAAGGTAGGACTTTTTTTTGTAATGGCAAGGTTTTGACGAAAAAAATCGTATTTTTGCGCCGCTTTTAAAACGAAACGATTATGTCACAAAGATTGCAATCCATTTTCTTTTTCCTGTCGGCATTGCTGTTTGCCGCATTGTTCTTTTTGCCGTTGGCCAATTATTTTGGCGAAACCAACATCCTGCGTTTCAACGTTTTCGGTGTTGAGTCGATGCTGCCCGATGGCACTGTGCCGTTCAAGACGGTGTTCAGTTTGCCCGTGTTGATACTTTCGATTACGGCCATTTTGTTGACCGGTTATTTGGCCATTGGACTGTTGAGGGCCGTGAAATTGGCCCAGTTCGTGAAGCTGTACAAGGTGGCTCGCATCAGCATTGTGGTCATCGTGGCGTGGATTGCCGTGGTGTTTGCCTACTATATCCGCGTGATTGGTAATCCCATCGGTGCCAAACCGACTTTTTCGGTAGGCGCATTTCTGCCTTTGGCTGCTCTCTTGCTGACCATCGCCGCCACTTTCGGACTGAAGAAGGACATCAAAAAGGTGCGTTCCACCGACCGCATCCGTTAATCGGAAATCGAGTAAGTAAAACAAAGCCGACCTCGTTGTGGGGCCGGCTTTTCTGTTTTTCAGATGACTTTGTTTCGGTCGAGTTCGAAGATTTCCGTATCCTTGAACATCTTCCCATCAATCACCATGCGGATGAAAGTAATCTGCTTGTGAAAACCGCTGTTGCCCGCTGCGCCCGGGTTGATGTGCAGCAGGTTCAGCTTCTTGTCGTACATCACCTTTAATATATGCGAGTGGCCGCAGATGTACAGGTCGGGCTTCTTTTCCTCCAGAATGTACTTCACCTCGGGCATGTAATGTCCCGGATAGCCGCCGATGTGGGTCATATAGACGTCGACGTCCTCCACGTGGAAAAACAAGTCCTCGGGATATTGCAGGCGCACAATATGGTCGTCGATGTTGCCATGGACTGCCCTGAGTGGCTTGAAATTGGCCAAGGCCTCGGCCGTTTCAATGTTGCCGATGTCGCCCGCATGCCACAGCTCGTCAACGTCTTTGAAGAAATTGAAAAGCTGTGGCACGAGGGTGCAATGCGTATCCGATAAAATCCCAATACGTTTCATCTTAGAACGTCCCCTTTTTAAGAGGGGCAGAGGGGATTAAACACTTCTTACTTCAAGTTAATCATAAACCCGATGGCCAAAACCTCCTTGAACTGCACTTTGGAGCCTTTGATTCTTGCTCCAGCCTCATCGTAGAAGGGGATGTCGTAGTCATAGAGGAGATGGGTGGACAAGTTGGCGTTGAGCCAGTCGTTGACCTTCAGGACGAGCATGTTCTGCCAGTCCACGTCGATGCGCTCGGGGTGGTTGAGGTAGTTGGAGAACAGTTCGAGCTTCGTGCTGAAATCGATGTTTTTGGCTAAAGGATACTCGAACTTGGCCACGGCGCGGGCACCAAACTCGTAGCGTACTTTGGCAACTTTGGTGTGGAGGATGGTGTCGTTTTTGTCCAAATCGTTCACGCCGAAAGCACCTTCTTCAGCCAAACGCTCATCGTTGACAATGGTGATACGGCCGGTAACGGGGGAGAAATACAGCGAGAAATGTGGGCTGGGCACCCATTCGATACCGATACCTAAGGTGATGTAGGCTGGTGCAAGGAATTTGGAGATGTAATTTGTGGAGTCTTCGTCATACTTGAAGCCTTTGGCGAATTGCGAGCGGAAAGCCAGCTCTGCACTATAATTAAGGTGTTCGGTCGCCTTGATGCCGGCCAACGAGGTGAATTCAATCTTATCGTCCGTCTTGACGGGCTTCTTCTTGAAGTCGTAGATGCTGTAGCCCAGGGCGGTGTTCAAGGTGTTGTCCCACTTGAAGTTGTTTTTCAGGTAGCGGATTTCGTAGTTGAAGATAGCTTGACCGTTGAGGGAACTCAGGCCGCCTGCTGCCCAGTTGGTGTAACTGCTTTGACCGAAATTGAGGCCGACGTTGCCTTTGTGGCTCCAGCCTTGGGGTTGTTCATCTTGTCCGAAAGAAACGATGGCAAATGCTAATGCCAATGCGGTGAATAATACTTTTTTCATAATGTAATGATTTGTGATTTAAAGATTTAAAATTCAAGATTCAGATTTCAACTTCTAACCGAAAACTGACAACTATCAACTAATAGCTATTTCCGTCCTGAAAATTATGTGCCCCAATACTAAACGTAATGTCCTGCATGTTCGAGCTACGCACATATTTGCCGTTCTTTTCGGCTGGAATCCAAACGGTTTCTTCAAGGAGTCGGATGGCCTCGATGTCGCAGCCGCCGCCCACCGAGTTGACGATGACGATGTTTGAAACACTGCCGTCGGTCTCTACCACGAAGCTCATGCGCACCGTGCCTTGAATCTCGCGTTCCTTGGCCTCAGCGGGAAATTTCAGGTGTGTGGCGATGAACTTGCCCATGTTGCTGCCATCAGCGAAATAGGGTTTTGCCACTTCTTCGAGCTGCTTGTATTCGTACACCTTATAAGAGGTGTCGGCCTCCAAGGTGAGCGGGATTTGGGGGCGTTGGTGGCGTTTCCAATAGCGTTTGTAGCTCCTCGCGTTGAAGTCGACCTCATATTCAAAGTCGTAATCTATCGGGATGCCGATGTTGAGGGCTGGCTTCCATAGGATGGTCTTCACCAAATGCAGCGCGATGGGGGAGGCCGCCTCGCTGAAACTCGACTTGACGGTGTAGTTGCTAACTACGCCTTGCGGGTCGATGTGCATTCCTATGACGACTTTGCCGCTGTTGCCTTGTTCGAGGTCGGCTTCGGGATAGACGAGCGTGCGGGTGATGTAGTTCATAGTAACGGAGTGGCCTGCAACGGGTTGAGGTGCCGTTATCTGGGCTTTCAGTTGCCATCCAGAGAAGAGGATGACCATGATGAAAATGAGTCTTGTTTTCATGACTTTGTGGTTTTGATGATGCAAAAATAGATGTTTTGTCGGAATAATGCTTACTTTTGCAGAAAATTTGACGCTATGGAAGACAACTACAAGAACAATATGGTTTTCGGGATTCATCCCGTGTTGGAACTGATTCGCTCGCAAAAGGAGATTGAGAAGGTCTACATCCAAGGCGGTACGCGCTCGCCTGAGATTTCGGAGATTGCCAACCAGTGCCGCCGTATGGGTGTGCCCGTGCAGTTTGTTCCCATCGAGAAGATGAACCGCCTGACGCGCAAGAACCACCAAGGCGTGGTGGCTTTCATCTGCCCGATTGAATACCAACCTTTGGAGAACGTGGTCTCCGCCATCTTCGAGGAGGGCCGCGACCCCTTCATCCTCATGCTCGACCGAGTGACCGATGTGCGCAATTTCGGCGCCATCGCCCGAACAGCCTACGCCGCAGGCGTGGATGCCATCGTCATCCCCAATCACGGCTCGGCCCTCATCAACGGCGACGCAATGAAGACCTCGGCGGGTGCACTTTCATTAATTAATGTGTGCCGCGTCGAAAACATGAAAGACGCCATCGATTTTTTGAAAGGCAGCGGTCTGCGTGTGGTGGGCTTCACCGAGAAAGCCAAGGAAAGCCTTTGGAAAGCCGACCTCACAGGCCCGCTCTGCGTGATGATGGGTTCCGAAGAGGACGGCATCAGTCCCGCTTACATCCCCCGCCTCGACGGACTGTTGATGATTCCCATGCCCGGCGACATCGATTCGTTGAATGTTTCTGTGGCCACTGGGGTGGTTTGTTTCGAGGTGGTGAGGCAGAGGATGGGATGAAATTCGTTTGTGTAGTATGAAAAATGTTGTTATTTTTGCAGCGTAAAATCAAAAGGAACTCGCAATGGAGACAGTAACACTTACATTCAATCCGGACATTCCGTTTGCGGCAAACATTGATGCCTTCCTAAAGACCGTTCCTTCAGAAGTGAAGGTTAGCAAAAGCATAAAGCCGAAACGCAAACGTAGGAGCAATTACCAGATTACCCTTGATACAATCAAAGAGGCAAGAGAGGGTAAGAACGTGACACATTATGCTTCGGTGGAAGAACTTTTTGAAAAACTTGGAATATGATTTACGATGTCATCACGACGAAACGGTTTGACAAAGAGGTTAAACTTTGTGTGAAACGAGGGTATGACATGAAGAATCTTCGTACTATTATTAAGTTATTGACCGAAACAGGTGTTTTGCCAAAGGAATATAAACCACACAAATTGAAAGGTGATTTTAAGGGGACTATTGAATGTCATGTAGAACCTGATTGGCTTCTCATCTACGAGAAGACTGATAAGATAAGGTTGATACGACTTCTTCGTACTGGCACGCACGCAGACCTTTATGGGAAGTGAATAATAACAAAGGCGAGGCTCACAAGAACCTCGCCTTTAGTTTTACAACAGCGAATCACTTCAAATATTTATCCAACCAATTATAGAACCTCCGTTGCCACAAAACGCCGTTCTGCGGTTTCAAAACCCAGTGGTTCTCGTCGGGGAAATAGAGGAACTCGGCAGGGATACCGCGAAGGATGGCGGCGTTGTAGGCCTGCATTCCTTGTGTGAAGCAGATGCGGTAGTCCAAGCCGCCGTGGATGACGAGGATGGGTGCGGTCCATTTGTCCACAAAGAGGTGGGGCGAGTTGGCCACGAACCACATCTCCTCTGTTTCAAGGTATTGCGCTTCGAGGTTGAACATACCGTCGTGGGCGATGAGGGCCTTGAAACGGTTGTCGTGATGACCAGCCAACCAATACACACTGTAGCCGCCGAAGCTGGCACCTACGGCACCGAGGCGGTTCTCGTCGATATAAGGTTCTTTCTTCAGTTCGTCGATGGCACTCAAGTAGTCCTTCATGCACTGTCCGCCGTAGTCGCCGCTGATTTCCTCAAGCCATTCCTGACCGAAGCCTGGCAAGCCGCGACGGTTGGGCGCGACCACGATATAGTCGTTGGCGGCCATCATCTGGAAGTTCCAACGGTAGCTCCAGAATTGGCTCACCGTGCTTTGCGGTCCGCCTTCGCAATAGAGCAGGGCAGGGTATTTCTTGTTGGCATCGAAATGGGGCGGGTAGATGACCCACACGAGCATATCCTTGCCGTCGGTGGTTTTCACCCAGCGTTCCTTCACGTCGCCCATCGTCAGTTGCGAGAAAATCTTGTCGTTGACGGTGGTGATTTGCTTGGCCTCACCTGTGGCGGGGTCAACGCTGAAGAGTTCCGTCGGGTGGCTCATCGATTGGCGACCGGCAATCAGTTTGTCGCCGTTGCAATGTACTGAAACATAGTTGTGTTTGCCTTCCGTCAGTTTCTTGATTTCGCCGTTCTCGATGTTGAGGGCATAGAGTTGGTCGGTGGCGTAGGCATCGCTGATGAAGTACAAGGTCTTGCTGTCGTCGGCCCAGCTGAAGCCTGTGCAGCATTGGTCAAACTTGGCCGAGTAGTCGGTCTTTTCGCCGGTTTCGAGGTTCATCACGAAGATGCGTTGCTTGTCGCTCTCGTAGCCGTCGCGTTCCATGCTTTCCCAAGCCATTAGTTTGCCGTCGGGCGAGATGACGGGGTTGAGGTCGTAGCCCATCATGCCTTCGGTGAGGTTCTTGCACTCGCCGCTCAAGATGGTGTATTGGTAGATGTCGGTGTTGGTGGAGAGGGCGTAATCCTTGCCGACTTTCTTGCGGCAGCAATAGACGAAACTCTTGCCGTCGGGCAGCCACTGCACTTGCTCCATTCCGCCGAAGGGACGCACGGGGGATTCCCATTGCTCACCTTTCATGGCATCAAAAGCGTTTTCAATTTTTCCGCTGCTGAAATTGCCCACGAAGATGTGGCCGTAGGTGTCCACCCAATGGTCCCAGTGGCGGTACATCAGATCGTTGTTGATGCGGCCCGATGATTTGTCGAGGTCGGGATAGATGTCGGCCACGGTCTCTTTCAGCTTCACTTCTTTGGTGAAGATGACCTGCTGGCAGTCAGGCGAATAGAGGAAACCGTTGATGTCGTCCTTTTCGTTGGAGACGCATTGCACTCCCGTTCCATCGGGGTTCACTTCCCAAAGTTGCATAATGTCGTCTTTAGGCGCGAGGAAGCCGATTTTCTTGCCGTCGGGGCGCCATTGCGGGCTGTATTGGCTGTCCTTGCTATTGACCAACACCTTGTTTCCGCTGCCGTCGGCGTTCATAATATACAAGGTGGAACCGCTGCGGTTTTCGGGCACGCTGTAGTAGGTCACGGCATAGACGATTTGCGAATGGTCGGGTGAGATGGTGTAATCCCCGATGCGGCCCATGCTCCAAAGCACTTCGGGTGTCATGATGTCCGAAGTCAAAGTAAGTTCCTTTGGGCCGATTTTGTCCTTGCCTTTCGGTTCGGTTTCAGTTTTTTGCGTTTGTTGTGTGTTGCACGATACGATTGAACAGGTGATCATGGCTAACAGGAAAAGTTTGTTTTTCTTCATATTGATTAGGTTTAGAAATTTGCGGTAAAGATAGTGAATAATGTGGCTGTCGCTCGAAAAAAAATCAAAAAGTTCGGATTTTATATTTGGTTAAGCTCAAAAACGTGTGTTTTTGCGGCAAATTAAAGCTCAAAAACGTGAGTATTCAGATGCTTATAAAGCTCAAAAACGTGAAATTGAATATATGAAACGAAAGATTTATAATAAGTTGCGTGAATGGAAAGAAATGAGCAATGGAACGAGTGCCATGATGGTGGAAGGTGCCCGACGTATCGGAAAGAATCTAGAAGTGAATGACTGATCGATCAAACACAAAGTATTTCTGACG
The DNA here is from genome assembly GCA_902802535.1 of uncultured Bacteroidia bacterium. Lineage (GTDB taxonomy): Bacteria > Bacteroidota > Bacteroidia > Bacteroidales > F082 > Limimorpha. The sequence continues at coordinate 51,399 of CADCML010000012.1, forward strand.
CTTTGTTTCCAAGTTTGGATAGATGTGTTATTTTTGCAGCATAATCAAAATGATAATCACAAAATCTAATCAATATGAAAAAAGTAATGAAGGCAGTAGCAGCCTTAATGCTAATGATGGCGGTTGTTTTTGCCGTAGGATGTACGGAACCAGATGAGCCGATCAATGGTGGCGATGGAGGGGGCGGTAACGGTGGAGGAAACAATGGTGACTATTACGACGGAATTGATAATTGTGGGCACTACGATGGCAATTATGAATATGTTGACCTTGGTTTACCAAGTGGAACATTGTGGGCTACATTCAATGTGGGTGCGGATAGACCAGAGGGGTACGGCGATTACTTCGCATGGGGCGAGACGCAGCCGAAGGATAATTACGATTTGATTAGTTACAGATGGTGCAACGACAACCTTGAACAACTAACAAAATACTGTCAAATCAGTAGTTACGGCTATAACGGCTATACTGACTCCCTATCCGTTTTGTTGCCCGAGGACGATGCAGCTACGGTCAATTGGGGCGACGAATGGCGCATGCCGACCCGAGTCGAGTGGCAAGAACTTTACGACAATACTACCAGCACATGGACGACCCGGAACGGCCTGAACGGCAGACTTTTCGTCGCTTCAAACGGGAAGAGCCTCTTCATGCCTGCTACTGGTGGAAGGTTGGGAATAGCGTTCAGTTCCCCCAATTGTTATGGCAACTATTGGTCGAGTTCGCTCACTATTGAAGAGCCAGCTGGCGCATGGTACTCTGGCTTTGGATTGGACAATTATGTCGTGTATTACGACGGGCGCACTATGGGTCGCTCTGTTCGTCCAGTCCATTCCGCAAAATAATCCCCATTGAGGCCATAAGAGCAAAAAACTCAAATCCACTCTCGAAAGCTCCAAAGGAAAACGGAGTGGGAGGGTGGCTTTTTTGCAATTAATATGTGTGGAATCAAAAGAAATCGTATTTTTGCATGAAAATTTGGAGTTGGATTCCAAATTTTCATAAAACAATGGTAATGCTATGATAAATAGGGATTTAAGTTCTGAATTTTTGCGCCTTTCCGGGCTTTTTCCTGTGGTTACACTGGTAGGGCCTCGGCAATCAGGCAAAACGACTTTGTGCAAAATGCTATTTCCGGATTTCCTCTATTTTAACATGGAAGATGTCCGCAATCGCGAAATGATTGCCTCAGATGCATTCGACTTTTTCTTGAGGCAGAATCAAAACATCATATTGGACGAGGTTCACAATATGCCGGAAGTTTTTTCAGCCATTCAAGTGCTTGTGGATGAGCATCCAGAGCGGCGTTTCATACTTACGGGAAGCAGTAATTTCGCCTTAATGGAAAAGATAACGCAGTCGTTGGCTGGAAGAACTGCTGCTTTGACTTTGCTTCCGCTTTCCTTGAACGAGTTGAATGGTTTTTCGGCGGATACGGATGCGCTAATGTTCAACGGGGGCTATCCCGCTGTTTGGAGCACAGCCCGAACATCCACAGATGTATGTCGTCACTATTATAACACCTATATTGAACGAGATGTTAGGAAAATCGTCAATATCAACGAAATGACGCAGTTTCAGCATTTTATGCGCTTGTGTGCAACGAGGGTAGGTTGCGAGTTCAATGCTTCTGAACTGTCCAATGAAATCGGAATTTCGGTGAAAACCGCCCAAAATTGGCTTGCGGTTTTGAATGTGTCTTATATTGTTGCCATGCTTCCACCTTATTTCCGGAATATTGGGAAACGCATAGTTAAGCGTCACAAACTCTATTTCTTTGACACGGGTTTGGTCTGCTTTCTTTTGGGTATTGAAAGCAAAGAACAACTGCAAAACCATCCGCTTAGAGGCAACATCTTTGAGAATTTGGTCGTGACTGAATTCCTGAAAAGTCGGTATAATGCGGGCAAAGAGTCTAACGTTTATTTTTATCGCGACAGCCAACAAAAAGAAGTTGACATCATACAGGAGCGTGACTTTGATTGCTTGTATGCTTTCGAAGTGAAATCGGCAAGAAGTTATCATTCTGATTTTGAGAAGAATCTGAATTATTTTCGGACACTTTTTAAAGAATCGGTGAAGTCAACACAGACCTTGTATGACGGCTCTTTCGAATTGGATTCGCCAAACAATGGCTATCTCAACTTCAGGAATAACAAGGCATATTTTGGGTGAATTTCAAAGACAAGTTTCACTTTTTTTCATAAAATCTTTGCCATTTCCCTGAAATCCACTACCTTTGCAGCTTCATTTTGTTATATTGGAATTGAATTTTGAATTTTAAATCTTTGAAATGCAAAGCATTCGATGAAATCAATCTTAAATCATTAAATCTGAAAATACTATGTTAAGTCAAGATGTAAAGATTGGAAGTGCTGTCCGTCTGGATGGAAAGATTTATTTCTGCATTGACTTCCAACACGTTAAGCCTGGCAAAGGCAACACCATTATGCGTATCAAACTGAAGGATGTGCTGAGCGGCAATGTGCTTGAAAAGCGTTTCGACATTGGCGTGAAACTTGAGGATGTCCGCGTTGAGCACCGTCCCTACCAGTACCTCTACAAGGAAGGTGAGGACTACATCTTCATGCACACCGAGACCTACGAACAAATTCCGATTGCCGAAGATAACATCACTGGCGTGAAGTTCATGAAGGAAAACGATGTGGTTGACGTTGTCGTCGATGCTTCCACTGAGACCATCCTTTTCGCCGAAATGCCTGTGAAGACCGTGCTGAAGGTGACTTACACCGAACCTGGCGAGAAGGGCAATACCGCCACCAACGCCTTGAAGGAAGCCACCGTCGAGACTGGCGCCATGGTGCGTGTGCCGTTGTTCATCAACACGGACGACATGATTCGCGTTGATACCCGTACGGGCGAATACTGCGAACGCGTGAAGGCCTGATAAAAGAGCTGAACATAAAAAAGCGCAAAGTCGATTGACTTTGCGCTTTTTTTGTATTTTTGCGCTTTATTCTAAAATTACTTTTCAATGAAAATAAAAAAAACTACCCTGAAATCTATAGCGGAACTCGTTGACGCAAAATACATTGGCCCTGCCAATTTCCCTATAACGGGCCTGAACGAAATCCACAAGGTGGAGACGGGCGACGTCACTTTCGTCGACCATCCGAAATACTATGCCAAGGCACTCAACTCGGCGGCATCTGTGGTCCTTATTAATAAAGAGGTGGTCTGTCCAGAAGGCAAGGCCCTGCTTTTGCACCCCGATCCATTTGATGCCTTTATTCGCATTATGCGCCATTTCCGTCCCTTCGAACCACAGAATCAACCTGTTAGCGAGAGCGCGACAATAGGTGAGGGGACGCTCGTCATGCCAGGCGTGTTCGTCGGGCATCACACCGTCATCGGGAAGAACTGCCTCATCCATCCCAACGTGACCATCTACGACCACTGCGTGATTGGCGACAACGTCATCATCCACTCGGGCAGCGTCATAGGGGCGGACGGATATTATTTCCAGCGCCGCAACGAAGGCTTCAAGAAGTTTGAGTCCTTTGGTCGCGTGGTTATCGCCGACGATGTGGAGATTGGTGCCCTGTGCAGCATCGACCGTGGCGTCACTTCCGACACCATCATCGAGAGCGGCACAAAGTTGGACAACCACTGCCAGATTGGCCACGACAGCTACATTGGCCATAACTGCCTCATCGGTGCCCATGCCGCCATCGCAGGCGTGACGCGCATCGAGGACGACGTCATCCTCTGGGGCCGTGTCTGCATCAACAAGGACTTGGTCATCGGCACGGGTGCGGTGGTGCTGGCCACTTCCGCCGTCGACAAGAACATCGAGCCAGGGAAGGCTGTTTTCGGCGTGCCGGCCCAAGAAGTAAGGAAACAATGGCGCGAGCAGGCAGCTTTGCGCCAACTTCCTGAGTTCCTGAAAGAATACTACAAAACACATCAATCATAACGATGGTCAATGGCCTATGGCTGATGGCTCGCAATACGGGTGAAGCAAGCCATAGTCATTGGCCATCCATAGTCAAAAAAACAGACGTCATGAAAAAACTAATTCTAATCTTAGCACTTTTCCTCGTGGGCACGGCGGCTTTTGCGCAAAACATGAAGACCTTCCAATATGCCGAGCGCGACACGTTGAATCTTTATCTTGATTTCTATACGCCTGAAACCGTGCATGATAGCACAATTTGCTTGGTTTATGTCTTCGGTGGTGGCTTTATCGGTGGGCACCGCGACGGCAAGTTTGAGAAAGCTTATTTCAAGCAACTGGTGGACGAGGGTTTCCAAGTGGCCGCCATCGATTACCGTTTGGGTTTGAAAGGTGTCAAGAGTTTTGGCGTCACCAATACCAAGCCTTTAGAGAATGCCGTCAACATGGCCGTGGAAGATGCCATTTCAGCCATTGCCTATCTTCTTGAACATGACAAAGAATTGAAAATCAACAAGAATTGGATAATGATGGTGGGCTCGAGTGCAGGTGCCATTACCTCGTTGCAAACCGATTATGTCCTTTGCAACGGCAAACTAAATTCCAATATTCTGCCTAAAGATTTCCATTTGGCGGGTGTGGTAAGCTATGCTGGTGCCATTTTCTCAAAAGAGGGCAGGTTGAAATACCTTAACCACAATCCCGCTCCGACGATGCTCTTTCACGGCATGGCCGACCGTTTGGTAGCTTATGACAGAATAGAGTTTTTCAACATCGGTTTTTATGGTACGAGCAGCCTTGTGGAGCGTTTCGAGACTTTCGGCTATCCTTATTTTGCGCGTCGTTTTGCGGATTATGGCCATAGCATCGCCCTCGCGGGGCCAGTCACCGTCGATGACCTGCTCTGGTTCTGCAAGCATTACGTTTATGGCAAAGAACAAATTCAAGTGGATGGCACATATCGTCAAATTGACAAGTCAAAACTACCGAAGAACGACATTTATTCGATAGGCGACCTCTATAAGTGATATTTTGAATTAAGCAACTAATTGATTAACAACAGATAAAATGAAAAAACTAATGATTTGCATTGGAATGGCTGCCGCTCTGGTGGGCTGCGCTCCGAAACAGGAGGAAGTCACTGAACAGCCTCAGCCAAAAGAAGAATTCAAGTATTTGGTGGACGAGTTCGCCGACTTGAGGATCATGCGTTATCAAATTCCGGACTGGGACCAACTGACGCTGCAACAGAAGAGTTACATCTACTATTTGGGTGAGGCGGCCAAATGTGGTCGCGACATCCTCGCCGACCAGAATTTCAAGTACAACCTGACGGTTCGCAAGACCATCGAGGCCGTGCTGAATTCCTACAAGGGCGACCGTGAGAATGCTGATTTCCAAAACTTTGTGGTCTATGCCAAACGTGTGTTCTTCAGCAATGGCATCCATCACCATTATGCCGAGGACAAGTTCTTCCCTGAGATTAGTGAGGCCTATTTCGCCGACTTGGTGAAGGGTAGCGACGTAAATCTGCTTCCCCTCAATGAGGGCGAGACCGTGGATGAATTCATCGCCTTCCTAACCCCCGTCATCTTCGACCGCGACCTGTACAAGATGCGCCGCAGCAGCGAGGACGACATCATCGTCAACTCGGCGGTGAACTTCTACGAAGGCGGAATCAAAAAGCCCGAAGTGGAAGATTTCTATGCTAAGATGCGCAAGCCTAACGATGCTACTCCGATTTCCTACGGCTTGAACTCCAAGTTGGTGAAGGAAAACGGTCGCATCTACGAGGATGTTTATAAGGCCGACGGCTTGTACGGTGAGGCCATCACGGCCATCATCGGCTGGCTTCAGAAGGCCAACGAGGTGGCGGAGAACGACATCCAGCGCAACTACACCCAGAAACTCATCGACTATTACACCACGGGCGACCTGAAGACTTGGGACGAATATAACATCGCTTGGGTGCAGGATTCCGTTTCCCATATCGATTTCGTGAACGGTTTCATCGAGGACTATAACGACCCGATGGGCTTGAAAGCCACTTGGGAAGCCATCGTCGATTATAAGGACCTTGAAGCCACCAAACGCTCCAACACGATTAGCGAGAACGCCCAATGGTTTGAGGACCATTCGCCCGTCGACCCGCGTTTCAAGAAAGAGGAGTGTAAGGGTGTTTCGGCGAAGAGCATCATCGTCACCACCTTGGGCGGCGACTGCTTCCCTTCGCCCCCGATTGGCATCAACCTGCCCAATGCCGACTGGATTCGCAAGGACTACGGTTCCAAGTCGGTGACCATCACCAATTTGATGGAAGCTTACGACAAGGCCGCCGACGAATGTCCGAGAAGTGTTTTGGCCGAGTTCGCCTACTCGCAGGAGGAAATCGACCTCTGCAAGAAATACGGTTCCGATGCAGATGTGGTGCATACCAACCTTCACGAGTGCTTGGGTCATGGTTCGGGCAAGCTGCTGCCTGGCACACAGCCTGGTGCCTTGAAGGAGTTCAGTTCAACTTTGGAAGAAGCCCGCGCCGACCTCTTTGGCCTGTATTATTTGGCTGAACCAAGGATGGTGGAATTGGGCGTAATGCCTGACGCAGAGGCTTATAAGGCCGAGTATTGCTCCTACATCCGCAACGGCATGATGTCGCAGCTGGCTCGCGTGGAGCTGGGCAAGGATGTCACCGAGTCGCACATGCAGAACCGCAAACTCGTCTCGGAGTGGTGCTACGAGCACGGCAAGGATGCCAACGTCATCGAGAAAAAGGTGGAAAATGGCAAGACTTACTACATCATCAACGACTTCGAGGCTTTACGCGGCCTGTTCGGTGAGTTGTTGGCCGAAATCCAGCGCATCAAGAGCGAAGGCGACTATGCCGCAGGCAAGGCCATCGTGGAGAAATATGCCGTGAAGGTCGACCCCGAACTGCACAAGGAAGTAAAGGACCGTTACAACGCTTTGGGTCTGAAGCCTTACGGTGGCTTCATCAATCCTGAAATCGTTCCCGTCGTGGAAAACGGCCAAGTGGTTGACTATAAGGTCGATTATCCTTCCGATTTCGTGGCGCAACATTTGAAATACGGTAAGGAATACAGCTTCTTGAAGGCTACGCATTAAGCCCAATGCGAGTGAAAGCAGGGAATCCTCGGTGTCATCGATGCCAAGGATTCCCTGCTTTTTTGTGGCGTAAAGAAATTATGCTATCTTTGCAGTTTCAACGGCAAATCCAATCCTATGCAAGAGAAGAGAATCAAAGGGAGCTTGTGCGAAATCGTCGACAAGATGAACAAGACCTATAATGGCCTGATTGGCGACGGTTTCAGTCCTGGAGTGGGCAGGCGCATCGTGCCCGTGATGGCTGACGGCAAGGTGTCGGGCTGGAAAATGCAGTGCTGCGAAAACGGCACATGGGTGGACCTGGATGAAACGCCCTTCAAGACCATGGGTGAGCTGATTGAGCATTACAAGAAAGATAACCCCTGATAACTTCGAGGAATTCGTGTTAGGGAGCTTTTGAGTTTTCGGCAAACCACTATTTCTACTATAAGTTTACTACAATCTCCGCCAGCATGGGCAGCTTGCCTATCTTTGCCTCCAAAACTTGAAGGAAAGATGAAACCGAAGAAAATTCACCGACAAACCGAGCGTTGGTCTGAAAAAAGACTATTTTTGCAACCATGAGTTGTGATGATGAGATTATCAAACGGAAATTGTATTATGACGGTCTGAAACAGGTCATCGAGCATCCTATTCCTAAAAACTATGTCAAGGAAATAGATGATTTGCTTCAGGAAGACGATGCTGATACGGAAGAGACAAAAACCTTGCGGATGTGGAAAGAGGTGGTTGCCCCAGTGTGCAATGCCATTGTGTTCGTTCACAACAACCGTTTCCTGTTGGACGAAAAAGAAACCATCCTCAATGAGGATGCCGACACGCCTTTCATGTCCTCCGATGAAATCTTCAAGACGCTGAAAACCTTGCTCAAAGCGACGGTCATGGAGTTTCTTTCCGTGCTGCAAATCAGTTCGGGCGAAAAGGAGGAACTGCTTGACAAGGTTGAGCATGACGACAAGGATGGTTTCAGGTCGCTGTTGGAGCGGAGCCGATGCGACACCACGGCATTGGCCCAACTTTGCACCTGCTGTTGGGACGACTCTTTCACAGCTGAAAACATCGAGGATTCTGACCTTTCATATCTGCTTGATTACATGGCAAGCAAGTTGAAAAACAGTGGTGAAGCCGATGACAAAACGATGCTTGAAGCCGTGGAGCAATGGCAGCCTTCCTCCGAGTTGATTGATTCCGACGACAGTGACGAAACCCTTGACCAATACATGTCCGACTATCGTCGTTTCATGGAGACCGAACTGGGCGTTACCCTCCATTACTATTGGGATTGGTATGACGATTTCCTGTTGAAGGAACGCAACCTCATCGAGCCTCTCCTTGACCATCCTTTGGCTGTGGACTTGGTGAACCGGATTTGGAAAGATTATGAGGCTAATCTTTTAGGCGGTTCCTTCTCCCTTCCCGACGACTTCTTCCACTCGAAATGCGCCGCCGATGACACGGAGCACCTGCACATCAAACTGTCCGTTGAGGACAAGGGCACGGAGCTTTTCACCGAGTTCATCAACTATGTGGCCGAGAAGGGCTATATCGAAGACAGCCCCGCCGTGAAAAACCTTTTCGCCTACCGACTGACGGGGTATTACAGACCCGAAGGCGACCTGCCGCCCATCGTCTGGAACGGAAGAAACGGCAAGTCTTACGAGCTTATCTACCTTATCCGTTACCTCTGCGACCGTGGCGACTACAAGAAAATGCGCCGTTTCTTCGAAGGCCCTGAATGGTTGAAGGAGAAAGACAGCAGCTATGCCCACTCAGCAGATACCGAGTTCAGAAGAAAAATGGCGGAGATTTATCCTGGGATTTGTGAGTTCAAGAAGTGAAAATTTAGAAAAACCAGCAAAATAGTTGCAAGGAATGGAAAAAGTTGTTTATCTTTGCAGCGTCAGAAATGACTAATCCGGTAATTTCCGCGTGGGAGTAAGACTACACCGCCCCTGCTCCAAAATTAAAGGATGGAGACTTGCAACGGCCTCCATCTTTTATTTTCCGAATTCCTTGCGGAACTTCCTGACGAAACATGTCCAATACAGCCTTGAGCACATAAAAAAAGCGTGTAGTTAATCCATGCCGAAGCCGATCTACACGTTTTTAAACGAAAAACGCAGTTAATCCATGCCGAAGCCGATCTGCGTTTCACGCTGCAAAATTACAACAAAATCCAAAACGCCGCCATAAACATTGAAAAATAATTCCCGAAATTAGGGAAGTTGCTTGGCAAAACCTTATTTCCACTACTATAATCTCTGCTGACATATACGGGTTGGCTATTCACTACTATCATCACGAGATTTTTTTGAGAAAACCAGCAAAATAGTTGCAGGGAATGGAAAAATTTGTTTATCTTTGCAGCGTCATTCAGAGGAATTCGCAGAAAGGACGACAACCTTTATGACCTTTGCGGTCGTTTCGAGCCTCAACATAAACGAGCCATCACATCTTTGTGGTGGCTATGTTTTTTGTGTCAGGTTTTTGCGGGACGGTGATGCAATACTGAACCATTTCCTGAGTGGAACGCTGAAGTCCAACCGTGAGTTTCACCTCGCCATGTTTCAATATGATCAGCTTATCAAATTGTTTTTGGTTACGTGTCATTCTATTGGTCGCTTTTTCGCCTATTATGACAGCTTTTTCAAGTATCTCAGTTAGCCGGAAGACCGCAAGCGTTGACTCATAGTTTCGTGCCGCCTTTTCGTATGTTTCGTTGATGGAGAGAAACTTCACATGAATGAACGCGCCTAAATTGTTGTTCCAAATCTTCTTTTCGGGATTTTCTGAAATCCACTGGGAATAAAAATCCTTGATTAGCTTTTCACGAGCCTTGATTTCGTCTTTTGTTCGTCCTTTTGGAATGTCGCCCATCGCTTGGTTCTTTGGCGCAAAAGTACGAATAATTCCGACAAAACTTTATTTCCGCTTCAAGTTTACTACAATCACCAAATTTTTGATCAGATTATCTTTCTTTTTACCAAACAACAAATTTACCTGTAAACCAAACACATATCCGACAGCAAACGACTACTGTCGACAACAAACGTTTAATCAACGGCTTAGTCTTGACAGATGGTTTTTCTTTGCGGTAGAAAAACTAAAAGTATTATCGTTATGGAAACACCTGAATTTGTTTCTGGCATCCCAACAGACAAGCATGCCTCTGCACAGAGAAGAATGATTATCAAGGCTGAGTACATCAAATTGATGGAGAAACTACAAAACAAGTACGGGAAGAAAGCCGTTTTTAACGAGTTTCTTCAGACCGATGTTTACATCATAATGAGAGAAAGTGAGAAAAAAGCCAGTAATAGTGCGGCTTTCAACTGGCAATCGACATACGCAGTAAAGCACTTGGAGACTATCATCAAAGAGGCAGTCCCCATGGAAGGCAAACCTATTTATACACTTCCAAAACCCACAGGAAAACAAATGGAATTCAAGTATGTCAATATGGCGACATTGTATTACACCTTTCATTCCACTGAGTATGAACATCTCAATTTCACCATAAAATTGGTGATGGGCATTAAGAGCGACGGCAGGCATGTCCAATACAGTGTCAATAAGATTGAATTAATCTGAAAAAAAAGCATCCTGTAATAAAGTCGTCATTGCTTTCGCAATCGCTTGTACAGGATGCTTTTGTATGTACCGAAAAGCAGTTAATCCGACTTATTTGTTTGCAGATCTGCCCTCAGCTTTTTCTGCCTGCAAAATTACAACAAAATCCAAAACGCCGCCATAAACATTGAAAAATAATTCTCGAAATTAGGGAAAGCCGTTTGGCCAACCCCCTATTTCCACTATAAGTTTACTATAATCCCCGCCAGCATGGGCGGCTTGCCTATCTTTGCCTCCAAAACTTGAATGAAAGATGAAACCGAAGAAAAAACACCGACAAACTGAGCATTGGTCTGAAAAATGACTATATTTGCAGGCGAGTTGGGGGAGAAATCCCGACTCGGCAAGGAAGGCATTCAAAGTTCCAAGCAGTGAAATCGCCAACAAACTCACGGGAACGAAGACCGATGCTCACCTTTTGCATTGATGTCAATAGGTGCTGGAAGCACCGACTTGATAACAAGCAAGCGTGGGATGTTTGTTCTTCGGTTCATTCGTGAAGGGTGTTTGGCGATACCTACTGCTTGATGGACTGATTGGATTGAGTCTCACGCTTTTCTTGCAACAAATTGATAATCAATAAAACAGCAAAACCTAAACTTGCTACACATGGATATCAACGGTTTTTTGATTATGAGAGCCGTAAATACATCCCAGAAACTCTGAATCAATTAATCGAATGAATTAGTATCGCAAATAGATGAGAATTAGGCGGAATAAACATAAATAGATGCAAAAAAGGGAGCCTCGAAGACTATATCAGGAACGAAGCGTATAAGCTTTGCAGCGATGAGGAAATCAAACAAATAACAAATGCTTTTAGAAAAAACTCCCTAACACAAACTCCTCGAAGTTATCAGGGGTAATCACCTTAAACTTCGCATCGGGATAGGCTTCGGCAAAATGTTTCGGGACTATGACTTTTTTCTTGGGGTTGTATTTGAACTCGAAAGCGGAAAGGATGCCGTCACTATCCTCCACATAGTCAATCTCTTTTTGTTCGTGGGTACGCCAGAAATAACGATTGCACCACAACCGATTGTATGCTGTGAATTTAATCCTCTCGCTGATAGCAAAATTCTCCCACAAAGCACCGCTGTCGGTACGCAATTCCATTTGTGAGAAGTTGGAGATGAGAGCGTTGCGGATGCCGTTGTCGTAAAAGTAGATTTTGCGGTTGTTCTTCAACTCGTGGCGCAGATTACGGTTGAGCGACGGCAAACGGAAGATGATGTAGCACTTTTCCAACACATCAATGTAAGATTCTACAGTCTTCACATCGATGCCTACGGTGGAAGCCAATTCCGAATAGCTGACTTGGTCGCCCACCTGAAAGGCAATGGCTTGAAGCAAGGTCAGCAGTTTGTCGCTCTTCTTGATATTCCCCATGGCAAGTACATCTTTATACATGTAGCTGTCGGCAAGCATTTTCAGCACATTGCGCTCGTTGCCTGCCGAGGTCACCACTTCGGGATAGTACCCATAAACCAACCTGTGTGTCAGAAGGCGTTTCTCGGTGAGCAATCCGTGGTGAGCCACCATTTCGCCAAACGAGAGTGGATAAAGCTGGTATTCCCATTTGCGCCCAGTCAACGGCTCGTTCAGTCGGTTGGCAAGCTCGAAGGCCGAACTGCCTGTAGCCACCAATTGGACGTCTTTCATCTGGTCGGTGACGACTTTCATGCGAAGCCCGATATCTTTGATGCGCTGTGCTTCATCAATAACTATTACCTTTCTGTCGCCCAATAACATTCTCATCCTTTGTGCAGTCATGTTTTCCATCATGCCTTGCACATCTACATCGTCGCCCGAAAGCCAAAGCGCATCTTGTTCTGAAGGGAAGATTTCTGCCAACAAACTGGTCTTTCCGGTCTGGCGGCTACCCATCAGGACAATGGCTTTCCCTTTGAACATTTGGTTCTTAATCTGTTCCTTCAATATACGTTGTATCATAGCTTGGTGGATTAATCGCGACAAAAATACGAAACTATTTTGACATATTCCACAAATTTTGCAAAATTCATGGATTGTATTCCACGATTTTGGAAAAATTCATGGATTGTATTCCACGATTTTGAAAAACTATAATGGATAATTTTCATTTTTTAAAAGAGGTAACGAAAGATATAGAGCCCGAAGGATTTGCTGTTTCTTCTGTTCCAGCCGATGGGCGACAAGTCGCCTTCAATCCTGTAGTATTCACTCTTTTTTGTACTTTTGCAGCATATTCTTTGAAAATTCACAAGAACGCCTTCATCCCTAAAAATCACAAAACCATCAACTTGAACAAACAACATATTACGAGCGACGCAAAAACAAAGTACACGCTGTTAGGGCTGATAGTCATCCTGATTTGGGCCACCTCGGCCTCCATAGTCAAGCAGATGGTCGTCCTTGGTCATGCTAATCTTCGCGACCTCATGCGGCAAGTTCAACTTGGGTGACATTGCAAACGTCCCAGCCATGACATGCATTGTCATCTATGCCGTCATCGGCATGAGCCTTTCCTACGTGTTGTGGGCTTTTGTGATGACCAAGCATCCCGCTTTGGAGAACTTCAGCGTGTTCTCGTATCTGACCCCAATTTTGGCTCTGCTGACTACCACGCTCTATTTCAGAGGCACCTTCAACATCCAGATTCTCATCGCAGGTATTTTAATCGTCATTGCCATTTACATATCGAAGATGAGGTGAAAAAAGAGGCCTGATAAGTGAACGGCCTTCGCCATGTCAAGAGCAAAATCCGTAATCAATAAGCGTTTCGTTTTGGCAGGGATAGCGGTTTTTTGTAACTTTGCAGCCATTCTGAAAGAGACGTGTGGCCAAGTAGGCTGACGGTTCACCTTGACAAATTAGAAGTGCTAACACCTGTTCTTGAATTGCTTGAGGTCAAGGGGCTTTCTTTCGGCGAATCGAATTTTGGCCTTATAGCTGAATTGCTGTAATACAACTTGGTTTTTATCTATTCTAAAAGTAAAATAAGTGTTTGATTCTCAAACACTTATTTTACTCGCGGAGAGAAAGGGATTGAAACTTTCATTTCATTTTGTTTCATTTTTCCTGATTTTCATTCCGTTATTTGTTCTTTGTTTCGCTTTTTAAATAGTTGATAAACCAGATGCTCCAAAGCAATAAAATGGTAGATTTATTGGTAGTTTTTTATTGTCAGTACAAAAGAAATGTGTATTTTTGCGCATTCAAGATTAAAGCGATGAGATTTATTAAACACGGTGTGGCAGTTTCTTTGAGTCGTCCTCGGAAAAATGGTGACTCATCTGTTGTGTTGAGGGTAACATGCGGAGGTAAGCGTGACGATCTTCATTCAGGAATTTGTCTCAACCCAAAGCAATGGAATGAGAAAAAGGGTAGGGTGAGACATGGCGTTAATGTTAATGGAGCACCGTATAATGTATTGAATGATGCCATTGATGAACAAGTGAGTTTTATCCATGCCTATTTCAATGGTTGCGCAATGCGCGATGAAGAAGCTTCGTTGTCTGATTTAAAGGCAAGATTTAATATGAAGTTTAAAACATCGGCGTCCAAGTCGTCCGATGAATTCTTCTATTTGTTCGATAAGTTTATTTCGGTTACTTCGGAGACAAAAAGATGGGGTGAACCGATGAAAGAAGCTTTTACTCGTCTGAGAGAAAGATTATATCGTTTTAAGCCGGATCTGAAGTTCTCTGATCTGTCAGAAGAGTTAATGAACAAGTTCTTGAGGGAACTGTCTACTACGATGTTTAATGATGCGATTGAAAAGAGATTGTCGTATTTAAGACAGTTTGTAAAGTGGGCTGAGTCTCGAAACTATGGGATCAACAAGGAGTTCTTTGGCTTTTCGCCAAAATTGCCAAAGGCGAAGAAAGAGGTTCGGTATCTGACGCTCGAAGAACTTGAACGGATAAAAAACTGCGATATTAAGGATGGTACAGCACTTTCGCGAGTGCGTGATTTCTTCTTGTTCCAATGTCATACAGCTCTGAGGTATTCAGATTTGAAACAGTTGAAAAAGAGCAACATTATTGCAAGGCAAGATGGCGGCTATAATATTCGTGTTTTGACCGAGAAAGATGATGATTATGTTACATTTAAGTTGAGCAAGTTGGCTACTGCTATATACTTAAAATACAGAGATACTGCACCTGATGAAGGGGCATTGTTTCCGGTTATTTCTAATCAGAAATACAATGAGGACTTGAAGGAGTTGGGCAAAAAGGCCAAGTTGCAAGGTGAGTGGATTGACTATGAATATAAGCTAAGCACCAAGATTGAGGTCAAGTCACCTAAATCTGATATCGCCTCACATACTGCTCGACGAACTTTTATTGTGACCGCCATGAACGAAGGAGTTAGTTTGGAGTTGATAGCGGCAATCTCTTCCCACTCAGATTTTAATGCGATGAAGCCGTATATCAAGGCTAATACGCGAGGTACGGATCAGGTTATCGATGTGTTGGACAAGGCGACAGGGGAGGTGTGAACTTGTTGTCATAGGTCTCTGTTTGTTTGTCGCCTTTTGATTTTTTTCTGACATTATTCAGTATTTGATGTGACAAAAGAAGGCCCTTTGGTTTCCTCCTTTTTCCCTCTTTCAAGAAAAACCAACTTACAATCAAAAGGTTGTAATTTTTTTAATTATTTATTGTTTCCTTTTATTTACGTGTATCTTATTGTTTTTCAATATGTTGTAATTTTGCAGCCTTAATATTCATATTATATGATGCAAAAACATATTGAAAATGAAATGCCCTGCATAGTGAGCATGACCGAAAGTCAGGGGATCATTCCTGGTACATCTACCTACAGCGGCTCCATTCAGCCAGCTGAGAACTACACTTTAGCAACAAAGTCTGACAGTTTTTGTCAACAATTTGCACGCAACTCAGAGGGTTGTTTAAATTATTCATTAGTAAATTTTTAAATTCAAATGTTCAAACTATTAAAAAAGGAAGATTTAAAAAAATTAGGAAACTGGTTTAAACTAGGTTCTGGCTCCAAAGGAAAATCGGATCTTAAATCAGTAATTGGCGCTTACGCTGTTAAATTGGTACTTGACTTTATTCAAGAATTAGTCCAAGAGGCTCCAAACAAGGCAAAGTTAAAAGGTTCTGGAATAGGCTTTTTAGCTTTAGCGGGGACATTACTTGGCCTTGATACATTAGAAGGTAAATGCACTGAGGCTAACAACAACGAGAAAATCAGAGTGAAGACCGAGGCTGATAAGTCCGAGGCTAATAAGTATGAGTCTAAGTGTCAAGCTGAAGCGGATGCTTATGCAAAAAAACGCCAGGCCGATGCTGAGAAGTATAGAGCCGAGGCGGAGACAGACGTATGGAAGGCCGAGGCAATGAAGAGGATACGCAACAATGACCAAGAGAATCCAACGACCGAAGCAGCGGTCGAATCACCATCCAGCAACCAAACGAAGGAAGAGACCTTCATGCAGAGTTTCAACAGAAATCATAAGATGCCAGTTATGCCGCTTATCATCGAGGATGTCTTGGCGGGTTGTTCTAAGAATACCAAAATGCCTTTGCTGCTCGCTACGTTGTCCGAGTTCGCAGCATCATGCTTCCCGAGGGTTATCACTAAAGGATGGCGCGATGGCGAGACCCACAGCCCCAATATCCAAGTTGTAATTGAAGGTCCAGCAGGTGTCGGTAAGGGTGAGATATTCAAGAGGTACAAGACTTTGTTCCAGCGTGTCATTGCCAATGATGAGGCCAAGGGCAGAGACGATTCAAAGAAGAAGAACCAACACATCATTCAGTGTGTGGGCGCGAACACTACCAACGCAAGGCTGATGCGGCTGTTTCGTGAGAACAGCGGAGTGCCAATCTTTGTTTTTAATGAAGAGATTAAAGACATCACGAGGTCGCTTAATAAGCAGAACGGAATCACCTATGATATGCTGCGAAAGGCTTTTGACAACGGCGCAACTGACGGCAGCAGTAGCCGTGGCAACACCAATCCAACCCCAGTGAGTGTACGTATGAACTACGTCTTTACGGGAACAAATGGCGACGTCGCCGATTTCATCAATGGTGAGGTTGAAGGGGGTACGGCCTCGCGTATTCTGTGGGGTGTCCTCGAAGCTGATAATAAGAATGAAAAACCCGACGAGGCAAGTGGTTCGTCACTGGAGTCTTACCTTGACGACATTGATCGCTGGAGGGCACAGTATTGCTACACTACCGACAGCGACGGTAATGATCATCCTTGTGATGAAACCTGTATTGACCTCGAATATGTCAAGGTGGAGCTTGAGAAGTGGCGCCAGAAACAAGAATCAAATCCGCGGTTGTCCTATAGTAGTGTGCGCAAGAAGGTTGCCAAACGAATGACTTCTCTTGGACTTCACTGTGCCATTGTGCTGCACATGCTCTATCTATGCCAGATGGGTGAGGTTGATGATTTCTGCAAGAGAAGTGTCGTTGATGCTGTCCTCTACATTACCGAGTACAGCATGGAACGTTACATCTTCAAGTTCGGCGAAGAGGAACGAGCCATCATCAAGCGTGACATCGACGCGGAAAGGATTCATTCCTCTGGCGGATCATCAACCGGAAGCGTCTCTGGCAAAAGCATGGATGATGAACTTACGCCCGAAATCCAGGAAAAAATCAAATCCTTGTATATCCCCCGACAGTTTGGGCATAAAGCGGTTGCCAAAAAGATTAATTTGTTGTTCAAGACGAACTTCAAGCCTGATAAAGTTAGACGCTACCTTATAAGTGAAGGGCTATATCAACCAACCAATCCCAATAAGCCATAAACCTGTCTCACCTCTTGTTGAAGAGCGACCGCAAGGCCGCTCTTTTTTTGTCCTTGCGGTGATGCAAACAGGGTGTGAAAGCGTGATTCAAAGGTGCAATTAAGGGTACAATATGGGGTGCAGATGGGGTGCGTTGGGTGCAAAACATTTTGAATGGCACACCTTTATGCACCTTTTGTTAGTTTTTTCTTTTATTTGAAAATCAATGTTTTATAATATCTCTTGGTTTGTTTTATTATGGGTGCGTTTTGATTCCGCACCCCTGTCGCACCCTCCATCCATCCGACTCAGCAAATTGCAGTAAGGAAGTTCTCTGTCGATAAATATGCCTATCTTTGCGGACATGAAGCAGCGTACCTACATAGCCATCGACCTAAAGTCCTTCTACGCATCGGTTGAGTGCGTGGAACGGGGTCTTGATCCTCTGACTACAAACCTGGTCGTTGCTGATGAAAGCCGTACTGAGAAAACCATTTGTCTCGCCGTATCACCATCCCTGAAATCATACGGTATTCCTGGTCGCCCTCGCCTGTTTGAGGTGGTGCAGAAGGTCGTAGAGGTTAATCGTGAGAGAAGAAAGAACATCGGGTATCGGGCGTTTTCAGGTAAATCGTATTATGACCAAGAATTAAAGGCTTGTCCGGAACTGGAGTTGGATTATGTTGTTGCGCCGCCGAGGATGGCCTACTACATTGAATACAGCACCCGAATCTATCAAGTCTATCTGAAGTACATTGCGCCAGAGGACATCTACCCTTATTCCATCGACGAGGTTTTCATTGATGCTACCGACTATCTTGACAGCTATAAGATGACCGCTCATGAGTTAGCCTTGAAGATGGTAAGGGATGTGTTGAAAGAAACTGGCATCACAGCTACGGCAGGCATCGGAACCAACATGTATCTCTGCAAGGTCGCCATGGATATTGTGGCCAAGCATATTCCACCTGATAAAGACGGTGTAAGGATAGCTGAACTCGATGAAATGAGCTATAGGCAAAAGCTCTGGAACCACAAGCCTCTGACAAGTTTCTGGCGCATCGGAAAGGGTATCGCACAGAAGTTGGAACAGCATGGACTCGACACTATGGGTAAGGTGGCACGGTGCAGTATTGAGAACGAGGAACTTCTATACAGCCTTTTCGGTGTGAACGCAGAACTTCTCATAGATCACGCTTGGGGATGGGAACCTGTCGGGATGAAAGAGGTCAAAGCATACAAGCCCGAAACCAATTCTATCAGCAACGGGCAAGTGTTGTCAGTGGGCTATGACTACAAAAAGGCTAAAGTGGTGGTACTCGAAATGGCCGATGATGTTGCGCTGAATCTCGTAAAGCATCATCTTGTAGCAGACCAAATTATTCTTACCATCAACTATGATGCGGAGAACCTGACCAACCCGGCATTGAGGTCGAAATTCTTTGGCGAGATTACAACTGACTATTACGGCAGACAGGTTCCGAAGCATTCCCACGGCACAGCTAACCTTAACACGCCCACTTCATCAGGAAAAGTCATCACACAGACGGTAAAGGACTTGTATGCGAAGATAGTCAATCCCAATCTTCTTGTGCGCAGAATAAACCTTACCGTGAACCATGTAATCAGTGAAGAAGAAGCTGCATCACTAACCCCGCCATCCGAACAGCTTGACCTTTTTACTGATTATGAAGTTAAAGCGCGGGATGAAGAAGAAAAAGCTCTTGATTTGGCCAAGGAACGCAAGGTGCAGGAGGCATTGCTAGATATAAAGGAGAAATTCGGGAAGAACGCCATCCTGAAAGGCTTGAATTTTGAGGAAGGTGCGACTGCCAAAGAGAGGAACCAACAGATAGGAGGACATAAGGCATGAACGAATACGACGACATTATCAATCTTCCGCATCATGTCTCAAAGGTGCATCCCCAAATGAGCATGATGAACAGAGCCGCCCAATTTGCTCCATTTGCCGCCCTTACTGGTCATTCCGCTGCCATAGAGGAGACTGCCCGCCTGACTGATGAGCAACAAGAACTCGCCGAAGAGGACAGCGATGCCCTGAATCAGAAAATGGCCTATCTACGGGAGACCATCAACGAACACCCCACCATAACCATTACCTATTTCGAGCCTGACAAGAAGAAGGCTGGGGGTAAGTATAAGTCCACCGAAGGCCAACTGAAAAATATCGATGACTATAATCAATCCATTGTTCTGAAGAGTGGAGAAGTTATCTTTTTGCAGTCTATTTTGGATATACAACTCCACTTTTGACATGTAAATTGGCTGTAAAAAGACTGTAAAAACACTATGGAGGTTGTACATGACACCTTATGAGCCATATTGCTATTTTATTTTCTGAGTATCAGCTACTTAAACATTTTTGTAAATGTAAAATGACTTTTTGGGAGAGAGGTATTAGGACATATTTTCTGGAGTCTCCTTCAACATTTCAAATCCAGTTTTTTTGTACAATTTGATAACATTTCACAGATTGGATCTTCCCTAACGATTTTCGGAGCGGCCTTTCCAGCCAACACCAGCACTTTCTTGCCATTGCGATAGACGTGCAGTTGTCGTGACCTAACCACAGCAGTCAGTTCCGGGTCATCCTGCATAGCCATCCAAAGACGATGATACACACCATCCTCCTCGAATAGCTTTTTCTGCAAATGGGAGCACATGTTGGCTTTGTCAGCGGTCATCATAAATCATCCAATTTGTTCTTCCAAAAACTCAGCTGCATCAGCAACGCAATCGTCACATTCACGAAGTACTTTCCCTGTGCCGACACCCTTCAGCATTTTGCATTGGGTGGCTCCGTTGCGTTCCTGAAATTTGTTCATAATCTGGCGCATCTGCTTAGTCGAAGGGGATTTGCCCTTGTTGGCCAGCCCTAACACGAGTCCAGCGCCGACGATGGCTCCACAGGTTCCCTCCATAGTTCCCATACCACCGCCGAAAGGACCTGCAAGGCGTATGGCAGTCTCTTCGTCTATTCCGGCGATGTCAGCATAAGTGCATAATACAGCTTGTGCGCAGTTCAGGCCGCAACGCTTCTTTTCCACTGCAAATTGTTTTCTTGTTTCCATCTATCTTATTTTACTGGTTCCCAAAGCTCAACTCGGCGGCCTTCATTGTCCTCTATGTGTACGAACTTGCCCAAACCTTCGTAACCCGTAACCTCATCAACGAACTTCACGCCTTCTTTGCGCAATCGTTCAACAATGGCATCCATATCGTCGACGATGTAGTTGATCATCATGTCATTGTCGCCGAAATAGTCAGTGTCGGATTCAAAGGGTGTCCATACGGTTTGGCCTTCAACTTCACCATCCTTGTTGTGATACCAAGTGAACACGTGTCCGTAAGGGCCGTTCTCTATGCCCAGATGGTCTTCATACCACTGCTTTGCCTTTTCAGGGTCTTGGCTCTTGAAGAATACACCTCCAATGCCAATTACTTTGCCTCTTTTTGTTTCCATATTCTCGTTTGGCTTTTGACAGTTTGCGCAGCTTGCCAGCGAAAGCCCTGTCAGCACCAAGACGGTTGCCATTGCCATAGTGTGTGCTTTCATTTTTGTTGCTTAAAAAACATGGCTGCAAATGTACGCTTTTTCACACATTCTCAGGCACGATAGTTGGAAAAAGCTCTATGCAAATTAAACCAAAATTACAGATAGCGTTTTTCCCTATTACACTCACCATTGGACCTTTACGGCTTTGTTGAAACGATAAAAACGCAGCCCAAAAGGCTCCAAACCGTTATATGAGAATGAAAAAATTAAAAATCAACACAATGGAAGAACAGATTTTAGAGAAGTACAAAGACCCATCGACCGGGCGCAATTATGTCATCATCGAGGGAAAGAAATTTTTTGTTGATATAGCTGTCGCAAGCACTTTCCTTCCCAATCCAGACCCTACTAAATATACCCGCGTGGAGCATATTGATGGAGACTTGGGAAACGACGATGTGAGAAACTTGCGCTGGGTTGAATAATACAAGACCCAATCAGTACACGTTGATATAACACAATAGTATATCCACGACCATAACCATTTTTGCATTATACTTCGGCTGCCGTGAACTATGCTTCACGGTAAATGAGGTAGTATTATCAAACCAATACATTTTCGACATGAATACAAAAATCAAGTTTTTAACCACGGGAGAAATATTTCAGAACCGTAAAGAGGCCAAACTAATTATGGGCCACAGTAATTACAACAGGGCATGGAAGAATGGGGATATATACATTATCTCCACACCATCACCCACAGACATTGTTTATTAACCAACTAATTCATTTGCAGAGCTATGAATATTATAGAAGATTTTAGATTTTATACGAATGTCAGTATAGACACGTATCAAAGTAAACAAGAAGCAACGGCGTGTTTAAGTAGGGCTGGTGCCAAAGCCGTTGGAAAGGAAAAGATGGCTTTCAGGGAACAAAACGTAACAGTGGCAGACTTCCTCAATCTTGCCACAAACGGACATACTTTTTGCAACTTGTATGATTTCGATCCAAACGAGAAATACTGGATTGAAACATCAACAGGTCAGCATTATCAGAGCTTTCCAGTCTATAAGAAAGGGGCTAATAAAGGAGCAATGAAAATAACAATCAAGTCAGACCAATTCTTCAAAGGCTCGCAGACGGTGTTTGTTGATGTTGACTTTACCAAATACCAAACCATTCCAGAGTACATTTCAACCTTGACTATCCAACCCACTTGCGTTTATATGAGCTTTTCGGACAACAAGGACAAACACGGGGTAATATCAAGGCGTTTCAGGCTGGTATATGTGCTTGATGAAATTGTCGGAAAGGATGAGTTTGAAAAGATATCACGCACCATCAGCGACAGGATTGTACTTGACACGGGCGAGCCTATGGATGACGATTGCGGAACAAGGATAAGCCAATACATGAACGGCGTTTTCGGGAACAATGAGATCTACCAAAGCAACTGCATCTATTCCGTATCAGACTTCATCGGCGAGGGAGTTGACTACATCGACAGCCCGCAACCTCGAAATGAAGTTGAACAAAGAACGCCGCAAATTGTCTTTAACGAGCAGATGTTGAATGATATGGCCACTCTAAGTTATGGAGAGTTTATGCATTACTACTCAAAACAGTACACTTACATCTACCGTACCGAAAGAGAGGATTGGATATGCGGATTATATCAACTGACTGATGAAAACTACCTTCAACTTTGGTATTTCCGTGAGAGACAGGTTGACGGACAGATGAGACGGCGCAAGCTGTTCAAGAATGCCTGCCTGAGAAGATTGATGTTCCCTGACATTGACCCCGACACGCTCTTGTTTAACCTCTATGTGGATTTCGTCAGGTTTTTCGATAACAGCGACAAGGTTATCACATTGGACACGCTGAAAAGGAAAGTCGTAAATGCCATGAAGATGACACAGGAGCAACTTGAAGCCTACTGTCATTGGGAAATACAATACTGGCATAAAAACAGACCCAAGTTCATCTGTATACCTGGAATAATCACGACACGCGGCCAAATCAATTATATCGGCAAAACTATACGCTGGGCCGAGATTGAGAAGACGTATGACAGAACAAAATCTATCGGTGAAAATGCGGAGCTACTGGATGTGCCTCTTCGAACGCTATATAGGTTTTGCGAAGAGAAGTGGATAGACACCAACCCTAACAAAGGAATGACCAAGGAAGAGCGGAGAAATGCCAAACGCGAGGACAAAATCAGACAGATAAAGTTGTTCAAGACCTTGTATGACTCCGACCTGTCTTTGCGTGAGAATATGGAAATCATGCGCGAGAACGGCTTGGAGTTGGGAAAAAGCACCATTGCAAGGTGGATAGATGAATATTTCTCCGACGACCCCATGCCAGTCAGTATGCCGAAGATAGAACTTCCCGAATTGAACTGGTCTTTCCCAAAAGTAGAAAACCATTCTTGCACGGCTTCAGGAGAAGAGGAACTTGGGTATAAGGTTAGCGACTGGGATTTGGCTAATGTCCCCCAAAGTCAGGATGCGTTCTTTGGAGGTGGTGGCATCGACTGGGGATGGGGATTACCTGAAATCACTTTTGATAGTTTTCTACATTGATTACACTCAACAGAGAGAACATCGGCACACAAAAAGATGTTCTCTCTGAATGTTGTTGTCAATCATCATTATCATTATATGTAGTATTAGAGATACTACTACTTATTATATCCGTTTGGCAAAAACGGGCAAAAATGGGACAGTTATTTTAAACTAGCTATCTGAAATGTCAAAAACGCGCTTTCCCCCTGTCATTCGCCTTATAAGAAAAAGACAAACATCATGTGGTGGAATTTTATGCAATCACTATTCGGGGAGCGAAGCAGAGTAACCCCCGAATGTCGCGTCAATAAAAATACCGCACCTGAAGCAACAGACAATGACGGTATGAAAAAGATAGACAATGACGAGAAACCATTAAGCGATATAGAACGGCTCGAACAATACTACGGCGAACTACATGAAGGAAAAATCATAGAAACGACCCTTCAAGAGATACTAACCGCCGTTCCCAGACATCGAGCCAGGACTGACGCTTATGATTCACTCGTCAAGAAATTAGAGCGTGACTATGGGGTAAAGCTCATAATCACCTCAAGAAAGAAAAATAAATCGTTAAAATACAAGTAATTATGAAATACTTTTTAATTAAAACTGTATTGGACTCTAAAAAGCTCTCGCCAATCGGAATGCAAACACTATTACAGCAGAGGTTAGATGATTGGTTGGGAAAAGACAAGGCCCAAATCAAGGTGGACGCTTTGAATAACAATACGATGAAATTCACATTGTATCGGAAATATGGAAACTGGTTTGAGGATCCGCAACGATTCCAGCCCCAAACAAGCGTATTCAGTTGGGACGAGCATATCTTATTGGGCGACGACTATCAAACAGGAACAACAGCTGATTTTGAAACGCTTACAGGGAGATATGTCATCAGCTACAACGAGAACGACTTTTTCGCCGACTACAAGGAAAAGGCCAAGGAAAACCATTGCACAAGAATTAAGCAGCTTTCACAACAGTCTTTTCTCGACAGGATTGAGTTTACGGTTGAGTTGTTGCAGCAGAAAAAGAAGCAGCAACCATAAAAACAAGGACAACAGACTATAGCGTTTGTTGCCCTTTCTTTTTTCCATTCCAGCCTATCTTTCTGTGGCTAAAGCTCAATCTGACTCATGCTTACTTCTCTGACAAAGGATATTCCATCAGCATCTGTTTGGCCAAGGGAACATACCAGTCGCGGACTTCATCGGCGGTCGGTGTGTGATTGCCGGGAAAATGGAACGACCTGTTATAATGCTCCAAAAATAGCGGTTCAAAATGGGCCAATGTGTCGCCTTCGCCAAACAAGCCCCAGATACGGTCTTTGTAGTCGGGATTGCAGTTGTTGAACTGTATAGCCTCCAACTCGGCGAACTCATCAATCAGGGCTTCATCAATGACGAACTCCTGGATGCCATCCTTACGGGGAGATTTATACTCGTGCTTGCCAATGCGTTTTTTCAAGAATTCCGTCATCTGAAAGTGGGGATTTCCAAGCAAAGCAGGAATGCCTACTGAGGGAGCAATCATCTGGGCATAGAACGAACCACAGCTGTTGCCAATCAATAGGTCTGGCTTCTCACGGTCAATAAACTCTCTTATGAACTCAATGGCTGCTTTCGGGTGCCTCGGAAGGTCGGGAGTCAGCACCTCTGCAAGACCATCAAACGCCTCTCGTAAAGCTATCGCTGGTATGCACTGGCCGCTGGCAAAGAAACCGTGAAGGAACAAAATCTTCTTCATCCTCTTGTCCATTTTTTTATTCAGAACCACTTTCATTCAATTTGCGCTCTATCTTGTTTAGTGTGTCGAAGAACCGATAAGTGGCGACGGTAGGGCCGAAAAGCAACACGCCAAAGGTGTTCCACCCGAACATGTGCCACCACGAGGTGTGAGGGGCTTCTATCCCTAACTCTATGGCTTTGGTTTTCAACTCCTCTGCAATCCGTGCCATCCAAACGAGTGTGTAGATAAATGCTGTAGGAATACCCCAAAGATAAGCTACCCAATAGGGCTGCAACTTATGTCCTAGAATCTCTTCCAACTCATCCTGCAACCCACCCAAAGGCATGTAAAACAGGAAGAACAGCCCAAAGGTGCAAAAGTCGATGCATCCGAGCAAAAATCCTGGCCTATTGGTGTGTTGGTATCTCATTTGGTATGCTTTTGTTTATCCTTCAATTACCTTGGATTTCTTTTCCGTCAAACCATAAAGCATCAAGGCTTTCGATGTATTTGTTGAGTATGTTGCGTTGGAAGATTTGCATGACAACGAGCATTATTTGAGACTTCAAAAATACGAAAAAGTTGTTTTCCAAGAGAAGTGTTTGTTTCAAAGAGGCAAAACCAGCCACCGTTTCAGAATCCTTCAAACCCTTATATATGAACTATTAAAGAGAATAAAACAGACAGCCATTATTGATGCTTGATATACGAAGAGTTTATCAGCGACAATCAAGAAGGTGGGCATCACTTGGAATTAGGCCTTATGAATATGCCTAATTTGCATCTGATATAGCCAGTCTGTAAGAAACAAGGAACTACGACCCTGGAATAAAACGGGCGTGGTTCCTCTTTTTGGGCATTTTTTTATTCCTTGTAATACTCCTTAAAAGCCTTATATATAGAGAATTACAATTAACCTGTTACTAACAAATAAACTACAGAAAGGAAAAAGAAAAATGACAAAAATCGTAAAAGTATTACAGATCAGCACTGAAGTAATGGTGCTGGTTTTATGCGGTCTTGAATTAAGAGACGCAATCAAGAGAATCAAAGAAGAAAGAAAAATTCGTCCCAACCCTTCACAAAATCAAAATGACAAAGTATGAGAAAGGAGAGGACATCATTATTTTGGTACTGGACACAATCGTAACCATTCTCAAAAACAGCAAGAAACTGAGAAAGTTATTCAAGAAGAAGACAGCACCATTGAACAAACCATAACGAGAACAACTAAAGACAAACAATTATGGACAACAACAACGAGACAAACACCTTGGAATTGGTGAACAAACATCCCAACTTCATCGAGAGCAACACCCAGGAAATCACCCTTGGGGAAATTGCAGACAAATGTATCGTACCAACTTTCAGCGACAACACATTGACAATTAGCCATCAAGACTTTTGTATGTCAGTATATAATGCCGCAGAAGAAGTGTTTGGAAAACTAACACCTATTGAGTGTCGAGTAAGCCACCAGATTAATGGCAGAATCCCGACCGCTCTTTACAAAAAAACAAACGAGTTAGCCGACAACGAAAAAACCATCTATTACCAAAGATTGGCATGGATAGCTAAAGTCGGCAACCTCGTCAGAAACATCGATGGGCAAGAAATTCACCTCACAATCGGAGGTGTAAGAGCCTATTCAGATGATAAACTCTACAATCGTCCATCCGCTTTGAAGTTTAAAATCTTTGTCGGATGGCAAGTACGTGTTTGCAGCAACCTCATGTTGCAAACAAACGGATATTCAGGAACTATCGAATGTATGACACAAGCGGACATTCGTCAGAAAGCTCTGGAATTATTCAGCAGCTTCGATCCTGAAAAAGACAACAATCTGAACGCCTTGGCCGAATTGCAGGACACAAGGATGACAGAAGAACAGTTTTGCCACATCATCGGGAGAATGAGACTATTGCAGGCTCTACCAGTGGCACAGCAGAAGGCTATTCCCCAGTTCATTCTGGGCGACCAAGCCATTAATGAAGCAGTACGACAATACGTCACCAACCCTAATTTCGGAAGAAAAAACGGGGATGACGGTATCAATACTTGGGACTTTATGCAACTATTGACAGAAGCGGCAAAAGGCAGCTACATTGACCGCTGGCTCGACCGCAACGCCAACAGCATTGAGTTTTCACAGGGCATCAGAAAAGCCCTGAGATATGAGGAAACGGATTATGACTGGTTCCTCAACTGACCTGAAGAGAGCATCTATCAGGAGGGGGCTTTTTTGCTCCTTTTTCAGAGAGACACACATTTATCAAAGTATTCAATTACAGCGAATTTGTGTGCCTCTCTTTTTTCATGCAATCAACAAACAACTAAAAAACAGACACAATGGAAAACAACAAAAATCAAGAAGAAATGCGTAGAGAAGGCTTCAATAACCTTTATGCTCTAAACGTGAATGACCGTACCGAAAAGAAAAACGGTCTGACTTATTTGACCTGGGCTGTGGCTTGGGCGGAATTTAAGAAGCAATATCCTTCGGCGACCTATCGGATTGTGAAAGACAGCAACACCAATTTGCCCTATTTCCTCGACGAGAGACTGGGCATCATCGTCTATACCGAAGTGACGGTTGATGGATTGACTTACGAAATGTGGCTTCCTGTGATGGATGGAGCCAACAAAGCGATGAGACTTGAACCCTATACGTATCAAGTCTTTGACAAGTACAAGAACACCTACATCGAAAAGAAGGTTGATGCAGCCACTATGTTCGACATCAACAAAACGATTATGCGATGCTTGGTAAAGAACCTTGCAATGTTCGGCCTTGGTCTTTACATCTACGCCGGAGAAGATCTGCCTGAGGAAACAATCGAGAATACAAGAGAAGCAAGCGAACCTGAACCCGCTAAACCTAAGCGTACCTACACACGAAGAACCGCTACCACTCCCATCGACAAGTATGCAGGAATCAAGGCGGCTCTGGAATCCATGAAGGACATCAACAGCCTTCTTAACCTCTACAACCAACACAAGAACGAGGTGGAGGGTAATCCTGAAATCAAGGCTCTCTTCACCCAACGTCGAGAGCAATTACAAACCAAAAAAGCAGCTTAAACCATGGCAACAAAACGAATTGAACTGGTTGATTCGGGAGTCAATTTCAATCCCGAAAACCATACTTACGAATTGAACGGAACTTATCTTTCAGGTATCACAGAACTTCTTCAAAGACAACTATTCCCGAACGAATATGCTAACATCCCCAAGGCCATACTGGATCAAGCAGCGGCCTACGGCACTAGTGTTCACGAATCCTGCGAACTGTTTGATAAAATTTGGTCCAACGACCAAAGTGTTGAGGTTTTGGACTATATCCAATTGTGCCAAGAACATTCACTAACACACGAGGCAAGTGAATACACGGTAACGGACTTCACCAATTATGCCTCAAACATCGACAAAGTGTTCAGAATCTCGGACAGCACTTTTGACTTGGCCGACCTGAAAACCTATGGAAAGATGACACCAGAGAAGTTAGAAAAAGCAAGATGGCAACTATCCATCTACGCCTATCTATTCGAGCTTCAGAACAAGAAAGCGAAGGCAAGGGAACTCTACATTCTCCACATACGCAACAAACAAAAGAAAGACGGGAGTTTTGACCATATATCACAACTCATCCCGGTCAAGCGAATCCCGTCCGAAATCTGCAAAGAACTACTCGACACAGACCTCAGAGGCGAGCAATTCCAAAGCCCATACGCTATCCCACAGGAAATCAGCTCCCAAGAACAACACATTCGAGAGCTGATTCTGACAAAAGAAGCCGTAGAGGAAGAACTTAGCGGCATCAAATCACAAATCCTCACTGAAATGGAATCCAGAAACGTGAAGACCTGGATCACCGATGGAGGAATACGACTCACGAGAAAACTACCGACAACCAGGACTAGCCTCAACCTCACATTACTTAAGGAAGAGCATCCTGAGATTGACTATGACAATTACATGAGAGAGTCAACGGTATCAAGCAGCCTTACAATTACTGTTTGAACCACCATTCGGGCTTTTAACGCTCTGAATACCATCGAAGAGAGGGGTATCAACAAAACGATACTCCTCTTTTTTTATGCCTAAACGAAAACAACAACAAATTCAAAATCAACAAACTATGTTATATTACAATTTCAATGACTATGCCGGATTCAAGGAACGCTTCGGCATGGTGGAACACGGTGATGGTGAGAAAAGCCGCAAAAACAAGATTCTTCTCGCCTACATCAAACAACCATCCCTTTTTTGGGAAGCCTCTAGAACGGGCGATTACTCGCTTATCAATATCGCCTCAATGTCCGAGCTTAAACAAACCATGCTTGAAAGGGTACAACAATCGGGTTGCAATGATGAGAGCCTTCCCCACAAAGTACAACTCATCAACTACACCTTCTACTCCAGCAAATATGAAACTGACGAGTTCAACGGAGTTTGTCAAGACGGTGATGTCAAATGTTGCAGATATAAGAATTGCAACAACGGCAGAGCATACAAAATGAAAGCAGGGAAATTCCTTCAAACCTTAATAATGGAAACGGAATTTGGAAAGACCTTGCCTGAACAAGTGCTGGTATATCTCATGGAGGAATTTGCTACTGATTTCCAAAGCTATTCCTCATCGACTCTTGCCGATAACAAGCTTTTCGTGAACAAGGAGTTTGCACGGATTTACTCCTCTTACCATTGCTCTGGTGACTTTGGATCATGCATGGTTGACAGAGGACATCACTATTTCTATGAAAACGCCATTGATGCTTCAGCGGCTTATTTGGAAAACCGAGAAGGTGTTGTGGTGGCAAGATGCATCGTTTACAACAAGGTTTACGATGAGAACGGAAAGATTTGGAGACTGGCCGAGAGACAGTATTCAAGCGGCTCTGATGCCAAGCTCAAGAGAGCATTGATTGACGCTCTAATTCGTGAGAAACACATTGATGGTTTTAAGACTATCGGTGCAGGCTGTGGGGATGCTACCAGCTTTGAGGACTGCAATGGGAACTCTCTTTCGGGAAAGAAGTTCCGTCTAGACTGTGATTTGGGTTGTGATGACACCCTTTCATATCAGGATTCCTTCAAATGGTATGACATGAACAAGAGAATTGCATATAACTATCCCGAGCAGGGTGCGGAATACAACCTCGACACCACAGATTTGAACTTGTATGGAGATTGCGATGATGATGACGATGATGACCCGCAAGAATACGACAGCTATCACGACACGGATGCTTACGAGGTGACAACAGTCTATGTACACGGACACGAAGAAACCTGCGACACAGAAAGATTGGATGATTTCGTCTATATCAACGGCGAGTATTACCACGAGGACGATGTTTCGACTTGTGACTGCTGTGGTGAATCGTATCTTTCCGACCATAACAAACACTCCGATATCACAGGCGAAGATTACTGCTGTGATAAGTGCAAAGCGAAAGCAGAAAAAGGGTTCATGGAAGAAAACTGGCATTACAGCGATTTCGATAAAGCCTATTACGAGGACAAGAGAGACCTTACGACTTACTTACATTGGGATTGGAACGTGGTCAACTATGTGGAAAAGACCATCAGCAAACAATCACTTGACAGACATTCATCCCAATTCATACTTTATGATGGGGTTTACTACGACAGAGTGAATCCCATGACTGGACTTCCGTACTACATCGAGGAAACGGAGGAAGTATTGGCAGCTTAAGCAACAAATCATTAACCCAAGGGGAACCTACTGGATGAAAAATCTGGTTTGTTCCCCTTTAACACATTGCACATTATGAAATTATTAAAGGAATTATTCAAGATTTACTCACCTTCTGGAAACGAGAAGAAGATGAGGAAATTCATCAAATGGTGGATCAAAAACAATGTACCTGAAGCATCCATCAAGACAGACCAAATAGGAAACATCTACGTGGTCAAAGGGGAATCCGAAACATACCCCTGTATGAGTGCCCACATAGACCAAGTTCAACGAACCCATAGCAAGGACTTCGAAGCAATCGAAACGAAGGATTACATCTTTGGCTTTTCCCGAAAGAACAAGCGGCAAGAGGGACTTGGAGCTGATGATAAGGTAGGAGTTTGGGTAAACCTCAAGTGCCTCCAGAAGTTTGAACACCTCAAGGCCGTGTTTTTTGTCGGCGAGGAAGTGGGATGTGTAGGCTCAGGGAAATGTGACATGAGCTTTTTCGATGATTGCAGGTTCGTCATCCAATGTGACAGACGGAATGGAAGCGACCTGATTACTACCATCGGTGGGTGGACAAATCTATGCTCACCCGAATTTGTGAAAGCCATACAACCGGAACTTTTTGGCTACAAGGAAGAGTGTGGCCTTATTACGGATGTTGGAGAGCTTAAAGAACGTGGGCTTAAAGTATCGGCCATCAATCTCAGTTGTGGGTATTACGAGCCGCATACTGACAGAGAGTTCGTTATCAAGGAAGAAGTGCTGAATTGCTTGAAATTTGTCGAGCATATCATCAGCACCTGCACCGATGTCTATCCCCACGAAGATGACGACTGTTTTTTTGGAAGAAACGGATGGGACGACTCATGGGAAGAAGAACATGAGGAAGCCTATCAAAGTATCGAATGTGACTTGCTTAACCATCCCTGGCTGACCACAGAACAAATACTGAACGCTTACAAGGGCTACTTTTTCTCACTGAAAGAAGGGGACCTGAGACAAATTATCGAGGAAGTCAAGAACATCAACTTTATTGATGACGACAATGACACTGGAATGCGATTGCTCCCAAATCACGAAAGTGGAATGGGA
The DNA here is from genome assembly GCA_902802535.1 of uncultured Bacteroidia bacterium. GTDB lineage: Bacteria > Bacteroidota > Bacteroidia > Bacteroidales > F082 > Limimorpha. The sequence continues at coordinate 83,454 of CADCML010000012.1, forward strand.
AAAGAAAATGAAGGGATCGAAGCCGCTATCCTATAAGTGGCTTGTCGACAGAATCAAGAAGCACCTGCCCGAACTCTATTACGGTTTGGGGCTGGAATACTACAACCCATACGAAAAGCAGTGCCGGGTGAACAAAAGATATTACATACTGGTTCACTCGGCCATAGAGTACTTCATCTTAAAATAGTAAAGTTATGACAACCAAGAAAATGACAATCAAATACTGGAACTCGCTTGAAAGAAGCTCCAGAGAAAGAGCATTATGCCATGTATTCCCAATCAACAGATGCATTGTAGATATGCTATTAGACGAAGAACCCAATCCTAAGCAATCTCCTTTTTGGGGATTGGTATGGAAAAAAGTGAGGATTCCAAATAACGAATCCTATTACAAGACAGTGATAAACAAAACGACCTTTATACCTTAATACAATGAAAACGAACATCAACCTGGAGCTATTCAAAAGATACGCTCCTAAACGCAAATTGGAGATAATCGAATCTCTGACAAAAGAAGAACTTTTGGCCATCACTCCAAAAACTGTGGCAAGGATGGTCAAAGAAGCTGGCGAAGGGAAAAAAGGCTCGCCCAACAAATACCTTCGAATCAGACTGGGTTTGAGGAAAGGGAACAACTGGAACTCGACGCTTGAAGGTGTTGGGGTACACAGCAAGAAGCTTTATGTTAGCCTGTATATTCAAATGGACTCGACTGACACCGAGAACACCGAATACTACAGCACATTCTTTAGTGGAGAGAGGTACAGAGGGACGTGCCAGGAATCGGATAGATACGGCAATCCCAACTATCACTATTTCTTCTATGATGACGAGGACAGAGCAAATTGTATAAAAAGTATCCTCCTCGAATATGTTTATACCAAGTACGCCGACAAGCTTAACCCTAAAAACGATTGAAACTATGGGACTGAGATTATATGTAGCGAAAACCTATAAAGTTGAATTTGACTATGGTATAGCATTCAACTACAAAGTGAGCGAATTTCACAACCTGCTTGATTCACTGAATGTTTCTTATTCGGGAGAAACATGGGATGAACGATTCGATGTGGAAAAAGAGGAATGGCTGAAAGGAATTGAGGCATTGAAGAACCTCGACAACCTTGAAGCATCAGAACGAGAAGAAATCCAGGACGCATTGGAGGCTTGTGAATGTACCCTTGATGAAGCAATCGAGTTTTTTGAAGGGTATTACAACTCAGCAGACCCGGATCACGATTATTTGGAATTTCAATTTTTGTAACCTATGGAACAACTGGAAGAATTTGACTATGGAATCGCCGAGTACATTTGGAAGATTCTGAAGACACAGCAACCTATTGTGTGGAGTTGGGGCGTGGATCCTGACACTGTAAAGACCATCAAGAACGGCACCCAATTTCATGTTCAAGGTTTTCTACTGACCGGGACTGTGAAGATAACCTACGACGAAGGCATGGATCTATTCGACATAGAGTTTCTGCCAGACGACGACAAGCCGAGGAAAGCAATCTTAGGCTTATATCTTGACCAGCTCGTTTTTGTGATAGACGAGCATGTCGAGTATTGCGATAATTATGAGGAACGGATTTCTGATGAATACAGGCTTATCGTGGTTCCATAATTATCACACATTTTAAGTTACACCAAAAAAGAAGGGAGTGATTGGTTTTTTGCCGGTTGCTCCCTTCAATCGTTCAAAAATAATGGGTGTTCAAAAATAAATCTGATTACGCCATTTTGAACACCATTACAACCATTCAACAACAAATCTTTGATTTAATTATGAACACAAACAACACCAAGGCCGTCATCTATGCCCGTGTCTCCTCCCAAACCGATAGACAGGACACGGCAAGACAGGTGGCCGATTTGAAACGATTCGCCTTATCACAGAATATGGAAATCGTGAGAACCTTTGAGGAACACATATCCGGGGCGAAAAAGCTTGAGGAACGGGAGATTCTTACACAATGCCTGGACTACTGCAAGAACAATTCCGTCAATTATCTACTTATATCAGAACTGTCACGACTTGGACGATCCACACTCCAGGTTTTGCGAAGCCTTGAGATTCTGCATGAGGCCAAAGTATGCGTCTATATCCAGAACATCGGCCTTTATTCGCTGCAATCCGATGGTGCGGTCAACCCTATCGCATCCATTATCATCACCATACTCGCCGAAATGTCAAACATTGAGAGAAGTAACATTCAGTATCGTCTCAATAGTGGGCGCCAACAATACATCAATCGAGGAGGTAAACTTGGGCGGCGTAAAGGTAGCGTAAAGACTATCGAGCAAAAGAAGGAAGAATATAAGGAGGTTATATCGCTACTTAAACGTGGGTATAGCATCAGAAACGTGGCTAGGCTGACGGGCTACAGCATACAGACCGTCCAGACAATTAAAAACCAATTCGTAAACAACAACTGAAAGGAGGAACAACCATGATTAGCATTTTGGAACACATCAAGACTGCATTTCTGAAAATAATCAAAGACATTATCATCTACTAACAAGAAAGGAGAAAACACAATGGAACCGAACTACCTAATCATGCTCGACTATTGTACCGGGCAAATCATCAAAATCAGGCTCACGGAAGAAGAAAAATCCAAGAGCGAAACATACGAGGATTTCGAAGATTTCATGCGGACCGAATTGCAGGATAAATACCTGTTCAGGACAAAGGATGTCTGCTGGATGACCGCCGAAAACCTCGAAGAAAGAACGTATAACATCTAATCAAGAAAGGAGAATAAACTATGCCAAACTGGGCTTCAACAGAGTATTGCTTTAAGGGAACAACCGAGCAAGCACAAGACCTTTATGAGAAAATCGACAGCCTCTCAAAAATGGCCGAACCACTTGTTGAAAATGGATTCGGAAAACTATGGATGGGCTGCTTAGTTAACTTACTCGGCGGTGACTGGAATAAAGTCTATTGCCGTGGAGAAATCATCGACTACAACCTTACCGACGACCATGTGAGTATATCATGTGAAACAGCTTGGGGAGAAATGCCTGAGTTTAGACACTTCATCGAACAGCAATACCCAGGATCCAAAATCTACTATTGTGTGGAAGAATGCGGCAATTGCGTATATGCCACAAACGATGCCGACAGAGAGTATTTCCCTGACCGATATTGCCTCGACTCTTATGATGGCCTGGAATATTTCGAGACCATTGAGGAAGCGGCAAAGCACATCGGGGAAAAGATTGGTAGAGAACTAAAACCTGACTTTACTGAAATTGACAAGGCCATCGACGACTATTTGGAGGAACATGACGACGATGAGGATTGGATGTCATTTCACCAATTTGAGGTGCTTGATGATTAAAGCGAAGAAGGACCACGATAACTTGGTCCTTCATTTTTTTTTGGCACCATTCTCCACAACTAATAATCACTTTCTTTTTCAGCGATAGCTTTAGCCACAGCTTCTTCATCCGTATATGTCAACCCCAAATTCTTCCAAGCAGATCCGTATTTCGAAATACAAAGTGAAATACTCCATTTTTCTGATTTCCAACACACATTCCTCGGAAATTCATCGTTTTGCCATTCATACGGAATTACTGAGGGGTATTTTTTGCATAGCGACGCTTTAATGTCGTCAAATTTTCCATTTTGCGTATTTTCCGAAACCCCCGTCCCGTAAATCGACCAAGCATATCCATTAAATTGCACCGCTACAGAATACACAATATGGCTTTTGGGGCTTACAAAAACTGAAACTCCCACGACCTCTCCCGCAAACCTTCCATCAAACAAGAAAGTGTCGTAGTACTCTGTATTATCAGAGCGTTCAGAGTCATAGGTAAACCCTTTTGCTAATAATTGTTGTTTAAAGGAATCCAATGGGATCCCCAAAGGAATGCCCATAAAACTTATATTTTGTCCAATACTTGTATTAACACAAAGCAAGACAAAAATGAGGCATATAATATGCTTAATAGTGAAGAATTGGCGTGTTGATCGTGTATTAAACATGACTTAATATTTTGTTGGTGCAAAAATATGCAAAAAAAGCATGTCTGCAAGTTTTTGGTTTTAACCATTTAACAATCTGCTACACCATAGTCTTTAAGGACGGCGGGGAATTTTCTCAATAAAACAATATCGAAGGAACAGTTTGTTAGTGTAAGGGTTGCTATTCAATAGCTTTTGATATTTTTTTTATGTCAAGCAAACAATATATGCTGTTGCAATTTGTTTTTGCTTGATTTAAAATCTTATTGCAAAAATCATCGCATAAAGCATCTATTTTTTTGTTCTTTACAAATGGAAAAAATAACGAAATAGCTTTAATTCTGTATGGTTCCAAATCGACATCTTTTTCAATCAATCCCCAACTTAACATAAGTTGATAATTTTTTCTGAGATCGTCCAAGTCAATTTCCATTCCGTCTATTTCAGATTTAACTTTTCTCTTGAATAGATGCAGCAAAGCTTTATCAGGATTGAATATGGCTTGTAATTTTTCAATTAGATTAAAGCCTTTTTTTCTGCAATTGCTGTTATTATATATAAGTTTCATTTGTTGGAAAATCCCACCTCCTATACAAATTATAGTAAAAGCATCCTTTTGACTTGGAAAACTCCATTGGTATGAATTGTAAATTGTATTGAAGTTTTCAAAAAGACAACCAGAATAATTCTTTGCAAATTGAATTCCGACAATTCTTCCGTCCTTTGGGAAAAAGTGTAAGGTTGCCAAAACATGTCCCATTTCATGATAACAACCTTCAAGCAAATCGGCTTTTGTGCAATAATACGGTTGACCCATAGAATCCCTTCCGGTGTTTATTGTATTCATAACAATCATTTAATTACAATTCCTATTGCTCTCTTGCTCGTTGACTAATAGGACAAGCATATTTTGGAATTTCATATTATCACGGATTAGTCAATTAAGACAAAAACGGCCGTAAAAGTCCGTTTAGTTTTCCTTTTCATATTGATTATGGTCAAAGATTCATTTCCTTTGTGGCTTCTCTAACACGTTCTATTTCGCTGACAATGAAATTAACAAACTTATTATGGTGGACTTCAATTTCTTCCCAAAACTCATCATTTAAATTGTATTCATGCCATTGCCAGCCAGCCCAATTCCTGTTTTGCTTTGGAAATATTTGGTCGCCAATTATCTTTTTGAGGTGTCTATCAGCTATGGTTTTACCTTCGAGAATATGTATTCCTGAATAAAGCCGCCCATTTTCTGATTGTATAACCCACATGCATTTTTTCCATTCGGGAAAAGCGATTTGAAGGGAAAAAGCACCATAGCTATAGTCGGAGTACTGTATTGAATATCCTCTTTTTTCTAGTGCCTTGTTGATCTTGGTTTCGCATAATACCTGAATCCTGTGGTTAGCTTCTTCATTTATTAAATTATTGAGTTTATCCACTTCATCCCATGTTTGAAGTAGTTCTGTGAGGTTGTTTAGTTTAAGCTTATCCATCATTATTGTTGTTAGTTGATTATCAATCTTTTTATCTTCGTCACGTAATCCGAATTGCTCTTCAAGATAGTCTGTATATTGAATTACAGCCGAGGATAGGAGGGGTTCATTTACGACAGCATCTAATCTACTTATCTCTTTTAACCAAGGAATGATGTCATCCTTGAAATTCATGCATATAAAACGGCCGTCAGATTTGTTTGTCATCTTTAGTTTTTTTCTTACTTCTTCCGTCAGGCTGTAATCCATTATTTTCTTGCTACCATCGCCGGTAAGATAGATGACATATATCTTGCTTTTGGGAATCTTGCAATCTATCACATAATCGACATACCGCTTGATTTGCTCGTCAGCGTCTGGTGCATTCCAAATCTTGTTTTCGATGATTATTGCATACTTGTTCTTCTCTTTTATCAGTATGTCGATTAGGTTCTCTTGACCTTTTAAGTCAGGTTTCTCGATTTCAATATTGATTGGTTCACAACATTTTTCCTGCATTTTATCAATGAATAATTGCAGTAATGGATATTGATTGTTTTTTGAGTACCGAAGGAGACAGAGTAAGATTCTGGAGTTTGCGTTTTCGTTAGCTCGTAGTTCCGATATGATGTTGATTCCATAAGGTAAGCTATTCATCTTCTTTTCGTACAAAGCATATAGTTCATTTGCAATCTCCAATAGCTTTTCGGCGTTGTTCACAGTTGTTAATGGTATTGTAATCATATCAGTTTTCGTTTGTTTTTATTATCCTCTTGTTATTTGAACCACTGATAAATGAAACCAAGATAGTATTAAGTGTGGTTTAGCATTGCAAAGATAGGCTTTTTAACCAACACATAGGCCATTGTTTCAAAACCAACTCTAATATTTCAGAACGGCGAACACAACGGCGATAATCCAAATAATCATCCACAACGGCACGACAATCCTGAACTTGGTGTGCTTGGTCTTGTGTCTGAACAGCTTTATCCCCAGCCATGATCCGACAGCACCTCCAAGACGAGCTATCCATAACAATACACTTTCCCTAATCCTATATTCATTCCGTATTGCTCTTTTCTTGTCAATCCCATATAAGACAAATGCTATGAGATTGATAACCACAAGATAGGATATGATTATGATAGGTATTTGGACCATTACACTGACGATTACATTAGGGTTTGCAAAGATAACCAAATTGAACCAAAAATTTCTGTCTCCCTATATATAGATAATAGAAATAGAGATAAAAATGGTTGTAACTATAATTGTCCGGGGGAAATTGGAGAAGTTTGTGGCAGATTGAGTATCTTTGCAGAATAAATCAGAAAACACAAAAGATATGGCCAAAAAGGTGTTCTTATTTGTTTTATTGTTTGTCGCCCTAATCAGATCTGCTTGGGCATTTGATTTTTATGCGGTATGTAGCACAGGACAAACCATCTACTACAATATCACAGATGCATCTAACCATTACGTCGAAACAACGTATCCAGGTTCAAACTATTTGCCTTGGGTAGGATACACGAAACCGACAGGAAGCATGACGATTCCTTCTTCGGTTTCCCACGACGGAGTATCCTATTCAGTAAAATCTATTGGCTCAAACTGTTTCGTCGAGTGTATAGGCATTACTTCCATTACGATTCCTTCAAGTGTTACAGCTATACATGACAATGCCTTTTCTGGTTGCTCTTCAATATCATCCATCAATATACCAAATTCCGTGACCTCCTTGGGAAACGATGTCTTTTATAACTGTTCCGGCGCAACATCACTTTCCATAGGAAATTCCGTTCAAGCAATTCCAGAAGAAGCATTTTGGGGTTGTAGTGGTTTGTCGTCTGTCACAATTCCAAATTCAGTTGTGGCCATTGGAGATTATGCTTTCCGCGCTTGCTCTGGGATAACAACCTTGCAATTCGGCAATGCTGTCGCTTCTATAGGATCAGGGGCTTTTATGCAGTGCTCATCTTTGTCATCATTGTCAATAGGTAGTGCAGTGTCATCAATAGGAGAAAGTGCATTTTGGTATTGTACAGGACTGACCACGGTAACAATCCCCGCTTCGGTAACGAATATGGCTACGGATGCCTTTTCGGGATGCTCTTCAATTGCAACGGTAAACTACAATGCGGTAAATTGCACAAATACGGAAGTCACACCGTTTTTTTCCGGCAATTCAATTACATCATTCATAATCGGCGACGGTGTGTTATCTATTCCTCGTGCTTTGGTCATGAATTGTCCAAATCTGACCGATCAACTTGTTATTCCTAATACAGTTACGTCAATTGGAGGCCTCTCTTTCAGTTATTGTGGCATTTCCAACAAGCTAACAATACCCAGTTCGGTTAGTTCTATTGCCAATACTGCTTTCGCTTACTGTACTGGTTTGACAGAAATTGAGGTTCTGTCACAAACTCCTCCTTCTTGCGGCGCTACCACATTTGCTGGCTGTTATGACAAACCTCTCATCGTCCCTTGCGGTTTCGTGTCAGCTTATCAGAATTCACCAGGATGGTCGAATTTCACCAACATCCAACAAACCTCTGGTTGCAGTTATCAAATCAATGCATCTGCCAATCCTTCCAATGGTGGAACAGTACAAGGGGCAGGGATTTACAATCAAGGCCAATCGTGTACTCTTGTCGCTTCATCCAACACGGGATTTAGTTTTGTTAATTGGACTGAAAACGGAACTCAAGTTTCAACAAACCCGACATATAGTTTTATTGTTAACGATGACAGGACTTTGACAGCCAATTTCCAATACCAACAACCATCCACCTATACAATCAACGCATCATCCGACCCCGCTAATGGTGGTACAATATCTGGTGCTGGAACATACACCCAAGGCCAGACCTGCACACTCATTGCATCTGCCAATAGTGGTTTTGCCTTCTCAAATTGGACAGAAAACGGCAATGTGGTCTCGACAAATGCAACCTATTCCTTCACGGTAACTGGCAATCGAACCCTAGTTGCTCATTTTGTGGTTAACCCGACCAACTATACAATCACCGTGTCTGCCAATCCTACAAACGGAGGTACAGTAAGTGGTGGAGGCACTTATCAACAAGGACAGCAATGTACAGTGAGTGCCACGGCTAACAGCAATTACACCTTCATCAAGTGGACTGAAAACGGCACTCAGGTTTCAACAAATCCGACTTATAGCTTTACGGTCAATTCCAATAGAACATTAGTGGCCCATTTCCAAAACCAACCTAGTCAATACACCATAACTTTATCAGCAAATCCAACAAATGGAGGTACGGTAAGTGGAGGAGGAACATATAGCCAAGGACAAACCTGCACCGTAACCGCAAATTCCAATCCCAGTTATAGCTTTGTGAATTGGACAGAGAACAGCACACAAGTATCTGCGAATCCCACGTACAGTTTCACGGTTACAGGCAACAGAACGCTTGTGGCTAATTTCTCCTATTCTCCTATTGGCTATGTAATAAATGCGACAGCCGAACCTTCTTATGGAGGCTTGGTTAGTGGTGGAGGAACTTATAATCAGGGTCAGACATGTACTTTGATAGCCACTCCAAATCCGAACTATGTTTTTGTGAACTGGACGGAAGGTGGTAATGTGGTATCGACATCCCCGACATATAGTTTCACGGTCAATGGGAATAGAACCTTGGTGGCACATTTCGAATCACAAGTCTATACGATAAGTGTATCTGCCAATCCCACTGATGGAGGAACCGTATATGGAGATGGCGATTATTCTGCTGGTATTACTTGCCATCTGATTGCTGTCCCGAACAACAATTATTCGTTTCTGAATTGGACCGAGAATGGTGTGGCTGTTTCGAGCGAATCTGACTATAGTTTTGTGGTTACGGGGAATCGTACATTGGTTGCCAATTTCGTTTTTTATGATGGCATAAATGAATTAGAAGATGCTGTTTCCGTCTATCCCAACCCAACTAGCAACAAAGTATATATTGAAGGGAATCGTCTGAGAAAGATAGAGGTGTTTAATGCTTTGGGTGTGTTGGCCGTGTCTGAAAAATTTTCGGATAGCCACATCGAAATAGATCTGCAACATCTTCCGGCTGGCATATATTGTTTGAGGATTTATTCGGAGGATGGTGCTTTCAGTCAAAGCGTAGTCAAGAAATAGTCTTTCCACAAATTTGAAGTGGTTGATGATTGATGGTTCGAAAGGAAACGGACTGTAAAATGTCCGTTTCTCTTTTTTTCGACGCAATGGATCTGTTGGGACGGTGGGCGGAACACCTTGGCGGGGATGGGAGAATCAATCTATGCAGACGTTATTAATGATTTCACTGATGTATAATTCATCTAATAGGATGCCATTTTCAAATGCGCCCTCCTTGTCTTTTAACAATAGTTCTACAGCATCATAATCAGAACATTTTTCTTCGCATTTATAGCCAATTCTGACTGTTGCCCAAATATATCTTGTGTTGATTGGTTTTTTGATTTTTTCTGACGAAGGCATTGCCTTGGCTTCAATGTATGTTTTTAATAATTCTTTAGTTGGTTTAATGCGCCAAAGTGCAACACCGTATTGCCATTTTTTTAAACATTGCCTTGTATTAAACTCCTCGTCAGCAAGATCTATTGCAAATTCGTCATTCGTGACAACGATTTTATCGAATGTGTTCCATTCATTGTTGAAATACATCAACTCGTATTCGTTATAAGTGAAATCTTCGTTTTTCATGTTTTTCAAATTTATTCTGCAATAATAGTGATAATTGTTTTTCGTGCTCATTTTGAGTAGATTTTTTTGAATTAGCCAGGGTGACGCACCAATGCGGAGTATAGACTGCTTTATCAATTAAGCTTTAGAGCGGGGAACGCGCAGGGGATTGGAGGGGCTTGGTGGTTTGCGTATTGTAGCGGGGAACACCGTGAGGGACGAACAGTGTTCCATCGCGGAATGGAGCAAAGCACGGGAGCGATAGCGTACCCCCGGAAAGCCCGACCCCCGACGGCCAGCCTATACTCTCTTATCGATGGAGCTATTAGAACGACAAAATAGAATTATATGAATCAAATAGAATCTTATCTATTTTTTTGGGAGTAAACATTGAACTAAATTTGGTTTTTGTTAGTTTTATCAACATAATTATCATAGCGGGAAACATGGCCATTAAAACAATTATTATTATCTTTGGATAATTGTATAATGGTGAAGAGTTGTCAGCTAAGATCATAATAAAGCAAACACTGTAAATGATTGCGGCTAAGGCGTTGGTAATACACAATATTATGCTGTTTTTTCTTGGGGAAGGTGGAATGAACAAAATATCACCTCCTTCTATTAAGGAGCCTTCAGCTTGCAAATCTTTAAAGCTCCCTGTATGAACGACATCTACAACGAAGCCCTCGTTATTTCTTAGCAGGTCGAAAGTAAAGTAAATGACTTTTCCGTCATCTGATGGCCGTAGATATCTTATGTCATTTTTCTCTTCTGAATAGATTAATGAGCAATCAATAATTCTTGTATTCTCATCTTTAACTTTAATGCAAAGTGGACTTTTTTTTATCAAATCAGAAGGGAGCAATGTCTTTCCGGAGTTCCAAATGGCAATTCTTGTAACTGCCGCATTCTGTTTTCGAGGACGTACTGTTCTTGAATACTTTGGATTTGATTTATTATGTGGCAAAAATATTCCAGCTATACTTATTATAGTAACCAATATACTGATTACACCGACAATTACACCTACAATGGAGAGAAGATTTTCCCAAAAAATGGAACTATTGATAAAATTAGAGAAAGAAAGAAGCAACATTTATTTTTATTTTGATAATGATGATGCAAAAGTATGTATAAAATATTGTTTCATCAAGCTTTTATTATTTAATTGGTGCTAATGATGTATCATAAGAAAACATTCATTATTTTTGCACGTATCAAAATTGGGGTTAGTTATGCCAAAAACGAAGAATGCAGAACTGCGTATTAAGGTGATAGACAGGTGTCTAAGTGACCAAGGCCGAAAGTATTCCACTGAGAGGATTTTTGAGTTGTGCAATGAGGAGTTGGAAGCAAGGGGCTATGATAGAATAACGGCCATGAATTCGATTAGGGCGGACATGGAGCAGATAGAGCGAATGTACCCCGATGGAGAGATAGAAATGTATAAGGAGGGGAGGAACCGCTTTTACAGGTACAAAGACCCTGAGTTTTCTATCTATAAGACACCCATGAAAGCGGACGAGATTATTCAGCTGACGCAGACGCTGAATCTGTTGAAACGATTCAAGGGGATGCCTCAATTCAATTGGGTGGACGAGATAGCGGAGCGTCTCGGCGCTTCGCTGAAGCTCGATGAGGCTACGGATGAAATCGTAGGTTTCGACGAGAACCTGGATTTGGAAGGCATGGATAATTTCACGCCGCTCTTCAATGCCATCGTTGATAAACAACCCCTGAGGCTGACTTACCAAAGCTTTAAGCAAGATAACAAAGAAACTATAATCGTGCATCCATACTATCTGAAACAGTACAATAAGCGTTGGTTCCTGATAGCATGGAACGATGAAAAGGACTTCATGGCCAACTATGCGTTTGACCGCATCAAGGGCATAGAGGATGCGAATTTGGCATATAAACCGACTGATGTAAACTGGTTTGACTACTTCGATGAAATGATAGGTGTGTCGAAGGACACGAGGACTGAGCCACAGAAGGTGTTGCTATGGGTGTCGAATGCCTCATGGCCATACGTGAAGACCAAGCCGCTGCATGGCGCGACTCAACGGCTGGTGAATATGGACGAGACTGGTGCCTATATCACCATCGAAGTGTATCTGAACTATGAACTGGAACAACAGATTTTGAGCTTTGGCGAAAACATGAAAGTGTTGGAGCCAGTGGAACTGAAGGAGCGGATTAAGCAACGCCTCGGCGGTGCGATTTTAAATTATGTGGAAAAGGTTCAGAATGGGTGAACCAATGGGATGTACTTTTGCAAGAAAAAAAAGAGTTTAACAGAACACTTATCATTATGGCAGCATACGAAACTACGATTCCAAACGATGTTCTTAATATTATCAATGTCTTCATTTCAAAGAGAAGGGAGGACAAAGCTGGGGTTTTTATCGAAGGATATAAGGACCTCATTGCATCGTTGTATAGCTTATTGCCAAATAAAGAGGCAGAACTGACGTCAAGTGCTTGGATGTATGGGGTTGATCTGTATAAGTATCTTTCAAATGACGACATCGACTCTCTGATGCAAAATCTTCCATCTGTGATGCGGTATTGCTTTAGCAGAAGAAACGAAGACGTTTTCAAAACAACTAGAACTGGCGAGGCAGGCATGCCTGATGAACTTATTGAGCTCTTCCTAAAAGCAATAAAGCCAAAGGAAGGAGCAACAATTTTCTTACCCTATGCATGTGACGCTGAAATTGTTCTAACCCGTCCTGATTGCCATTTTACTGGATTTGAAATAGATTGTGAGAGATGGGCTATATCCAAAATGGTTTTCAATGCCTGTGGAATTGAAGCTGACATCAGATGCTGTCCCGATGCGAAGGATTATATAGAATCGGGCAAACCATTCGATTATATTTTCACTTTTCCTCCAATGGGCGGAAAAGAAGAGCGAAATGTGGTTGCTGAACTGATTCAGATCTCAAATAGAAATCTTAAGTACAATGGTGTGATGTTCTGCTATTTGCCGGTGGTTTTTTGCAATGAACAGAGATTTTGGTATGATTTCAGGGAGGAAATACTCGGTCAATTTGGGAAATATAGTGTAATCAATATTGCGCTTGGTTCTGTCCTTAAACCCGCTGCTACAATTGGAATCTGCGCATTGTGTTTTACAAGAGATATTGATCAGCGCGTTCTCCTTGTGGATGCCACAGGAGAAGAATTTCGGGCAAAAGTTGATGTAGCAGGTAGTAAGGTAGCAAGATTGAAAGTCGAACACATCGTGGAATGCATAGAAAAACAAGACAAAAGGTACGTTTGGTTAGGGACTGTTAAGGATCTCAAACATCCGATCAACCTTTATCCTGGCAGATATCTTTTGGAAGGAAGATTGAGTACTTTGAATCCTGGAGAAAGAAGATGCTCAATAGGAGATTTGGTTGAATTGTGTGTGTTAAAGCGCATTTCATCAAGTGATAAAGAATCAGTAAGGAATAGCCTCCCTGCTGTTGGAATGAAAGAGCTTTCCTCCAACTACATTAGTTGTGATGTGCAGGCAAAAATCGAACATAATTCTTACTCCACGACATTACGCGTTTTGGAGAATAATGCTTTGTTGGTAGGTTATATTAATGGCAAGTTTAAGGTTGGAAAGGTTATTGGTATAAATAATAGTAATTGTGTGATACTTCAGCAGCCAATTGTAGCCGTCAATGTAACCAGTGCTATGGTTAGTGAGGAGTTCTTCTTACGAAGCATCCTTTCAGATGAGGTTAGAATGCAAGCGGAGGCTTTAGCTACAGGCACTGTTGCAACAAAACTCTCGGAGAGAGACTTCCTAGACATTAAAATTGTTGTTCCTTCGAAAGACGAGCAAGACAGATTGTGCCGAGAGGACGCCCATAAGAGTTTGTCTGCTGCCGAGAAGAAGATACAAATCAGTTTTGACAGATTCCGTGATGACATTCACATGAAAAAACATGCGATAGGTCAAGCTGTTTTAAGCCTTAATAGTTGGTGGAAGGTTCTTGAAATAGCGCATGATGAGGGATTGATAAAGTATGATTCAGATGCTGTTGTAGACGATGAGCAGGGTATAACTGTCGAAGATGTCTTCGATAATTTATATAATGGCATCACCCAAATACAAACTCAGATTAACAGATTCGATAGAGGCCATCGTCTAATAAGTTCTGATTTTTCCATATCGAGTTTTATCAACAACTACATAGAAACCCACAGGAAACCAGAGTTTCAATATGAGTTTATTGATGGAGCTTCGAGTGTTACAGTTGTCTTTCCACAAGAGGCATTAACAATGATATTCGATGATATTGTCAGCAACGCCTGTTGTCATGGCTTTAGAAATGAAGTTAAGATTGGCAATATTGTGAGGATAGAGTCCTCGTTGGAGGGCACTGACTGTATTGTGTTGGTGTCGAACAATGGAGAACCATTGACATCTGACATCTCGCAAGAGGATGTTTTTACATACAATAGGACTGGCTCTTCAGAAAAGAATCATTCTGGCATAGGCGGTTATGAGGTCAGGAATCTGATACAACAATTTGATGGTGAGGTTGAATTTCTTTCCAACCCAAGTGAAGAGTTCCCAGTTTGTTATAAACTTGTGTTCCATAATACAAAAAACATTTCTTATGATGGAGAATAATTCAGGAGTAATGTATAAAGTCCTTTGGGTGGAGGATGAGGATAAGTTTGATTCTAGCTTGAAAATCATTGCTAGAAAAAACTATCGTATTCAACTTGATCGGTATGACAATTGGGATGATGCAGAAAAGGCGTTAAGGAATGATTTTCATTCGTATTCTGCAATTATACTTGATGCTTATTGCAGAATTAAAAATGCAGCAATACTTAAAGACACTTTCTTGTCTTATGCCAAAGGTCGAATAGATGTTATCTGTGGAGAAAACAGGAGTGAGAAGCCTTGGTATGTCTTTTCGGAAGGGACGATGAGCGATTTCAACCGCACTACCACAAATATCAGCGAAGGAAGAAATAGTGAATGGGGAGAAATGTTGTATATCAAATCGGATACGGGCTCGTATGAGCGTATGTTTCAGACTATTCTTGAAGTTGCTAGCAAACAGCCCAACAATGTGGTCCTTTTCCGGCATAGGGATGTATTTGTCTATTTGGGGGACGAGAGATTGATTGATGACCGTGCGAGAAAAATAATGCTCAAGGTACTTGGTGCATTGTATTATCCAGAGGAAAATATTGGTTTTGAGTATCAAGGCAATCCTTTGCGCAAAGTGCTAGAGTATATATTTCGTTCCGCAAGAAAACAAGGGCTTCTTTCACCATACTGTTTCGACAAAGAAGACCATGTGAATCTTACATATTCGAGTCTTTATTTGAAAGGCGGTACCGTCAATTTGAATGGCAAGGAGCATGATGTGGAAGGGACTATTCGTTGGGGAAATGAAAACGATTGTGTGTTTCCCGACAATGTGGCGAACATAGTAAGAGGCATTCTTGTATATGCAAATGTCGATTCCCACACTTATGAAATTGATGACGGACCATTCAAGGTTGATGAGAGTAGCAAGGATTTGTTTTTCGGGTATGTTTTGCAACTTTGCTATGTGATAAAATGGTATGGAGAGTTTGTGAAAGAACATCCCAATGTAAAGAAAAACCAATGTATGCAGGTTGAGAATGTTTCAGCACGAATACTTAGAAAGTCAAAAGAAAAATATGAAGGTGCACGAATGATAGTAGAGTTGGATAGCAGAGGCCATTACCATTGTGGAGATTGTTCTATATATAAGGGAGTTGCGGAGAGATTTCTTGGTTCTTTGGTGGAACTATATGGTGTTAAAGAAGAAGAGTATTATGGGTATCCTTATAGTGCTAAAATAAGAGCTGTAGAATAATCTAACACCTTCAACAAGACTGAACCTATAAACTGTAATTTTGCAAACGAAAACAATAAAAGGAAGGATATATGACAGACACTCAAAACCTACACCCCCAACCTCGTGACATCATGCACTACGAGAGCGATATTTGGGCAATCGCCGATTTGCTGCTGGCAGCCAGCGTGAAACAGAGCGACTTCCCGGCTTATATGATGCCGTTTTTCGCACTGATGATGCTCGAAGGACGTATGCTGAACGCCATGAAACGTGTGGAGGAAGAAGAGGGACTGACCGTAAAGGATGACCCCGAGGATTTCAAGGAGGCTTTCATCGACATGGATTGCGGCTACAATGAGTATATCGTGATGGAAGGCAAAACGCTGAGCAGCATCTGTGGCAACGACACCACCTTTGAACAGGACTTCGACAACTACCTGAAAGCCTTTGACGATGTGCTGAAGAAGCTGTTGGGCATTGAGCGTGGAAAGGACGAGAAGAAATACCTGAACATGGACTACTATGTGGCCGAACTGCGCAGTAAGAAGATCTTGTTGTCTGTCATCACGGCATGGTCGAAGATTGACCTTTCGCCCTACGACAACTCCGCCATCACCACTTTGGAGGAACACATCAAGCGCAAGTGGGCCGACATCAGCGCATCTACGGCTGGAGAACAATATACTCCTGACGATATTATCTCGCTGATTGCTGATATCGTGGCTTCGAAGGTGACGAAGCCCAAGAATCAGAACATCCATGTGTATGACCCGACCTGTGGCGGTGCGAACCTGCTGTTTGGAGTGGCCGACCGACTTCAGACGCAAGCGGGCTACAAGAACATCCACACTTGGGGAAGCGAATACAACGATGCGCTCTATGCTTTGGCCGCCATCGAAAGCCGCTTCCGCAGCCATTCCCAAATCAGCTATGGCAACACGCTCACGACGGCCCCGTTTGCTGGCAGAAGCTTCGATGTGATTGTCGCCAATCCTCCCTACGGCACCAAATGGAGCGGTTATGAAAGGGACATCAAGAACGACCAGAAAGGGCAGTTCCCTGGTGGTTTGCCCGCTGTGAGCGACGGACAGCTGTTGTTCATGCAGCATATCCTTTGGCAGCTTGATGAAAAAGGTATTGCCGTAGAGGTACACAATGGTTCCACGCTGTTCAGCGGTGATGCGGGAAGCGGAGAGAGCAACATCCGCAAATACATCTTCGACCACGATTGGGTTGAAGCAATTATCCAGATGCCTCAGAGTGAGTTTTTTAACACGGGGATATACACCTATTTGTGGATCATGAATAAGCAGAAACCTTTTGAGCGTAAGGATAAGGTTGCGCTCATTGACGGAAGCAAGCTTTGGACACCATTGAAGAAGTCAAAGGGTGATAAGCGTCGTGAAATGAATAAAACCCAGCGCGCAACTATCGTAGAGGCTTTGACAGACTTCGCTCCCAGCGACATCTGCAAGATATTCGACCGCGAGCATTTCTACTATAACAAACAGTCGCTCACGCTGACCGACCTCGATGATGACGGACGCAGTGTGGCTGATACCATCTGCAAGGAAGGCAAGGTGAAGGTCAAAGAGGATGAATACCGCTTTGATGAGGAGCGCAACACCATGATTCGCGTCGCCGACGGTGAAGCTGTAGGCTGTGGCCACTTTGTTACCAAGACCAAGAAAGACCGCAAGACGGGAGCGCCCATTGTGGAAACCTACATTGAACCGACCTACATCAACGACTACGAAATTATCCCTCACCATTTCGACGGGCATGAGAATGAGCGCGAGATAAATGTGTTCATGCAGAAGTACGTTTTCAAGCCTTATACATTGGGTAAGAATGTAATTGGTGTTGAGCTGAATTTCAACAAAGAGTTCTACGTGCCAGAAAAGCTGGAAAGTGTGGAGGATATTCTGAAGGAACTGGCAGATCTGGACAAAGATATGAAGGAGATTCTTGTATGAGACTACGAGTAAAAGATTTCACTACAAAAGTGGGCAGTGGCGTAACTCCCCGTGGAGGAGCCGAGACCTATCTTGAACAGGGAATTCCCTTGTTTAGGAGTCAGAATGTCTATGACAATGGTTTCCTCATGGATGACATAGCGTATATTTCAGAAGAGGTGGATGAGAGTATGTCAAGTACCCGAGTTAAGCCTGGCGATGTGCTTTTGAATATCACAGGGGCATCTATTGGCAGATGTTTCTATACATCAGATAGTTTTGAACGTGGTAATGTGAATCAGCATGTATGTATTATTCGCCCCAAGAAGAATATTACGAGTCCATCGTTTCTGCATTATTGTATTATCTCAAATGAAGGGCAAGAACAAATCAACCTTTCTCAGACTGGAGCAAATCGGGAAGGCTTGTCGGTTGAGGACATTAAAGGCTTTTCTTTTGACATACCGACTCTTTCCGTCCAACAAAAAATAGTCGATTATTTGGATGAAAAGACTTCCGCTATTGACACACAAGTTAAGCTGTTGGAAAAGAAGAAGGATGCCTATACTCGCCTGAAGAAAGCGATGATCAACCGTGCCGTCACACGTGGACTTGATGAACACGTGAAGTTGAAAGACTCAGGTGTGGAATGGATTGGGATGATTCCTGAACATTGGAAAATCTATAGATTCAAGGATGTTTATAACAAATCTAATGTTGGTGAATCTATAGACAAAGAGTATTGTACGGATAATGAGGCAAATTATTTATTCTATACTGCTGGTATTATTCCTATACATACTGATTTTGAAGAGTTTCCACAATGGAAGTATACTAATAAAAACGATCTGTTATTAGCTAGAAATGGAACACCGTATGTTTATTTGCCAATACTCAATTCTGTGTATTCTGACCATATCATTAGAGTAGATATTAAAAAGGGTTTCTGTAGAGAATATGTTCGTTTTTGTTTGCAACAGGCAATCTCGACTGAGGTTATAGATTCGGTGAGTATTCCTACATGGTCTATTTCTGTTTGGAATAAGCAATTGATGTCATTCCCTCCTCTCTCCGAGCAACAATCAATCGCCGCATACCTCGACGAGAAATGTGCGAAGATAGATGCCGCCATTGCCAACATAGACAAACAGACGGACGCATTGAAGCGTTTGAAACGGTCACTGATAAACGAAGTAATTAGCGGCAAAAGAATGATAGAGTAAGATTCATCGTCGCCATAAAAACCATAATGAATATGACTGAACAAGAATATATCGATCTTTTCTATCTGCTATGGAACCATGCAGAGAACGAAGTGGTTGAGTTCAAACGTGCCGAAAGCAACTACGACATCGACGACCTTGGCAAGTATTTCTCTGCCCTAAGCAACGAGGCAAACCTCCGTGAGCACGAGTTCGCTTGGCTCGTAATGGGTTGCTGGGACAAGAAACACATCATCGAAGGCACCAGTTTCAAGGACAGTGAGGAATCGCTGAACCGCCTGAAGCAGGACATGTCGCAGCACACCACCGACAAACTGATATTCCGCGAGATAGTGCCCATTCATGTGGAGGGCAAACGCGTGCTTATGTTCAAGATTCCCGCATCGCCCAGGAATATCGTGATGCACTGGAAAGGCATAGCCTACGGCAGAGATGGAGAGAGTCTAGTGCCACTGAACCAAGCCAAGCGTGACGAAATCAGGAACCAGCCGCCAATACCGGATTGGACTGCCCAGTTAGTTTCCAATGCCACGATAGACGACCTCGACGAATTGGCACTTGCCAAGGCCAGAATCATGTATAAGAAGGTGCATGCCTCCAATATCCCGCCAGAAGAGGTAAACGGATGGTCAACAGAGGAATTCCTAAGCAACAGCAACATGATGCGCGACGGACAGGTCACCAGGGCAGCCATTTTGTTGCTTGGGAAGCCTTCTTCGTTGGACAAAATACATCCTGCCGTGGCTCAGATTACCTGGACGTTGGAGGATGAAGAAGAGATTGTGCAGGACTATGAACACTTCGGCATACCTTTCCTGCTGACCGTTGACAAGGTGCTCGCAAAAATCCGCAATATGACAATGCGTGAACTTCCAGGCGGCACGTTGTTTCCCGACACCATGAAGCAGTATGACGATTATACTATCCGTGAGGCACTGCATAATGCCATTGCCCACCAAGACTATACTCTACAACAGCGTATAGTTTTTGTGGAAAGCCCCGGCAAGCTTTATTATGGAAACGGAGGCGACTTTATTCCCGGCACCATCGAAAAAGCACTTGAGCATAAAGGGCCGCAGAAGCACTACCGTAACGATTGCCTTTGCAAGGGCATGGTTCACTTTAATATGATAGATACCGTGGGACGAGGCATCAAGAAAATCTTCACCTTGCAACGAGAAAGGTTCTTCCCCATGCCTGACTATGACATAGACAAGGAGGAAAAGAGTGTGGGCGTCACCATCTATGGCAAAATGATAGACGAACGCTATACTGAACTGCTGAAAAGTGGCAGTAATCTGACATTGAAAGAGTGCTTATGGTTGGATGCCGTGCAAAAACATCGTCCGATAACTAAGGTGGCTCTCGAACATCTCAAGCAAAGGAAACTGGTTGAAGGTCGAGGCAAAGAGATAATCATCTCATTAGGTGTTGCTCGTTTGACCCATCAAGTCCCTCAATACACCAAAAATAAAGGATTGGCATACGAAACACTCATCAAACTTATCTTGCAGTTAGCTTATAATGCAGGCGAGGCCGGATTTAAGAGAAATGACGCTTACGAGACTGTGGAAAATGCTTTGCCTGGAACCAAGAGTCCAAAAGAAAAACTCGCATATTTGGGAAGAATACTTCTGAAAATGGGAGATGATGGGTTAATAAAGGCCATAGGGAGATCATGGTATATAACCGAAAAAGGAGAATCTGAAATTCGAGTATAATTCGAGTATAATTCGAGTATAATTCGAGTATAATTTAGCGAAATAGACATACCACAATAAAGATATGGACGAGAAGAAGATACAGCATGAATATGTGATGGAGTTCCTTTGCCGCCTTGAAGAGCAAGGGGGCTTGGGCTATCGCAGCGTGAGCAACATTGTCGTCAGCAACGATTTGTTCATCCCATCCATTATGGGCGAGTTCGTTGAGAATAGTCAGCCTGAAACCTGGGCTCGTCTGCTAAAGAAGTTTGGTAATGACGAACAGGCCTTGCAAAACGCGTTGAAGGACAAGGTGAAGGAGACCCTTTTGGATGCTCAGAATGTGGCTATCTACATCAATGGCCACAAGTCCATCACCTTCGAGGGTGAAAAGGTTTGGCTGTTCTACGTCTCTGGAACAGAGCTGAAAGGAGACGAAGAGTTCAAGCAGAACATCTTCTGTGCTGTGGAGGAGTCGAGTCATACGCTCAAAGTAGGCGAAACAAAGCTTTATACGATTCGCCCGGATATCATGTTTTTTGTCAATGGCATCTACATTGGCTACATGGAACTGAAATCGTCCACAAAAGGACAAACGGCACGTGTCAATGGACGTCAGAAGGTGGCGAAAGACTATCTGGCTACGGTGAAGGCATTGACGGAGCAGGAGAAGCGTGACGCAAAGGCCATGAAACAACGCAAAGAAGTGATGGCCATCTATGAGAAAGCCATACACCTGACGGCCAGCGACTGCAACGAAACCTACGTGATGCGTGGCATCAGCCAGTTCTTCGACCTTGCTCATCAGGGATTCGCCAGTGAACCGGCTAAGACTGTGGAAGAATTGACCCCCGCTGTATTGGATCCGTTCAAGGTATATCCTGTTACGGCTTCGGCACAGACGGAGAAGCAACGGTTTGAGGATGTGATGCATGCTTTGTACGACAAGAAAATGATAGAGAAAGAGATCCTCTATTACAACTTTATTGAGTACAAATACGTAAAGAAGGGAGGCGTGAAAGAACGCACCTCCAACACGGGCCGCCTGATAGCACCGCGTCCCAAGCAAAAGTTCGGTTGCGACAAGATTATGGGTCGCATTACGGAGATGCTGGACCATGAGAAGGAGCCTGGCTATTATATCAACAAACTCCGCAATTATTTGCAAACGCAGGGGATCACGCCTCAAAAGATAGAGGAAATTATCCTGTTGCGCGAACGCTATTTCAACAACAAGTTTGTCTATTCGCTTTTGTTGCAGTATGCCGCAGGGTTCGGAAAGAGTAATATCATTGGATGGACGGCCTTGCAGCTGAAGGATTTCCGCTACGAGGGTAAGTACGCCTACGACAAGGTGATGATTGTGGTGGACCGTTTGCAGTTGCGCGACCAATTGGACACCATGATGATGAACATGAACATTGACAAGTCGATGTTTGTGGAGGCGACCGACCGAGACACATTTATCGAAGCTTTGGACGGAAAACTGCGTATCATCGTCGTGAACATCCAAAAGTTCCTGGATTTGCAAGATGCCTTGTCAGTTGCTGGTAAAAAGTTAAAGAAGATGCGTGTGGCATTCCTTATCGACGAGATTCACCGTAGCAATTCCGGAGAGAACAATCAGGAAATGATTGACCTTTTCGCCCGTCTGCAAGAAACGTTCAATGTGGGAAGTCAGACGGTGGTGAAGAAGAATCTGTTGATAGGTTTCACCGCCACGCCAAGTGAGGAAACGCTGGCAAAGTTCGGCGAGTTCCGCAGTGCGTTAACGAAACCGATGTGGATTCCGTTCGATTGCTACACCATGCGCGAAGCCATTGAGGATGGTTACATTCTTGACCCCACAAAGGCCATTATTCCTTACGCTGTACCTGTTGATTTCCAACTGCCAGAAGAACTGGAAGACAGCGATGAAGATGACATCGACATTGTTCTCCGCAAGGATAGAGTCTATTCCTTCGAGCCGCGTATGCGCAAGATTGCCGAATTCATTGTGCATCGACTTGTGAGTCTGGTTTACAAGAAGATTCGCGGAGAAGGAAAGGCTATGTTGGCCGTGAGAAGTATTCCCAATGCCATCAAGTATTTCAACATCATTCGGTCGTTGTATGCCGAGAAATGCCAAGAAGCGGCCTACGAGAAATACAAGGATGCGCCCATCGTCATCATCTATAGCGATGACCAAAAGCACGAATCATGTTCCACGCTGAATGGAGGCTTGAGCGAAGAGAAAGTGCTCCAGAACTTCCGCCAAGCCAAGAATGGTTTGATTATCGTGGTGGATAAGTTGCAGACGGGATTCGACGAGCCTAAACTTCATACGCTTTTCCTCGACAAGGAAATCAGCGATATCAATGCCATTCAGACCATCAGTCGAGTGAATCGAAAGTATAATAATCACAAAAAAGATTGTCATGTTGTGGACTGTTCATGGCATAACGTGAATGTGGAAAACATCAGGCAGGCTTTCGAAAAGTTCTGCGATATGGCCATTTCTGATTTCAATCCGGAATTTGAAGCCAAGAGCGTGGCTCGCACATACAAACTGCTTCAGGGTAGTGAACCTTATCTGCAATGGTATTCACGCTATCAGCATGAGCACGAAGACACACATTTCGTATTGGAAATGGAAGATGGAATCCGTCAATGGATACAACAATGCTTTTATCAAGAGGATCTTGCCAAGAAATATAATGAAGAGAATGGTTTGAAGCCATCGGATGCCGACTACCATGCGGTGATAAACCCTGCTCGCGACCTGCGGAATTTGGTGGGTCATTATTTCTCTGGCATTCGGTTGTTGGACGGCGTTTTCGTTATTGACAGAAAGTACTATGACGAAGTGTTTCTGATGTTCTGGCAGGTCTATTGCCATATCTATCGTGAAGTGACCTATCAAACGGAGGACGAGCCCTACGAGTACGAGGTGATTGATAGCAACGAGGAGCCAGGCATTATTTTGGTGGAAGGGGGAGGAGAAGGTGGAGGCAGAGGGCGCGGAGGCTCACGCGGCGGTTCTGGTCCACAGACTCCCAAAGGCAAAAGCATGGATGAGGTGCTGGCCATTTTGCAAAGGCTGCATGATACCGAACAACTGACAGCCGAACAAGCGCAAATCTGGCTGAAAGAAATCGGCTTGATGTTCGATTTTATCAAGGAAGACGAACAGTTCTGTGCCTTTGCGAAGGATGACAACTACACAGAAGAGGAAAAGCTGGCAGAATACAAGAAAGTCCAAGGAAAATACCGTCGTAGCTTGAAAAACCGTACCGATTTTCCACAGGTTGAGCTGTTCAAGCAGATGATAGCCGAAAACATTGAGCAATTGTTTGCCATCTTCATGTCAGACCTGCGCAATGTTGAAAACGGTGATTCCGACTTTGACTATGATACCACAAATCAAGAGCAACCCAGGGAAGGGTTCTCCATGGAAGATTTGATGGAGATGGTGCGTCGCAAGATTCGTCCGGATTATAATGAGACCAACCTGAAAGAACGGATTGTTGCTTCCTACGCATCTCATTTCAATGGGGTGTCAAGATATATGCCAGCATTCGATGATACGGTGAACACCATGTTTAGAGTATTGAATACGCCATCGTTGCCAGGGCTGGATGGTATGGATAATGTGGTGAAAGATTCCCTTAATATTGTATGCATGGCAGAAGGCCTTTCGCTGTCAGATAAGCGAATGTATTTGGATATGCTGCTGATGCGCTACGAGGTATATCTAAAGAAACTCTATTATCTCATTCATGGTGAGGAGCTGCCTTCGAGAGAAGAAGGACAAGGAGCTACACTATCAAACGCCATCTTTGCCTTCCCTGCGCTTAGGGGATTGAAAAACAATCCGAAGTCTGAATATCAGGAGTTTTCACAAAGATTGTCATTGTTGCGTCAATTGCGGAACCAGGAATCACATGGAAGCATTGAGATTAATGAGCAAGAGGTTGATGCTGCAATTCGTATCGTCATAGACATGTACCTGTTTGTGACGGGCATGAATGTGGACAATTTGAGTGAAGAAAATGAAACGACCGTTGGAGGCGACATGACTCCTTTGCATCTTGTCAGCTATGAAGCGCACGAAGAGAGCGATTGGCCAATGGCTGCTGAAGATGTCTTTGTTTACGGTAGCATACCTGTCGACTTGCCCAAAATCAACAAAAAACCCAAAGACGAGGTGAAATCAGATATCTACCATTCGTGACGACGATAGAGAGTATCACTGAAGAAAAAAAGCATTCAGGAACCTTTCTGCCAGACTGTTAGGGCGGATGTTTTTTCTGGCTTCATCCGGCGTGAACCACTGATAGGAGTCGATTTCTTGGTTGGGTGAGAGTTCGCTGTCGTCTTTCACAAAGGCCGTAAAATTGCACATCAGCGTGTTAGACGGCTCAAAGAAGCTTGTGCGGTTGAACTTGATGCGACTAACGGTCATTCCTGTCTCTTCCTTGATTTCACGACCGACGGCATGTTCCACTTGCTCGCCACGGTTCACATAGCCAGCCACAAGGACAAACCACGGCCTTCCATATTGCTTAATCAGTAGGATTTTCCCGGTCTGCTCGTTGATCACAATCATGCTCACTGCCACATTGTACATTGGGAATCGATATTGCTCACATTTGGGGCAATAGGGCACAATCCCTTCGCCTTCAAGTTCCTTTTCGATGAGTGATGTTCCGCACTCGAAGCAATGTTTCTGTATCATGATGCAAAAGTACAAAAAAGCCATGTCGATACGAAGCATAGTTCGTTTGGATGGGAGCGTGGTGCAAGAACTGTGACTGGAAGGGTGTTTGTATTGATAGGATTGGGTGAGGGTATTAGAAAAGTGCCGCTATCTTTGTCGTGTTTTCAAAATGTTCTATATCTTTGCCATGCAATAATACAAGTATGCCAAAGAAGAATGAAAACAAAACGGATTCAATCCAAATGCTTCAGGAAGAGAGTGATAGGATACGCCAGTTAGTAATAAAAACACAAACTGAATCCATGATTTTGGATTTAAAAAAGAGTGTTTTGTGTTTTGGATTATACTTGCCTCCAGAGGAACTTCTTTGCAGAAACTTTTCTGTGTTATCAATGGATGATGTCGTTGATTGTTTATCTCTGCTTCAGGATGTAAAGAGCCTTGTTGATAATCCTAATGTTTTGATTGACAGGGTGAAAATTGAATGTCATGTTGATGATTTGGATGTGACGTTTAAACAGCCGAAAGATGTATGGGATCACGTACCGCTGTTTAGCTCTCAGACTTTGGCGTTCTTGAAAATGAAAGACCTTCCTGACTATAGGGAGATTATGAGTTATTATAGGAGTTATTTGGAGAGGTTGGTTGTTCAACTTAAACCAATCGTCGAAAAAAGCCCAAGTGGGAGGAAGAATCTTGTGGTTATGGGCGATGGTTTTTCAGTTCGATCAAAGATTCCGATTACTATAGATTCTAGAGCTTTGCCTAGTGTTTATGAGTATCTTGTGAAAGAGGGATGTCTTGCGGATGGTCAAAAAACGGAGTTTCTTTCGATTTTTGATAATATTTTGTTCGCCAAAACTGATTGTCAAATTAGGTGGCTGAGTATTAATGTCAAGAATAAATATCCAAATTGGGAACGTCTGAGGGCCCTTTTTCAAGAGTTGGGTGTTGATATGGATAAAGCCGCTAATTATGAATTTGTTGCGCGGTTTTTCATCGGAGTGAATGGTAAGGCACCTGATCTTAAACCAAGAAGTCACGAAATAGGGGATGATTTAAAAAGGTATATCGCCGGGTTGCAGACTGTTCTTAAAAATCAGAGTTTTGAATTGTAGTTGCTATGAAAGAGGATGTTTTGTCGTATATTAACCAGTATTATGCTCGATTGAATACAATTGCGGCTGTAAGGTTTGATGTATATGGTGACGGCTACTATTATAATATGCTTTGCTCTGACTCTACCTTGGAAGATGAGATGAAAGCCTTCTATTTTAATCATGAGATTCTAATGCCGTTGAAAGGGGTGCTGGATTGTGTTGTCATGGAAGGGCACATTTCTGTCGAAGGCTCGGTGTTGACAAATGAGTTTAGGCTATCGGTCGGGTCAATGGTGGATATTTTGAAATCGATCTCCCCGAAATGCAGAAGAATGATGTTGGAAAGAATAAAATGCCCATCAGGTGCATACTCTGATTTGGAAAGTGGATTTATGTTGGTTGATACAGATGCACTACAACGGGCAACTGATAAAGTGGATCTGACCGATGACCTTAAGCGCATTTCTTTTCTTTGGACTCTTGCATTTTCTGATATTCGAGACGAGAATTTGTCGGCTGCTTCTATAGATGAAAAGTTCTTTGATGTTTTGCTACTTGCGAATAATCGTAATTTTGATGAGAAGTTTCAGGATGTTTTATCAGCATCATTGCAAATCGAAGGTGATTCTGCCGATATTGTATTCGCTGTTGCAAAGCGTTTGATTAAAGATTGTTATTGGGACAACATTGATTGCTTTACGAGCAAAGAACAATCTATAATAAATGATATACTGTCATCGCGTTTGTTCGCATCGTTTGTTAGAGAATGCCGAAAGGAATTTAAAAAGGATCATCCCAAGGCTGTTTTTTCCGAAGAGGTTCTTGTTGACAAATCCTCAAAGAAAAAATCGAATGATATGCCGGTGAACGTAGTTATGGGTGTGCGTGGCTTGGCGAAATTCGTGGGGGTAGGGGTGACTAAAGCACAGGAAATTGTCAATAGTAAGATACTTGAAGAAAACGGGATTTCATATTGGGTGGGCAGAAAGATTTGTTTTGACGGTGAAAAATTGGCGGCTTTTTTAACCTCTAATCCCGATGCGCTCAAGGGTAAGAAATTGAGTAAAAAACGGTAGATTTTTTGGTAGATGGGTTAAAATAAAATCGGTATAACTTTGTGATAATCACTTGGTTATACCGATTGTTTTGCGGAGAGAAAGGGATTCGAACCCTTGGAACGCAAAGCGTTCAACGGTTTTCGAGACCGCCCCGATCGACCACTCCGGCATCTCTCCTTACTACCTTAGACAGATAGGGTCTTTCATTATAAAAGCGACAAACTGTCGCCCCTTGCGGAGACAGAGGGATTCGAACCCCCGAAGCCTTTCGGCTTAACGGTTTTCAAGACCGCCGCTATCGACCACTCAGCCATATCTCCGCTGCAAAA